>MFPL01000012.1 GCA_001784155.1 Candidatus Levybacteria bacterium RIFCSPLOWO2_12_FULL_41_12 | reverse complement strand
TCGATTTGACGTGGGCGAACATGGTAAGGAATGTAAAGATAGTCCGGCGGAGTGTGAATGCGGGAAGTTCCTCGAGATCGCAAATTCAGTCTTCATTCAATACCAAAAACAGGATGACGGATCATTTAAAGAGCTTCCTCAAAAAAATGTAGACTTCGGCGCGGGCGTCGAGCGCCTCCTCGCAGCTGTCGAGGATAAGCCCGACATGTTTGGGACAAGTCTTTTCACTCCTGTCATAAGTGCAATTGAACAAGCCTCAAGCAGCTCCTACAAAGACGATAAAGAAAGTATTAGGATTATCGTAGATCATCTGACTGCAGCCTCATTTATCGCCTCTGAAAAAGTCTATCCTTCAAATAAAGAACAGGGATATATCCTGCGCCGCCTTATAAGGCGAGGCGCAGACCATCTCGACAAGCTGGGAGCAAAAGATCCCTCCCCTGTGATCGAGGCTATTGCCTCGGAATATGGAAAAACAGATTCAGAACTAAAAGGGAATTTTGAAACTATCAAAAATATTATTTTGGAAGAGATACAGACTTACAAAAAGGTGCTCGTTGGCGGAAAGCAGTTTATTGAGAAAGAGCTGGGCAAACAGGGAACGAAAACTGGCGATGAGTTAAAAGGTACGACGCATATTTCCGCAGACCTAGCTTTCAAGTCCCTTGCCTCTTACGGACTGGGTCCAACGCAGCTTAAAAGTTTGGGATACGATTTTAACGAACAGGAACTTTCGGAAAAAATGAAAGAACACCAGAAAGTTTCCAAGGCCGGGGCGACGAAGAAATTTGCAGGAGGACTCGCAGACACAAGTGAGGCTACAGTAAGAGGGCATACTGCAACGCATCTTCTCCATCAAGCAATAAGAGATTTGCTTGGAACGCAGGTCCACCAGACAGGATCAAATATCACTAGTGAGCGTGTAAGGTTTGATTTTAACTACGATAAGGCACTGACTGACGCAGAAATAGACAAACTTGAAAACGTAGTAAATGGAAGGATTAAAGAGAATCTTCCCGTGCATTTTGAGATGCTGCCGCTTCAGAAGGCCAAGGAAATAGGAGCAATTGGGCTATTTGATGAAAAATATCAGGACAGTGTAAAAGTTTATTTTATTGGTCCGAAAAGTGGTTCGATTGATCACTCACCACACGTTCATATGCAAGCATATTCACGTGAATTCTGCGGTGGGCCTCATGTCAGCTTTACTAGCGAGGTTAAAAGTTTTAAGATAATAAAGCAGGAGAATTTGGGTCGCGGACAGAAAAGATTATACGCTAAGGCAGGCTAACTTTTATGAAATTACCGAATCTGCCCATTGGTCAAAATAAAAAAGAGTCAAGCTACTACCTATCCCTAACTCTTCGGGATGATAAGGCAAGCGCCGTAATACTTGAAGAGACTGCAAGACAAGCACGCATCGTAGGATTTGGTGAAGAAAAATTTAAAGACAGTATCGAAACCGCAGAAACAGATGAAATTCTGCAAACCTTAGATAAAGCAATCTCTTCGGCTGAAGAAAATCTCCCAAAAAATGTAGAGACCCATAATACTATTTTTGCCGTAAAAGATTCCTGGGTTATGGAGGGTAAAATAAAACCTGAATATCTGGAAAAGCTTAAGAAGGCAAGCGATGAGCTGGGATTAAAGCCGGTGGGCTTTTTAATAATAACCGAGGCACTTCTCCATCTTTTACAGATTGAGGACGGCGCGCCGGTCTCTGCGGTTTTAGCAGAAGTGGGACCAAAGAGGGTTTCCATCTCTCTTGTGCGCGCAGGCAAAATAATTGAGCAAAAGTCTTCGGAAATTCATGAATCCGCAGCGTTCACAACAAACATTCTTCTTAAACATTTGACTACTCCTGAAGTTCTGCCTTCAAAGATAATTGTTTATGACGCAGATGAAAGACTTGAGCAGGAGTTCTTAAACTTTTCATGGAGTAAGTCTCTTCCCTTTCTTCATCCCCCACAGATAAAAGCACTTTCTATAAATTATGATGCAAAAGCAGTGGTATACGGTGCAGTAAACCAAATGAAATTTATTCTATCCATGGAGTCTCTTAAAAACATTACATTTCAAAAGCCGATCGCATCAATTGAAGATTTTAACTACGAGGAGTTCTCTAAAGAAGAGCCAGGCAAAACAATAGTATCCGACAATTTGTCATCTGACTTTGGTTTTATGCAGGACCATGACATTGCAGGAGCTAAGGCAATCGAGACAAAGGACGCCTCAAGTTTCTCAGAAAAGGTCTCCGAAATTCCGGACGACCTGAGCCTTCGTGAAACAACGCGGGAAATGCCCGTTAAGGCAATGGAAATTCTAGGCGAAGGAAAAAAAGTTCTGGGATCCTTTTTTAAAAACCTTAAACCAATGCTTTCTAAAATTACATCAAAGGGTGGCGGCGGGGGCCGGAAAAGACTGATCGTGCCGGGAATAATAGCTTTTGTTGTTTTCTCATTCCTTCTTTTTTATCTCTTTGCTACAAAAGCCACTATCACGCTTCAGGTCGATAAAAAAAGTGTTTCTCAAAACGAGACTATTACTTTTACTGCGGAGGGCGAAACAAATCCGACGGAAAATGTCCTGTCGGGAAGAATAGTAACAGTAACAGAAGAGGGAAAGCTCTCAACCGACTCCACCGGAAAGAAAGAAACCGGAGACAAAGCGAAAGGAAGCGTAACGATATTTAACAACAATGACGCCTCCAAAACATTGGAACAGGGCACTAAACTCACGTCAGCAAACGGTCTTGAATTCGTAACCGATAAGAAAATAACCGTAGCGTCGGCGTCGGGAGACGTTTTCTCGGGTACGAAGCCCGGAACAGAAGAAGTAGGAGTAACTGCTGTCAAATTCGGCACCAACTATAATCAACCGTCGAATACTAAATTCTCAGTCGAAGGTTCAAACTCTATTGCTGCAAAAAATGACAATCCTTTTTCAGGCGGTACGAAAAAGGATCTTATAGTGGTGTCTCAAAAAGACATAGACAAGCTACTTAAAGAGCTTCCCAAAACTCTTGAGGGAAAAGCCAGAAAAGATATTCAGACTGAAGTATCAGAAGACGAAGAATTGCTAAGCGTGTTCGTTACGACAAAATTTGAAAGAAAAACTTTTTCAAAAGATGTAGATGATGAGGCAACACAGGTAGCGCTAACTGCAGTTATCCAGTTTCAGGGAATTGCTTATAAGACTGCGGATCTCCTAAAATTCGCTAAAGCAAATCTTGAGGAAGACATAGATGAAAAACTTACCATAAATGAAGATGATATCGAAATAGGAGTAAAAAATATAAAAACAGCTGCAGGAGGAGATGTTTCGGCAAATCTTGACGTCACAGCAAATCTGGTGCCGAAAATTCAAGAAAAAGATTTAATTAATGAACTTTCCGGAAAACCTTACGGAGACGCACGGAAGATACTTGAAAAACTTCCCAACGTATCAAGCGTCGAAATTTCTCAAAGTCCTCCGATTCCTCTTCTTCCAAAGTTTTTGCCTCGCTCCGGCAAAAACATAAAGCTCGTTATAGAAATTCAATGACTAAGTATTACAAAAAGAAAACTTTTAAAGGCAGAAAAGTCGCAAGGATTTTTAGCCTTATACTCTCTTTAATAGGAGTTGCCATATTTCTCTACGTTGCATTTCCTGTAATTTCGTGGCAAATTTATTTCGCACCCATCTTTGCGTCACAGAGTTTTGAAGTACCAATTCCAAAGACTGCAGTTACGGGTGGACGGAGTATTGCAGGACTCTTGTCAAATGCCGCAGCAGGCTTTTCAGTAGATTATACAAATGCCGAGAACTGGTATCCAGATGCGCAATTCAAAAAACTTACAAACCTTAACTATTCGGTTTCAATTCCTAAAATTAACGTGGCTGATGCAAAAGTCTCGTCCGCTGATCGCGACCTAACGAAGCACATGGTCCAATTCAACACAGACACTGCGCCTTCTCAAAAAGGCAACACGTTAATATTTGGACATTCAACGCTCCCCCAGCTTTATAATCCAAACGATTACAAGACAATTCTTGCCAATGCCTACAAACTCGGAGTTGGAGATTCAATTTTCGTGAATATGGGAAAAGTAAGTTATCATTATAAAGTCCAAAGCATAATAGTAGTTGAACCCAACGATACTTCTGTTCTGGCACAGGATTTTTCAGATAGCTTTATAACTCTTATCACATGCACACCTCCCGGCACTATCTGGAAACGACTTGTTATTAAGGCCAGGCTTTCAGAACTATGATAAAACTCAAAAGACTGCTTGCCGGAATTTGGCCAACCGTCTACAGGGTTATAAACACTATTTATTATAATTTTATCTCGATTATCAAGAAATTCTTAGGTCTTGCAATAAAACAAATAAAAAATGGATGAAAAACACCTGGCAATAGCTGCCATTAGAAAAAAGCTTGTTGGCAAAACGCTAAACTACAAAGAGGTCTATGCAATAATGGATCAGATTTCCCAGAAAAAATTGGGGGACGTCCTAACCACCTATTTTGCTGCATCCGGATTCTCAAAAGGCTTCTCAAACGAGGAAATATACTACCTGACTAAAGCAATGGTAGAGACCGGGGAGAGACTCAAGTTCAAAGGAATTGTCGCGGACAAACATTCAATAGGCGGAATTCCCGGAACCCGAACAACCATGATAGTAGTCCCCATAATCGCAGCTTCGGGATTTAAGATTCCTAAAAGTTCCTCCCGTGCAATTACCACTCCAGGAGGAACAGCGGATGACATGGAAATACTCGCTCCTGTTACTCTTTCAAAAAAGAAGATATACGAGACAGTCGAAAAAACCAATGGGTGTATTGTATGGGGAGGAAGCGTCAACATTGCCCCGGCTGATGATGTAATTATAAAGGTTGAGGAAGTTTTGCTTTTTGAGTCATATGACAAAATTTTAATTTCCATAATGGCCAAAAAAATAGCTTTTGGGTCAAATCATGTGGTGATAGATATTCCATGGGGGGATCAATCAAAAGTAAAAAAGCTCACCGATGCTAATCTTCTTAAAAGGAAATTCGAGATTTTAGCAAAAAGGTTTGACATAAAAATCGAAGTCGTAATGCACAAGACCGACGAACCCGCAGGACGAGGAATCGGCCCAGTGCTAGAGACGCGGGAGTCTCTTATGGTTCTTGAGCAAAGAGATGACAGGGCTTTGGACCTTGAAGCAAGAAGCATAAATCTCGCGGGACACCTTCTTGAACTATGCCTTGAGTCTTGTAACAAAGAACAGAAAGATTTTGTTAAGAACCAATATAAAAATTCTTTCAACTGGGCTTCGTCAATTCTTCAGTCCGGACTTGCCTTAGCGAAGATGAAAGAAATAATAAAAGCACAGGGGGGAGATCCCGATGTCAAAAGTACAGACCTTAATCCCGGGAAACACTCCTATAAAGTGTTGGCCGAAAAGAGCGGGAGGATATGCTCTTTTGAAATGAGAAATCTCACTGCAGTTTCAAGAATTCTTGGTGCGCCTGATATGAAAAGATCAGGAATATATCTTAATAAAAAAATCGGCGAAAAGTTTGAAAAAGGAGAGACAATCTGTACACTTTATAGCGAAAAAGTGTATAATCTTAATGAAGCTAAAGAAACTCTTTTAAGCCTGCCTTTATTCAGGTACCCATGAAAAGACTTGCCATCGCTTTCATTATTGCCCTTTTAATACTTCTCGCTGCTTTCGTTTTTTGGAAAGCGGGAACTTCACCGGTTAACGATAAAAACAATACTCCCGGAATTTTCGTAATTGAGAGAGGCCAGGGTGTAAAAGCTATTGCCAAAAATTTAAAAGAGCAGGGATTCATAAAAAATCAAATAGTCTTTTTTCTTCTTACGAAGCGTCTGGGACTGGACATAAGAATAGAAGCCGGAGACTATAGACTTTACCCGTCTATGAACGCCTACGAAATTGCGGAAGAGCTGACCCATGGAACATTAGATGCATGGGTAACGATTCCTGAAGGGAAAAGGGCTGAAGAAGTAGCTGAGATTCTTAAAGTAAAAATTCCCTCCTACCAAGACTCATGGGCCGATGAACTCACAAATCACGAAGGATATCTTTTTCCGGACACATATTTAATTCCTAAAGACGCTGACATTGATTTTATTATAAATATGATGACTGGCAATTTTGAAAATAAGTATAAATCGCTAGATAATAAAGGGCAGCTTTCAAAAGAAGATGCAGTGATAATTGCATCCCTTATAGAACGGGAGGCAAAACATGCGGAAGACAGACCTCTTGTTTCCTCAGTAATTCACAATAGGCTCGACATCGGAATGAAATTAGATATAGATGCTACCCTTCAGTATGCATTGGGTTTCCAGGGAGACGGACAGGGATGGTGGAAAAGAGGGCTAACCTCAAACGACAAACTCATAAATTCCGACTATAACACTTACAGACTAGCGGGGCTTCCGCCCGGGCCGATATCAAATCCCGGACTTGCCAGTCTTGATGCTGCACTAAGTCCAAAAGAAACCGATTACCTATTCTATATTTCTGACAAAAACGGTATTAACAGATACGCAGATACACTAGGGGAACACAATAACAATATAGAAAAGTACGGACTCTAGTAACTTCGTTACAATTTCTAATTCCTAATTACTAATTTCTAAACAAATCCAAATTATAAAATTCTGAGAATGTGAGTCTTTGGAATTTTCGAAGCTATACCTGAGCTAAAACATAAGATAAGCGAATTAGCTTAAGACTTTAGTCAAACAAAAAACGAGCTAGCTAGGGAAAATTAGCGCAACGTAGAGATGAGAAAATTTCAATGCGAACAGTCTTACTTACTTCTTTATCCTTCTGAAGAATCTTCGCGCAGGCTTTAGCTCTTTTACAGCAGTGTCTCCGTTTGTGGGTGGTTTTACGTTTTGATCTTCAAAAGAAAACCCCTCGACTTTACCCTCTTCTTCCTTCTTCTCAACATAATTATCGACTCCTTGGGACGCATCATCGATTAGCTTACTTAAGCCTTCAAACCCCTCTTCAGATACTGCCTTTAGAATCTTATTTCCTTTTTTGGTCGTAAAAAGAAGAGCAATTCCTCCTCCAATAATTACTCCAAGTAAAAAACCGTCAGAAAACCTACTTTGTCCCATTTATTCTTTTTCCTTCTTTCCTTTCTTACTGAAAATTGAAGATGCTATTGCGCCTGTTTTAATTCCCATTAGAATTGAGGAGATGGTGGATACAGGAGCAGATACGCTCTGGGCAATTTGACCTGCGTCGTCCAAAACCTTATTTGCTTTGGCTATTGTCTCACGGAGATCTCTTAAGATTAAGAAGACTTGTATTCCCAAAACTACGAGGAGTATGGAAAGAATTAGAATTACTACGAGTAGAATTGTTTGAGCAGGATCAGCCATAGTTCCTCTAAGTTATCTCAATAACGTTTTTGTGTCAAGAGCCAGGTTTTACTTCAATCGGCACCTGTTTTACAGTCTCTTTCCCAAAACGATTTACTGATCTTATATTAATCGTCGTCTTTCCCGGAAAAAAGGTCACACTCTTTTTAAATGACCCGTCTTTCGCAAGGGATACTGCCTCGTTTTCTATATAAACTGTTGAGTCCGGATCGGTCTTCCCCGAAATTCGAACAGACAAAGATTTTATAACTGCCCCTTCTCTAGGCTCTGTTATCAAAAGAGGGGGGTTTATGAAAGCAGATCTGTATTGATAAATAATAAATGCGAGAAGAAGGATTGCTCCAAATCCCATCAGGATAAAAGTCCTATTCACCCTAATTCTTTTAATTGAAAATTCTGAAGTTTTGGAGAAGCCTTTTGGTAAAACTTCGTACTCACGCTCTAAGTCAAACTCCCTTCTAAATAATGCTAATGTCTGATCCTCGGGAAAATTAAGAAACTTTGCATAATTCCTGACAAAACCATGGGCATATGCAGGGGAAGGAAGACGGGAATACTCGCTTTTTTCTATAGCATCTATGAATGCTGCTCGTATCTTGGTCGCTTCTTCAACCTGGGCAAGCGTTAGCTCTCTTCTCAAACGTTCTTCCTGAAATTTCTGTCCTACCTTTATCATAGAAGCTTTTTATTCTTGATTTCCCTGAAGAAGACTCAGTGCATCATCAGCGTTCTTCACCAAAACGTCCCTGGGCTTTGCACCTTCCTGCGGACCCACAATTCCTGCGTCCTCCATGACGTCAATAAACCCTGCTGCTTTTGAATATCCGATGGACAGCTTTCTTTGGAGGAATGACGCAGATGCTTTATCAAACTCACAAACTATTCTCACTGCCTGCTCAAACTTAGGATCATTTTTATCAGGCCCCAACTGCCCCGTGCCTCTGCCTCGCCTTCCGCCAGTCATTTCTATAATTTCTGTTGTGTATTCTACTTGCGGCCCTTTATCTTTCAGGAAATCGACTAGTCTCTTAACTTCCTTATCGGATACAAAAGCACCTTGAATTCTTGCAGGTTTTGCCTGGTCAGGTGGAATATAAAGCATGTCTCCCCGTCCAAGAAGTTTTTCTGCTCCGGGAGTGTCAAGGATAACTCTTGAGTCAATCATGGAAGACACGTTAAATGCTACGCGAGCCGGAATGTTGGCTTTTATGAGACCTGTTATAACATCCACCGATGGCCGCTGAGTAGAGACGATTAAATGAATTCCTGTCGCACGAGCCATCTGAGCAAGACGCGCTATCGCGTCTTCCACTTCTACCGGGGCAAAAGCCATAAGATCTGCGAGTTCATCAATTACGACTACAATGTACGGAAGAGACTGAAAACCTGCGAGCTCATTAAAACCATCAATATTTCTTACCCCTTTCTCTGCAAAAATTTTATATCGCTCGTCCATCGTTTTTATTGCCCAGCGAAGAGCAGACAGAATTTTATCTGCCTCCACAATTACAGGCACCATTAGATGCGGGATTCCGTTAAAACCTGTCAGCTCTACCCTCTTTGGATCAATAAGGATTAGCTTTAACTCCTCAGGAGACGCTCTGAAAAGAAGAGACGCGATAATCGAATTTATCATGACCGATTTTCCGGATCCCGTGGTTCCGGCGATTAAAACGTGGGGCATCTTTGCAATGTCTGAGACGACAGGATTTCCCGATACATCAAGCCCCATTGAAATAGTAAGCTTTGATTTACTTTTCATCATTACGTCGGAGGCAAGCATTGTTCTAAGAGACACGAGTTCAAGCGACCTGTTGGGGATCTCAATTCCTACCAGATTTCTTCCGGGAATTGGTGCTTCAATCCTTATCTGTCCTGTGGGCGCTTCTGTAGCGAGTGCCAAATCATTTGCAAGAGAAGTAATTTTAGAGACCCTTGTACCGAATGCCAGCTGAACTGCGTATTGCGTAACTGCAGGGCCCAGATTTACTTCCGATACTTTGGCGCCAATTCCGAAGCTTTTTAGGGTTTCCTCAATAATTGATGCTATTTTCTTAATATCTCCCCGCTCTGCCTTTCTCCCTTCAGAATCTTCAAGAAGAGATAATGGGGGGTACTGCCAAATAAGCCCCCCTCGCATTTTGTTACTCACAAGCTTGTCTTCGGGGAATTGATCAGCAGACTGGGAGGCCACTGTTGGTTGTTTTCTTGAAAACCCGGTAAAGCTGGACACTTCTCCTTTTATAGTAAACTTCTTTGCATCAAATGCTTCGGGTCTTTTCTTAAAAAACGATAAAGCGCCGCGGGGCAGAATTTTCCCAAAGACTTCCCTTATTGAGGCCACAATCTTTCCTATCTCGTCAATTGACGTGTCAAAAAATACTACGATGCCTATGAATAATCCTGCGAGAAAGATAAATAATGCACCAATCGGAGATACCACGTCTGCAATATTGGCATATAAAATTTCTCCTGCAAGACCGGATTTCCCCAAAGCCAGCATGGACATGAAGAATATCGCGTACCCCACGGCTGTGTGGGGACGGGAAATAAACGTTTTAAGCCTTAAAAACAAGAAGCCGAAAAGCACTACCAGAAGCGCTGAGAAAATCGCCATTCTGCCAAAGAGGCGAACGATTACCTCATTTAAAAATACTAGGGTCGGTCCGCTTTGGGTGAAAGAAAGGAGAACAAAAACGCCAAAAAGAATAAGACCCAGTGCAAAAATGGAATAGATGGTATTTTTGCGTAATTTTAGCTTAAGCTTTGGCCTTCTGGATCGTCTTCGAGGCATATGAAATATTATATACACTTAGCCTGAAGACCACAAGAAAAAACCGATGATGTTTACCTTCTAGGCCTAGGACTTGATCCCATTTCTATATCAGGTCCTGCCATTTGAGTGGCTGCCTCCTTTTCGAATTCTTGATGAATCAAAAAGTAGCGTCGCTCTATGGGGAACACTCTGCATTTCTAAGCGGCCATCAGGCTCTCTCCGAAATCTCCCGTCACTATCTTTAACTACTCTAAGGTAATGGCTTGCGGCAGGCCTGCATGGACTGATATCTGGGCTGCTACCTGGCATGTTTTAATTTAAACAAATAGAAAACCTCCCTGCTTGATATTTTTCTGTCAGAATCCTGACAAAATACTTCATTGCCAAATAAGAAAGTTAAAGCTAGAATAGCTTTACATATGGAAGGCCATATCATTGAAACACGCTACCCTCTCACTTTCCGAGAAGAAGAAGCAGGCAGGCTTGGGGCTCTTCTTTCAAATCGGAGGTCTGTCGTGCTTGTGGGAATGAAAAGAGTGGGAATAAGTAATTTCTTAAGATTTTTTCTATACCACAAAGATATTCCACAAACTTATCTTAAAGGCGATAATCATTTCTTCGTCCCCGTAGATCTTAATGATCTCGTAGAAAGAGAGCTTTTCCCCTTCTGGGTTCTTACCCTTAAAAGAATTGCCGACAGCGTAGAAGCGTCCACTCTGCCTGATAAGGTCAAAAAAAAGGTATCTAGCTATTTTTTAGATAGCATTCAGTCTCAAGATCTTTTCTTCACAATTGACTGCGTTAGAAAAAGCCTTTCGTCTCTTGCGGAGGAAGGATACTTGCCAACCGTTTTTTATCTGCGCTTCGACAGACTAGAAGAGGCTATATCTCCCGAGCTATTTGCAAATTTTCAAGGACTGGTGGACGCGGCTCATGGTAAATTAAGCTTTGTTTTTACCAGCGACCGGGCTTTGAAATCTGTTTCAGTCTTTGCAGATACATTTTACATAAAACCTGCAAAACACACTGACACACAAATAGTCTTTGACACAAATATAAAAACCCGCCCGCTAAAACTAGGTGAAGAAGAAACCAAAAATCTTCTGGGTTTGGTCGATGGCTACATTCAGTATCTTCAGTTTGCTTTAATTTCGCTCCACGAGGTAGATAAGATACCGGCGACAAAAGACGAACTGTTCGAATTTCTCTTAAAAGATGAACGCATAGCACTTCAGTCTGAAGAACTTTGGGAAAGTCTGACCGATAGAGAGCAAAAAGCGCTTCTAGAGATAGGAAGCGGTAAGGCAATAAAAGATTTTCCTGAAACTGAATATCTTTGGAGCACAGGAATTGTTGGGGAAGACGATAAACTCTTTAGCTCTCTTTTTGAGGAGTATATTAGAACAAAAGGCAGCCGAAGAGAGACTGTATCTGTAGATTTAACTAAAAAAGAACTCGCACTTCTCAATTTTCTTGAGGCGAATAAAGATCAGGTTTGCGAAAGAGAGCAGATTATTGAAAACGTCTGGCCTGAAGCTGAAGAACTGGGCGTAACCGATTGGGCTATAGATAGGCTGGTGGCAAGAGTGCGGGTAAAACTTAAAAATCAGAATAGCAAGAAAGAAATAGTAACTGTTAAAACCCGAGGCTATAAGTTAACTGAGGGTAAGTCTTAATCTTCTCGTTACTGCCCCAATTGCTCTTTTTATTGGATTACCCTCAACCCACCTAAGCCTTACAGGCTGGGATAAATTGTGAGGGTTTACCCATATATCTCTTTCGTTTATTCTTTCTCCGATTAACGCTTTGACCCCCACATGAATTTTTCTGCCCTCTGCGTCATATTGATGCTCAATAATATCAACTTCGTTTCCTCCCTTGGCTACCCTAACTTCTTCATGAATTTCCGGCCTAGGTAAATCTCTTACAACTTCCATCGAAGAAGGCAACACTAGTCTCCTGTATGGGGAGAAGACATCAACAAACTCAGGTTCATCCCTAACAACGACTCTATTTCTTCCGTAAAAGTTTCCGGCTTCCGAGCTTGACGTATCCAATTCTATTGTCATCTGAGAAAAACATTCTACTTCCAAACCCAAGCAGTGTCAATGGTGTATAATTTATCCTTATGAACAAACTTTTTTTAGACATCGAGACAATTCCTGTTGAGAAAGAAAAACATCCAGTATTGAAAGACGTTTATGACAGAGCTATTAACGACGGCAAAAAGCCTGGGACTTTTGAGGAATACGTTTTACAAACCTCATTTGACGGAGCGTTTGGCAGAATTGCCTGTATTTCTTATGCGATAAATGACGGGAAAACCACGACTTTTTTCGGGGACGAGAAAAAGATAGTTGAAGACTTCTGGGATGTGGCAAAAGATGCGACGCTTTTCATAGGTTTTAATGTAATGGATTTTGATCTCCGCTTCATATATCAAAGGTCTGTAGTTCTAGGAGTAAAACCTAGTATAGATCTCAATTTCGCGAGGTACAGAAGAGAACCGATTTTTGACGTAATGAAAGAATGGAACAAATGGGGAAATACTTTTGTTTCACTAGATACCTTAGCAAAAGCATTAGGACTGCCTTCCTCAAAAGAAGGAGACATAACGGGTAAAAATGTCGCTAAGGCCTTTGAAGACGGACGCATTAAAGAGATTTGTGAATATTGCGAAAGAGATGTGGAGTTAACCCGAAAAATCTACAAGCGCCTCACCTTCTCGGGCTAATTCCTTTAAACCAGTTTACAGAATTCTGTCAAGCTAGTAACCCAAAAGGTGTTTGCGATTATTGGAGGCGTTATTATCGGGTTTTGTCTTAAAATGAGGCTTCACCATTTTTCCGTCTCTACTGTAACCCTTTTGCCAAAAAAGGAGACCGCCCTGACTATAATGCTTTGCAGAAGCTGAAAGCTTTTTCATTTTACTCCGTTATACTCCAGCTTTTAATTCCTGTCAAACTTTATTGACAAGCTTTTTACCCTTATGATAGGCTATGTTAAAGCATCAAGAGCGATGGATACATCCATCCGGCAACCGAGTCGATAAAAAGACCGCGGTGCCATTCGTCTCACGAGATGCGGCCTATGGGCAAAAATTATTTTTTTACTTCAGAGTCAGTTTGCGCAGGACACCCCGACAAAATTTGCGATTCCATAAGCGATGCCATATTGGATGAGGTACTAAAGCAAGATAAATTTGGAAGGGTTGCAGTCGAGACTCTCGCAGGATTCAACATGGTAGTAATTGCCGGAGAAGTCACAACGAAAGTAAAACTCGATTACAAAAAAATTGCCCGCGAAAGGATAAGGGAACTTGGATATACCCATCCATCGTTTAATTTCTCAGACAAATCCCTCATACAGGTCTTTATCCACGAACAGTCCCCTGAGATTGCAAAAGGCGTGAAGCCTGAGGGCGCAGGTGATCAGGGAATGATGTTTGGTTTTGCATGCCGAGAAACAGAAAGCTATATGCCTCTTCCTATAACTTTGGCTCATGGCTTATCAGAAAAGCTGGATGCAGTAAAAAAAGACCTATTATATCTTTTACCCGATGGTAAAACTCAAGCCACAGTAGAATATAAAAACGGAAGGCCGTATAAAGTATCCCATGTAGTAGTAGCAGTCCCCCATGATAAAAAAGTAAAACTCAGCGAAGTCGCCGAAGATATTTATAAAAAGGTTGTCACAGAGATCTTAGGAGAATACGGTTTTAAAATAAGCAAAAAGGAATTGATAGTTAATGGAACCGGCGTTTGGCATAACCCCGGTCCTGCGTCTGACTCAGGACTTACCGGAAGAAAAATTGTAGTAGACACGTATGGCGGGTATTCGAGGGTAGGTGGAGGCGCGTTCTCCGGGAAAGACCCTACAAAAGTTGATCGATCAGGAGCATACGCCGCAAGATTTATTGCAAAAAATATAGTTGCCGAGAAACTCGCAGACAAAGCAGAAGTCAGACTCGCCTATTTTATTGGTGCAAAAAAACCCCTAATGCAAGACGTAGAAACCTTTGGGACTGCAAAAAAATCCGATGCAGTAATCAAAAGCTTTATGTCTAAAATTCTAGACACTTCTGTAGCAGGAATTATTGACGGATTAAGCTTAAGACGACCAATCTATCTTAAGACCTCAACATATGGCCATTTTGGAAGAGAGATTTTCCCGTGGGAAAAAATCAAATCTAATATTCCTAACGCTTCTTGACAAGAACAACCCTATAGAATAATATTGTGGGCGTGAACATAAAGTATATTGCAGCTGCAGCTTTTGGATTAATACTCTTGGCCATAGGAGGTTTATTCTTTTATGCACAGAGTACCAAGGCTCCTTCACAAGAAAATGCCACAGTAGCTGAAACAAAAGTAGAGACTGCTAAGAATAATCTCTTAGCATTAATATCCTCAGGTAGTACACAGGAATGCACTTTCCAATACGAAGATGATGACAATGGATCTACGAAAGGAATCTTCTATCTTTCCGGTGATAAGTTTCGAGGGGATATCGACGTAACAAACGAAGACGATGATACATCTACCGTTAGCATAATAAGAAATGGTAATACGAATTACATATGGGGTTCAGAAATGGAAACAGGAATTAAGATGACGCTTCCCGTTGATGAGTTCTCAAAGAGCGATCAGGCAAAGGGATACCTAGATGCAGAAAAAGAGGTGGACTATAAATGTAAATCATGGCTAGCAGATCCTACCAAATTCAATCCTCCGTCAAATCTGAAATTCTTAGATTTATCAAGTATAAACGTGACTCAGCCCAAATCAACAGATGGAGACTCTGAGGATCAGTGTTCCGCTTGCAACTCACTGAGTGGAGACGCAAAAACTACTTGCCTCACACAGTTAAACTGTCAATAATCCTCCGGTAACTCGTAGAGACTTTCTCCTGCTTTTTTCCACTGGTCATCATTTATTTCCGGAAGTTTTTTCACGTGAACAAAGATACAACCCGGTTTCCCGTTCGATGTTAGCCTTACATAATCATCTCTTATTGGGCCTGGGATAACAGGAAATCCTTTTTCGCACGAGCCATAATAAAAATCCGGCGGATTTTTTTCAAACATCTCTACTCTTGCCTTTCTATACTTCTCAAATCTAGGCATAACTGACGTATACCATCCATAACGATATGGGGACAGAAGCCCTGACTGCCAGAAGGTAAGCTCATCAAATCCATCAGCGAAAAACGTGTCACCCTCTTTAGATAAATTCTTAACAGCTTGACCAGCTCCCATTTCTCGACTGTAATTGTTAATCAGTAGAGACTGCTGGTCTACTTTATCTCGCAAATACGACTTTTCTGAAAAAATAAAACCTAAAAATGTAATGAACAGAAAAATGTAAAGCACGTAGGAGATGGGCTTGCTTTTTATAAGCGACAAAACCAAAAAGATTGACATGATAATCATTCCGAACCACGGTATGATATGGAATGCTTCGTAGAAAATAGTACCCGGGGCAACTAAGCGAAGATTGGCTAAACCCAAAAGTAGAAGTATAGCTATGAATAGCTTTGCGTTTCTTACCCTGTAGGAGTAATAAGAGAATGCAAGAAGAAAAGACAGAGAGATAACCAAAAGGTAACTCCTAAAAATATTCCACTCTCCGGTCATAAAAACATATAGCGGATACAGAAATGCTTTTAGAAAGCCCGCACCAAATAGCGATGTTTCTTTTAGTTCGTAGGATAAAACAGTTTGCTTACTAACGGTGACCACATTGAAATAATACTCACTTATTGGGTATTGCAGAATAACTATGGCAGAGAGACTTAAAAATATTCCCGCGGAAACCAAGGCGATCTTTCGTGGAGTGGGAATGTGAATCATAAGTAAAAGAAGAAAGGCGAGAGGCGTATATGGTTCTCTCATAAATACGACGAGCCACGCAAAAATTGCTGAGAGAAAATATTCAAAACGATGCACTTCCCTGCCATGAAACTTAAAAATAAGAATACCAATCATGTATACTAGTGGGTATACAATGAAAGATTCCGCTAGGAACCTGTCTCCAAAAATGTAATATTTTGAAAACTCGTAGAAAAGCACAAACAGAAATCCAGCTAATCTGAAACGAAGGATAAGAAACGCGTTGAAAAAAAATGAGAAAAAAAGAAGAGTTTGTCTATGCTTAAGAACCAGATCGAAAATGTTGATAGGATCTGATATAAGCTGTATAAAATAACTTATGTAGGGCATGAGCATCTGGTGGTTAAAGAAAAAGTCTGAGTACGGATGAAGGCCGTTAAGAATAAAGTATCCTCCTACAATATTAAAACAATCATCAAAGCATCCAAAAGAGGAAACTCGAGGAATAAGGATCTGGTAGAGAAAAGCGTATGCTCCAAGAAGGAGTATTAAAAGGAGTATAGTTTCCTTTTTAATTATTTTCTTTAACACCTAAGATAAATTATAGTACTACTACTTCCTCGAAGGGGTAGATCCAGATCTGCACTGTTCTTTTTCTGATAGGATTTTTCCCCTTCCCGTCTCTTCCGTCAAATTCAAAAATAGCAACTTCCTGATATTTACCCAACTCCAATTTCCCGCCTTTTATGGAGAGCGATACGCTGGGATGAGAATAAAGAATGGCTCTAATGTGGGCTGCTGCATTATAATCCTCGTCTATCTCATCACAGTAAGGATTATCCTGACACCTATGTTTATAATCTTTTGTTGGATGCTTATAGTCTTTATTTACTCTTGTTGATCTTTTATCTTCGTGTACTGAGGCAAGAGTGTGATGAAGAAAATCTTCTAGAAGGTGGGGCTCGGCTATTTCATTCACCAGAATTCCCATTGTCGTATGTTTACTATTAATTAAGGCTAATCCATCTTTTACGCCAGCTTTTTTTATTGCTTCGTTAACAACATCAGTGATGTTTTTTATATATGTGTGGTTCGTTGAATCAAACTTGATTTCTTTTAAAAATGCCTTCATTTGGGTATGGGAGATATTATTCTACCACAAATGAGAATATTCCTACACTTCTATAACTACGGGAAGGACAAGAGGTCGTCTTCTAAATTTAGTTGAAATAAATTTCTCAGCTATTCCTCCTATAAAGCGTCTCGTATAGGTCCAGTCTGTTACTCGTCCCTTCTTATTCAGCATGCTTCTTTTTATTTCATTTACCAAAGCTTTGTTTAACTCAATAGCTTCTGCTGTTGAAAAGCCACGCGCTATTATATTGGGTGTTCCTATTACCTGTCCTGTGTTAGAATCGAGCTCAAGCATTAATACCACAACGCCTTCCTTGGATATCTTTTCTCTATCTCTAAGGACAAAGCTCTCTATCTCCTCGCCTGACAGCTGGTCTACGTAAACATTTCTAACCTGTATCTTCTGCCCCATTCTTGTTGTTCCTTTTTCAAAGATTATTTCCTGCCCATCCTCCAAAAGAAGTATATTTTTATCCAGATACCCCATATTCCGGGCAAGCTGTCTGTACGCTGCGGCGTGTCTATATGTTGAGCCTATTGGCATTACATTTTGCCCTTTTACCAAAGACATCATAAGCATTAAGTCATATTGCTTACCGTGGCCTGATACGTGTATGTCTTCTGCGACTTCTGAATGCAAAACTTTTGCTCCAATTTTAGAAATTTCATCAATTAGTGCATTCACCGACACTTCATTTCCCGGAATAATATCCGATGAAAATATCACAGTGTCAGTAGGTTTAATCGAGGTTTCTCTTATGTCTCCATTTACTAGCCTTGAAAGAGCAGAGCCTTCCTGCCCCTGACTGCCTGCAACGAAAAGTAGCAAATTCTGATCTTTAAAATTTCTGAGCTGTTTTTGTTCTATCTCAATCCCTTTATCTATTTTCATATAATCCAGTCTCTGAGCTACATCCTTAGCCTTAAGAAGAGATCGTCCAATGAAGCAAACTTTCCGTCCCGTGAGTCTTGCCGCCAAAACTGCCTGGTTAAGTCTTGAAATGTTGGATGAGTAAGTAGTCAAAATGATTTTCCCCTTACAGGTTCTCATCTCTTCAATAAGAATCGGAAGAATATCCATTTCTGTTGGAGAGGCTCCCGGTCTTTCTGCCCCTAAGGCATCAGACATTAGACATAACACCCCTTGCGACGAAAGTCTGGATATCTTTGTAAAGTCCGTTTTCTTTCCATCAAACGGCGTCATGTCAAATTTGAAATCTGATCCGTGATAAAAATTCCCCGCGGGTGTTTTAATAAAAATGTTTGAGGTATCGGGAACGGAATGAGTAACTCTGATAAAAGATATGCCAAAGGGACCTATTTGAATATCTTTTTCGAAAGGCACAGTCTGCACTCTGTAAGATGTTCCAAACTCCACTAACTTTTCGTTTGAAAATGCTGCTGTTAGGGTTGTGGCGTATATCGGAAAACTTGGTAGTTCCGGAAGCACATATGGAAGCGCACCTATATGATCTTCGTGTCCGTGAGTTAATACCATTCCTACAATTTTTTTCTTAGTGGTTTTAAGGTAAGTTATGTCAGGAAGAAGAAGGTCAACGCCGAGCATTGTTTCGTTGGGAAACCCAAGCCCACAATCAACTATTAGAATTGAATCCTCATATTCGTAGAGATACATGTTTTTGGTGACGTCTGTGATTCCTCCAATAGGAATAAATGAAATTTTTTTATCCATAAAATTAGGTCATGAATGCCTTAATGTTCGAGCTATCAACTCGGATTATAGCATCTTTCTTGATTTTTCCTTCAACAATCATACGGGCTGCCTTTCTAGAAATTCCCTCTATTGCCCTCTCAAGACTTCTAATTCCGGAGTCAAATCCTAATGGTCTTATGATACTAGGCCAGATGGTTTCGTCAAACACAAGTTGTCCCACACCGAGCCCAGAGCGCTCAATAATTTTAGGCAAAAGATAGCTCTTTCCTATATTTAGTTTTTCTTCATCGCTGTATGAAGGCATCTGAATAACCTCAAGCCTGTCTAAAACAGCTGTTGATATATTAGTTGTATTGTTAGCCGTAGCGACGAAAAGTACCTGAGACAAATCGAATGGATAATCGACATAATGATCTACAAATGCTTTATTTTGCGTTGGATCTAAAACTTCCAAAAGTACACCCATAACATCTGCCCTCGAGACTTCGACAACTCTGTCTATTTCGTCAAGGAGAATAACAGGGTTTTTAGTTTTCGCATTAATAAGTTTTTTTATGATTAACCCTGGCTCTGCGTCATTAAGGCCTCGGGCTTGTCCCCTAATAGATCTTATATCCCCCAGTCCTCCAAAAGGGATTCTTTCAAAAGAACGACCCAGAGCTTGAGCTATAGAATAGGCTAGGGTGGTTTTACCTGTTCCGACAAGTCCTACCAGACAAAGAATAGGCGCATCCATTGAACTGCCCTGATCTTTTTGAATATTTAGGATTAAGCTCGCCATGTACTCAAGAATTCTGTCTTTTACACTCTGGAGACCATAGTGATTTTTGTCTAAAACTTCCTTTGCTTTATTCAAATCCAAAGTGTCTTGGGATAAAGAGTTAAAGGGAAGCGAAACGACGTAATTTATATAGCTAGCTACGTTCTCAAAGTTGTTAATCGACATGCCTGCTGTTGAAACGATAGAAATCATACTATCTATCTTTTCCGATAAATCCGTTGGAAGATTTGCATTTTTGACTTTTTCGCGCAAAGCGTTAATGTTTTGGGACAGATTCTGATCCATATATAAATAATAGGGGAAGAGGACTGCTTAGTCTAGTAATTGTTTTTTTTGTAGGGAGTGCGTCTGGGATTTGCACGCCTCATGCTTTCTTCTTTTTCACGTCTTTCGCGCTGAAATTGCATTGCCAGGGGATGTGCACTTTTTGGCTGCTGTAGAGCAGGAACCTCTTTTTCATTTCCTTTTTCCGGACGGTCTCCCCCACCGGCCCCTGAGCCTTCTTGTCCGAATTTCATTGAAAGGTTTATCCTAGATTGTTCATCGATTTCTATTACCTTTACTTTAACCTTATCGCCAATCGCAACTACGTCATTTGGATTTTTCACGAATTCAGAAGCCATCTGGGATACATGAACCATTCCTTCTTTTCCCGGAAGAATTTCAACAAATGCTCCGAATGGTAGGATTCTCTTCACTTCGCCTTCAAAGACTTCTCCTGCTTTTACTTCACGCACTAAGCCAGCTATCCATTCTGAAGCCATTCTTACGGACTCTTCATTTGTTCCCGAGACTGTAACTGTTCCGTCGTCCTCTACGTCTACTGTTGCACCGGTCTGCGCTATAATACTTTTTATCATTCTTCCCCCCGGCCCTATAACCTCTCCAATTTTTTCGACCGGAATATGAATTAATTCTATTTTTGGCGCGTATTCTGAGACTCCCTGTCGCACTGTGGGAATTACAGAAAGCATTGTGTCCATTATTCCCTCTCTTGCAACTTTCGCTTTTTCCAAAATCTCTTTAATTTGTGCTAGCGTAAGACCTGGAATTTTTACATCAAGCTGTATCGCAGTTACGCCCTCCTTTGTTCCTGCCACTTTGAAATCCATATCTCCTGCAAAATCTTCAAGACCCAGGATATCCGTAAGTATTTGGTACTTGTCTCCATCAGACATCATACCCATCGCAACTCCTGAAACCGGGCTTTTAATAGGAACTCCTGCATCCATTAGAGCAAGCGTAGATCCACAAGTAGATGCCATAGATGTTGAGCCATTCGAGGAGAGAACTTCAGAGACTACTCGAATCGTATATGGAAAACTTTCCTGAATTGGAATAACTGGTTCTAAAGCCCTCTCAGCGAGCGCACCATGTCCTATTTCTCGTCTAGAGGGCACACCCATTCTTCCAGTTTCACCAACAGAGTAAGGAGGAAAAGAGTAGTGATGTATGTAGCTTTTTGCCTCTTCACCTTCAGCTGATTCAATTAACTGCTCCATTCTTGGAGAACCAAGCGTTGCTACTGTTAATACCTGTGTGTCTCCTCTTTGAAATATTGCAGATCCGTGGGTTCTGGGAAGAACACTTACTTTTGAAGAAATAGGGCGGACCTCATCCATTCCGCGCCCGTCGACTCTTTTTCCTTTAAGAGTATTTGATTTAATAATCTTATAAAGAACTGTTTCAAGCGCTTTTGATGTTTTCTTTTTGTCGGGAGCGTTTTCGGGATCGCTTAATTTTTCGTCTTGATAAATTCTATCTATTAAAGCGTCTGTAGAAAGATCCTTTCCGGATTCCTTATCTACTCTTATCTTAATTAGCGCCTCTATGTCTTCCTTATATGACTTCTCAAGCTTCGAAGTAAGCTCTGCCAAACGAGGATCTTCCGGAGCAGCTTCTTTTTTAATCCCTGCTTCCTTTGCCAAGTTCTCAATAAATTCTATTATTTTTACATTTTCAGCCTGCGCCTTCTCTATTGCCTCAAGCGCCTTGTCTTCCGAAACCTGATTGGCTCCTGCCTCTATCATGAGAGTCTTATCTTTAGTCTGAGTTACTACAAGGTCCAAATCTGAAAGCTGAGTCTCGCTGATTTCAGGATTAATGATAAATTCTGTATTTCCATTTCCCTTCTCTTTAACTACTGCTACTCTTACCGCTCCCACCGGCCCTCCCCATGGAATGGGTGACATATGCAACGCCGCGGATGTTGCAACTATTGAGAGGGTATCCGGATCATTTACGTTATCTACGGATAGGATAGTTACTACTACCTGGACTTCTCTTTTAAAACTCTTTGGAAAAAGCGGGCGGATTGATCGATCAATTAGTCTTCCTGAAAGGATTGCGTCATCAGATGGCCTTCCCTCTCTTTTCACCCAACGCGATCCCTTAATTCTTCCCCCTGCATAAAGTCGTTCAACGTATTCAACGGTAAGAGGAAAGTAATCAATATCATCTCTCTCCTGTCCCATTACTACAGTAGCAAGCACCATAGTATCTCCGAGCCGCGCCAAAACGGAAGACGTGGCAAGTCTTGCCAATTCTCCCATTTCGAGCGTTAATGTTTTACCTGCAAGCTCTAAACTTGCTTGAGTCTTTTTCATTTATTTCTTACTTTATTACTTTGTTACGAGGCACTCCTATAAGGAAGTTAGTTAGTTTTTTAGTCCTACTTTCTTAACAATCTCGGAGGCTCTAATTTTATCTACCTTCTCTAGAAAATTCACAAGTCTGCGTCTTTTGGCGATCATCGACAGAAGCCCACGCCTTGAATGAACATCATGATTGTGTTCCTTAAGATGTCCCGTTAGCTTTTCTATTCTTTTGGACAAAAGTGCGATCTGCACTTCAGGACTTCCCGTATCTCCATCTACTGTTTGGAACTCCTTAATAACTTCTTGTTTCTGTGAAGGACTAAGCGGCATAGGTCGTATTATAACATTCTTTCTTTACTTTAACAATCGAGGCTTTATTCAACGTTCGTTGAACCTTTATAAATCTTAGGTGTAAGCCATTCTTTTGGCGGATTTTGAACTTTTCGCTCAACTCTCTTAATATCAAAAGTTCTCTCGCCGACTACTCTTTCCTCTGCTACCGGTCTCTCTTCCTGTACGGTATGGGTTCTATTTCTTCGAGCTCCATTTCTCATAAGAATTGATGCTATTTCAAAAGCCAAAGGGGTTGTTCTGTCGCTTGCAAAATCATTTGTGGCGTAGGAAATTCCAGACATTAAATTCTGCGAAGAATCGGGATCAAGCCTAAGTCCTAATCCCAGTATCAAGTCTCCGACTTGTTCTGAAACAGAAGACGCGGTAGGTGAAACAACAACTACGTCTCCGTATCCTTGGTTATCCGGCTTATTATCTATATTTACTACCATTGTGTCCTTCATTGCTTCAGCGTCAAAAAGTCTTCCCAGATCAGAAATTCTTGGAGTACCAACTACGAATAAAAGAGAGGGAGCCTTGCTTGTGTTTTTAAATATCACATCTTTTTCTCCGAAGGAGAGCTGCTCATCTTTTCCCTTAACTATAATGTTTA
Source organism: Candidatus Levybacteria bacterium RIFCSPLOWO2_12_FULL_41_12 (assembly GCA_001784155.1). GTDB lineage: Bacteria > Patescibacteriota > Microgenomatia > Levybacterales > UBA12049 > UBA12049. The sequence continues at coordinate 37,814 of MFPL01000012.1, read as the reverse complement.
AGAATCCCTCTTCGAGGGTATACGAAACTTTGTCTATTTCATCATTCTTGTAAGGAAAAGATACAACTAGATCTCCTCCCTTACCATTTACAAAGTTTCCTTTAACCTTATCTATTCCTACAAGATTTGAAACTTCAACCAGGGGACTTGTTGGAGAAGCAATAGAAACGTCTTTTCCTGAATCGAAAAGCGTCAAGTAAAGGCCTAATGCCGCAGCAATTTCGTCAAGGCCATAATTTTGACCTACGGCGACGGCGATGGGTTCACCTTTATTTAGAGCCTCGATTACTTTATCTAAGTTATTCATGAATGCTAAATGCTATAGGATTAAACTAACCGTGGCATATTACCATATCCCCTATAGTAAAGTCAAGAAAAGGGGTGATTATAATACCTGCTTCCTCGCCTGTCTCTACTTTTGATATTTGTTCTTTACCTTGTCTGAGAGAAGTAATCCTAGCTTCCCCTACAACTTCGTCTCCACGGACGATTCGCGCCTTATCTCCTTTAGCCACGCGTCCGTCTGTGACAGCAATACCTAAAACCTCTGTTTTCTCATATGGAAATCGCGCCAGAATCTTTGCGACTCCATATATTTCCTCCTGCATTGACAGCTCTTTCCCTTCGATAACGTCATTTATCTCAGAGAGCATTTCGTAAATAAGCTTGTAATTTTTGACTAATACTTTTTCCGTGGCTGCAAGCTTTAAAACTTCAGGCCTTATCTTTACATTAAATCCTAGAACTATTGCACCGATTGACTTAGCGAAAAGCACATCAGCTGTAGTTATCTCTCCGGTTTTTTTGGAAACAAGCTTTGCTCCAGTCGGCAATGCGCTAACAATTGCCTCCAGTGCCCCTTGAGTTTCTGCGGCGAGCGTTAAAGAAACTATTCCTTCCGGATTTTGAGGAGGAATGGATTCTTCCCGGACCGAAACCGGAGCCTCGGCTTTCCCACCTTTTGTAAAGACGATTCCTACATCGGGCACTTTATCAAAACCCAAAATTTCAACAGCGTCTCCTACACTTGCTTCTTTTATATGCTCCCCAAGAGAATTAATTATTGTTCTGACGCGGGCCTTCGGGCCATCGGAGGAAATCTCGTCTCTTACTGCTAATGACCCGTTTTTTATAACAAGTGTTGCTCTAGGACCTGCTTTTTCATCAAGTCGCGACTCAATAACTACCCCTTCGAAAGGAGAAGTTTTTGAAGCATGAGAGGGAGTTACGTCAAAAACCAGAAGAATTAGATCCAAAAGCTCCTTTATATTGCTTCCGTCCCTTGCGGATACTTCAATAAGGGGAACATTTCCGCCATACCCTTCTAGCACTACGTCCTCTTTAATAAGCTGCTGTTTTACTTTCTCAGAATTTTTTTCCGGTGAATCAGATTTTGTAAGAACAGCTATGAAAGGCATCTTGGATGCCTGAAGAAGTTTTATACTCTCCTTTGTTTGAGGCATTACCCCGTCTACCAGAGAAACTACGAGAAGCGATACGTCAGCGACCCTCGCCCCCCTACTTCTCATGGCAAAAAAGGCCTCGTGTCCCGGAGTATCTATGAAAGTTATTCTTCTCTTTATCCCTTCATGAAGTACTTCTACTGAAGAGGCTCCGATTCTCTGAGTTATTCCTCCGTGCTCTTTTTCTGCGACGCTAGATTTCCTAACTGAATCAAGGAGTGTAGTTTTTCCGTGGTCAACATGACCCAAAACAGCTACAACGGGCGGATAGATTGTTTTTGATTTATTATCTTTTGGCATATATTATTTGAAGACGAAATGTTTCTCATAGGTTACCCCACAGATGGCTTTTCGTCTTTTGGTTCTTCTTTTGGTTCTTCTTTTGGTTCTTCTTTAGATACCTCTCCTTCATCTTCTGCTTTTGCAGCTTCGACAGCTGCTTTGGCCTTGGGGGCTTTTTCCTTTTTAGTTTTTTTTACTGCAGGCTTCTCTTCAGCTGAGGCTTCTTCAAGCTTAGTCTTATCTTCCTCTCCTTGCGCTTCCAAAGCTTCAGCGGCGGAGGCTTCTCCTTCAATCTCGATTTTTATTCCTGTCAGTTTTGAAGCAAGCCTTACGTTTTGTCCGTCTTTTCCGATTGCCAGAGACAAATCTTCCTGAGGAACAGTAACTAAAGCGGTTTTCCCCTCTTCATTTAAGTCTACCTTCATATTTTTTGCAGGAGACAGGGCTTGAATGATGTAGTCTTTTAGGACTTGTGTCCACTGGATAATATCTATCTTTTCTATTCCTCCGAATTCCTGGATAACAGCTTGCACTCTTACTCCTTTTTGACCAACGCAGCTTCCTACCGGATCTATTCCCGACTGAGTAGATGCGACCGCAATTTTTGCTCTATTTCCAGGTTCTCTTATAATTTCTTTTATTTCGACCGACCCTTGTGCAACTTCAGGAACTTCTCTCTTCAAGAGCCCTTCCAAGAGGCCACTTGAGGCACGTGAAACAATTATATCCTCTCCCTTCGCTCCTTCCCTAATTTCTGAAAGGTAAACTGCAAGGCGCTGGTTAAGGTGATATTTCTCATTGGGAATTTGCTCTTCAGGAGGCATGATTCCTTCTGTTTTTCCTATGTCTACGATTATATTTGGGCCTGCGAAGCGCAACACCATTCCGTTAACTATAGTTCCAATTCTGACTTTATAATCAGTGATTATTGCTTCCTTTTCCTTCTCTCTGATTTTTTGAAGAATTACCTGTTTTGCAGTCTGCGCGGCAATTCTACCAAACCCCGGAGGCGTAAGATCTTCTTTCTTATGAAATACTCTGGCTTCTCCTGTGTTTTCGTCCAAAGTTACTGTAAATTCTTCAGTTTCGATATCGGGGTGATCTTTTCTATATGCTGCGAGAATCGCATTCTTTACAGTTTCCACGACAATCTGGGGATCAATTCCCCGCTCATTTGCCACCTGATTTAGTGCTAGCGCGAATTCGCTTCTCTGAATTGCCGGCATAGTGGGTTCAAGTATAACAGATAGGGAGCCCAGCTTCAAGGCTATAGAGGTTGTTTATTCACAGTTATTGTAGCAAAAACCGACTTTACTTATTAAATTCTCTTTTGGAACAAATCCCCAAACTCTTGAGTCAGAGCTATATTCCCTGTTGTCCCCTAAAACAAAATAATTATTCGGCGGAACAGTAACAGTTTCCCCGTCTTGCAAAAAATCTCCGCCGTATGTTTTTGTACCATTCACATATTGTTCTCCTAATAGCTGTCCGTTCAGATAAACATTGCCGTCTTTAATCAGGATCTTATCCTCCGGCAATCCAATTACTCTTTTTATAAAATCTTTTTCCGGATCAGGTGGGGCTTTAAATATCAGTACATCTCCTCTTTGGATTTTGTCCTTTTTAACATACTGAATATCAGTCAAATAGTACTGTCCGTCCTTAAAGTTAGGATACATCGCATCTCCTTTTATTTGGAATGGTCTTACAATCCAGATATAAACTGGTAAAAGAGTGGCCGGAGCAACAATCACGAGTAGCCCTAGAATTCCTGCGATGAGAAGTATTGCAATTAGTATCTTATTCTTCATTCTTCTGGTTGCAGGATTGTATCTTTAAATTATTGTTTCAGCAATTCAAATAGTTGTCAATTTATCTTTTTCTTGATTTCTTGGGCTAAAAACGGGTTCCACATGGCGCCGGTGGCAGACATTACGGCTCGCGTCCTACTTCAAGGCTAAGAAACTCTAGAATTACCTATTATTTTTCTGGAAGAACACAATCAACAACGCATTGACTAACATTTAATGAGTCTTCACATTTAGATGAGCATTCGCTGTCTTTACTGATTATATTTTTTTCTTCCAAACAAGTTAAAATACATCGATTTGAATTTTCTCCACTAGTATTGCATTGATCTGTGCAAGAAACAATAGTAGCTTCAGTTATTTGTTTGAATGGATCAATTTTCGACAATAACATACTAGATACCACTCCAAATACAATAATTATAAGAATAGCTGCAGCAAAAATTATTAGCAGCTTGTTGCTTTTCTTCGCGGAGTTTGGATTGGTTTTGTCTTTTAGAAGTACAATTATCAATATTCCGATAAGCTGCAAAAATCCAAGCAATCCTAACCAACCCGAATAACCCTTGGATTTAGCATAGTAATATAAACCTATGATTAAAGAAGCGTATCCAACAAATCCCGTTAAGAAAAAAGCTGGATTTGAAAAATTTGAATTTCCTGTTTGAAGAACTTGAGGTAATAAAGAAAAGCCTAAATAGAGGTTCGATATAGAAACAATAAGCCAAATTATAATTCCAACCTTGGCTCTTCTCTTATACTGGCTCTGCATAATCCATTATCCTCACAATAAAAAGCTTTTGTCAATCTAGAGGAGGTTTTTTATCTCTTGAGCTAAAAAGGGGTTCCACATGGCACCTGTCGCAGACATCACAGCATCCGCTCCTGCTTTTTTGTATTTGAAGTAATCCTCTGGGATAGTTACTCCACCCACTCCGATAATGGCAAATGACAAACCCAATTCTTCACGCAATTTCTTAAGTCTTTTTACCATTTCAAGTCCTGCCCATTGTATAGCACTACCACAAATCCCACTTTTTATTCTTCCCTCTCCAAGAAGAGCTTGGTGATTTTTTTCATCAATTACTTTGGCGGGTAATGTATTTATTGCCGCTATGCCATCTACTATGCTGCCTAGCTCGTAAACGAACTTACTAAGTCTTTCTTCATTATGAAAATAAGAGATCTTCACGATCAATGGAATATTGCCTATTTTATTCTTTATTCCATACACGATAAACTTTGCTCTTTCTATATCGAAGCAGAGTAAATTACCGTGACCTTCGTTTGGACACGAAAGATTCACTTCCATAATTTTTACTCCTGTTTCTTTCATAAGTCTGGCAGTCAGAATAAAATCTTTAAGATACTTTTCATTATCATGCTGACTGTTTACTGTTCCCTGAAAACTTCCTACAACAACTTGTCCTCTTCGGGCGTGTCTTACAGCCTTAGCTAAATCTTTTTGCCAAACATCAGGATCAAAGGATGGAACACCAAATGAATTGGTAATAGATAACGGATGACTATAACCATGGTGGCCAATAACCCCTCGCTCTGCTTTTTTCTCTGTTAATTTCCCATGCACTTTAACCGACAAAACATTTGGCCATGAATGAGAAGAATATTTCTTACTTCTTACTGTTTTATAAGTAACGATATCAAATCCCTTATCCAAAGCTGCATTTGTAAATTTCGAGTTTAAGAGAGGCCCTGCGGGAATTCCAAGTGGAAGAAATACCTTTTCACCCAAAAAATTATAGCTTGGCTTTCCTTTGTCTTTGAAAACTTTTTTGTCTGCAAATGCTCCGAATGGTCCTTTTTTATAATTTTCTTCGTAGGACAGATGGGGATCAAAAAAAGGCCTATGAAGCATTCGGAAGATTATAACATTTTTTCATTTCCCCTAGGTTTTTAAGTGGACGGGGGATCAATAAGTCCCGAAAGCGTTATCATTTAGTTGAATTTTTTCCATTCACCTTCGGAAATAATTGAGATTTTATTACCCACTACCTTTATCGCAGTGTCATCATCGATAGCATAAAAGCTGTATGGCACTTTTTCCGCAAGCTTTTTAAGATATGGCAGTCTAATTTTGGGAAACCAGTTGGAATTCAGATGAGGTCTTAATTCAAAGTCAACGAGTCCTAAGCCGCTTTTATTTTTAAGTTTTCCGTATTTTTCATAATATAAGATACCTACGGTGGCAAGAGAAATATTTTTGGCAGTAACCATACTTCCTGCGCTTATTCCAACATAAACTCTTGTTTTTAATAATTTAGGAAGTATTTCTAAAAGCCCAGATTTTTTGATCCACTTTGAAAGATAATAAGTATCTCCTCCTCCAAAAACAAATACATCTGCTTTCTTAAAACTTTTAAGCCATATATGTCTGGGTACCGAAGATATATCAATAATGTCAAATGAGGCAAAACCCAGTTTTTTGAAATTGTTCATATCGTTAAGAAGCCAGCTCTTATCTCCTTCGTTTACGTTTGCTGCCGTTGGGACAAAGGTTAAGTTTGCCTTTTTAAATGGTTTACCCAAAAGCTCTAACAAAGCCTTTTCGATAGATTTATTCGCATTTCCACAAGATGTTAAAAGTAATTTCATGCCGCAATTATAGCAGAAGCAAAATAAAGCTCATTCAATTAACCTAAGCAAAAATGGAAATTCTTTGTATGGTTGATTGAATTTTTGAGAACCCATATGGCCTTCTTTATTTACAATAAGCGATCCACCCAGCTTATTGAACATCGCTTTTCCTTGCTCCTCATTGCATCCCCACGGATCATTAACGGAATTGATGAAAATGAATTCGTTTGCATTCTTCTTAATTTTATTCCAATCATATTTTTTTTGAAGGATTGGATTATATCCTTTATCGTAAAGGAGAGGGGAAATAAATCCGGCAACCAATATAGCCTGCTTAACTTTTACATTTAAGTTTTCCAGTACTGAAAGAGTTAGAGGAGCTCCTGATGAATGACCTATTAAAACAGTCTGGTCATTGTAGTTCTCTTTTAAAGCAAGCGGCAACCAGACATTGAGAGCAGCCGGATCATCGGAAGTTAAAACTGGAATTGAAACAGAATAGCCTTTTTTCTGCAGTTCTTTTTTTAACCATGGCTGCCAAACCGCATCTGGAGTTGTTCCAGAACCATGAAAAATAATAGCGTTTTTCATTGCGCCAATTATAGCAGAGTGGCTATTCCCGTATCTTTTTGGCAAGTTCTTCAAGATCCTTATCATCTGCTCTTTTGTAGTCATGAGACGAAATGTAGCCCTCATATTTTTCAAAATACTTATCGACACTTGATGAAAGCTTCTTCCACTTTTTCATATTCCCAGTTCCATGCATGGGAAAAAGCTTTGCGTGGACATGGTCTACGCCAAATCCTTCAAAAACCATTCCGGTTCTCCCGACATCTTCCAATTTTCGGTCAAGAAGCTTTGCGACTTTTTTGGAAGCAATGGTTAGGTCTTTTAAGACTTCGTCCGGAAGATCAAAATAATAACTTGGGTAATGTTTTTTCGTGGTTACAACAGTGAAACCTTTTGTGTTGGGATGAAGAGAAAGAAATGCAATATGCTTCTCATCCTCCCAAATCACTTTTTTAGGATCAGCTCCGTTTGAGATCTTACAAAATATACAATCTTTCATGGGGCAATTATAGCTTAACAATTTTCTTTTTTATAGCTCCAGATTGGATAGCATAAGCAGGTCTATTTTCTTTTTCGTAAACTGTTAATTTTCCGACGAGCCTTTTACAGTTTTCGCATTTTATGGTAGATCCGCTCACCTCCAGATAAATTCTATCGACATACAGCCTTTTTATAATTCCAGGGCCGTCTTTTTGATATTTAAAAAGCTTAGTGTTGCAGGAAGAACAACTTATTTCCAAAAGCCTTGAGTACCCACCACGAGACTTCCTAAACTTATCGTTTTTCAGCTTGAATTTCATTTGAGGCAATTATAGCCCCTCGACAAAACTCAGGGCAAGCAAACTATTGTTTGTTTACCGAGATTGTTCCGTTAACAGAAACCACTACAAGCTTTTCTCCTCTTTGAATCTCGCCTGTTAAAATCTTTCTTGCAAGAATATCTTCAATATTATCCTGAATGAATCGGCGAAGCGGTCTTGCTCCGAATTCATCGCTTGCTCCTCCCATAGCCACCTTTTCTACTACACTTTGGTCAAAAGACACCTCTATGTCTTTCTCCTTCATATTCTTTGCAACTTCTGAAAGCATGAGGGACGCTATTTTTCTCAAATCCTGACCTGATAAGGGTTTAAATACGACAAGCTCGTCGAATCGATTGAGAAGCTCGGGGGCAAAGACTCCATTCTTCTGAACAAAGTCTAAAAGATTTTTTTTGAAATTTTTATCAAGAATGGGATTTATTTGAAGGGATTCTCTTATGTATTCCGATCCGGCATTTGAAGTGGCTATAACTATGGCGTCCGCAAAATTCACGGTTCTTCCGCTGTTATCCGTAAGTCTCCCGTCATCTAAAACCTGGAGGAAAAGATTGTGAACCAAAGAGCTTGCTTTTTCAAACTCGTCAAGAAGAACCAAAGAAAAAGGGAAATTAAAAATCTCATCCGAAAGAGACCCCTTGTCAGGACTTAGAATTTTATTCACCCCCGATGAATCCGCAAATTCGGACATATCTATTCTTATAATTTTTGCTTCCCCTCCAAAATAAATATTTGCCAGAGTTTTTGCGGTTTCCGTTTTCCCAACTCCTGTAGGACCTAGGAAAAGAAAAGAAATAGGTTTCTTATTTGACTCAAGCCCTGCCCTCACTCTTCTCATAGCTTCTGCTATTGAGCCTACCGCGTCTTCCTGATCCACAAGTCTCTTATGCATTTCCTCTTCCAAATTCAGAAGAGTCTTTTTTTCATCATCTTTTGGCAAACCAATAGGAAGATTTGTCTTTGTCTTTACTTCAAAAGTGACGTCCTCTTCTGTTACTACATTTTTCTTAGAAAGCTTGGATCTATTTGCGGCATCCTCAAGAAGCAAGACCGATGCTCCCGGATTTGCACGCTGCGGCAAATACTTTTTTCCAAGATCGAGTGCTGCAAGCATTGCCCTATAGGAAACGAGAACTTTATATTTTTCCTCAATATCAAAACTTTTTTTAATAATGATCTCCGCTATTTGATCCCTATCCGGCTCTTCAACTCTTACGGTTTTAAAAGATGCTGCAAAAGAGGTTTTAGGTTCTATGAATTTTTTATATACTCCTTCAGTTGAAGTTGCGATTAAAAGAAGTTTTTTATCCGAAGCATCAAGATATGGAAGGAGTTGCCCTGATAGATCCAAATTTAAGGATCCCTGACCCAGTATTGTCTCTAGATTTTGGATAAGAATTATAATGTTTCCCGAATGACTTACTTCATCTGTAAATAACACAAATCTTTGCTCAAGCTCTCCTTGGTTTTGTGCACCTGCCAGAAAAGCATCTGCCATAAATTGATAAATTCTCCTATGATAAAGATTGCCCGAAAGCTTTCCCGAAAAGCTTTCTATCGCTAATGCCTCTATAAGAGACGTTTTGCCGACACCCTCCTCCCCCACAAGAAGTACGCTTTGACCCGAAGAAAGTCCTTCTACTATTCCTCGGTATTCTTTATCGCGTCCAAAATAGTCAGGCTTTCTTCGCAAAACATTCGCAGTAAAATCAGTCATATACTTCTTTGTCTCAAGAGTCCATCCATGAACCCAGCTTTCTCCAATCCCTTCGCCCCAAAACTCGGCTCTAAGGGGTTTATGTGATTCTTCATTTGGAAACTTCTCCTTAGTCCATCGCAAAATGTGAAGGAGATTTTCTTTCTTTAGCCTTCTATTAAAAAGGGCTTTTGTCTCTTCCTCGGAAAGCAGAAGAAAGCTTGCGAAAATATCAAAAGGCGTGACATATGCTCCTCCTCTCTCGCTAGCCAGAGAAAAAGAGGCCTCACTTAAGTCTTTTTTAGCTACTTCTTTGAAGATCAAATCTTTAGGGTCTATTTCCGCTTTACCAATTAGGAACTTGACTGATGGAAACTTAAGAAGATTTTTAACAATATCTTCTGTTTTCCCGGAAAGTAGAGCTTCTTGAGACTTAAGAGTAAATGAACCCATTGGGTCTTCTCTGTTATCCGAAATTCTAAGATTGGGAGTCGTTTTTGAGATTTTAAAAATAAAAAAAGTTTCCCAGATCAAAAAGACGGAAAGAAGAAAAAGAAATATCTTTGAAAAAGTGAGGAAAACAGCAAACACCAATAAAAGAAGCAAAACAGACCTTAATATCTTAAGTATTAAAGAGTTATAAAAATGGTAAAGCCTGACAATGCCTTTCATTTTAGTTTGGCTTCAAAAGAACAAGCGTTGCAAATGGCCATAGAATAAATGCGAAAAAAACAATAGCTTCAAGAAGAATAAAAAAAACAAAAATTGCCAAATCTGCGAGTATAACAAAGCTTTTTATAAACATTCCCATGCCCCGGGAAAATCCAATCAATCCTTTTCTGTATTCGTTTTTCCATGGTTTAAAGAAAGTTTTGATAAGAAGGGGAAGTGAAAAAAGCTCGAGTAGGGCTTTATTTAGAGAGGCATAAAAAGAAATAAGAGACTCCGGAGCCTCCAGAAACCAGAACTTGAAAAAAATAACGGGCAGGGCGATCACAAGCTAAGTATAGAAACTTCAAGACAAAATTACAATCTAGAACCAGCCGTGTTTTCCTTTTTCCTGATCAAACTCTTTCAGAAGTTCTTTTTGTCTTGCTGTAAGATTCTTGGGTACCGTGATTTTAATTTGAACATAGTGGTCTCCCCGCCCAGAACCCCTTACCCTAGGCACTCCTTTTCCCGAAAGCCTTATTACGGTGCCCGGCTGAGTTCCCTGCGGAATTCTTAAATTTACAGGACCTGCTACTGTGTTAACTTCTACCTCAGTCCCTAAGGAAGCTTTTGCAAAGGAAAGCTCAATATCAGAAATTATGTCTGCACCTTCTCTTTTAAATTTCCTGTCCGGAGCGACCTCAACTAAGATATCGTATTCCTGAAATCTAATTCTTGATCCATTGTCCACTCCTGGGGGAATTTTTATAGTCTGGGTTTTTCCATCTATGCTTACTCTTTTTGCTACGCCATTAATAGCCTCCATAAAGGAGACCGATACGGAGTAAACAGGACGTCTTTGCTGCCTGCCGAAAGGTGACGTTCCGCCAAAAAACTGTTCAAATATTTCAAAAGGGTCTGAAAATCCTCCGAAATCAAACCCCCCCTCGTTTCCTCCTGTTGTATAAGTGTATGTAAACGGTCCTTGACCCTGTTGACCAAATCCCCCAGCAAACGGATTACCGCCGAAGGGTCCCTGCCCTGCACCCTGTTCAAAAGCTGCTGCCCCAAACTGATCATAGGTTTGTCTTTTCTGAGGATCAGATAAAACTTCATAAGCCTTGGTCACTTCTTTAAACTTTGTTTCAGATTCTTTATTTCCCTTATTCCTATCCGGGTGATGCTCTAAGGCAAGCTTTCTGTAAGCCTTTTTAATATCAGTTGCGCTTGCAGTCTTTGAGACTCCTAAAGCTCCGTAAAAATCAATGCTTTCTGCCATAACAATAATATTTTATATTTACTAGTGACAATTGACAATTTAATATTCAATAATCAATCATCAATAGTCATTTAACGGTGACACTTTTTGCTAAATTTCTCGGCTTATCCGGGTCTTCTATTCCTCGGGCAAGCGCTAAGTAATATGCGAGCAGTTGGGCGACAACTACTTGGGGGATAATTGTTGCTTCCGCTACATCAGCTGTTTGGAGGAAATGGTCAAAAACCTTATTTGGACGAGGACCTATCCCAATTATGATTCCTCCTCTTGCTTTAACTTCTTGGGCGTTAGAAATAATATCGTCATACGTCTCATCATTGGGGGCAATAACTATACACGGTGTCCCTTTCTCAATAAGCGCAATTACTCCATGCTTGAGCTCTCCACCTGCGAATCCTTCTGCATGCAGACACGCTGTTTCCTTAATTTTGAGCGTAGCCTCTAGGGCAGTCGCATAGGATATACCTCTCCCAATGACATAAATATGCTCCCTATTCTTAAGTGTGGCCGCTAATTTTTGAATATTCTCTCCAACATGGTTTTTTAGGATTTCAGAAACATTTTCTGCTGCTAGAGAAAGCATTTTTTTCCCTTCGGCTTGTCGCTTGGCAAGCGTATAAGCTGTGAATAAAAGCACGGCTACCATTGCTGTAAAGCTTTTTGTACCTACAACTGCCTTTTCAGGCCCGGCCCCAAGTAAAATTTTAAAATCTGACTGTCTATAAAGCGTGGAGCCTAAAACATTCGTAATCGCGGCTATTCTTGACCCCTTTTGTTTTGCCCGGGCAACAGGTTCAACAACGTCAATTGTTTCTCCACTTTGCGAAATGGGGATAACTAAACTTTTTGGCGTTAGATAATCTTCAAGGTAATTAAACTCAGAACCAATGGAAAAGTTAACATGTTTTTTTGCAATTTTCGAGAAGAGATACGTTCCCGCTAGCCCTGAGTATGAAGCAGTGCCGCACCCCAAAAGAAATGTGCCAAATGCTTCATCGATTAGATCTGCTAAGTTTTTTACTTCAGTTTCGTAGTTAAGTGCAATATTTTCTACAACTTGTGGTTGCTCGTTTATCTCTTTCAATAAAAAGTGTTTGTATTTACCTTTATCTACCTTCTCAAATTTCCAATCCACCGTCTGGATATCGGGAGTTTTTTCTTCTCCTCGTGGCAGGGAGATAAGCTTTAGAGTCTTTCCAAGAATTACCATTTCATTGTCTTCCAAAAAAAGAAGATTTCTTGTATGGGGAACAAGCCCCAGCGAATCTGAAGATATATAATATCCGTCGTCTGACACGCCTATCACTAAAGGCGATCCAGTTTTGGCTGCTATAATTTCTGAGGAATCAGCGTTAAGTGCGACGATCGCATTAAGCCCTTTAAGCCTATTGAAAGCATCTCTTACCGAGGACGCGAATCCTTCTTTCTTTAAACCTTCTTCTATAAGATGGGGCATAACTTCTGTATCAGTCTCCGAAACAAACTTGTGGCCTTGTTCCAATAATTCTTTTTTTAGCTCTTCGAAGTTTTCGATTATTCCGTTATGGAGGACTGCAATTTTCCTACTGCAGTCAAGGTGCGGATGAGCATTTTCGACAGTAACTCCGCCATGTGTTGCCCATCTGGTATGACCTATGCCAATACTGCTTTTGGGAAACCTTAGTTTTGGATCGCCGATCTTGCCAACTTTTTTCTCGATCTCTATCGTTTTACCATTTTTTACGGCTATTCCCCACGAATCATATCCACGATACTCAAGAGTTTTTAATCCTTCCAGAATTAAATTACCGACATTATTATCTTTTCCTACGTAGCCAAAAATTCCGCACATATTAAAAACAAAAATTGCGCGGGGAGGAATGAAAATTTTCGTTGTGAGAATTTGCGGGGCAGGAGCTGGGTTTAAAACTAACCTTTTTCCGCGCGCGCAACAAGAAAATTTTTATTCCGACCTCAGCGCTTCATTAATTTACCACTTCACCCTCAACAGGCTCATCAGCTTTTTTATCTTCCGTTTTTGCTTCTCCGTCTTCTTTTGGCTCTTCCTTTGGTTCGCCAGAGCTGTCAGCGGAGGCGGCCGAACCAGATTCTGAACCCTTCGCTTGATACATTGCCTGACCAACTTTTGTCAATGTGTCTGACAAGTCTTTTGTTTTGATCTCTAAGTCTTCTTTTGTACCCGTGGAAAGTATTTCTCTCAGCGCCTTTGTTTTTTCTTCTATTTCCTTTTTTAGGTCATCAGCGATTTTGCCCTCGTTATCTTTTAATGTTTTCTCGGCCGTGAAAACCATCGCATCTGCCTGATTTTTCGCTTCTACTGATTCTTTCTTTACCCTATCTTCCTCTGCGTGGGTCTCTGCTTCCTTCGTCATCTTCTCAACTTCTTCTTTAGAAAGTCCTGTAGAACCAGTAATCTTTATGCTTTGCTCTTTTCCTGTGGCCTTATCTGTAGCCTTCACATTTAGAATTCCGTTGGCATCTATATCAAATGCCACTTCTACCTGAGGCACGCCTCGAGGAGCAGTCGGAATTCCGTCCAGAATAAACCTACCCAGCGACTTATTGTCTTGAGCCATAGGACGTTCTCCCTGCAGGACATTAATTTCTACTTGTGTCTGGTTATCGGCGGCTGTTGAGAAGACCTGGGATTTTGATGTAGGAATAGTTGTGTTTTTTTCAATTAAAGGCGTTGAAACTCCGCCGAGAGTTTCAATTCCTAAGGTCAATGGAGTGACATCAAGAAGGAGGACATCTTTTACTTCTCCTCCTAAGACTCCTCCCTGAACAGCTGCTCCAATCGCAACTACTTCATCGGGATTTACTGATTTATTTGCTTCTTTACCAAAAAATTTAGTTACAGCTTCTATAACCTTTGGCATTCTGGTCATTCCCCCAACTAAAACAACTTCATCAATGTCAGAGACTTTCATTTTTGCATCTTTTAAAGCAAGCTCGACAGGTTTAAGGGTTTTTTGAATTAATGGATCAACAATTTGCTCAAGTTTTGCCCTTGTTAATGTAACTGTTAAATGCAAAGGTCCATCTTTGCCTTGCGTAATAAAGGGTTGGTTAATCTGCGCCTCAGTGGAGCTTGAAAGCTCAATTTTTGCTTTTTCAGCTGCTTCTCGAAGTCGCTGCAAAGCCTGGGGGTCTTTTGTTAAATCAACTCCATTTTGTTTTTTAAATTCTTCTGCTAAATAATCAATTATTGCTTTATCAAAATCATCTCCGCCTAAATGCGTATCTCCGTTTGTTGATTTTACTTCGTAAACTCCTTCTCCAAGCTCGAGTATTGAAATATCAAATGTTCCGCCCCCCAAGTCATAAACTGCGATAGTGTGTGCATTTTTCTTGTCAAGCCCGTACGCAAGTGCTGCAGCCGTAGGTTCATTAATAATTCTTAAAACCTCAAGTCCTGCAATTTCTCCAGCTTGTTTCGTAGCTTGACGCTGCGAATCGTCAAAATATGCAGGGACAGTAATAACAGCTTGTGTAACTTTTGAGCCCAAGTAGGCTTCGGCATCTGCTTTTATTTTTTGAAGTATCATGGCGCTTACTTCCTGCGGAGTTAATGTTTTTCCGTCAACTTCAACATCAGCCATACCGTCTCTACCGGATTTAATAGAATAAGGAAGCCACTTAAGGTCATACTGCACGCTTTCATCTGTGTATTTTCTTCCCATTAGTCTTTTTATCGAAAAAATTGTTGTTTTTGGCTTTAAAATAAGCTGTCTTTTAGCAACGTCTCCAACAACATGACTAATCGGATCGACCACCGACGGTATTACATTTCTTCCTTCAGCGCTATGGATAATCTTAGGAGATCCTCCCTCCATTACCGCAACTGCCGAATTTGTTGTACCTAAATCAATTCCTATAATTTTAGCCATATTAATTATTCTGCTCTCTTATACTACCGTCTTCTGGATTAAGTTCTTTTGTTTCATATTTATCTCCGAGTAAGATCTCTCTATTTTTAACTCCATTGAGTATTAATTGCTTAACTATTATATCGTTTATATTGCGATTCCATACTTCATCCTCTGTAATTCCTCTATTTCTCTCAACTGCAAAATTAGTTCGACTAATAGAAATTCCTTCATAAAATTTTTCCTTTGTAGATTCATTAAAAACCTTGAATAATTTCCTGTTAAAATCAGGAATAGTAGAAATGACAGGAATTTCTTCTACTATAAACCTACCTTTTTGATTATCATCAATAACAATTTTTGCCATATTATTTATTTCTCAAATGATAAAGTTCATCCCTAATTTGTCCCAATACATGTGCTATAGCCATTAGCACAAAGGCAATAAACCCTAAAGTAGCTATCAGTAATATTGGTAATACATCCATAAATTTAATTCTGAGAATCATTATCTTCTTTTAGCATGTCTTCCCACTTATTATTCGGGTCATCTTGATTAAAAACTTCTTTTGAACCCGGCTCATTTGTTATTGGATTCGTATCTTTATGTGAACTTCCTAAACCTACTATTACTTGTGATGGCCTAAGAGTCTGTCCGCTTAGGACAAATCCCGGCCGCAGTTCTGAGAGCACTTTATTTTCCGCTCCTTCTTGCACTGAAACACATTCCATTTTATTCGGATCGAAGTCTTGCCCTTCTGTTTCGATCTTCTCTACTCCTTCTTCTTTCAAAATTTCTAAAAATTTCTCGATCGAAAGAGAAAGTCCTTCATCCTTAATGTGTCCCTGTGCAAGAAATAGAATATCTAAGACCGGTAAGAACTTTAATATCAAGCCTTTATTTCCCGATCTTATCCATTCTCTTTTTTCAGAATCCATTCTTTTTTCAAGATTCTGATAGTCTGCTACTGCTCTTTTTAATTGATTTTCAAGGTTCTCTATGTCTAGGGTTTTTTCTTTTCTGTTATTATCCTTCTTACTCATTCTACCATCCCCTAGCCACTTCTTCTATTAAACGTCCGAAGTATTTAACTGTCGGTACAATCGATGTGTAATCAAGTCTTGCCGGTCCTATAACACCTATCTCTCCTTTTTGATTCATTGAAGTAGTATATTTAGCAAAAACTAGACTATACGGGCCCTGCAACCCTGGGCCTAGATCGTCACCGACTAGAACATAAACATCCTCTTCTCCAATTATTCCCTGGAATAATGGCTGGAGGTAGGCTTCTTCATCATCTAACGCGGAGAGCAAAGCCTTTGTTAGATCAATATCGAAAAATTCCGGCATATCCAAAATATTCGCATAACCCGAGAAGAAACACCCTCCGTCATCTGTTGCAGAAACTGCCAAAGCCTTAGTCTTTTCTGCTAAAGACCTTGTAAGCTCATGGAGAAATTTCTCGTGCTCATCTCGAAAGTCCCAAACTTTCTCTTTTACAGCTACTTCCTCTGCCACAGAAAGTTCCTTTTCCTTCATGAGCTGTTTTACATAAAACTTCATTGCTTGAGGGGTAGGAATTCGGCCTGATGAAGTATGAGGTTTTTTTAGATATCCAAATTCTGTAAGGCGTACCATTTCATTTCGAATGGTCGCAGGACTTGCACTCAAAGAGTGCTTCTTTTCAAGAGTCTCAGAACCTACGGCTTCTGCTGTTTCAATATATTCCTCGATTAAACTCTTGAGGATTTCTATCTGCCTTTGTGTCAGGTCATGCATAATTAGCAGTAATATACCATGATTGCTAATTCCTGTCAAGAGGTCACAAATGCTATACTGGGTTTAGTGGACAAAATGAGGATAAGAATCAAGCCAATTGCCAGAAAAAGGCATAATTTTGTTTATCTTTTGCTTGCGATTTTACTTGCAATTTCAACAGCCTACATATTTTTTTCATTTTCGCCGGAATATAAGTTTACAGTTTTAAACAGTGGAGTTCCGGTTTTACCGATTTTCTTAACTTCCTTAATAGGATTTATTTTTTCAGTTCTGACTTTTATTTTCATTCAAAAAACTCAAGGAATAGTTATTTCACTCTTAATTCTTTTCTATCTAATTTTACGCTTAGTTGGACTTACCCACTGGTTATTTGGAGCTCTCTTCCTCGCTCTTTTCGTAACAGTAGAATTATTTGTTATTAAGAAAAAATAGATCAGACTTAACCCCTGGACAGGTATACTAGTATACTCGCCTTATTAGACTGTCATCGTCAAGTCTGCTAAAATTCGAGCTAGTTGCTAGTGGCTAAATGCTAATTGCTAAAATTATGAACAAGTTCTACCTAACTACACCAATTTTTTACATTAACGACGTCCCACACATAGGGCACGCCTACGTAACAGTGGCTGCGGACATACTCGCTAGGTACTATAAAGAAAAGCTGGGAGAGGAAAACGTCTTTTTTTTAACAGGGACGGATGAGCACGGAGCAAAAATTGCGGAGGCTGCAAAAGATGCAGGCAAAAACCCAAAAGAATTTGCAGATGATATTGTCCCAAAGTTTGAAGAAGCGTGGAAATTATTAAACATAGACTACTCTCACTTTTTCAGAACAACCGATCCACGACACGAAAAGAAGGTTTCGGAAATTTTGCAAAAAATTTATAACAAAGGGCTTATTTATGAAGGGGTTTACGAAGGTTTGTACTGCGTAGGTTGCGAAAAATTCCTGGCCGAAAGCGATTTGGTTGAGGAAAAATGCCCGCTTCACCCCAATTTAACGCCCGTTCACCAGAAAGAAAAAAACTATTTCTTTAAACTGTCTGAGTTTAAAAAAGACCTGATCGGATGGTTTGAGAAAGGAACAGTCGAAATTCTTCCAAAAAGCAAGAAAAGCGAAATACTTGGGAAACTCAGAGACGAACTTAAAGACATAGCAATTTCCAGGGAAGGAGTTTCTTGGGGAATTCCTATTCCCTGGGACGGGAAACAAACTATTTATGTTTGGGTAGAAGCATTATTTAACTACTATACTGCAACACAATTTTTAGAAAACAAGAAAGATTTTTGGCCAGCAGATGTACACCTAATTGGAAAAGACAT
This sequence comes from Candidatus Levybacteria bacterium RIFCSPLOWO2_12_FULL_41_12, assembly GCA_001784155.1. Taxonomy (GTDB): domain Bacteria; phylum Patescibacteriota; class Microgenomatia; order Levybacterales; family UBA12049; genus UBA12049. Next base: position 19,680 of record MFPL01000012.1, on the reverse strand, counting down.
TCTCTGGTTCCATACTGTTATCTGGGTTGCACTTTTAAAAGCGGCTGATCTGGAACTACCAAAATCAGTTTTTGCAACAGGATTTTTTACAATTAACGGAGCGAAAATGTCCAAATCTGCAGGAAATTCTATTTCACCAAAAGAATTAGTGGATAAATTTGGAGTAGATGCTACGCGTTTTCTCTTGGTATCTCGATTCCCTTTTGGACAAGATGGGGATTTCTCATTCGAAAAGTTAACCGAAGCTTACAATGCAGAACTCGCAAACGGGCTCGGAAACTTGGTATCAAGGGTAGCAAAACTGTGTGAGTCAGCTGATTTTACACAAAATTCAGATTCTGACTCGCATGTTGAGAATAAAGAAGAGTATGATTCTGCAATTAATGATTTTCGGCTTGAAGATGCGGCTTCAATAGTTTGGGGAAGGATTGGAGAACTGGATAGGTTTGTAGACTCTGAAAAACCATGGGAGTTAGTTAAGAGAAGGGATCCCAAAATTAAAAGCGTTCTCGCGCATCTCGTGGACGGGATATTAGAAATTTCAGGAATTCTTAGACCATTTATGCCCGAGACTACCGAACGAATTGAAAAACAGTTTAGCGAAGCGAAGATTAAATCCGCCCCTCCCCTTTTCCCGAGGATTTAGTAGGAGCTGAGGCCTAGAACCGAGGCTGCTTGATCTTTTAAGAAATATCCCACAGCTACAGACAGAAGAACTGCAATAACAATGTAGAGAAAGACTCTCTCATTGGGATGTCCATGCGGGGTCATTTTGAAGCTTTGATGCCTCCTAGTTTTTTTAGCCATATATATTTTATAGCTTGAAACCGTAATCGTTGTCAATAGGGGCGCTTGTGGACAGTATAGATTGTGGATGTTCCTATTTGTTTGTACTTTTTTATAACCCCTTCCCTTTCCATATTCGAAAGAGCAGAAATAAAGTCCTCCCTGTTAGCCAGAAGATGGAGAATGTTCCACTCTGGCGCAGTATCTACGAGCATGAATTTCGGATCACCTGACCACTTAAACCAATCACATTTAGGCTCTCCGCAAGGGGAATTTTTTTCAAAATCTTTTCCCTCCCCCCACATAGTAACAATAAGCTTTCTATTGGAGATGTGAGGCGAGATGTTTGTTTGGGTTACTACGTAGGCATCTTTTGGTAATGCTTCAATCGCTTTTTCGATGTTTTTAACGCCAGTTGGAGTTGTCCAGAACCATTTCTTGGAAAGATACGTCAGGGGTGAATGCAAAAGATAAGTTACCAGGAATGCAAAAAACAAAACATAAAGAGCTAGATATTTATTATTCAATTTCTTAAACTTTCCGATTACCAAAATCGCTGGCCAAATTAAAAGAATCGCCGATGTTACTCTGTAATGAAGGAAAAGTCCTTGAGCAGAAGTTACTCTTTCTCCTAATACAAAATAATGCCCCAAATCCAAAAGGTATGGGATTAAAAATAACGGATTGAGAAGAGATAAAAACCCCGTTTGCAAAAAGGAATAGATAAAGACCGATCTTTTTTCAGGCGTATTGAAATAGTTTAAAAGATTAATATTGGATAAGACACCATTTTCTCCTGCATACTGATAGCCTAAAGTGAAGTTAGGATAATACACAAAAAACACGACAAAGACGTAAATAAACGAGACCATCATCACAAACAAATTAAGTTTCCATCGAGTTTTTAGGAAATAGACAAAAGAAATGAAAAAAGTAAGAAGGCCCATATCTTCTTTGCTGGTGAGTGCAAGAATAAAGAAAAGAAGTGCCGGCCATTTTTTTTTGACATCCAGAAAGTAAATAAAGAATGAGAGAGAAGATATGCCGAAAACAAGACTATGGACATCCGACCATAAAGCATTTTGCACTCCAAAAAACATATAGTAAGAAATTAAAAATGCAAGAGATAGATAGTTATTTATTTTATGTCTCTTAGCCAAGAGGTAAATAGGAATTCCGGACAAAATAAATGCTAGAACCTGAAGAATAATAAGCATTCTGGCGTCCGGTAATATCCAATAAAAAGGCGAAATTATTGCGTAGACAAATTCAACATGATCGGAAAATACAGGTGTGAAAGCGTATGCATGCACCGAGGAGATGGGAAGGGTAAATCGGCTAAATTCCCAAACTATTTGGTTTGTGATTGATAAATCATATCCGGTCCAATAATGAGCATGCTTGACCAGGGAAAGCGTGAGATATGCAAAGAAAAAAACAAAACCTATGAAGAACGCAATTAGAGAGGTTCTATCAAGCTTAAACAACCTAGATAGATTCATACTCTAATAGAAGCTTATTCGTAAGAAGTTTTCAAGTAGCCTGTTATAATCTAGTTATGATTGACGTTCATTGCCATTTAAATTTTGAGTCTTTTAAAAAAGATTCTGACGCGGCTATTAAAAGAGCCTTATCTCAGGGCGTGAGAAGTATTATTAACGTGGGAACAAAGATTGACTCAAGTCAAAAAGCTGTTGAGTTGTCGGAAGAATATGATGAGCTCTATGCAATTGTTGGGGTTCATCCGCATCATGCAGATAAACCGGGGGAAAACTGGATCCAGAACTTAGAAGAATTGGCAAAAAACAAAAAAGTTGTGGCTATCGGAGAGGTGGGCCTAGATTATTTCAAGTATCTATCGAATGGCATTGTCGAACCAAAGGTTCAAAAAGAAGTCTTCGAAAAACAAATAGAACTGGCGCACAGGCTAAATCTTCCTCTTCAAATACACAATAGGCACGCTGGGGAAGATATAATTGAGATTCTTAAACATCACAAAAACATACTAAGAGACGCGCCCGGAATGTTCCACTGTTTTGCAGGCTCGATGGAGATTCTAAGAGGTGCCTTGGATTTAGGATTTTACATAGGCTTTGATGGAAATATCACATACAAAGGGCTTCCCCCTGGAGAATCGGTATCTCTCCCCGACATCGCCAAGGCTACGCCTATAGACCGCATAGTTACCGAGACCGACAGTCCTTTTCTCACTCCCGAGCCTCACCGAGGCACGAGAAATGAGCCGGCTTATGTTATAATAGTTGGTAACTTCATCGCAGAAATCAAGTCTTTAACTTTTGAGGAGGTAAGAGACCAGACAACACAAAATGCAATGGATTTGTTCGGCATATGACTCACTTTTTTGACAAGTTTTTTACCAGATACCCTATAAAAACCCAACGAGCCCTAGAGATACTTCCTGGATTTGTTTCATGGTTTTTGATTCTATTCCCTCTATGGGGCGCTTTGGTAATCCCCTACATAGTAGCCTACTTCGTACTGTTTTTCGATGTTTTTTGGTTCTATCGATCTTTTGCACTTTTGGTAACCGCGTATATCGCCTCACAGAAAATTAAAAAGGCAGAAAAAGTCGATTGGCTATCTGAATCAAAAAAGCAAAATCACTTTTCAGAAGTAGCTCACATCGTAATCATCCCAAATTATCAGGAAAGTTTTGAAAAACTATTAAGGCTTATTACAACTCTTGCCCAGCAAACCTTTCCAAAGGAGAAAATATATGTGGTTTTGGCAATGGAGAAAAGAGAGAAAAATGCCAGAAAAAAGGCTGATGATCTGATACGCGAATTTGGTGGAGTCTTTGGTGGAATCTTTTCTACGTTTCATCCTGATATTCCTGGGGAAGTAAAAGGTAAGTCTTCAAACGAAGCATACGGCGGAAAATACATTTACAAAAAAATTATAAAAAGCGGGCCTCTTGATATTAACTTCACTACTGTCACTACTGCCGACGCTGATACATGCTTTGACCCACAATACCTTTCCTACCTAACCCAAAGCTTTCTTAAGGATGAAAAAAAATACAATAATTTCTGGCAATCTGCGACAGTAGACCACAACAACTTCTGGACTGTACCTGCCCCAATAAGAATCTTCTCTTTTTTCTCTAGCCTTTGGAGAACTGGCCTATTGGTTCAAGGCGACAGACTAATCGCTACATCGACTTATTCTCTATCTTTCAAGCTCCTAGAAAGAATCGGATTTTGGGATACTGACGTTATTCCTGAGGATTACCGCGTATTTTTCAAAGCTTTTTATAAAACAGGAGGAGACGTAAAGGCAAACCCTATTTTTCTGAAAACTTCGCTCGATTCACCTATGTCTCACACATACATTAAAAGTCTTAAGACTAAGTACCATCAGATAAGACGCTGGTCTTATGGGGTATCTGACGATCCGCTATTTATTAAATGGTGGTTTACTGTACCCAACGTTCCCTTCTTTAAGAAAACAAAAATTCTATTCCATGTTCTTATCGATCATTTTCTGTGGCCTGTTAACTGGTTCATAATAACCATAGCTGCAAATGTCATAACTCTTATAAACCCCGTTTTTGCCAGAACTGCACTCGGCTATAATCTTCCAATTCTAGCCCGAATCATACTTGCGTCTACTATTATCGCCTTGGCTATCATGATAGTCATAGACTATAGAAACAGACCGAAGTATATATCTAGATCTAAGACTCGAGAATTGCTCTTTCCCCTGGAATTCGTTCTTATGCCGGTCGCGGGCTTTTTCTTTAACTCCCTGCCGGCAATAATCTCTCATACCCAAGTTATGTTTGGGAAAAAAATGGAGTATAAGGTTACTGAAAAACTATGAGGCTTATAACAAGACTTGAGAAAAGTCGCGAGTTTTGGTTTCTAGTAATTTTATCTTTTATTTTTTTTCTCTTTCGCCTCCCCTCGCTTTTTGAACCCTATTGGTATGGAGACGAAGGAATATATCAAGCTATTGGTGTTACCCTACGAAACGGCGGGACCATATATCAGGACGCATTTGATAACAAACCGCCTCTGCTTTTTGTTATTTATAATCTTTTAAACGGTGAGCAATATCTATTAAGACTGGCATCTCTGGTTTTTGGAACAGCATCCGTATGGACATTTTTTCTTTTGGTAAAAAAGCTGTTTTCTGAAAATCGAAGCGGAAAAATTACTTACACAGTAACTGCGATTTTTGCTATTCTTTTCAGCCTACCAATAATTGAGGGCAACATTGCGAACTCAGAAAACTTCATGCTTCTTCCTATAATAATGTCTGCGCTGTTAATTCTATACTCTCTTTCTGAAAAGACCGAGGACAGAAGAAATGCCTTACTTGTAAGCGGTGGGGTTATTCTGTCTCTAGCCTTTCTCACAAAGATTGTAGCTATTTTTGATATGCTTGCATTCTTAAGTTTTTTGACAATTTTCCATTTAAAGAAAAATGGCGGGCTTGAAATCAGAAAGATATATTTCTTCCTAGTGGGATTTATTCTGCCTGTTTTTATCACATCTATTTATTTCCTTTTAACAGCAAACTTTAAAAACTTTATGGACGCCTCGCTGTTTAGCAACATTTCTTATGTTGGACTTGGCAATTTCTTACTTATTCCCCAAGGACTTCTTTTCGTCAAAGCCGGAGCTCTTGGTTTATTCTTATACATAATATTCCGAAAAAGAAAAGAGCTCGATAGCACTTCTCTCTTTGTTTTGATTTGGTTTATATTTTCACTTTTTAATTCATTTTTTTCTCAGAGGCCATACGTTCATTATCTCCTAGTTTTCCTTCCAAGCTTCTGTCTTTTCATAGGACTCCTTTTGTGGAACAAGAAACTCCGTCGTACATTATCAGTAGCGTTTATTTTCACTTTGGTTCTTGTCCTATCTAACTTTCCCCTTCACTATGAATATAAAACGGTGGGATATTATAAAAACTTCCTAGATTTCGTCGGAGGGAAAAAACCAATAACTGACTATATAAGATTCTTTGACAAAAGGGCGGTAACAGATTATAAAATAGCAAGTTTTATTAATTCCAATACAACTGATGCTGATTCTATATATTTATGGGGAAATAACGCCCAGATTTACAAAATGACCAATAAAATTCCGCCACACAGATACACTGTCCTTTATCATGTAACTAGCTACAGCGATGGTCCTTCACTAGTAACTGATTCTCTGACTAGAAAAAAGCCAAAATTTATTGTAATAATGCAGGACAAAGAGCTTTTACCTTTTTCGCTTTTTAACTACAAAGAGAGAATAAAGATAGATAACGCTTTAATCTATGAAAGAATTAATTAATAAATTACGGCTCAACAGAAGCCTTTCTCGTTTTTACTTTGGGACAATTATCGTTCTTATAATTGCATTTTTATATGGTGTTCTAAGCTTTCGGAGTCTCCCCCCCATCATTCCGCTCTTCAATCAACTACCATGGGGCGAGCAAAGATTCAGTCCATCAATTGGTATTTTTCTTCCCGTCGGGATAGCCTTGGGCATAACTATTTTTAACTTCGTATTCTCGTCTGTTATATATAAAACTATTCCTCTAATTTCTAGAATGCTTGCTGTTACCACCTTTCTAATTTCAATTTTGACTCTTCTTTTCACAATTCGAACAATACAACTCGTAATATGATTGCATCAATTATCCTGTCATTTTTTATTTCATTTATTGTTACAGCATTGATAACTCCCCCTGCAATTAGCCTTCTGAAAAAACATAAAGTAATTGACGACCCCAAAAGAAAACATCCCGGCGTAATTCATAAAAAGCCGATCCCTAGAGGAGGAGGCATACCTCTTTTTCTGGGAGTAGTAGTTGCGTCTCTTATTTTTATTCCAATAAATCCTACTACAATTGCTATCTTTGTTGCATCTTTTATTTCGCTTGTCATCGGGGTGCTTGACGATAAAATTGACATTTCTCCATATTTTCGTTTTATCGTACAAATAGCTTGCGCAATAATTATTGTTGCAAGTGGAGTAAATATTCCATTTATAACTAACCCGTTTGGCGGAATACTTTATCTTAATCACTTTAACCTTCCAATAAGCCTGCTTGGTATGCATGTCGTCTTTTCTCTATCTGATTTTATTGCAATTTTTTGGATAGTCTGGGTAATGAATATGCTTAACTGGAGCAAGGGAGTAGACGGACAAATGCCGGGGATTGTAGCAATCTCAGCGATAGTTATAGGAATCTTAAGTCTGCGTTTCGCTGCAATTGATGAGGCAAGTATTTTAAGCGCAAAGCTCGCTTTTATAATTGCAGGATCTGCGCTGGGATTTCTCATCTACAATTTTCATCCTGCCAAAATTTTTCCAGGGTATGGTGCTACATCAATTTATCTTCTGCTCAGTGTTGTCGCAATGCTATCAAGCGCTAAGTTGGCTACAGCAATTCTCGTCATGGGAGTTCCTTTGGCAGACGGCGTCTATACAGTATTTCGAAGAGTAATTTCGGGTCGTTCTCCTTTTTGGCATGATAAAAAACACCTTCATCATTTACTTCTTTCATCTGGCTACAGTCAGAGAAGAATTGCGTTGTTTTACTGGATTATATCTGCTATATTGGGGGCGCTTTCTTTGGTGTTATCGAGCAAAGGGAAGCTGTTTGCTATTATAATGGTAGCAGTACTTGTTGGCGGCGCAATTCTGTTTTTAAATTATTTTCTTAAAAAGAACAATGACAAAATTACCGTATGATATATTTCGTCTTCTAAGACCAAGGCAATGGATTAAAAACTTTGCCGTATTCGCTGCTATTGTTTTTTCCGGACAGCTCTTCGACGTCGTTCTGTTAAACAAGGTAATAATAGCCTTTTTTGTATTCTGCGGCTTATCTTCGGCAAGCTATATCGTAAATGACATATTCGATGTAGAGAATGATAGATTGCATCCATTTAAGAAGTATCGTCCATTAGCCCACGGGGATGTTCCTATCTCACTTGCTGCAGCGATAGCTGTTTTCTTACTCTTCATGTCTCTTGCTTTATCGCTTTCTGTCACACCAGCATTTTTCTTCTTAACAATTCTTTACCTGTTGCTGCAGTTTATGTATTCGTCTTTCTTAAAGACCGTAACTGTAATTGACATTCTAGCGATAGCAGCGGGCTATATTTTAAGAGTGTATGCCGGGGAGTTTGCTACAGGATTTCACATTTCCGTATGGCTTCTTCTTACTACCATTTCAATTTCTCTTTTCATAGCTATAGGGAAGAGACGATCTGAGTTGACTCTAGTGTCACAAAATAAGGATTCTCATATCGCTGCTACCAGAAAAACCTTATCTCACTACTCAGAAAGACTTCTAGATGTTTACGCTTCAGTCTTCGCAACCGGAACATTTATTTCCTACTCTCTTTTTACATTCCTGGAGGATCCAAAAGATATAACGCTTCCGACAGGCGTTTTCTTTCCGGAATTTCTGCCGACCTTCTTTCAGAGAAAATGGCTCATGGTTACCATCATTCCGGTGGTCTATATACTTATGCGCTATCTTCAAGATATTTACGAGAAGCACGAAGGAGAAAGTCCTGAAAAAGTACTCCTTTCAGACAAGCCTTTACTAACAGCGGTTATCATTTGGGGTCTTTTGGTAATATTTATTATTTACTTTATTGGGGCTTAAGTTGCGCATATGTCTCACTTATCCACCCCTCTTTTCCATCCTTAAGCTTAATCTTGTACCAAGAGTTTCCTTCTTCTAATAAATCGTATTCCTCACCAGGCGACACTTGACCCACCTGTTGGGATGCAGCCGAACTTCCCTCTCTAACCCTTAGGAACCCTGTAGGAGTATCTAGTATTACTATCTTTTGGATTACAGGCGTATCGCTCGATGCAGAACCAGTCGCTTTCTTTAATGGCTCTATGCTTAAAAATGCAGTTATCTCAAGTCTATATCCGGGGACAGTCCTAACACGAAGTATTTTTTCCTTATAGTTGTCCTTGGAAATTCTGACCTCGTGATCCGATGCAGTAATTTTATCTAGCAGGAGAGGGCTTAGGCCTTCGCGATTGCTATCTATTATTATTTCTGCCTTATTGGGGAAAGAAGCTACGAGAAGTGGCGAAGATTTCTTATCATCGATTTCGGTCAGGCTTATTATGCTTCCTGAAGACTGGGCACCTTTTCCAAAAGTCCGATCAATTACAGTAAGCACAGACGCGGATACCTTTATTCTTTCCCTAAATTCATCAAATACTGCGTCTTTCGGAACAATTCTTAAATCGTATTCTCCTGCCTCAATCATCTCAGGAAGCTTACATCTGCAAAGAGGAGTATCACCAATGTATGACCCGCTCAGATAGACTTTACTCGGTGGATTTGATGTCACCTGAAGAGCGCCTTTTCCCGATTCCTTAGACACAACAAAAATCGTTACCAAAAATATTGCGGTTATTAAAATAAGCGGCAAAACAAAAAGAATAATTCTACGCATAGGAAGGGCTAGAAACTAAATATACCACAGTGAAGTTTTAAAGTTCAAACTATTGACATTTAATTTTAAAAATTATAATCTAGGGAGTGCCCGAAAGGGCATTTTTTTATGAACGAGCAATTAACCTCTGCTGACTTAGAACCAACTCTCCCCAAATCTGAGTTCGTCGCAAAGCTTGAGAATCGTTGGTCGCAAGGACTATTTGTTTGTGTAGGATTAGACTCCGATACGGAAAACTGCCTAAATCAGCTAGATCCTTAGTGGATTTTAACACGCGCATAATAGACGCAACTGCTGACCTAGCATGCGCATTCAAACCCAACTCTGCCTTTTATGAAAAGCTAGGAAGCGAAGGAGTTGCAGCTCTTGAAGAAACAATAAGATATATAAAGCACTCCTATCCACGAGTCCCTGTTATTTTGGATTTCAAAAGAGGAGATATTGGGAATACAAATAATGGATACGTCGAAGAAGCTTTCGATAGATTTGGCGCGGACGCAGTAACTGTTCATCCTTATTTAGGAAGAGAGGCTCTTGCTCCTTTCTTAGATAGAACAGATAAGGGAATTTTAGTTCTGGCGAGAACTTCAAATCCGGGGGCAGGTGAATTCCAAGATCTTCCCGTTGATTTAAATCGCTTAAGCGATTTCTATAAAAAAAGATTTGGAGATCTAGAAGGACTTAGGGAAATGACTGGAGACGATGTGTTTCCGCTTTACCAAATAATCGCTTATGCTGCTGCTGTAAACTGGAATAGCAATGGGAATGTTGGCTTGGTTGCAGGAGCAACCAGTCCTGTAGAATTAGCAGAGATTAGAAGAATAGCAGGAGAGACGCCAATTCTTATACCCGGCATTGGAGCGCAAGGCGGAGACGTAGAATCAACCGTAATAGCGGGCAGAGATAGTAATAAACAAGGAATGATTATTAATGCGTCAAGAAGTATAATATTTGCATCAAGCGGTCCTGATTTTGCAGGAGCAGCAAGAGCAGAAACACAGAGACTGACAAACGAAATAAATCAATATAGATTAGCGACATAATATGGCAGGATTAGATCAACCAGAATTAAGGCCTTCATTCCCTGATGGGCCTCCAATTTCTCGCGAAAAAAGAGTAAGACAAATTCTCGATCAAACAGGAGCGGTTTTAACAGATGGCCATTTTCTTTATACCTCAGGGCTACATGGAGACACCTATATAAACAAAGATGCAATTTATCCTCATACCCAAGAAACCAAAGAGATTTGCGGAATGTGGGCGGAGGATTTTAAAGACGCAGATATCGAAGTTGTTGTTGGACCGGCAATGGGAGGAGTAATTCTGGCAAATAATACAGCTGATGCTCTTACTTTAATAACGGGCCACGACGTTCCAGGCGTTTACGCGGAAAAAGCAGATAAAGGTTTCGTTTTTACAAGAGGCTATGAGGAATTCGTAAAAGGCAAGAGAGTTTTAGTAGTTGAAGATGTTCTTACGACAGGCGGATCAGCAAAATCAGTCGTTGAGGCAGTAAGAGAAATCGGGGGAGAAGTCGTAGGAGTCGCAGTGATTGCAAATAGAGGTGGGGTCAAACCCCAAGACTTAGGAGTAGATATCTTAGACTCCCTAATGGACATACAAATGAAGGCCGTTCGCCAAGGTGAATGTCAAAAATGTTCAGAAGGAATACCAATTAATACAAGAGTTGGGGCGGGTAAGAAATTGGCGAGCCCACAAACCTCTAACTCTTAGTAGTCCATTCCACCGGGAGGCATTCCAGGGGTACCTTGTGGATTTTTCTCAGGAATATCTGTTACCAAAGCTTCAGTTGTTAACACCATCATCCCCACGCTTGCAGCGTTTTGGACTGCAGACCTTGTGACTTTTGCCGGGTCAACTATTCCTGCACCAAGCATTGATCCAAATTCCATTGTCTTTGCATTAAATCCAAAGTCCGATCCTTTCTTTGGATCACTATGTGCTTCTTCAACTGTTCGCATAATCCATCCTTCATCTGCTCCTGCATTCTTTGCGATCCATCTGATTGGCTCTGCTAAGGCCTGGTAAAGAATATCTACCCCAATTTTTTCGTCATCTATCTTAAGGGATAAACCCAAAGAGAGTAAGGCCTTTCGTGCTTTAAGAAGAGCTACTCCTCCTCCAGGAACTATTCCTTCCTCAAGAGCTGCTTTTGTTGCAGCAACGGCGTCGTTTACTCTTTCTTTCTTTTCTTTGAGTTCAATTTCTGTAGCTGCTCCGACGTTTATTACTGCCACTCCCCCAGTTAGCTTGGCAAGACGTTCTTGGAGCTTCTCGCGATCAAAGTCTGATGTGGTGGTTTCAATTGCTTTTTTGAGCTGGGCAATCCTTCCTTGAAGCGCCTTAGGACTTCCCTTTCCGCCAATTATTCTAGTGTTTTCTTTATCTGCCCATACTTTATCCGCCCGCCCCAGCTGTTCAAGGGTTACGCTTTCAAACTTAATCCCGGTATCTTCAGAAATAACTGAGCCACCGGTAAGAACTGCTATGTCTTCAAGCATTTCTTTTCTTCTATCACCAAATCCAGGGGCTTTTACAGCCAAGGCATTGAATGTTCCCCGTACTTTATTGACTACTAGTGTGGCAAGCGCCTCTCCTTCAATATCGTCTGCGACAATAACAAAGTTTTTAGATACTTTTACGAGATTTTCAAGAAGCGGTAAAAGCTCTTGAAGATTTGAAATCTTTTTATCTGTTATAAGAATGTATGGATCCTCAACCTCTGCCTCCATTTTGTCAGGATTGGTAACAAAATATGAAGACGCATATCCTTTATCGAATTCCATTCCTTCTTTTAAGTCATAGCTCATTTCAAGCCCTCTTCCCTCTTCAACCGTCACTACCCCGTTTTTTCCTACCTTGTTTAATGCCTCAGCGATTAATTTTCCTATTTGCTCGTCTTGAGCAGAAATTGTAGCAACTTTTTCTACATCCGCTTCTTTTAGAGTCTTGGCCATTTTCTTTACTTCCTCAACTACGACACTTACTCCCTTCTCCATTCCGCTTTTAAGAATCATAGGATTTGCTCCTGCGGTAACGTTTTTAAAACCAATGTTGATTATGGATTGCGCTAGAAGGGTTGCTGTGGTCGTACCGTCTCCCGCTACGTCGTTCGTTTTTGAAGCTGCTTCTTTAACAAGCTGCGCTCCCATATTCTCAAAAGGATCTTCGAGTTCTATTTCTTTGGCTACAGTTACACCATCGTGGATTACATTTGGGGCTCCCCACTTTTTGTCGAGCGCCACATTTCGCCCTTTGGGACCAAGGGTTGTTACTACGGCCTGGGCAAGAGTATTTACGCCTTTTACTAATGCCTGTCTTGCTTCTTCTGAAAATTTAATTTGTTTTGCCATTATTTTGATATTACTGCCAGGATATCTTTTTCCTCAACTATCATCCATTCTTCGCCCGCTACCTTAACCTCATTTCCTCCCCATTTCTTATACATAACTTTTTGGCCTACTTTTACGCTCATTGGCCTTACCTTACCTTCAGGAGAAACATGACCTGTTCCTACTGCCATAACTTCTCCAATTTGAGGCTTCTCTTTAGCACTATCGGGAAGAAGAATGCCCGTTGCAGTTTTTTGTTCCGCTTCAAGCGGCTTTACCAAAACATTATCAAATATTGGTTTTATGTTTAATTTTCCTATCATAAGAAAAAACAAAATATCACTCCGATATTTTGTCTGCTAATTTATACAACAAAACTCTTTGTCTGTCAAGGTCCTATGTCCCCTTTGCTTGACATGGCAATTCATATTCATATACGATAATTTAAAGCATTATGCGATCTATTTCCCGTAAAAAACTTCTCCTGTTTGGTTTTCTTGCAGTCCTTATGCTGGCTATACCCTTAACGGTGTATTTGGTTCAACAGCAACAGGAGACCCGAAGCGGGGCTCAGGCAGCGACAAATCTTCAATTATGCCCTCCTGGCGAGACTAATTGCCCACCACTACAGCCTCCTTTTACAAATAAATTCACCCAAACAGTAAAAAAGGGTGATGAAGTGCAAGTAGAAGTAAAAATAAACCCTGACATAAATGCAGTAACTTGGATAAAATTCCTTGTGAAATACGATCCTCAAGTATTGTCTCTTAAGACCGACGACGGCGGAGAAATTATAGCTTTTGAGCAAAACGCCTCATCCCAATTCATAATCGACCCCAACATCCCCCCTGTCTACGATCCGGACTTAGGAACTATTTCTGTAGAAATGGCTATTAATGCTTTGAATCCCGGGATTACCGGCGGAGTACAAACTCTTGGAACGCTTAATTTTGTAGCAGAAGAGGTAACTGTAACAGAAGCCGATCCCGCAGCATTTACTTCATTAAGCTTCGATATGACGGCAGGCAATACTGATGCCCGGTCTAGTTTAGAATCTGAACCAAAAGAACCAGTCATAGCAAATGCTATAGGAACAGACGTAATTATTGAGGCTTCGGAAGACGTAGAACCAACAGCAGAATCAACTGAAGCTCCAACAGCAGAACCAACTGAAGGTGACGGCGGCAATGAAGAAGGCGGAGATACAAATCAAGCGCCTGTTTGCGAAAGCTTCACGGTAGACGAAACAGAAGGAACTGCTCCTTTATCGATAACATTCACTACAGAGGGCTTTGATCCTGACGGGATTGTTAGTAAGATTACGTTTAATTTTGGGGATGGGCCTGCACAGGATTTGACCGAAACTGGAGGAATAGGCGAAGAAGCATCGGTCAGCGCCCAAATAGGCCATACATATAGTACTGACGGTGAATTTACGGCGACTGCTACGTTCATTGATGATAATAACGCGACAAGTGACCCCAACTTTTGCTCCGAAACAATTTCAGTAGGCGGAGGGGGGGCTATTGCTACAGCGACTCCCGAGCCTACCCTCCCGGCAACAGGACCGGATAAAACAGTAGTGGGCGTTGGACTTCTTGGAGCAATACTCACGGTTCTGGGATTTGTTATCTTCTTCGCACTCTAGCTTCTAATCATTGAGAATAGAACCTCCTGGGGTATAGTTACTCTCGCATCAACCAAAAGTTTTTGCTTACCCTTCTTCTGCTTGTCTAAAAGCTTGTCTTTTCTAGTCCTGTCGCCTCCTGACATTTTTGACAAAACGTCTTTTCGGAAGGCCGGTACTTCTTCACGCGCAACAATATTCCCTGAAATAGCAGCCTGAATAATCTGGCGGAATTGTTGCTTTGGCAAGGCTTCCTTCAATTTCTTCGTTTTTTCGCGAGCCAAAAACATTGCTTCGTCCCTATAGACTTTTTCCGAAAGTACGTCTATATCAACTCCGTTTATTAGTATTCTTAGATCAACAAGGTCAGCCTGTCTAAATCCCGCAAGCTCATAATCGATTGTGGCATACCCCGAAGATATGCTTTTAAGATCCGACGACAATCCGCGAACAAGCATTGTATAGGGCAGTTCATACTTTAATATCGCGCTATTCTGATAATATGACAGATTAAGCATATTCCCTTTCTTTGTCTCACAAAGATTTATAATTGCCCCTACGTAGTCCTTGGGAGAGTAGATTGTCAGCTCAATATAAGGCTCTTTTATACCACTATCTCCCTCTTCATAAAGTACGTGGGGCATGGTGAGTAAAATATCCAGATTACTTTCGCGTTCTATTCTCTCCTTAACTATTTCGGCGTGAAGTAAACCCAAGAATCCTACCCTAAATCCGCTTCCCAGAAACGATGAGCGTTCTTCAATAAAACTAATAGACGTATCGTTTAAAGAAATTTTGTGAAGAGATTCCTTAAGCTTTTGCAAGTCATGAGTATTTCTGGGATACATCCCGAAGAAAACCATTGGCTTTGGCTGTGAATACCCAGGCATAGCGCTCACCCTTTCCCCGCTTTTGTGAATAGTGTCTCCTACGCTAGCAAGTCTTATGTCTTTTATTCCGGTTACAATGTAGCCTATATCCCCCGCTGAAATCTCACTTTCCTCCTTAAGAAACGGGGTAAAATATCCGACTTCGGACGCTATTGAAGAATTTTTACTCTGAGTAAGTCCGATTCTTTCTCCCTTTTTTAAAGACCCGTCAAAAATTCTGGTGTAGACTATAACCCCTCTGTGCTCGTCGTAAAAAGCATCGAAAATAAGAGCCTTAAAAGGACTCTCAAGCGAGCCTTCGGGAGGAGGAATTCTATCGATCACTGCGTCTAGAAGTTTATCTACGTTTTGCCCAGTTTTCGCAGAAATATAAATAATATCTGCTTTTTCTATAGAAAACATTTCTAAGAGTTGTTTTTCCACTTCTTCTGTCCGAGCCTCTGGAAGGTCAATTTTATTGATGGCGGGCACTATAAAAAGATTTTCCCTGACAGCAGAATGGTAGTGAGCAACTGTTTGTGCCTGTACTCCCTGCGTAGCGTCTACCAAAAGAATGGCTCCTTCACATGCTGCAAGGGTCCTTGATACTTCGTATGAAAAATCTACGTGGCCTGGAGTGTCAATCAAATTCAAGATATATTCTTCACTATTCTTTCTGTAATTCATTCTTACGGGAGCAAGCTTTATAGTAATTCCCCGCTCGCGACTTATAGGATTTTGGTCTAAGAACTGCTCTTGCATTTTTTCTTGAGAGACTGTTTCGGTCTTTTCCAAAAGTCTGTCTGCGAGAGTACTCTTACCATGATCCACATGAGCAATAATCGCAAAATTTCTAGTATTCGTTTTGTTCATGAATTGTAGTATACGGGACGGATAGATGCTAAATCAATTAAGAGTAGTTCGTGTTTCGAGGACTTTTTCTTTTCCTCCAAGAATTTCTCTCCAATTACCGATCTTTCTGAAAAGCAAAAGAAACATAGACGCTTCCTTTACGTCGAAAAGCCACGTAAGAAAAAGGTAAAGAGAAAGTCCGGCAAAACTTGAAATACCGGTTAAAAGAATTAGATTTACCGTTCTTGTTGTATCAAATACTAATTGATCCAAAAGTTTTATGGGTATGTATATCGCAAAAGCGGTAAATATAGTCGCCATAACTATCTTTATCTGAGGGAGGAAAAAAATCTTTGTCGAAAATATTCCTATTTTTCGGTGTAAAAATAAGAGTAAAACAATAAGATTAAAAACGCTCGCTATTGAATAGGCAAAAGCGATTGATTCAACACCTACGGGAATAAGCCTTAATTTATCGGCATATGAAGTTGCGAATTCTCTTAAAGAGGAATCCCATACCAAAACAAAAAGAGCGCTTAATACAACCATAATTATAGTAGAAAAACTCCCTACTGCAAACGGCGTCTTGCTGTCGTGAAGAGCATAAAATGCGCGGTAGACAAGATGAGACAGGGCTTGCGCGAATATGGACAGAGAGAAAAAAGCCAGAGTCCTGCCGGTTAGAACCGTAGCGTCCCAGTCAAATCTGGCAGCCCCGTAGACAAGGCGAACTATGGGTATTCTTAATACTAGTACTAACACTGACACAGGCAAAATAAGATAAAGCATCTGATTAAAACTAGTTATGAAAGTACTCCTAAAATCTTCTAATCGTTCTTTCTCTCTGGAGAGTACTGGAAACGCAGCCTGTGCGATAGTCTGACCAAAAAGTACTGTCGGAGCAAAAGAAAGAGTGAGGGCAAAATCATAAATTACATAATTTCTGCCGGAGGATGGAAGAAAAGAGATTAGAGATAGGGTAATAAGAGTCCCCAATTGAAGAACTAAAATAGATAATATTCTAGGTCCCATTAGGCGTGATACTTCGAGGACCCCCAAAGTTTTTAGCGAAAGCCTTGGCTTAAAAGAAAAACCAATTTGCCGAACAGTGGGTAGTTGAACAAGAACAAAAATTAAGGCTCCGAAAATAACTCCTATTGCCGGTGCGTAAATCCCAAATCTTGACGAAAGAAAAACTATTCCAATTATTATGCCTAGGTTATAAAGAGCCGCTGCAATACCTGATATGAAAAAATGATTATAGGACTGCAGGATAGTCGAAAAGAAGGTTGCCAGAAGAAAAAACATTTGTCCCAGTAAAATAACCCTCATGAGATTTACCATGAGTTGCATTTGTTCGGCACTAAAACCTGATCCAATGTTTAGAAGCGAAAGAAATAAAGGAGCGAATATAAAAAGGACAACCGAGAGTGATCCAAAAACAATAAAAACGAGCAGAAGAAGCGTTGAGGCCATTCTGTTGGCATCCTCTTTCTGACCTTTACCCATTAAATCGTTAAATATTGGAATAAAAGCAGTTGAAAGTGCCCCTACGATAACAAGCTGGAAAATAAAATCGGGAAGTTTTGTTGATGCAAAGTAGACCCCCAAAGTATCTGATGCTCCGAAAATACTTACTAAAAGCCGCTGTCTTACGAGACCTAAGACCTGTGACAAAACAACAGTTACCATTAGTATCAATGCTGCAGATAGGATACTCGTTTGCCTTTGCAATAAAATAGAGAGGCCTTTTTGGAAAAAACTTTTAGGCATACGAATAAACGAAGTACGTTGCGATTAACAGTATAGCATGCTAAAATACGCCCATGCCAGTAACAAAATCAGCAAAAAAGAAACTGAGAAAAGACAGAAAGCGAGAGTTAGTTAATAGAAGATTCGAAACAACTCTAAGAAAGACTGTTAAGGATACGAGAAAGAACACCTCTGCTAAGAGATTGCAGGAAGCATTCTCTGTTATCGACAAGGCTTCAAAGAAAAACATAATCCACAAAAATAGAGCAGCGAGGATTAAGTCAGGACTTTCTAAATTAGTTTCAAAACCCGCAAAAACTGCTAAAACAGCTGTAAAACCTACAGTTAAAAAAGTCACTCCGAAAAAGACCTCAAAGTCCAAAAAATAGGTTCATTTCTCTTTGACAAAAGTACCAAAACCGCCTAGACTAAATCTATAATGGCGAAAAGTTCCACTTCTATAAACTTGGTTAAAACTCATGTGGGACTAGTGGACCAAATAATAAAATGGGCTCTATCGGTAGGAAGAGTCGTGGTTGTAATAGTAGAATTCATAGCTCTCGCTACGTTCCTATACCGCTTTTCCCTAGACAGACAGCTTATAGACTTACGCACAAAAATTAAACAAGAACAGGCTGTTGTAAATTTTTTAAAAGATAGAGAGCTAAAGTATAGGAATCTTCAAGAAAGACTGACTCTATCATCGGCCTTTGCAAAAGAAAATGATGAGCGAATGGACATAACTAAGGACATCCTGTCTTTTGCCCCGGCTGATATGGCTATTAATAGCTTCAGCATATCAAAGGAAGGCGTTAGATTAAGTGTAGATATTGGGTCCATTTCTTCATTGACCAATTTTAGCGATAAACTTAAGAATTATCCCAAAATAACATCGGTCAGTATAGAAAAAATTGAGAACAGACCATCTGACGGCGTGATCACAGTGACTATAAGCACTGGGTTTAAAAAGGAGGGTGAAAATGAAAGTAAAAGCCAATAATATTTTCAAAAACATACAGATTGACAAATATGTCGAGATGCTCCCCGACTTTAAGCAGGAAAGAACACAACAAATAACGACAATCGCTCTTACCCTTGCAGCTCTTTCTTTCTTTGGAATATTTGCAATTAACCCAACCCTATCTACAATTACAAGACTCAATAAGGAACTCGATGACAGTAAATTTGTTGAAGAACAATTAGAAAGAAAGATAAATAACATTTCTCTTCTTCAAAAAAGTTTTACGCAAATTCAGGATGAGGTTTTCTATGCTACCGATGCTATACCCGTTTCAGCCGAGGCACCCCTTTTAGCAGCCCAGATACAAGCTCTTGCAACTCGAGCGAATGTAAGCATAATAAGTCTGCAAGTTTTTGAGATTGAATTAACAAAAGCAAATGAGGGCGCAAATAGCTATAACTCTTTCTCTTTTAATATATCCGCCAGAGGATCAAGTAAAGAGCTTATTGAGTTTATGAATTTACTGTCTAACATGCAGCGAATATTAACTCTTGACGTAGTGTCTTTAACAAAAACTGGATCCGAAGGAGATGTTTTTCAGCTAAATATTAATGGCTCAGCCCATTTCAAAAACTAATGAAACAAAAAGATATTCTCTTAATATTAGTTCCTACTTTTGTGATGGTTCTTCTATGGGTAGTCTTTAACGTATATCATAGCCATGTATCATCAACAATATCTGAACCGATTAATAAGCAAATCGATCCCATACCCGAATCATTCGATTTACAGGGATTAGAAGGTCTCAAAAAAAGAGTAAGACTAGAACCAATATACGAAATCCCAGAAAGTCTACTATCAGGACCAAACGAGGAAACACCAACGGAGGAAGCGTCTCCTTCAGCAGACCTGTTCAACGAAGAGAGTGTAGCAACAGAAGGAGCTGAAGGAATTTAAAGATGCAAAGCTCAATATGGAATAAGAAAATTCCAGGTCTATTCGGAATATTCTTAACTACTATT
>MFPL01000011.1 GCA_001784155.1 Candidatus Levybacteria bacterium RIFCSPLOWO2_12_FULL_41_12 | reverse complement strand
TTATTACTTCATTACAGCCCTTTGGAATTATTTGGGATGCGGCCACCTTTCCCGTTTTTGGACTGACTTGGGCTACTTTTACTCCCTGTCCGCCCCTGCTTTGTTTGTTAAACTGGTCGGCGCTAGTTTTCTTTCCGAGACCTTTATCCATAATGGTCAAAAGGTCGGGCTTGTCCCCTTTAGTAATAATATCCATTCCCACAACTTCGTCCTCTCCGATTAGTCTTATTCCGCGAACCCCTCTGGTATTTCTTCCCATAGGTCTTACTGAGTCTTCGGAAAACCTTATAGACTTGCCGTTTCTAGTAAAAATAAGCGCGTTATCATTGCCCGTTGTTAAATTGCTCCATACCAACTCGTCACCTTTATCCAGCTTTATAGAAAGTATTCCGTTTCTTCTTATATTTTCGAATTCAGAAAGCTTTGTTTTCTTAACTACCCCTTTTCTAGTGGTTAGAAACACATGGCTGAATTTATCGTTTTTTCCATAAGTAACAAAAGACTCAACTTTTTCGCCGGATTCAATATTAATTAGGTTAACCACAGCAGATCCCTTACTGGTTCTTGATGATTCCCCTATCTCGTAAACTTTAAGCTGGTAAACCTTTCCCCTGTTAGTAAAAAATAGAATGTTATCGTGGGTCTGGGCGTATCTTATGTTCATGATTGTGTCTTCGTCTTTTGTAGTCATTCCCTTGACACCTTTTCCGCCGCGGAGCTGAGTTCGAAAGCTTCCCAGACTCTGACGTTTTATATATCCTGTTGTAGTTAATGTGAGGACTGTGGGCTCGTTCGGAATTAGATCTTCATCGGAAAATTCTCCTACCTTTCCTTTGTACACCTTTGTGCGTCTGGGGTCGGAATATTTCTCTTTAATGTAGTCCAGCTCCTCCTTTATAACTTTGAGAATTTTTTCCGGATGCGAAAGGAGATCTTCGAGGCGTGCGATAGTCTCTTTAACAAGCTTATACTCGTCTTCTATTTTCTGGCGTTCTAGCGCAGCGAGTCTTCTAAGCTGAAGATCAAGTATGGCTGTTGCTTGAATATCAGTCAGTTTGAATTTAGACATCAGGTTTTGTTTGGCTTCTTCCTGATCCCTAGACTTTCTAATAGTCGCAATTACCGCATCTAGATTATCTACGGCGATTTTTAATCCTTCGAGGATGTGAAGCCTTGCTTTTGCTTCTCTTAGCTCAAACTCAGATCTTTTTCTCACCACTATATAGCGGTGTTTTATATATTCCTCAAGAATCGTCTTTAGGTTTAAGGTCTGTGGCGTCTGGTCTACTAGGGCAACTACATTTGCCGGGAAAATTGTCTGGAGACTTGTATGTTTGAAAAGATTATTAAGTACTTTCCTGGGAGCGCTGTCTCTTTTCAGTTCAACTACTACCCTAATTCCATGTCTGTCTGATTCATCTCTTAGATCTGATATCCCTTCTATCTTTTTATCTTTTGCGAGTTCCGCAATTCTTGCGACCAAAAGAGATTTATTCACTTGATACGGAAGCTCAGTTATTATAATTGCCGATTTTCCCTGGCCTATATCTTCGATCTCGGCTTTACCTCTTATTACTATTTTCCCTTTACCTGTGGCATATAGATTTTTTATTTCAGTCCAGTCATAAATACTCCCAGCTGTTGGAAAATCAGGACCCTTAATAAACTCAAGCAGCTGATCAACGGTTACATCTGTTGTTATGGAAAAAGACTGTCCTTGTTGAATCTTTGCTCTTGATATAACAAAACTTGCAGCATCAATTACTTCGCCTAAATTATGGGGCGGGATTTTTGTTGCCATACCAACGGCTATTCCCTCAGAGCCCATAAGCAGAAGGTTTGGTAATTTAGCGGGCAGATAGACTGGTTCTTTAAGGGTCCCATCAAAATTATCTACAAAATCCACAGTTTCTTTCTCCAGGTCAAAAAGCATCTCGGCAGTTATACCTGCTAGACGTGCTTCGGTATAACGCATTGCCGCAGGAGGGTCCCCGTCCATGGAGCCGAAATTTCCCTGACCGTCAATGAGAGGATATCTCATGGAAAAACTTTGGGCGAGTCTTACTAAAGCGTCATAGATAGGCATATCTCCGTGCGGATGAAATTTTCCCATAACTTCTCCGACAATTTTTGCGGATTTTGAGTATTTAGCTGTATGTGCGAGTCCCATCTCATCCATAGCGAAAAGAATTCTCCGATGTACCGGTTTAAGACCATCTCTAACGTCTGGGAGAGCTCGTGAGACAATAACAGACATCGCGTAATCCAGGTATGCGCGTTTCATTTCTTCTGCTATGTCTGTCTGTTTAAGTTTTCAGATTTCCATAATAATATCTAAATTTAACTAAGCGCTTCGAAAGCTTTTTTTGAACTAAATAATAAATGGGGCGATCAATAAAGCAACAATATTCAGGACCTTTATCATAGGGTTTATCGCAGGTCCTGCAGTATCTTTATAGGGATCGCCTACCGTATCTCCCGTAACGCTTGCTTGATGTGCGAAACTCCCTTTTCCGCCGAAATTTCCTTCCTCAATATACTTCTTTGTATTGTCCCACGCTGCTCCGCCTGTTGTCATAGATATTGCCACAAATAGGCCTGTTATTATAGAGCCCATCAGTAGTCCGCCCAACGCTTTAGGTCCCAGTAGAAATCCTACTGCAATTGGTGTAAGAACAGGAATTAGAGACGGGACTATCATTTCTTTTATAGCCGCCTTTGTGACTATATCTACGGCGCGTCCGTATTCGGGCTTTGCGGTCCCTCCCATTATCCCCTTAATTTCCCTAAACTGTCTTCTTACTTCATCAACGACAGTAACACTTGCTTTCCCCACTGCTTCCATGGCAAGCGCAGCGAAGAAATAAGGAAGGGCGCCGCCTATGAAGAGGCCTATCACAACGCTTGGGTCAGAAAGCGTAAACGATGCCTGAGTAAGTCCTTTTCCGGCTTTAAGAAGTTCCTCTGTATAGCTTGAAAAAAGAACCAGAGCCGCGAGGCCTGCGGAGCCAATTGCATATGCTTTTGTAACAGCTTTTGTTGTATTCCCCACAGCGTCCAGAGGGTCAGTGACTTTTCTTACTTTTTCAGGAAGACCTGTCATCTCAACAATTCCGCCGGCATTATCCGTAATTGGTCCGAATGCATCAATTGCTACTATGATTCCCGTTAGCGAAAGCATGCTCATCGCTGCAATAGCAATTCCATATAAACCTGCTAGGTTGTATGCTAAGAAAATTCCAAAGGAGATAAGAAGGATAGGGGGAAGTGTGGATTTCATTGAAACAGCGAGTCCTGCGATTACATTTGTTCCATGTCCTGTTGTTGAAGCATTTGCTATGGTTTTCACGGGGCTGAATTTTTTGGAAGTAAAATACTCGGTGATGGCTACCATGCCGATTGTAATAACTAGCCCTATTGCCGAGGAGTAGAAAATTTCACTTGCAGATAGACTTCCTAATCCGTTTGGAAATAGTTCTTTGGTAAGGAAGTAAAAGCCTACGAGGGCCAAAAGAGACGATGCAATAAGGCCTTGATATAAAGCCATCATTATGGCGTTTCCCCGCATTCTTACAAACCACGTTCCTATAATACAAGTTATCGTAGAGACAGCACCGATTAAAAGCGGAAAGACTAAAACCGTACTGTTGCCGGGATATGCCAGGTTTCCCAAAATCATCGTGGCAACCGCAGTAATGACGTAAGTCTCAAAAAGATCTGCTGCCATTCCTGCATCATCGCCCACATTGTCTCCTACCAGATCAGCTATTACGCCTGGATTTCTTGGATCGTCTTCCGGAATCCCCTTCTCTATTTTACCCACCATGTCTGTTCCAACATCGGCGGATTTCGTAAAAATACCCCCCCCAAGGCGGGCAAAAACTGAGATTAGAGATCCTCCAAAACCCAAGGCGATGAGGGGCTGAAGCTCTATGCCGGCACCATTTGATACATACTTCGATAGAAAAAGGTAAAATCCGCTTACGGATAAAAGAGCTAGTCCTGAAACCATAAGACCTGTAACAGCGCCACCTCTAAATGCTATAGAAAATGCTGCCGACAATCCTTCTTTTGCTGCCTGCGCGGTTCTGATATTGCTTCGTACGGCAATGCTCATTCCAATGACCCCGGCGATTGCCGAAAATAATGCACCTACTCCAAAACCAAGTGCTGTTTGAGGGTCTAGAAGGAAATATAAAACTGCAAAAATTACCGCGCCTATTAGGGCTATTATGCTGTATTGTCTTTTCATAAAAGCCGTGGCTCCCTGGGAAATTGCATCCGCGATTTCATTCATTTTTTCATCCCCGCGGGGATTTTTAAGTATGTTGAAACTTAAGTAGATCCCGTAAAGTATAGAAAGAAGACCTGCGCCGATTGCTAAATTCAGCGAGTTGCTAACAATAAAAGATAAATTCATCATGTAAATTATATCAACTTAGACATCAAGAGTTGCAACCTTTGCGTTACTTTGAATAAAGTGTTTTCTGGGTGGAACTTCATCTCCCATAAGCATTGTAAACGTGGCGTCGGCCTCCTCTGCATCCCCAATGGAAACCTGCTTAAGAATTCTGTTCTGCGGATTCATAGTGGTTTCCCACAACTGCTCGGGATTCATTTCACCAAGACCCTTATATCGTTGAAGCGTTAAGCCCGGGCCATTCTTCTTATTTTGAGTAAATTCTTTAACTGTTAAATCTTTTTCCTCATCTGAGTATACATAGCGCACCTCTTTGGCCTGTTGCATCTTATAAAGAGGAGGTTGTGCGATATATAAATATCCTTGTCTTATGACCTCTGGTAAATGACGAAAGAAGAATGTAAGTATGAGAGTTTCAATATGCTCTCCGTCTACGTCGGCATCTGTCATGATTATAACTCTGTGATATCGCAGCTTCTCAAAGTTTACTGTTTCCCCAATACCCATTCCTAAAGCAATAATCAAATTCTTCACTTCTTCGTGTTCAATTATTTTATCAAGCCTAGCTCTTTCGGTGTTTAATATTTTTCCCTTCAAAGGAAGTATTGCCTGAAACTTTCTGTCTCTTCCCTGTTTTGCAGATCCGCCTGCTGAATCTCCCTCAACCAAATAAAGCTCCGAAAGAGACGGATCTCTTTCTTGACAGTCGGCAAGTTTTCCGGGGAGAGAAGATCCCTCAAGTGCCCCTTTTCGAAGGATTGCTTCTTTCGCAGCTTTTGCTGCTAAGCGCGCTTTTGCTGCAAGATAAACCTTTTCAAGAATCCGTCTGGCATCAGAGGGGTTTTCCTCAAAATAGATAGAGAGTCCTTCTTTTACTATCGCTTGCGACAAAGGCTGAATTTCGGCGTTTCCCAGTTTTCCCTTAGTTTGACCTTCAAACTGAATCTTATCCTGTGGCATTTTGATGTAAACTACCGCGGTCAGTCCTTCCCTCGTATCATCTCCTGTTATTCCCTCTTCATCCTCCTTAAAGCTTCCTATTTTTTTGCCATAGTCATTAATTGCCCGAGTTAAAGCCATCCTAAATCCCGTGAGGTGGGTTCCGCCGTTGACTGTATTTATTACATTAACGTATGACTCTACATTTTCCGCATAACCGCTATTAAATTGAATAGCCGCTTCGACCTCTACTTCTCCGTCCTGTTTTTTTATAAATATTGGTTTATGGATAGGACCTTTATTCTCGTTAAGCTTGGTAACTAAAGCCGTAATTCCGCCTTCGAAATAATAATTTACTTCGTGTCTTTCCTCTTCTCGGAGATCGATTAGATGAAAATAAAGACCTTCAACGAGATATGCCCTTTCCCTAATTGCTTTCTTTATTACGTCGAATTCAAAATCTAGAGTTGAAAATATCTTTGAATCCGGTTTAAAAGTTATTGTAGTTCCGCTTCTGGGGGTAAACCCGTTTATAAAATCTTCAGACTTATTAACTGTCTCAAGTTTTGTTTTGGGGTTTCCTCTGGCGTATTCCTGCCTGTAGATTTTTCCGTCTCTTCTAACTTCTGCCCACAGCCATTCGGACAAAGCGTTTACGACTGATGCTCCTACTCCATGAAGACCTCCCGAGATTTTATACGCAGATCCGCCGAACTTTCCTCCGGCATGAAGCTTGGTCATAACAATTTCGAGCGCAGATTTTTTAAATTGAGGCATTGTATCTACCGGAATTCCGCGGCCATCATCGATAACTGTCGCCGACCCGTCTTTATTTAGGAGTATCCATACATTTTTTGCGAACCCTCCCAATGCTTCGTCGACCGCATTATCCACGATTTCGCGAAGACATTCGTGAAGGCCTATCGTATCTGTGGACCCAATGTACATTCCGGGGCGTTTTCTAACCGGCTCAAGTCCTTCTAGGACTTGTATATTTCGCGCAGAATAGTCGTTTTTAGTTGTTTTCGAAACTGTTTCTGCAACTTTTGATATTATCTCGGAAGGTTTGATGGATTTAAGAGACGCTTTTTTTGCGGATTTCTTGTCCTGAGGGTTTCGAACGGATGATGCTGTTTTTTTAGTTGAAACTTTTGCTCGCACTGAACTTGTTGAACGTGGCATTATACATACATTTTATCAAAGTTAGAGGCTAATTTCCAGTAGTGAAATTAGACCTAGCGAAGATCCTGAGCCTGTCGAATGGAGCAAAAACGGAGATCAATTTCTACTAGAGAAATGGGGCTTCAAAACCAAATTTTCGGGAGTAGTCTCTTAGTGTATTCTGTCTGGAGTTTCTGTTTGACCATTGACTGCTGTCTCCTGATCTAATCCACACATAACTACTGTTTCACTAGTTATCCATCCAGGTGAATTTCCTCTTTTTACTTCCATGATCCTAACTATTGGGCCGGGACAATTGTCACTATCCTCTTTTGCCTCTTGCAATGCTCGGGCCTGATAATTCAAAACTGCAATATCTGAAGGAAACAAACCAACTGCGTGTGGATGCGAAAGCTCTAGTATCCGTGGACATTTTTTCAAACATTCTTTTGCCATGAGGCGATGATAGCATTTTAGATTGGATTGTCAATATTTTCCAGATCGGGAGGAATAAATTTTCGAGGGCGAGGCGGAACTATTTTAGGTATTTTTTAAACTCTTCGGTTCTTTGCTCTTTTGTCATTCCCAATGCCCAGTCCCATGCAATTTTATAAGGACTTACATCCTTTTCGTTCCATAGGTTTATTTCGTACTTAACTTCTTTCCTGGCAAACTCTTCTCCGTAAAGCTTCATCCAAATATCGTAAAGAATTAAATCAACAGGCTTATGAGATAAAAGGTAAAAAGCATTTTTACCCTTTAGTTTTTCCCATTTTATTTTGTTTGCAACAAGAATTCTATGACAAAGTTCGTGAACTAATGTGCCTCTTTTGTGCGGCAGAGAAATATTTGATTGAAGTTGTAGCGGACGAGAATATGAAATTTCGCCATAACTTAGCGCATTTATATATTTTTCAATAAATTTTAGTCCACTTATTTGTTCTATTGCCGTAACTATTCTATCGCCTTCTTTTTGCCATATTTTTGCATATTCTCTTGCAGCTTTTTCAAAAACTGGATTATCCGATTCGGGATAAAACTTAATTATCATGAAGAAATTATACTATTGTTAGGTTCCAAAACCAAATTTTCGGGGTTATTTTGGTTCGGTACGTCTCGGTTCCATAAAAAGCCAAGTAAGTGTGTGAACGCTATTTCCCACTCCTCTTAAGTCTGCCATAGTCGTAACAGACCATCCAAAAGTTCTTCTGGGATCGAATTCTGAAGACATATACCTTCTCCAAAATTCTTCTTCTGTCACTTCTCCTCCTCTCTCTGGATGAAAGCTTTGGTATGAGAGCTCTGGCATATTATTTAGTGTCCAACAGCCTCTATCAATTGCTTCATCAATTGGATCATGGATTGATATTCTTGAAATTGATGCTCCATAAACATCTCTATCTTTTTGTATTTTTTCCCATTCTTTTTCTTGATACAATTCAACTGTTACTCGGAATAAGTCATCTTTAAATCTAGTTACTGCGCGTACTGAATTTAATCTTATTGCGCCAGGAATTAAGCTTACAGTTTTAAATCCCTTGCTTAAATCTCTTACCATTTTTAGTTTTCTTGCTCTTTGTTCTTCTGACTCGCCAGCAATAACAAGTGCTTGAGAAAGCCTTAATTCAGAATCAGGATTTATCATTCGTGGATTATACAACAGCGTGGTTTCAAAACCAAATTTTCGGGGCTGTTGTCTAGGGTTTATTGGGAGAATGCAAACCTAAAGATAATTGGGCATTTCTCGCCTGATCAAGAGCCTCCAAAACAAGCTGATCATCAGATAAAGCTTCTATTGGTGACATCATTCCTCTGCTAGTTTCTGTTTTGCTAAGCTCAAGCCATGCCACGCCATTTTTACCCATTGTATCTAAACCTCCCATTGCTTGAAGAGCTTCTGAAGAGATTCTCGAAAAAGAGCCTAATGTGCCTAGATGAGCTCTTCTTCTTGATTCTTGAGGAGAGCCCAACAAAATTGCGTTTAACTCTGCTCTTCTAAGCCCTGTAAGTCTTATCATTCGACTCCCATTTGGTTCAATTCCCAGGAACTCAGCTGTCGTTCTTAAATCTTCTCTTTCTGTATGCTCCGATTGTTCTGTTTCTCTTTCCGTCTTTGAAGACATAGAGGCATTTTACTACTTGCGGGTTTCAAAACCAAATTTTCGGGGGTTAGGCTGTGGGATTTACACCAATTAATTCTCCAATCCTAGTTTTTGTATCGGTTCTTACGAGTGGGTTTGCGGAGAGTCTCTGCCCAAGCTCTACTGCCATTTCCCTATCCCCTGCTTGAAGAAAAGAGATCACAGCGAGTAAACCATATTGGCTCCAGCTTTTTCTCTCTACTGCTGTTACTGGATTTCTAGCGCTCTCAAATGCATTCTGGGCTCTATAACCGGCCTCTAAATATAATCTTCTTGCTGCGTTCTTGTTACCATTCTGCTCAGCGCGCACCGCTTCAAGTAAAGTAGTCTCCACGGGAGACATGGCATAAGTTTGCAGTGGAGTATGTCTGCCTGGAGAATCAACGGTCACAACAATAGTGCGATTGGGATAATAGGTTTCTCCCAGAGCCCTTAAAAATTCTGACATGAGGGAAATTATAACAAACTGTATGCACGAAATCAAACTATAGGCCTCAAAACCAAATTTTCGAGGTTAGTCAATAGGTACGGGGCTAGGTCTCAAAGTAGGCCATCCTTGTGTTAATCTTCCGCCGGTGGATTGATTTTGCCGCTGGGTTGTTCCCGGAAGAAGAACCCTTACTTTATTAGTATTTACTACTGTGTCATAAACAATATTACCAGGCCCTCTGTATTTGGAATGTACAGTAGTTCCGATATTGATAATCGGTTCTCTATAGCTGATGTACAGAGGACCGATTTTAGTAGGATCCCAAATAGCAATTGCTCTTCCTATTCCCCCTCCGCTCTTCGGTTCGCACACCACTCCCCAGATTTGTTTGTCTGTGTACCATTCCAAGTCGCCATGAATAAATCCTCCGAACTCTTCTTGAATGCCTAATATTGTTCCGGGCTCAACGGTACTAGCGTCGAATACACTACCTGGACGGAGCTCTCTTAAAGTGGCAAAAGGAATATCTCCTGCCAATATTTCGCCTTGGGCTTTTGAAAGTCTATAAAAAAGGTTTCTATCCCTTTCCCACGCTTTCCTCTCGTCCTTTGATAAATCAAGCAAACTTACCCATGGATTTGATACACAGTCATCTTTTGGTCCGTGCTCTCCCCAGTGCTCAGGCAAAGATAAATGCTCGGGATGCTTAAGGCCTTCAGTCATGGCTGAATTATATCTCTTTTCTGCTTCAAAACCAAATTTTCGAGGAGTTTATCTATTAACTACCACTGGGGCTTGTGCTTTTGCAATCCATCCCTGAACGACCGACTCTATGAATCCAGTTGTCATGGTGACAGGAGTAGTACTTGCAACAGGAATATCAAGGGTTGAAGGTTTAGGAGGCCATTCTTTTGCATCAACTACTCTGTATTGAACTCCAGCATAATGGGTTTGCCCGCCTATAGTCGGGTAAATTGATATGGTTCCTAATAAAGGATTATGTCCGTCTGGTCTTTCTCTTGATACCGTCCATTCTATCGCAAAAACTTGGCGTTCCCATTTAGAATAATCAGTCATTCCCCATCCAGGGCTTTCAACAGTTCTAGTTAGGGTAAATCTGCTTAGATCCTCTTTCGATCCCGGTTCTCCCTTATAAGAATGATATACATATCCTGGTCCTTCTCGTTTTACTTTGTATCCAGCTTTTCTTAAAGTTCTGACAATGGGAATAACTGGTTCTTGCTGTTTCCTTAAATATGCTGCAACTCTTTTTTCAGAAACTGGTTCTGCGTCAAATTCTGCTTTTGCAGCATCTCGCTCTGCTTTTGCAGCTTCGGCTGCTATTGCTTTTTTTTCTGCCTGTGCTCTTCCTAACGCTTCTGCTTCTCTTATCCAAACCATGTGGCAATAATAGCAAATTAGATTGAATTGTCAATACTTTTAAATAGAGAGAAATAGGTTTTCAAGAGTTAGGCGGAGATTTGCGTTGGTATTTTTTGCGGTCTGATAAGTTTGTGTAAGTACCCTCAGTCTTCTTGCGGATTCATAAACCTCTACTCCTGCGTCTTTTTTTAAATCGTCTTCTGCTTTTTTCTTAACAAAAGTTATCGCGTCCTCAAGCCAATCTAAAGCTATATTTTTGTCTTTTGATAAATTTTGTGCAACGACAAATTTTTCTCCCACTCCCCCGCTTTCAAGTATCGATAAATCCGAAGCAGGCTTCCCATCTTTTTTTGCAGGGTCAATCTTTAAAAGTCGGCATCTTGAAATAACTGTGGGTAAAAATGCCTCAATGCTTTCTGCAACAAGAATTATACTGCATGACAAGGGGGGTTCTTCAAGGATCTTCAAAAGAGCGTTTTGCGCTTCAGTCGTTATGCCATTTAAAAGCTTCAGTATGACTGCCTTTTCTTTTCCCATGGGTTTTAGAAAAATTCTTTCCTTAAGAATTCGAACATCTGGAATTCCCATGGCTTTTTCAAACTCCAATATTTCTATATCAAACTTCCCTATCTTTTTTTCCAAAGTTATGTCAAGCGCTTTCTGAAAAGCCTGTTCGAGGTCTTTTGAGACTATGATTATGCTTTGCATGGTCAGCGCTGAGGTCGCTTGCTAAAACTTTCTTACTGCCTGCGCGAATAAAGTTTGTTTATCCGTATAATCTTCGTCGCTGACGTACGTGGCGAAAATTTTGCAAAGCTCCCCGCGCGTTATATTCTATCAGATTTGCTGTTTGCTATTTGAAATTTTATATGCAATCTCCTACTATAATAGTAATGCCCCAAGCTACAACGACAAATAGCGTTACGAGCCTAAGCGATATATTATTCGCTGAAGGTATTATCAATCAGACTCAGTACTCTGATATAAAAGTAAGAAGCGCCACGCAGGGAACTCCGGAGGAAGCGATTATCCAGTCCTTAAATCTAGTAAGCGAAGAAAAATTGTCCGAAGCCAAAGCAAAGCTTTTAGGCATTCCTTTTATTTCCCTGTCTAACACTTCTTTCTCACCCCAGGCTCTAAGTTATATACCGCGCGCGGTCGTCGAGCGATTTAATTTAATACCTTTTTTGTTTGACGAAAAGACTCAGACCCTGTCTGTTGCAATGGCAAATCCCGTGGACCTCGATGCTTTATCCTTTGTAAAGCAAAAAACCCGTCTTAATATAAAAACCTTTGCTGCCTCCCCTAACGATGTGGTGCGCGCGATCAACGAGCAATATAGACAGGAGATTGTTGGAGAGGTCGGTGAGGCACTAAAAGAGACGGAAGAATTTAACGAGACAAAGACTATTGACAGCACTCAGATTTCCCAAATCATAAAGGAGGCTCCCATTGCAAAGATAGTCTCAACAATACTTGAGTATGCGCTCAGTTCGAGAGCCTCAGATGTCCACATAGAGCCGCAGGAAGATAGAATACGTGTTCGTTATAGAATCGATGGAATCCTATATGATCGATTGTCTCTTCCTAAAACAGTTCAGGAGTCGGTAATCTCAAGAATAAAAATTCTCTCAGACATGAAAATAGACGAGCACAGGACTCCTCAGGACGGACGGTTCAACTTTAAAGCACAGGAGAAAGAGGTAGACCTTCGTATATCTGTTCTCCCTACGGTATATGGTGAAAAGATTGTAATAAGGCTTCTCAGGAAATCAGGAGGTGTACCCTCACTTCAGGATTTAGGACTCAATGGCGTTTCCTTAAAAAATCTTGAGACAAATATTCTCCGCCCGCACGGAATTATCATAGTTTGTGGACCGACGGGTTCGGGGAAAACTAGTACTTTATATTCCGTTCTTGCAAAACTAAATACTCCGAGGGTTAACATAATGACGCTTGAAGATCCTGTCGAATATCAGATATCTGGCGTGAATCAGGTTCAGATTAACCCAGCAATTGGCCTAACTTTTGCTACAGGGCTTAGGTCATTTTTAAGACAAGACCCCAACATTATTCTGGTTGGAGAAATTAGAGACAAAGAAACAACAGAGCTCGCCATTCAGGCTGCGCTTACAGGTCATTTGGTCTTTTCTACTCTTCACACTTCCTCTGCCGCCGGAGCCCTGCCTCGTCTTATAGATCTGGGAGCCGAAACTTTTCTTTTATCTTCCGTTATGAACGCCGTTGTGGGACAAAGAATTGTCAGACAAATTTGCCCTAATTGTAAAGAGTCTTATGCTCCGTCTGCCCAAATTGTAGAAGAGTTAAAGAAAAACCTGGGAAGACTGTTCCCTGCGAATCAGCAAGTACAGTTATACCGCGGAAAAGGTTGTGGCGAGTGCGGAGGTTCCGGATACTTAGGCAGAATAGGAGTTTTTGAGGTCCTTCCTGTGTCACAAAAAATTGCGAGCTTGATTCTTGAGCATCCCGAGAGCGTAGCTGTAGAGAAAGAGGCAGTTCTAGAGGGTATGATTACGATGAAACAGGACGGATATTTAAAAGTAATTCAGGGAGTAACCACGATTGAGGAGGTTCTCCGCGTTGCTCAGGAATAGATATGACTATACAAGAACTTTTAACTCTTACCATAAAAAATAATGCATCAGACCTTCACCTTCTTATAGGTATTCCGCCTACTATAAGGATTGACGGAACCCTCCACTATCTCACCAACTACCCTGCCCTGACGCACGAGGTTCTTGAGGAAATGATTTTTTCGCTTTTGAAACCCGACCAGAAGGAATATTTTCTGACGAATAAGGAGCTTGATTTTTCCTTTGGATTTGGAGGAGGACAGGGTGTGCTCGCGGGAAGATTTCGTACTAATCTTTATTTTCAAAAAGGTTTTGTATCGGGCGCTTTTAGATTTTTACAGCCCAACATAAGGACGATTGAAGATTTAAAACTTCCCAAAATTTGTCATACATTTGCAGGTTTAAAACAGGGATTTGTTCTGGTTACAGGACCCACGGGACACGGAAAGTCGACAACTCTAGCGGCAATAATAAACGAGATAAATCTCAATAAACCAGACCATATTCTTACGATTGAAGATCCAATAGAGTACGTTTATCCGCCAGGAAAAAGTATTATTTCACAAAGAGAAATGAACATAGACACTCATTCCTGGGGTTTGGCTCTTCGCGCCACACTTCGCGAGGATCCTGACGTAGTTTTGATTGGAGAAATGAGAGATCCCGAAACCATTTCGGCGGCCATAACAATCGCTGAAACCGGACATTTGGTTTTCTCCACTCTTCATACGAATTCAGCAAGCCAGACGATTGATAGAATTATAGACACGTTTCCTACAGATCAGCAGCCGCAAATTCGCGTGCAGCTCGCAGCCACACTTAAGGGAATAGTTTCCCAGCGACTTATACCTCAAATAAATGGAGGACGCGTACCGGCTGTTGAAGTCTTGGTTGGAACTGGTGCAATAGCGAATAACATAAGAGAGGGAAAGACACACCTTATAGATTCTGTTATCCAGACCTCTCAGGATGTGGGGATGACGACTCTTGAGACATCCCTCGCTTCCCTGGTGCTTTCAGGAAACATAAGCCTTGAGACCGCTAAAAGCTATGCAATTCGTCCCGATGATCTTCTTCGAATGACCGGTTAAAGGCTATGAAACTCACATATAAGGCTGTAACAAAAGACGGAAAAACAGTAAGAGGAGTAATTGACGCAAAAGACGTAAATGAAGCAGCAGCCTATCTTCGGGGTAGGCAACTTATTCCTGTACAAATAAGTCAAAGTGAAAGACTGGCTCAATATCTTCCCTTCAAAAAGAAAGTTAAATCAAAAGACGTCGTGTTGTTTACCAGACAGCTATCGTCCATGATTACGGCGGGAATAACTCTTTCCAGAAGCCTCGATATCCTTAAAGAACAGATATCAAATCCCTCAATGATTGAAGTCGTAAATGCTTTGATAGCAGATATTCAAGAAGGTTCGTCTTTCTCAAAAGCCATTGAGAAGCACCCGAAGGTTTTTTCGCCGATCTATATCTCTATCGTTAGAGCCGGTGAATCATCGGGTCTCTTGGATAAAGTTCTACTCCGGCTCGCTGATAACTTGGAAAAGCAGCAAAAGCTTCGCTCAACCATAAAATCTGCGCTAATGTACCCGGCTGTAGTTGTCATAATGATGATTATTGTCATTTTTATAATGATGATTTTTGTTATGCCGCAGCTCGCTACCCTTTACCAGAATCTTAACGTTCCCCTCCCCTTACCTACACGCATAATTATGGGGCTTTCGGGATTTGTCAGGACCTTCTGGCCGATTATACTTCTGGCAGGAGGCGCTATTATTTATGCCTTTCGCAGATGGAGAAAAACTGAAGGGGGGAGACTGGCATCCGATAATTTGATTCTTCGTTTCCCAGTCTTTGGGAAGCTCATAAAGCAGTCCATCTTAGCTGAATTTTCAAGAACATTTGGGCTTCTCGTCGGAACGGGTACTTCAGTCGTCCAGTCTCTTTTACAGACAGCAGATGTAGCTAACAATAAAATCTACGAGATGGCTATAAAAGATATTGCTAAGAAAATTGAAAAGGGCGTGGGAATAGGCGACTCGATGTCAGTCTACCCCATGTTTCCTCAACTTCTGGTGCAGCTAGTAAAAATAGGAGAAGAAACGGGAAAATTAGACGAGACGCTTATTAGGGCTTCTGAATACTTTGAAAATGAAGTAAACCAGCTCGTTAAGACGCTAACTACTGCGATGGAGCCTTTTATTATGATAGTTTTAGGTATCGGAGTTGCATTCTTGATAATTTCTGTCATCACCCCAATCTACAGTTTGGTTTCTTCAATTCAGTAGGGGGCAGGCAAGCAAAAAACTACCACTTGACAATACGTTTTTTATTTAGGTACGATATGTATATACATGAGAAAACTGCCCGAAGCGTTAAAAAGGCTTTTTAAAGCTTCTCAAAAAGGCCATGCCATGCGGCAGGCAGGCTTCACCCTCATCGAACTCCTCGTCGTCATCGGCATCCTGGGTATCCTTATCTCTGCCATGGTAGCTACAATTAACCCCTTTGAGCAGATTAACAAAGGCTCTGATGCGAATATGAAGAATATCGGTGCAGAGTTTGTGAACGGGAATATTCGTTACTATACAAATCATACAGAATTCCCGTGGGTTACAAGTGCGGGAGCGGCTAGCTGTCCTGTACCCGTTGCGGCAGGTTCAACTATAACAACATTGATTCCCTGTATTGATAATTATCTTGATAGCTCTGGTGATTCTGAGCTTAAGGATGGATTTAAAGACGTTTCTGGACTCGATAAACTTTTTGTCACCACAAATGCATCCACTAATAGTGTTAAAGTCTGCTTTCTGCCTAAATCAACATCAGGACAGGAAGATAAAGCCACCAAGTATACAGACGCGACGGGTAGCACAGTTGGAACAACTTGCAAATCTCAGCAGGCTACTGGCGGGGTTAATTGCTATTGGTGTACAGAGTAAAATTCCCCCTTCTCTCCTCTTCTTTTTTGATTTATTATTAGCTTAATGTTGATTTCGTTCATTGCATTTTTCCTAATCGGGCTAATCCTTGGGAGCTTTCTGAATGTTCTCATAGACAGGGTTCCTAGAGGAGAGTCAATTTTTGGAAGGAGTTATTGTGAAACATGCAGGAGCGTTTTGGGATGGAGGGACTTAATTCCCGTCCTCTCCTTTGCGAGTCTTTTTGCCAAATGTAGGTATTGCGGCGCTCCTCTTTCCTACTTCTACCCTGTGGTAGAAATAGTGACAGGCGCTACTTTTGCCGGAATTTATTATTTTGTATGGACAAATTTTCAGATGACTTTAATCCCATCCCTTCTTTTCTACCTAGTCTTATCAAGCTCTTTTGTAGTTATTTTCTTCTCAGACCTCAGATACGGGCTTATCCCGGACAAGATAGTGTTCCCTACTCTGGCTTTTGTAATAGTCTACATCTCGCTCTTTGCTAAAACAGACTTTGTATTAAGCCTTCTCTCTGCCGTAGGACTTTTCATTTTCTTCTTTATAATATTTTTGGCTACCCGTGGCAAAGGAATAGGCCTCGGAGACCTCAAGTTCTCGCTCCTTATGGGATTTTCTTTAGGGTTTCCGCATACGTTAGTTGGTATCTATCTTGCGTTCTTGACAGGAGGAATAAGTGCCATCATACTAGTTTTATGGGGGAAAAAGAGATTAAGAAAGGATACAATTCCCTTCGGACCTTTTTTGGTTTTAGGAACACTTTTAAGCATTTTTTTTGGAGATATGATAGTAAAAGCTTCGACACGATTCTTCGGGATTTAAAAGGCTTTACATTAGTTGAGTTGGTTATTGTTATCGGCCTCATTGCAATCCTGATAGGAGGAGTAATGGCGGCCCTTGACCCGATAGGACAAATACATAAAGGAAATGACGTCAGGCGCAAATCAGACCTTTCGCAAGTCCAAAAAGCTCTAGAGGTCTACTACAATGACTTCGGTGCGTACCCTGCGCATTCAACAACTAGCCCGATGTACAGAATTTTTCATAGTGGCATCAAAGATTGGGGAAAGTCTTGGGCTCCTTACATGAGCACTTTACCAGAAGATCCCAAAGGAGGCTATAACTATATATATTATTCCGAGGGGCAGTCGTATTATTTATACGTTAGTCTTGAAAGAGGGAGCAAGGACCCAGGCGTTTGCTCGGGAATAAATAATGCATGCTCGGATCCTAGTGCAGGAAGCATAAATATGCAGAATGCTTGCGGAGGCGTTTGTAATTACGGAGTATCCAGCTCGAATGTTTCGCCATAGCCTAAATTGATTAAAGAATAATGAATAAGAAATTAATTGGAAATTGCTCGCCTCGCAAAGCTTGGGTGAAGTGGGGGAAATTGTCCACGCAAATGCGGGATCCCGCTGAGGCGGGAAAAATTGGAAATTCGGATAAGGGGTTTACTCTTGTCGAGCTTCTAATAGTAATTGCGATAATAGGTGTTCTCTCAACTCTTCTTATGGCAAATTTTCTGGGAGTAAGAGAGCGAAGCAGGGACGCACAGCGAAAATCAAATCTTCGACAGATTCAGTCGGCATTGGAGCTTTATCGAGCAGATGTAGGAAGCTATCCCCCAACCTCGCCAGGACTTAAGAACTGTTCGTCTAGCACAGCATTGGGTAACGCCCCAACCTGCACAACAATATATATGAAGAAAATCCCATCAGATCCCCTGGGTACTACGGCATACAATAGTGGCAATTACTATTACGCGATTAACTTAAATGGCTACGATCTAGTTGCGTGTTTAGAAAATTCTAATGATAAAGACATTACTCTAACTCCTCCAACGGGAGCTCCAACAAACTGTGGCACAGCTCCCAACGGAAAATATTATGTTCTTACCGATTTATGAGACTGCCAAAATTAAAACCCCGAGTCTTAAATAACGGTTTTACTCTAATAGAGCTTATTGTGGTTATTTCTGTGATTTCTATACTTGCTACCATAGGAATAGTGTCTTTTGTTAACTACGATAGGACCCAGCAGCTAAGCGGATCGGTATCAAATGTAGTAAATTTGCTAAATCAAGCCAAGTCCAACTCCCTTTCTCAGGTAAAGCCAAAGGCGTCGTGCAGCCAACCCGCCGTTTTGGATGGCTACGAGGTGGAGGTAGACGGTTCAAATAGCAAGCTCACCCTTAGTGCGAGATGTTCAAGCGGAGACGGCACAGACTTAACAGAGGAGATGATTACAAGCATTACTTTACCCACAAATATAAAGATAAGTAGTGTAATCGCATCGGATGGGACTGAAACTTTCTTCTACCCTTTATTTTCAAAGACAGTTAACGGCGGGTCAATTTGTCTTCTAGGCTACGGTCTGGATGAAAAATTAATCACATTAAGTAACCTTGGAATTGTTACTGTCAAGAGCGGATGTTAAGAGCGTTTAAAAGTCAAAAAGGACAGACTCTTATTGAAGCTTTGGTTTCTTTAAGCATTGCCGTGACTATAATAGGTGCTATTACAGTAGTAGTTATCTCTTCCCTAAACAATGCCATTTTTACGAGAAACCAAAATCAGGCCACTCAATACGCGCAGGAAGGAATAGAGACCGTAAAAAGAATATCTCAATCACAGGTATCGTTTTTCGACCTCTCTCAGCAAGGGGATTATTGTTTGGGTCCAGATTTGACTTTACAACTTCTTGTTCTTCCAAATCCCGGGAGATGTCCCGAAGAGCAAAGAGTAGATATATTTGAAAGAGAAGTCAACATCACACACGGAAATACAGATTGTAGCGGCAATACCAAGATTATCGTAACAGTTCAATGGGCAGACAATAAATGCACTGTAGCTGTAGGTAGTCCATATTGTCATAAAGTAGAGCTGAGGTCTTGTCTCACCGATTATAATCCGTCTAAATCCGAAGGGATTTTTTATGAATAATAAAATTCTAAATTCAAAAATAAAAAGCGGTGCCGGATTTACAATGATAGAGCTTTTGGCGGTAAGTATTGTAGTAATTGCAGTTTCTTCTATAATCACAGCAATTCTTTTCTCCTCATTAAGAGGAGTCAGCAAAACCAGCGTTACTGATGCTGTTAGGCAAAACGGTAATTCTGCAATTTCAAAAGTCTCAAGAGAGATAAAGTTTGCGAAAACCTTCAACGGGGTAAGCACAACAGGCATAGGAGTGTATGAAACAAATTGCTCGATATATGGCATAACCCCTGCCCCGCCAACCGTGCAGTATAAATACCTTAAAATTACAGATCTAGACAGTATCGAGTCAATATTTTCTTGCAAGACCATCTCTTCTGTAGAATCTTTATACCAGAAGACAGGAGCCTCTACCCCAGTCTCACTTTTTGATACGGATACGGTAAGAATAGAGTCCGGTTTATGCTACTTCACTTGCACACAGAATGTTGAAACAGACACGCCTACGATAGGTATTTACTTCAAGCTTTCTCAAAAAGGCGATGACACTTCATTCTTTGAAAAAAAATCATCCGCCGAATTTCAGACATCAGCAACTTTCAGAAATCTTAACAAATAGGATCAATTTGACTTGACAGGTAAATCCTCCCCTGTTACTCTTAAATTATGGTAGTTCTCTGCCCGGATAAGCATTGGGAAAGACAAAAAGGCCAAGTTCTTCTCATCGTTGTTTTGGTAATGATAGTTGCGCTTACAGTAGGCCTTTCACTAATCTCACGAAGTGTCACTAATCTTCGGACTTCCACAGAGGAGGCAGAGTCTCAAAAAGCTCTTGCTGCCGCAGAAGCAGGAGTTGAACAAGCTTTAAAGTTAGGCACAGCGCCTGCAGGAGACAGAAATCTTGGATCGAATAATACTACTTACAGTACAAAAGTTACCGCAATATCGGGAGCGAGCTTTTTCCTTAACGGTGGAAATGCGGTTCCCAAAGACGATGGCGCTGATGTTTGGCTTTCTAACTACTCAACTGATGAAAGTATAATCTTTACTCCTCCCCTGTCAACGACTCTAACAATTTACTGGGGCGATACCGGAAACACTTGTGATGCAACTGCTCCTGCTTTGGAAATTGCCGTAATAACTGGTCCCAAAACTACTCCGTCTCTTCAAAGGTATGCATATGATGCTTGCCCTAGGGTAGGCCAGAATAATTTTACCCCCGCCCTATCAACTGGAGGCGTACAAGTAGACATAGCTGGGAAAAATTACACTTTTAAGTGGAAGACTCCTCCCATAACCATAACCAATGGGCTTATCACGAGAATAATCCCCATTTACCATGATGGTAAAATAGCCGTGAAATCGACCGCAATACTGCCACAGCAAGGAAATCTAATTGAGTCCACAGGTACGTCGGGTGAAACGAAAAGAAGGGTTAATGTATTTCAGGGGCATCCGAAAATTCCAACAGAACTTTTCCCTTACTCGATTTTTTCACCGCAATAAATGAATAAAGACGTATTTGGTCTAGACATAGGTGCGACTACGATGAAGCTCGTTTGGCTTAAGCACGGAAAAGGCGGATATGTGCTCAACGCAGCAATGATCGCCCCTACACCGCCCAAAGGAATACTGTCGGAATCCCCTCTTGATGAGGAGGAAATGGCAAGGGCAATAAAGAAAATTAAAGACGACGCAGGAGTGTCTATTAAAAGAGTTAATGTCGCTTTGGCTGAGAATCAGGTTTACACAAGCGTAGTTGAAATGCCGTATCTTTCAGACAGAGAACTCTCATCAGCTATTTATTGGGAGGCAGAACAGCATATCCCGGTCCCTCTCTCGAGTATTTCTCTGACTTGGAATGTTCTCAATAGGCCGGACAAGAAGGACGCTACCTCAAAAATGCAAATTCTCATGGTCGGCGCGCCTACCCTACTGATTAATAAATATCAGAAAATTTTTTCTATGGCGGATTTAACAATTGCCGCTATGGAAACAGAAATTCTCTCTACCGTTAGGTCTCTTACCTCGGGTCCTGATGCGGATAAACTTCCTCCGACTTTAATAATAAGTATTGGTGCGGTGAGTACTTCGATCGCTATTGTAAGAGAGGGAGTTATGGTATTTGCTTATTCCATGCAGGTGGGCGGAGCTGCCATAAATCGCGCTATTGCAGCTGATTTCGGACTAACGTCGGCCCAGGCCGAAGAATATAAGAAAGCCTATGGAATTTCCGGGGCAGCGCTCGGTCTTAAAATAGGTCAGGCCACGCAGCCCATCTTAATGTCTATAATCCAGGAGGTAAAAAAGTCTATAGCTTTTTATACACAGAAATATAATGATGGCGCCCCAATTAGACAGATTTTCCTTTCGGGAGGGACGGCCAAGCTCTCAGGCATAGAACTTTTTATTGCGAACAACACAGGAATAGAGGCTGTAATAGCCAATCCATGGCGAGTTCTAGGTTCTCAGGAAGTACCCAAAGAAATACTGGACAACGGTTCTGATTATACTATTGCCGTTGGACTTGCTATGAGAGATGAATGAGATAAATTTAGTTGCGGGAAAAGGTGCTAAGAAATATGACGAAAAAAAGTTAAGACTCGTAAGAATAGTAGCAGTCTTATCTCTTGTCGTAGCCACTCTTCTTTCCATATCGCTCTTCCTTTTAAATACCAAATTCTCTGTCGCGGCAATTAAGCGAGAACAGACACAGATAATTACCAGAATTGCGTCATATAATACGCGCGCTGCTAAACTTTCTATAGTTAACAACAGGGTAATTGAGATTTCTGAAATTAGGAAGCAGAGTATTGATCTTACAGAGTTTATGGTTGTAATTCTCGATATGAAGCCAGCGGACATTTTTGTTAATTCATTTGAAATCGAAGAAAAGACCGCGACTATTAGTATTTCATCTATCTCGCTTCTTCCAGTTTCAGACTTCATAAACGAGCTTATTAAATATTCCAGGAAAAATACAAAGGAGAATCCGACAATTACAAAAGTTACAATTGAAAGCCTATCTGCCAATAATAAATCCGGAGAGTTTTTTATGACAGTGATTCTTGATATGCCATGAATAAAAAAATAAATATCGATGCCCTGACTTTTAAAACGCTGTACTCGGATTACAAACCGTTTCTTGCTCCCATATTAACAATACTGGGATGCATAATGCTTTTCCTTATTGTCATACTCCCTCAATTAAATGAATTCTTAAGGTCTCAGACCGCTGTTACAGAAGAGAGACGGAAACTAGGGGTCTTACAAAACAACCTATCAACTCTTGAGAGACTTTCAGATAAAGAGCTTGAATCACAATTAGCTTTGGTATCTTCTGCTCTTCCCTCAGGAAAGAATTTTGAAGCTATTATTAATGCATTGTCTTATTCAGCTAACGTTTCAGGTACAATCCTGGGAAATTTTGATTTTGCTGTAGGCAGTCTTACAGAAGCTCCTGCGGAAATCCAAAAGTTTCCATCTCTTGAGATTGACATAAATCTTTCGGGAGACGCAACTGTTGTCTCGTCCTTCCTGCAGACTTTGAATAAAACCTTACCAATTTCAAGAGTTGTAAAAATAGGTATTAATCCGGGGAGTGCTAATATTAAGCTTGCGTTTTATTACAAACCTTTTCCTCCTCCCGGATTTAACGAAAACGCAGTCATAAGCCCTGTGGGGGAAGAGGGATTGTTTCTTATAAAAGAACTTGAGGCTTATAATAATCCTTCCACTCAACCCTTGCCCACATTCGAAAATTTAGTATCCTCTGAGGCAGCCGTTGAGAATTAAAGAAGATCAGGTCTAAGCTTCTCGGTTCTTTTTTTTGATGCTTCCTTTTTCCACTCAGCTATTTTTCCGTGATTTCCCTCTCTTAATATTTTTGGAACAGATAGTTTTTCAAAAACATCGGGTCTTGTGTATTGAGGATACTCAAGGTGAGAATTATCGTCTCCCGAAAAAGATTCAGCCTCTATAACTCCTTTTTTCAAAACGTTCTCAGCGTAGCGTGCTACAGCATCGGTTACAAGTATCGCCGGGATTTCTCCGCCTGTTAGTATAAAATCCCCCACGGAAATCTCTTCATCAATGAAGTTCCGAACCCGCGCGTCCACGCCTTCATAGTGTCCACAAATTATTATAAGATGTTTTAATTTAGATAGTCTTTCAGCATTTTTTTGATTAAAAGTTTTTCCCGAAGCATCCATAAGGATCACTTTTTCTTCACTTTTATTAAGAGTTTTATCGCGTGTTTCATCAATTGCTTTTTTCAAAACATCGACCCTTAGAATCATCCCCGCTCCCCCGCCATATGGTTTGTCGTCGACGGTTTTATGCTTACCTATCCCAAAACTGCGTAGATCTATGAGTTTTATTTCGAGGAGATTTTTATTCAGCGCCCTTTTAATTATCGAGTGGCTAAATGGCCCCTCAAACATCTGCGGGAAAAGAGTTATTATAGAAATCGTCATTCTATGCAGACTCTTCAAGAGCTATCTGAATTCTTTTTTCCTGTTTTATGGCAGGGATTTTCATAACATTTCTTATTGCCTTTATTACTTTCCCTTCTTTACCGATTACCTTGCCCATATCATCTTTCGCAACCCTTATAGTAAAGTTTATTACGCCGTCTACCTCCGCTTCATCGATAGATACGCTATCCGGATTACTGACAATTGAGGAAACTATAAAGTTTAGTGTGTCCTTCATTTCGATTCTAGAATTTTTGCTACTGTAGGGCTTGGGCGTGCTCCTTTTGAAACCCAGTAGTTAAACCTTTCACTATCAATTTCCTTTACCCCCTTTTGTGTACCCTTTTCCCACCATCCCAGGGATTCTATTGCGCGTCCATCCCTGCGTGCTCTTTTTTCGCTAACGACGATGCGAAATCTTCTTTCGCCTTTTCGTCCTACTTTTGAAAGTCTAATTACAAGTGACATAAGTTAATATTCTAACATTTAATTGAGATTATCTCAAGGCTATGCTTCAAATTTTTTAAGCGCTTCTTCTGCAGCTTTTTCTTCAGCTTCTTGTTTGGATTTCCCTTTTCCTTCTCCCAAAACCTTTTCGTTTACAAATACCCCGACCGTAAATGTCTTTGCATGAGATGGGCCTGTTTCAGACATCACTTTGTAGTGTGGAGAATCATGTTTTCTTGACTGAATCGTTTCCTGAAGAAGACTTTTTGGGTCTTTTAGGTCGTTTTTTTGCATAAATACTTCTGCCTTTGGGAAAAGTATGGGATTTATGAATTGAGATACTGCATTAATTCCCTGATCCAGGAAAAGTGCTCCAACTAAAGCCTCGAAGGTATCAGCCAAAAGGCTAAGGTTATGTCTTCCCCCTGATTCTTCTTCTCCTTTGGAAAGCTTTAGGTGCGCTCCTAATCCCATTTCGTCTGCTACTTGGGCAAAAGCTTTTTTGTTTACCAAAAGGGATCTAAGATTTGTTAGTTTACCCTCGTCTAGATGTGGGTATTTTTCAAAAAGATAAGCTGATACCAAAAGAGAAAGCACGCTGTCTCCTAAAAATTCTAGCCTTTCATTTGAGCTTACCTTTCTTTTAATCTCATTAAGATAAGACCTGTGAGTTAAGGCCTCGTCAAGAAGATTTCTGTTTTTAAATTTAGGAAGATTTTGCACTCTTTATAATTTTACCAAGCGCACCGTTTATGAACGCCGGGCTTGATTCCCCTCCGTATTCCTTTGCAAGCTCTATTGCTTCGTCTATTATCACTCTTTCCGGTTCTTTCTTGTCAATCAACAGTTCAAAACAGGCGAGCCTAAGTATAGCAAGGTCAACTCTGTTTATTTTTTCAATTGGAAATTCCGGAGCAGCTTTCTCAATCTCCCGATCTACATGTTTTCGTTCTTTTAGAATTCGCGCCGCAGTGTCCCCTATGCTTTGTGTATGAAATTCATTTTTGAAAAGATCAGAAACTACTTTTTGGCGTTTCTTGTGACGAGGATCAAGCGCGGTTTTCATTTATTTTCTTCAGAAGTGTTTTCTGAAGGTGTCTCAACGGGTTTTGGAGTCTTGATTTTAAGAAATTGCCTAGCTTTATAAAATCCACACTTTGGGCAAACGGTGTGCGGTTTTATTATTGCACCACAGTTAAGACAGCCTGTTGAAGCGGGCATCGCGAGTTTTATCGCAGCTCTTCTTTTTCCCTGCCTTTGTCTAGAGTGACGCTTTTTTGGTTCCTGAGGCATATCGGTATTTTACTTTATTT
This sequence comes from Candidatus Levybacteria bacterium RIFCSPLOWO2_12_FULL_41_12, assembly GCA_001784155.1. Lineage (GTDB taxonomy): Bacteria > Patescibacteriota > Microgenomatia > Levybacterales > UBA12049 > UBA12049. Next base: position 33,092 of record MFPL01000011.1, on the reverse strand, counting down.
GAGCCTTGATCGCAACATTTTTTTATTCTTCCAATATCTTTTCCATTCTTTAAGTTCGCTTAGTGTTTCTTTTCTTTTAACTCTGTCTATAAAGAATATTCCGTTCAAATGGTCTATTTCGTGCTGAAAAACCCTAGCATGAAAACCATAGTCAAGTCTGTAAGTAACCGGTTTTCCTAATCGGTCTAAACCTGTAACTATGCACGTTTTGGAGCGCGGCACTAGTGCTCTTATTCCAACGGATAAATCACCCTCCCAATCCTCTTTAGTTATCTTAGATTTCTTTAAAACCTTAGGATTAACAACAATTGTTAGTGGAAAAGGTTTTTTATTTGGATAACGGGGATTTTTGGGATCAACGTGAACAACTATAACCCGTTTGTTTTTGCCAACCTGTGGAGCGGCTATTCCAGCGCCACTGTTTTTAACACAAGTTTTAGCTAAATCATCCAAAAACTTTTGAAAGAATTTCGTAGACAACTCTTTTCTGTCTACTTCTTTCGATTTAGTTCTAAGTGCCGGGTGACCTAGCCGTATTACTTTAAGAATAGCCATGGCCGCAATTATATCCCTTGCTAGAGGCATTTTCAAATAGACTTAAAAATACGTTAATCGGGGCTTACGTTTTTTGTGCTTACGTTATTAACTTTTTCTAAAAGCATAGGATACTTTTTAATGTCAGGAAATATTTTTTTCGCCGCTTCAAAAGACTTTTTTAAAAGATCTAAATCAGAAAAATTGGCGATTTTTAAATCCCTTACTCCGTGTTGTGCTGTGCCATAGACTTCCCCTGCTCCTCTTAATTTTAAATCGATTTCTGCAAGCTCTGATCCAACCTGAGTTTTTTCCATTGATCTAAGTCTTTGAATTGTTTGTTGTGATAGAGACTCTGTAAACAAAAGGCAATATGACTGCTTGTCTCCTCTGCCTACCCTACCCCGGAGCTGATGAAGCTGTGAAAGACCGAATCTTTCCGATGCCTCAAGAACCATTATAGTAGCATTTGGAATATCTATTCCTACCTCTACGACCGGTGTCGCGACAAGAATGTCCGCCTTTCCTCGTCTGAAATCCCCAAGCGCTTTTTCTTTTTCTGCGCTTTTCATTTTTCCATGAAGTAGTCCGAGCTTTAAATTTGTGAATACGCGGGTTTTAAGATTTTCAAATTCTTTTACTGCGGCTTTTACAGTAACCGCGCTTTCCGACTCTTCGATAAATGGACAAATGACGAAAGCCTGGGAGGAAGTTTTTTTAAGCTCTTTTTCTATCCAAGCATATGCACTCTCCCTCTTAGCACTTGGGACAACCCAGGTCTTTATGATCTTTCTTCCCTTAGGCATATCGGTCAGGACCGAAAGGTCAAGATCTCCATAAAGCGTTAGAGCGACGGTTCTGGGTATAGGAGTCGCGGTCATCGTAAGAAAGTGAGGGGTTTTACCCTTTTTTCTTAAAATTCCTCTTTGCTCTACTCCAAATCTTTGTTGCTCATCTATTATTACAAGGCCTAAATTTTCAAAGTCGACATGCTTTTGAATAAGGGCATGGGTTCCTACCGTTATGTCGGAATCTTTTTCTCCTGTTTTTAAACTGCCTGTTCTTAGTGCAACACTAAGTCCAAATGGAGAAAGTAGGTCTGAAATTGTCTTAAAGTGCTGAAGAGTGAGGATTTCGGTGGGAGCCATAAAAACCGACTGAAACCCATTTAAATAGGCAATATACATTGCCACGCATGAGACGACTGTCTTACCCGATCCCACATCTCCCTCAAGTAACCTATTCATTGGTCTCTCAAGTCCAAGGTCGTTTAAAATCTCAGATATTGCTTTTTGCTGTGAATCCGTAAGCTTGAAAGGTAGGCTTTTCTCAAACTCGGATAACTTAGCTTTATCTAGCTTAAAAGGTCTGCTTTTACCAATTTTGTCCCACTCTCCTCTTTTTATGATTGAGCCCAAATGAATAGTCAAAAGCTCATCAAAAGCAAGCCTATTTCGAGCCTTCAATGCTTCGTCGGGAGTATCCGGAAAGTGAACATTTCGAATAGCCTTTGCATACTCCATTAATCCATTCTCATTTCTTATTTTATCTGGTAGCGGGTCTTTCTCCACATTCCCTTCGAGAAGCTTAAAAACCTGACGCCTAATCCATTTGGAGGAGACTCCCTTTGTCTCAGGATATATGGGAACAAGCCGTCCCGTATGGATTAGATTCTCGCTCTCAAGTTCATAGTCCGGTGAGCGAAAAACAAGCTTGCCCCCGTCCTGGTCTACTTTCCCGGAAATCGATATTCGCTCCCCCTTCTTAATAGTTTTTAGAATAAAGGGTTGGTTAAACCAGACGATTTCTACCTCACCCGTGTTATCTTTTACCCTGGCTTTTTGAATCCTTCTGTAGCCTTTCGTATAAACATTTTTTATTGAGTCTACCTCTCCTTTTATGGTTGCCACGTCCCCTGCCCTAAGTTTTCCGATTTTTGATACCAAAGAATAATCTTCATAGCGAAATGGGATGTGAAGAAGAAGGTCAGATAGCCTGATTATCCCAAGCTTTTCGAGGCGTCTTGAGTATATTTTGAAAAGACGGCCGGCGTCTTTTATGGGAGTAGAAAGATCCATTTTAGACTTAAAGACTTAAAAAAGGAAGGATAGAAGTAGCAATAAGGGCAATTCCTACTGCAATAGCAACTATTCTCCAGAGTTTTTTATTTTCTCTAATCTTGTCCATATTAATCGATTCTTAGTTTTACGGATTTTTTCCCAACACTTAGTATGCCTGCGCTTACCTTTTCTCCCGTCTTTATTTTTTCACCGTTCAGCTTTACCCCGTCTTGAGAGAAAAGTCTTTTTGCGTCAGATTTAGAGCCAACTAGACCCATTTTTAAAAGCAAGCCTTCGTTAACAGTAGATTCTTGATTTACCCTCTGTTCGGAAATATTTTCAGGGGCTTCTCCTTTTTGAACTACTCTCTCAAACTCCTTGGCTGCCTTTTCGGAGGGTGTTGCTCCGTGCATTTCCGCGACGATTGTTTTTGCAAGTTTCTTCTTAGCACTCAGGGGATCTTTTAATCCTTGTTTAAGTTCTTCAATTTCCTCCATTGGCAAATCGGTCGCCAACACATAGTATTCATTTATAAGCTCGTCGTTTATTGCCATGATTTTTCGATACATATCCTCAGGACTATCGTCTAGCCATATGGCGTTGTTCCATGTTTTGCTCATTTTTCTGCCATCAGTTCCCATTAGAAATTCAGTTGCCAAAAAGTAAGACTCTTTTCCCCGCAATTTTTTCTGTAATGTTCTTCCCGCCTGCATGTTAAACGTTTGATCTGTTCCTCCAATTTGAATATCTGTATCCATGAAATAACTGTCGTAACCCTGCATTATTGGGTACTCAGTCTCATCAAGTCTCACGCTTTTTCCTTCATCCAAGCGTTTCTTAATAAGCTCCCGGCTTATAAAGTCGTTCAAAGAGAATTGCTGTTTAAGTTCAAAAACTTGTGAGTAAGTTAATTTTGCAAGCCATTCGCTATTATGTTTGACTTTCACTTTTGAAAAATCTAGGATCTTCTCAGCCTGTTCTTTATACGTACTAAAGTTCTCTTCGATCTCACCTTTTGTAAGAACAGGTCTTTCGGAGTCTTTGTCAGAGGTATCCCCTACCAGTGCAGTGAAATCACCTATCAAAAAAGTAACATTGTGTCCTAGCTCCGCGAATTTTTGGAGCTTCCGCAATGAAACTGCATGACCTAAATGGATTTTCGTATTTGTAGGATCGATCCCCAGGTAAACGTTCAGCTTGCCATCTTTTTTTAGTTTTTCTGCGAGTTTATCCTTTGAAGGTATAATATTAGCTATGCCGCGGGTAAGAAGCTCGTCTATATCGGTCATTTTTTGAGTATAGCATACCCGCCTGCCGGACGGCCAGGTTTGGACGATAGGCTTAAATTTGGTATAATTTGACATACCTATGGTTGACTATGGCTTAGGTCTTCGAAGGACTAGGAGATCAAGACTTAGATCCTCAAAGATTGTCCTATACTCAAAACTTTCCCGCTATGCTTTAATCGGCCTAATTTTGATGGTGTTTTTAAGCGTAGGAATTTTTCTATGGTACGGCAGAGATCTTCCCCAGCCTGGTAAGCTGGCTGAGGCATCTCTTGGAAACTCGACCAGGATTTACGACAGGAATGGTGAAATTCTCTACTCCGTATATCAAGATGAGATACGAAGCTATGTAGAGCTTGATAGGATTCCAAAAATAGCTCAGCAAGCAACCGTAGCTACGGAAGACAAGGGTTTTTATAAAAATGATGGATTTTCGGTAACTGGGCTCGTCCGCGGTCTAGTAATAGACCCTATTCTTAGAAGGCGAGTTACCGGAGGATCAACCATCACGCAGCAGTTGATAAAGAACGTACTTCTTACCTCGGAGCGAAGCCTTCCCAGAAAAGTAAAAGAATTAATACTGGCAGTTCAGGCGGACAAAATATATTCAAAAGATGAAATCCTCGAAATGTATTTAAACAACGTTCCTTACGGCGGAACCGCAATAGGGATAGACTCGGCATCCGAAGCATACTTTGGAAAAGGCGTTGAGGAGTTAGATCTCGCCCAATCTGCGTTTTTGGCTGGACTTCCGCAGGCGCCTTCTTACTATTCTCCATTCTCAGGCAACGACTATTACATAGGAAGGACAGAGTATGTTCTGAATCAAATGGTAAAAGAGAAATTTATTACTAAAGATCAAAAAGAAAAAGCCCTTGCGGAAATAAAAAAATATAAATTTACTCAAAAAAACCATGCAATTAAAGCTCCTCATTTCGTAATGTTTGTTAGGCAGCTTGCGGCAGAGCAATTTGGTGAAAAAGCGGTAGACGGCGGAGGACTCCAGATTTATACGAGCCTTGACTATAAAATCCAAAAAGAAGCGGAGAAGATAGTTGAGGAGGAAATAGAAAAGCTCAAAGGTTATAAGGTCGGAAACGGAGCAGCGGTAGTGATGGACCCAAAAACCGGTGAAATACTGGCTATGGTAGGAAGTAAGGATTATTTCGATCAGGACAATGAAGGGAATTTTAACGCTAGCCTTGCGAAAAGACAGCCGGGATCTTCCCTAAAGCCTGTCATGTACGCGAGGGCTCTTGAAGAAGGATACACGGCAGCCTCTCTGATAATGGATACGAAGACAGACTTTCCGCAAGACAACCAGCCCACATATACTCCCGTTAACTATGATGGGAAATTCAGGGGTCCCGTGCAGCTTCGGTTTGCCTTAGGAAATTCACTTAATATACCTGCAGTAAAGATGTTAGCAAGGGTGGGGATAAAAGATGTAATGCAAAAAGGTTACGACATGGGAATAAAAAATTGGCAGCCCACGTCTGAGGCGATGTCGTCTGTTGGGTTGTCTCTGGTTCTGGGAGGAAGGGAGACGACACTTCTCGATGAAGTCACAGCGTACGGAGTCTTAGCAAACGAAGGGGTGAGGCAGGATTATGTAGCAATAACAAGGGTAACAGATCTTAAAGGAAAAAAACTTTTCGAACAGAAGAAAAAAGATGGATCAAAAGTTTTATCAGAAGGAATAGCTTTTATTATTTCCCACATTCTTTTGGATAACAATGCTAGATCTTTGGTCTTTGGTCCCTCGTCATACTTAAATATTCCAGGACGAGCGGTATCTGTAAAAACCGGAACTACGGATAACAAGAAGGATAACTGGACTGTGGGATACACTCCATCTTATGTCGTGGGAGTATGGGTTGGAAATAACGACAATACCCCCATGAATCCAGTGATTGCTTCGGGAGTAACAGGAGCTAGCCCAATATGGAACAGAATTATGACACATGTTTTAAAGGGAAAGCCGAATGAATCCTTCAAGGAGCCGGACGATGTCATAGCTGTTCAGGTTGATTCTTTGACCGGAGGCACTCCTTATGACAATAGACCTACCAGATCTGAATACTTTATAAAAGGTACAGAGCCTACGAGCGCATCGTCAGTTTATAAGAGCAAAGACGGAAAAACCTACATTCTTTTTAGAGAATCAGACCCCATATCGAAAGATGGCAAAAATCGCTGGCAGGAAGGGATAGATGCATGGGTTGGAGAGAATTACAAAGATGACCCCGTATATAATCCCCCAGGATCGGTTTTTGAAGAAGAGAAAAAAGAGGAAAAGAAAGAGGAGCCTTCCTCAACTCCGACGCCGAGTCTGACTCCTACTGAGTCCCCTACCCCGACACCAACTCTCGTTATTTAAAGTTGGCTTGGAACATTTCAATTAATCGTTTTTTTATTTTTTCGCGGACTTTTCCGACATCCCCTTTTGTAATGTTTCGCTCGGTACTTTGAAAGACTATGTGAAAAGTACGAATATCCTCAAACCTATCGAGAAGCGATACGTTAACAATCAAGGGGTCGGTAGTTTTAATTTCTTCGGCGACATCAATAGTTGAGATATCGGGTTTAAGTATAACGGCTAAATCTTCTGAGATCGGAGGAAATTTGCCGATAGGATTATAAACTTTTTTTAAGGTGGAGAAAGATGTTGCTTTTTCAAAATCCAGCTCGAAATCTATTATGTCAGCTGAAACGGGTTCAATATAGCCCAGGTAGTCTTTGCCTCTAGTAATTTCTGCGCCACCCGCTCCGTCAAGTCTTTTCTTAAACTTTATACCCTTTATTCCAAGATCTTCGAAAAGAGTTTCCAGGATTCCTTTTGCTTCAAAAAATGAAACGTTAGGTTTTTTTAGCGCCCCGGATAGTAGGAGCTTTTCCTCCGGCAAATCTTTTTGCCTTTTTTTATAAACGCATGCTATCTCAAATATCTTTATTTCTTCCCGACCCTTATTCTTACCAAGTACTTCAAGAAGGCTTGGTATCAAGGAAGACCGAAGAAATGTCATGTCAGAAGATAACGGATTTTTTAGGGTTAAAGCGTTTTCTATCGGACCATCGTATAAATCCTCGGATACCAGGGAATAAGTGTATACTTCAGTAAACCCGAAGTATTTAAGCGCTTCTTTTACTCTTCTTTCCCAATAGAACGCAGTCTCGAAGCGCGTGAATTTTAAGTTCTCGTTTAAAGGTGGAAGAATGCTGGGAAGCCTTTGATATCCGTATACTCTAGCTATTTCCTCGATAATATCTTCTTCAATTTTAACGTCAAGGAGCCTAAAAGATGGCACTTTTACCAAAAGTTTGTCTGTCCTGTCCGTAACTTCGAAATCAAGCTTTCTAAGAATCCTTCTGCATTTGTCTTCAGGAATAGCTTCCCCTATAACCCTACTAATTTTTTCTAAAGATACTTTGATCTCGTGTTTTTTGGGTGGGTTAGGATAAATGTCTAAAACAGAAGATGACACTTTTCCATCTGCAGCCCCCTTGTAAAGCTCAATTCCCCGAAGGAGCGCCGGCATTGCGAGTTCTGGATCAACCCCTTTTTCATTTAAGACCGCGGCTTCTGACCTTATTCCCAACTCCATTGAGGTTTTCCTTATGAGAGTGGGGTCGGTGTTGTCTAAAAACAATAATATTTTCTTGGTGTTTTCACCCACCACGCTATTTTCTAGACCCATAATACCAAGCAGATCAACTATCCGGCCATTTGAGTCTTCCATTACTATGTCCCCGCCCAAAAGCGAATATTGCTTTTTATCAAGGGTTACGAGACTCTCGCCTTTTTTTGACTTGCGGATAGTAAGCTTTTCAGCATTGAGTTTGTCAAAGTCGAAGACATGTACTGGGTGACCAATTTCCCGCATTACATAATTTGTTACGTCTATCAGATTATTTAGAGACCTAATCCCTGATGCTTCAAGTCTATCTTTTATTTTTTTTGGGGAATCTTTGACCGCGACATCCATTACAACGGCACAAATTCTGTTGACAAGATTTGACTCAGCCTCTATTTTTACAGGAAAATCTTTTCCTTGATTTCTATTTTCTAAAGAATTTTTTTTAAATTCCGCCTCTATTCCCTGTTCAGCTAGAGCTGCAGCTGTCTCGCGGGCAAGCCCAACAACGGACATTAAGTCGGGTCTATTTGTAGTCACCTCGATATCGTATATATAGTCTTCGGCCTTCCTTTCAAGTCTTTCTACGGAAACGCTTGAAAGCGATAAATGCTTTGCAATATCCGCGGGCTTAGCAGAGGTTTTAAGATATTCCCTAAGCCAGCTGTCAAGAATTTTTATATTCATTTTAGAATTGTTCTAAGAATTCAAGCTTGTTGGAGTACAAAAGCCGGAGATCGTCTATTTCAATTCCCTCTTTCATCATAAGTACTCTTTCTACCCCCCAACCGAAAGCAAAGCCGGTATAGGTGTTTGGATCTATTCCGCCATTTTTTAAAACATTGGGGTGGACCATTCCGGCTCCTCCCATCTCAAGCCAGCCCTCTTTACAAAGTCTGCATCCCTGCCCGTCCGGCAGGCGGGCGCGTCCGTTACACACTCCGCATGTGACATCTACTTCAAATGATGGTTCCGTGAATTCAAAGTGATATGGTCTTATTCTAGACTGTCTTTTTTCACCGAAATAGCTTTTCACGAAGAAATCAAGAACTCCTTTAAGATGTGTTATGGAGATTCCCCGATCCACGACGAGTCCTTCGAATTGATGAAACATCGGTGTATGGGACACATCAGACTGTCTTCTATAGCATTTGGCTAGGTTTAGCATTCTTATTGGAGGCTTTATTCTTTGCATTTCCCTAATTTGTCCTGACGACGTGTGAGGAGTTAAAACCATCGGGCCATACTTGGGATCCGGCTCTTCGTTTATGAAAAAAGTTTCCCAATCATCACGTGCCGGATGATTGGGCGGAAAATTAAGGGCACCGAACGCATACCAATCCCACTCAACCTCAGGATAGCGGACGCGGGAAAATCCTATGGATTTAAAGATTTCTGATATTTCCTCAATTGCTTGAGTAATAAGATGAAGGTGGCCTAAGGGAGGACCAATTCCTGGATTTGTGACGTCAATATCTTCTCTAATTTTTTTCGAGACCTGTGATTTGAGATTTGAGGCTTGGGATTCAATGGTATTTTCTATTGTAGTTTTTACTTCGTTGGCGAGCATTCCTACAGCGGGACGGCGCTCCTGCGGAATTTTTGTTATTTCTTTTATTGCGACGGTGAGCTTTCCTGATCTTCCTAAGAACTGAAGCTTTACACCTTCAAGCGTTTCTAAATCCGGCGCGTCAAGAATTAAAGAAACAGCATTGTTTTTAATATTCAACAGTTCTTCTTCCATGATGTTTTAAGGATACCAAATTCTGAAGCATAATGCAGACGACTAAACAACTATTTTCAGCTTGAACCATTTTTTAATCCACTTTTTTTCCTTCATTCTCCGATCAAACCATTCGCTCCCTATGTAATTTGGCGTGGGCCTAAGAATGAGATTTACTAAATCCTTTACTCCATGGGGTGCTGAGAGGATTATCTTTCCATTTTCAAGCTTTACCCCGATACAAGTTGCGGTTTCCACCCAACCCGAAAGCGCTTCCTCAGAGGATTTATATGGAGGGCGATCATGAAAAATATGCATTCTGGCTTGGTTGGTAACGCTCCATTTTACAGACGGAAAGAGTTTGCCTAGCGCTTTCTCGTAATCTTTTTCAGCTTTTGTGGTGTCGGACTTCATTTCGTTTTCTGTAAAATCACCAGCGTCAAAGTAAATACAATCTATATCCGGAAGTGGCGTTCTCTTCTTATACCCGTGAAGATAATCCCAAATCTTACTTCTTACAAATCCTGCACCAATCCACCAGTCCGGAAGATTTAAAGAATGCGCGGCGCGAAGCGCGTTCATCATCCACTCGTCTTTTTCGATGAGTAGGATAATGTCCCTTTTATTCACGGGGTAATTATATCAAAGAGGAATTATTTTACTGAGGAGACAATTTTACTAAAAGTTTCGGGATCAGTTTGCACCAAATCCGAAAGAGTTTTTCTATCTAGTTCAATTTTGGACTTCTTAAGCTTATCCATGAGAGTACTATAAGAAAGACCTTCTTTCCTTGCAGCTTCGCCTATTCTTACAATCCAAAGAGATCTGTTGTCTCTTTTTCGAAGTTTTCGTCCGTGGTATGCATAAGCGCCTGAGTGAAGCGCCGCTTCATGTGCGGCCCTGATAAGTCGAGATTTCGTACCGCGAAATCCGCGAGTCTTATCGTGTAGCTTTTTATGTTTTCTCCTAGATACAACTCCTCTTTTAACTCTTGCCATATTATGCTCCCAGCATCATCTTTACTTTTCTTGCAAACGGTTTTGACAAAACTCCCGGTTCCTTAAGTCTTCTTAATCTTGACTTTCTCTTGCCCATTTTAAGATGGCTTTTATACTGATGGGAGAACATAACCTTACCGGTCTTTGTAACCTTAAATCTTCTAGATACTGATCTCTTTATTTTCTTCTTCGGCATTGTTTTTATTTCCTTTCTTTTCGGGCGAGAGCATCGATATTAAATTTCTTCCTTCAAATCGTCTTTCTTTCTCAACTTTCGAAATATCTGAAAGAATGCCAATAGCCTTTTCCATTATCTGGTGTCCGAATTCGGGATGAGCCATTTGTCTTCCCGTAAACTTGACTACCATTTTAACTTTATTATTTTCAGTAAGAAATTCTCTCGCACGTCTCATCATTACATCGAGGTCGTGATCGTCCATAAACGGACCGAGTCTTACTTCTTTTGTTTCAGAGCCCTTGCTCTTTCTTTTTTCTTCTCTTTTTTTCTTTTCCTCCTGATAAAGAAATTTATTAAAATTGATAATCCTAACGACCGGCGGGCTTGCTTTTGGCGCTACTTCTACCAGATCAAGCCCTAACTCTCTTGCCTTTTCTAGCGCTTCAATCTTCCCCAGAACTCCGATCTGTTTGCCTTCTGCGTCGAGCACTCTAAGAGTTGACGCAAAAATCCGATCATTTATCCTGTAAAATTTTTTGGTTTCTCCTGGTCTTCTAAACCTTTTTATCAATGTCTTCCTTTACCAATATTTTAAATTGGGAAAGATTCAACAGTCCGTAATCTTTCCCATTTCTGTCTCGAACTGAGAGGCTTAAGTCTTTATTCTTGAGCTCCTCGTCCCCTATTATACCTAAGAAGGGAACTTTTTGTAAAGTAGCCTCGCGAATCTTGGCCTGAAGTCTTTCCGAGCGGTCGTCGACTTCTACTCTAATTCCCTCCTCCGATAATTTCTCGGCGATTTTTTTTGCGTGTTCTGTATGCCTGTCTGCTATTGGAAGAAGTACTACCTGAACCGGTGAAAGCCAGATCGGAAAAGCGCCTTGATAATGCTCCGTAAGAATTCCGATAAATCGTTCAACTGATCCGAGTATGGCGCGGTGCACTATAACTGGTCTTTTTGCTTTGCCGTCTTTATCTATGTATTCAAGCTGCATTTTTTCAGGTATTTGGAAGTCAAGTTGAATTGTGGCAAGCTGCCAGTCTCTGTCTTGAGAGTCTTTTATGTGAATATCAATTTTCGGTCCGTAGAACGCTCCGTCCTTTTCTTTCATTCCATACTTAACTTTTGCATTGTCTAGCGCTTGATTCAAATCTTTTTCTGCTTCCTCCCAAAGCTTGGGGTCTCCCATTGCTTTATCGGGTTTTGTGGAAAGGAAAAATTCGGGAATGAATCCTAAGGATTTGTAAAACTCAACGACCAGAAGAATAAGGCCATGTACCTCGTCTTCGATCTGATCCGGTCGCACGAAGTGATGCGCGTCATCTATAGAGAATTGTCTTACTCTAAACGCTCCTCCCAGGACTCCCGACAATTCATTCCTGTGAAGGACACCGAAATCTGCAAGCCTTAGGGGAAGATCTTGGTAACTTCGAAGACGCGTTGAGTAAACTAGACAAGCTTCCGGACAATTCATTGGTTTCAGGCTATAGCTTTCTCCATCTACTTCAAGGGTAAACATGTGCTCATGATAAAAATCCCAGTGGCCTGATTTTTTAAACAGATCACTCTTTACCATTACCGGTGTGTTTATTTCCTTGTATCCTTCGGAAAGAAGTCTTTTCCGAAGAAAATCAACCAGGGTTTTATAAATTATGTAGCCCTTGTGATGCCAAAAAATAGCTCCAGGCGCAACGTCGTGCACGGAAAAAAGATCTAGCTCTCGACCTATTTCTTGATGACTTTTTGTGTTGGGTTTTGCCATTGTGCTCGGCTATTTTACCAGCTGGGGGTTGTTTTGTAAAACTGAATTCAAGGTATTTGAAACAAAGTCGCCTATAAATGGAATAAAGCCTATGTGGTTTCCTATAATACCTAATACCGCGATTATTATAGAAAGTCCAATTGTGGCTCCGAGTCCCCAGGCAAGTCCTCCGAGGAGATTGTTGAGGAAAATATGTTTGCGAGGCCTATTTACGTATTCGTGTTTATTGGCAGACATAGATTAAGTGTATGGGGAAAAAAGTCTTGTGTCAATTGCTTTTAGCTGTGGACCCGATCCCGATGTACATCGGGGTGACCTGTCCGATGAACATCGGACCGCTCTAACCAATTCGAATCTCTCCGCTAGAAACAATTCTCTCTACAATTTTTCTGCTCTTCAACTTTTTAAGTTTATATTCAATTTGCCTTGCTTCCCTTGAGGTAGAAAATTCTTTTGCAAACGCTAACTTAAATGGCCTAGTGAATCTTGTATAGCCTGATTTTCCCTGATTGTGTTCATTAATTCTTCTATCAAGATTGTTCGTTGATCCAATGTAATATCGGGAGTTGGTTAGAGATTGAAGTATATAAACAAATGCCATTTGTGGACCCGAGAGGTGTCGAACCTCTGGCCTCTTCGATGTCAACGAAGCGCTCTACCGCTGAGCTACGAGTCCTAAATAAACAAGCCCCCCCCTCAAGGCTCGTCTATTTTATCAGAATGAATTTACTTAGACAATCAATTTGCCTTCTTGAAATAGAAGTCGATAGCGCTTGTCGTCAAGGGGATATTAACCTGTTTGGGTGGAGACTACTCTTTCACCAGAAAGGCCGAAAGTTGTACCGTGTTTTTTAAACATATTCCAATATCCTCTTTTTGCTTTCTTAGTATAGAAGGCCTCAAGCCATGCGCCTGAATCTTCTACCTTAAGCCTTGCTTTTCTTATCGTATCCAGTATCCATTCCAGGAATGTTAAGTGATATTTTCCCGGGTCTTCTGGTACTTCGATTAGAGAAACATCCTTGAATTGAGCCTGGAGCTCTTGGGAAGTGTTCATAAGCTGACGAAGCTCAATTGAAATCTCCTCCATTCTAACTCTTAGCTCTTGAGACTGCTCGTGTCTTTCCCTCTTTTCTCCGTGGATTACCTCTGCTGCGTAATTAATGCCAGCTTCTACGCGTGGTATTAGATCTTCTGTTCTTCTCTTTAGATCCTTGAGGCTTAGCTCGGTACCTTCTGCAAGTACACCTGAGGGTTTGCTCGTAGAGTCTTTATAGTCTTCGCCTTTAACTTCCTGAGTTTTACCTAGCATCTGCTCCCAAAGAGCTCTTCCCGTTTCCTTAACCAGATCATCGGTAACTCCGGATTTAAGGTCTTCGCCGAGGCTCTTAACTGATTCGACTGTATTCTCGTCGACAAACTGCATTAACTTCTTTGCTTTAGTTGAACTCATAGTTGGTAGAATTTATCACAAGCTACGCAAGAAATCAAGCGTCTTCTGTTGTCTGAGTATGCTTGCGAGAAGGTATTTGTTGGCTTGTAAATTCTGTTTTTCCTCAGAGGTTTTTGCTTTACCTATAGTATTCTCGAGATCAGCATCGGAAACAGTTATTTTTTCGCTATCTGCCACTTTTCTTAGGGTAAATTCTAGCTTTAAATCATTTGCCGCTTTTCCTTCGGCCTCAAGACGTAACATCTCGGCTGTCTTGCCCGTTGAAGACAGATATTGGTCAAGTGTTAGCCCCAATTTTTTTATTTCATCAAGGCTTTGGGATAAAAGCTTATCTGCCTCGCGTTCTATAAGAATCTTTGGTATCTCAACAGTAGTTGAGTCCAGGAGCGCTTTTATAATATCCTCAAGTTTAACCTCCTGCTTCTCTTTTCCGGGTACAATAATTTTCGACTTGGCTGTTACCGACTGGACGTTTTTCTTATATTCTCCTAAGCTTATCTCGGGTTCTTCAGCAGTTAAGGCCTCGAATTCCCAATCTTTTCCCTCTTCGAGGGGTTTTATATGAACCTTGGGATCAATTATGGGTTCTATTTTGTGTTCTTTTACGGCTTCGATATATGCTTTTGGAAGTAGGTGTCTTAATGTTTCCTCCTGAACTCTTGATTTATCAAGTTTTTCCTCGACAATTTTTTTAGGAGCCTTTCCTTTTCGAAATCCCGGTAAATCCGCATTTTTTACCATTTCCGCTATGACTTCTTCACGCGCCTTTTTTACCTCTTCCCAGGTTACGTTTATCTTGAGTGCGATTGTTTTATCCTCTTTCTTAGTGATCGTAGATGTCATATTATTTAGCGTTTACATTGAGCAAACGAAGTGCGGACGAAGGGAGTCGAATTCCGCTTGTCAAGCCCTTCGGCTTCGCTCAGGGCGAGCAAGCGAACTCCTTTCAGTCCGTTCCCACACGCCTTTACGTCTTTGGTACCGAGGAGAGGACTCGAACCTCCATGTCTTTCGACACATGGTCCTAAACCATGCGCGTCTGCCAGTTCCGCCACCTCGGCGTATCGATCTTGATTATACTAAATTTAGATCGAAAGCGGAAGCCTCTCGGCGCTTTGGGCTTTCTCGAAATCTTCGATTCTAGCCATGAAATAAGATACTCTTTGTGCCCATGTAGGTGACGCAGCATAAGTAAGTCCTATTAGATATGGATCAGTTTCAGGATTATCCTTTAGGTACCTTTCTCTAAGCCCCTTTGAAATGACCTCAATACCCTCAGACCATGAGTTAAATCTTATAACGTTGTCTCCATATACTCCCCATCCCCAAGCGTTATGAGAGTTATAGGGAATATGCTGTCCGAATGTAGATTCAAGGCCTGCAATTGACGCTACTAGCCTCCAGTCGAGGCTATATTTATCCGCGCTAGTCACGAAGTCCCCAGCATTTGCAGCCAAAGGCGAGTCATACTGAAGTAAAAAGTCCTTAAGAATCTGCTCACGCCTGTCGGGGAGCTTGTTGCCATAGGTAGACACAAGCTTGGCGGAAGACCCCGATGCATTCTGAAACGCATAGGTAGATCCAGGCATTAAAGCCACGAAAATTAGAAAAGCAATTGTTATTATGGGTTTCATATTTCTCCTAGCCGAATATACGCTTTTAGGCGTTTTTGGCCATAAAAAATCCTAACGTAAGCATTTGGACGGCCTACCTTAGGATCTGCCGAGTAGTATACTACAGACTATAGGGTTTGTCAAGTCCCCACTATAGGTTTATTGTAGTTGGTTCATGAAGTGATTGACGGAGAGTGACCAAGAACCATCATTTGATGGAGTCCATTTTTTTTGTATCTCTTCGGGAGTTGTGAATCCATTCTGGATATATTTTATAGCTATAGCGCGAGTTACGGTATCAATCGCCTCTTTAAAATTGTCAAACTTCAAAACCTTCCCCCCGTATATTCCATATCCCCAGCAGTTATACGATTCCTTAGGAATCGTTCGGCACCCTGTGGATTCCTGCATGGCAATAGCAGGGATTAGTCTAAAATCGATATTATTCGCTTTTGCTGCAGATACTATGTCGTGAGCATGTTCTGCGAGAGGCGAGTTATACCTAGTGAAGAACTGTCTCACCGTTTCGGTCTTTGAGTCGTCTTCCTCTATCCTCACGGATAAAGCGTTATAGTTGGGTATTGCAGTATATGCAGAAGTGCTGGCTGCCAGAACTGATGGTTTTTTTGAGTGGTAGCCTAGGTATGACAAATAAAGAATGCAAAGAACGAGGAAAAAAGGAGTTATCAGAAAAAAGGAGGCAGTAGAAAACACTTTCTTCATGATTTCACCCTATTCTGCCATCTGAGAGATTTGTTGTCAAGCGTTGAAGCTAATCTGTTTTTTTGATATACTCAAACAGAATTTGCGGGCGTAGTTCATCGGTAGAACGTCTCGTTGCCAACGAGAAGGTGGAGGGTTCGATTCCCTTCGCCCGCTCAGACAAAAAAAGTATTACATATAAATCATGCAGATAGACTTTTTCGAAGAATTTCCAAGCAATGAAAGTCTATCTAAGCTACGTCTCATTAAATTTCGAACTAACCTTTATATCGCAGCTAAAAACCTTAAAGAATTCCGCTATTTAGAAAATAGAATAAAAGAATCTTATAAGAATGTAGATAAGATAGTTTACTGGCCAATCCTTAAGTTAGATGAAGGTTATTGGATGTCAGTATTTTCTAAAACATCGGCAGTCAAGCGAATTCAAAACGAGCTTAGAGAAACAAACCAAAATTTCAGGGTACTCTGGGATGCAGAACTACCAATACTAAATAAAAAGCTTTTTATAACTCAACTACCTCACTTTTTCACTAATCGGAAAATCATACAAGGAATATTAAACAAAAACCATTCTCTCATAGTTACTGCGACTCCAAAAAGCGGAATAAGTAAGCTTTTCCTATATTCAACGTGTACTTATTTCCCTTCAGGAAGCTTCCATTATATCGATATGCTATATAGTTCTTTACTTAAGGTAAAGAATAAATCAGAATACCTACGTGGTTTTATAAAAAATAATAAACATAAATTTCGTAATTATTCTGTTGCTCTTGGCCTAATCGGTCGAGGGGTAGAAGACCATACAATACCATTAATCTCCCCTTCTCAATTGGAAAAGGATTTAACCCTTGTCCAAAAAGAAAGAATAGAAAATGTAATACTTTATCGCCTAGGAGGTTTAAATAAAGAATATCTTCGCGTCCTTGAAAAATTCGCTAGCTGAGGGTTTAGAGTAAGCCGAGAGCCTGCATTCTTCTTGAGCAGGCGGGAAACTGCCCATAGATATTTGATCGTGAGACCAATCTTTGAACTGCCTCGGTCTGAACCTCCAGAGGCGCCAAATCCGCTCTTTCATATCCTGTTCCCATGCTTCTCCATGTTCCCGGGGAGAATTGAAAAGCTCCAAAGTAGCCGTTTCCGCTGTTTCTTCCGGCTGTCATACCAGACTCACAGTTTCCAAGAAAGCTGATCTGGGCGTCGTTAAGTGGGCCAACACCAGATGAAGGTAACGCAGTGACGTTTTGAGATAGAGGCAATATATTTGTTGCCGGAAGTGCTAAAGCCAAACCTCTTTGCTTCTCCAGTTTTTTTGCAAGTTTTTCCTGAAGGTTTGCGGGTTTCTCAGGTTTTTCCATTTTTACTTTAATTTTCCAGCCCTCCTCTATGAGATTTGGGTTTTTAATCCATGTATTATCATTCCAGATATTAGTCCAGTATTCAGATGACCCGTAAGACTTCTCGGCAATAGAAGATAGAGCGTCTCCTTTTTTGACAATAACTTCCCCAGTCTGTGATTTTTCATTCACAGTTTTTGTTTGAGGATTTTGAAGCTGAGCAGATTGAGATTGAGTAGGATTAAGAGGAAAAAAGCTGAGAGCAAGCGCTAATGCGCCTACCACAAATTCCTGCCCCATATAAAAATCCAACTAAATTTCTTCAGTTGGATAGATGGAAATTCTAGCATTTAGGGTGATTTGTGTCAAGTGAAGACGGGGCTTTCTACGTGCCTTCGGTCCATGAGGATAGGTATTTTTTTTGCTCGGGCGTAAGGCGGTCGTAGGAAACTCCCATAGCCTTAAGCTTTAGACTTGCTACATTGTTATCAAGTTCTTTCGGAAGAACGTAGACTTTATTATCAAGTTTTCCTTTGTGATCTACGAAATATTCTGCCGCTAATGCCTGATTTGCGAAGGACATATCCATCACTTCTGCAGGATGTCCTTCTGCAGCCGCGAGATTAACAAGTCTTCCCTCGCCCAAAACGTAAACCTTTTTACCGCTTAGGGTATATTCTGTCAAGGACGGCCTAAGGGTCCTTTTCTTTGTAGCCAGCTTTTCAAGCCCCGCCATATCTATCTCTACGTCGAAGTGTCCGGAATTCGCTACAACTGCGCCTTCCTTCATTTTTTTAAGATGAGTTGTGGTTATGACATGCTTGTCACCGGTTGCGGAAACAAAGATATTTCCTATCTTTACAGCCTCATCCATTTTCATAACCATAAACCCGTCCATTAAGGCTTCAAGTGCCCGTACGGGATCCACCTCTGTGACTACCACATGAGCGCCCATGCCTCGCGCACGCGATGCTATACCCCTTCCACACCATCCATAGCCTCCTACAACGAATGTTTTGCCTGCCAGCAGTATATTTGTGGCTCTGATTATTCCGTCGATCGTAGACTGGCCTGTGCCATAGCGGTTGTCAAACATGTGTTTCGTATTCGATTCGTTGACTGCGAGGACCGGTACCTTAAGCGCTTTATCTTTTTCCATTGCCTTAAGTCTTATTACTCCTGTCGTTGTTTCCTCTGAGGAGCCGATTATATTCTTTATAAGATTTTTTCTTTTTGTGTGAAGAAGAGATATTAGGTCTCCTCCGTCGTCCATTGTTATTTGAGGATTAAAATCAAGAGCTTGATTTAAATGCTGATAATAAGTTTTATTATTTTCTCCATGAACGGCAAATGTAGGAATTCCGAAATCTTTTACCAAAGACGCTGCCACCATATCTTGAGTGGATAGTGGATTTGAGGCACAAAGAACGACTGATGCTCCACCTTCTTTTAGCGCAAGCATTAAGTTGGCAGTCTCACTGGTTACGTGAAGACACGCAGCTATGGTAATTCCTTTTAGTGGTTTTTCTTTTTTAAAGCGGTTTTTGATAGTGGCGAGGACGGGCATTTGCTGTCCTGCCCACTCGATTTTTAGCTCACCCTGGGGGGCTAAAGATAAATCAGCTACGTCGTATTGTATGCTCATCTTTGATGAATTAGAACTTTAACATATGGCCATATGTTTGTCTATATCGTTTTTCGAACTCTTGTTTGGTAAAAATATGTTCCTGTGTCCCGTATTCTTCGAGGCAAAATGATGCTGCTGTAGAGCCCATTTCTCCGCATGTTTTTAGGTCTAGTACTTTTTCAAGTCCTGCTAAAAACCCGGCTCGGAAAGCATCTCCTGCGCCTGTAGGGTCAATTAATGCTTTTGGCTGGGCTGCTTTTATCTTGTGGGTTCGGCCTTCTGCCGCAACTGTGGCACCTTTTTCTCCAAGCGTAGTCACTACGATTTTATCTTTCCATTCGTTCTCTGAGGACTTGATCCGATCCTTAATAAGCTTTATTTCATAGTCGTTGCCAAAAATATATTTCGCATGTTTTACTCCTTTTGCCAGATCCTCATTCTTCACCTGTGTCAGAATAAAGCCCGGGTCAAAAGCGTATTCAATTCTTTGTGTGATACATTGATCTATAAATGACATGGAGCCTTCGGCGCCGGACGGACCTACAAGTATAAGATCACCTCTCTTTGCAATACTGTTTAGTTTTAAATCCTTAATATGGTCTGATGCTCCATAAAAATATCCCCAGATTTGATTATTTGTCGCGTCAGTCATCGCAAATCCGGTAGATGAATGCTCAACTTCTTTTATGGAAACTTTTGAACAGTCTATTCCTAGCTCTTCAAGTTTTTTCCTGTATTCTTCAAAATCCGATCCTGCTACGGAGAAAAGTGTGTGCGGAGTTTTAAGAAGGCCCATTGAGTAGGAAACATTTCCAGCGGTTCCTCCTCTTCTCTTCGCAAATTTATTAACTATGAATGAGAGATTTATTTGATGAGACTGCGATGGAAGTACGTGGTCTTTGAACTCTCCGGGAAAGTTCATTATGTAGTCAAAGGCAATAGTCCCCGTTATGACAATCATTATGTGTTTATCTTGAGTAGCCGAAAGTGCTTGCACTGAGGTCTGCAAAGCAGACCGATGTGCTGAGGATGTGAGTCGAACACATATAGCCTGTTCTTCAGACAGGTGCCTTGACCACCTTGGCTACCTCAGCATTGTGGACGATGAGGGGCTCGAACCCCCGACATTCGCAGTGTAAATGCGACGCTCTACCAACTGAGCTAATCGTCCGATTTCGCAAAGCGAAATAACAAATAACTTCTAACTGCTGACTTCTAATCCCTTTAGCTGTTAGAGCTTAGTCGTTAGTTGTTGCGCTTTAGCGCTGTGCGGATGAGAGGAGTCGAACCTCCACGCTTTTTAAGGGCACAGCCACCTCAAGGCTGCGTGTATACCATTTCACCACATCCGCGCGTTTATTATTCTACCAAAACTAAAGCTAAATTAAAAGGAATTATGGATGATCTGGATCTGGTATGCTTGGGTGAGGATGTAGCCCTGCAGCTTTATAACGCTCTCCTAAAAGTTCCATCTTCTCGAGTGCCTGATCCAATCTCCCATCGGGTTCTTGTCGTCGATCTTCATCCTTCTTAGGTTTAACTTCTGGATTGTATACCTTTATTTCGTCACGGTTCCCTATATATTCTTCCTCGTCTCTTGTGTGGGTTTCAACCCTAATCCATAAAACATCCCCAGTAGGATGTCCCACTGTAGGCTCACCGAATTCAGCCGTAACACGACCCACATAGGGCCTTCCTGTCTCATTTCTTGTTCCCAATTCAATGTATGGGGTAGAATTTCTACCGGGCTTAATGATTGGATGGGAATATTTCCAGCTTACTGGCATATAGTCAATTTGACCATAGTCCCAAATTAAGCCTGTTGCTTCGCCTATTACCTCCCTTTCTAAGACTTTTCTTTCAAATTGCTCCCTATTAAGTCTTCGTTGATCCAATACAGCTTGTGTGCTTGAGGGGTAAGGCAGGGGTTGTTCTGGAGTTCTTCTAGTACTCACAAGCTAGAATTATATTGCTGTGACAATCTATTGTCAATAGCGAAGTGCCGCGGAGAGGAGTCGAACCTCCACATCCTTGCGGATACAGCGTTCTGAACACTGCGTGTATACCATTTCACCACCGCGGCGCTTCCCTATTTTACCACCTTTTCCGAGATTTTGACAAAACCTCAATAACTTCCTGGTCGCTTACCTGTTCGAAATCCAGATAGTAAAATCCAATTGAAAAAAGACTTGGGAAAGAAATACACTCCACGGCTTCAATTTTTCCCCTCATACTTTCTGCTGTTTTTCTGTCGCAAACTGGGGCTGCAAAAATTATCTTACCTGCTTTGAGTTTTTTTATTGCTTCTATTGCCGCATGGGCCGTGACGCCTGTTGCCAGTCCGTCGTCAACAATTATTACTGTTTTTCCAGACAGTTTTGGTAATTTCTTTCCATTTCTATAAAGCTTTACCCTTCTGTTAACTTCTTCTTCTTGAAGTTTAATTAAAACATCCAGTTGGTCTTTCTTCAGGCCTACGTCTGAAGCGTTTTTCTTATCCAAAAAATTTGCTCCTTCGGATACTGCGCCTATTCCGTACTCAGGCATAGAAGGAGCTCCTATTTTTCGTGAGACTATTACATCAAGGGGGGCTTTCAGTATTTTTGCAACTTCATAGGCCACGATTACTCCCCCTCTTGGCAAAGCAAGAATTACGGGTTTTTCATTACCATATTTTTTAAGCAGGTTTCCTAATTTCTTTCCTGCGTCTTTTCTGTTTTTAAACAAGTTGGTGTTAGACTACTAAAGCAGGAGTATTTTTTCAAGTTTTTCTTGTCACAAGAGGCTAATTCTGATAAGATAAAAGGGCATTGCCGGTTCGTCTAATGGCTCCGCAAGACGGAGTAAATAGGACAACTTGTCCCGCCAGCCCCGTATGCGGGGTAAACGGGACTGACTTTGAAAAATGGTTTATGTTTATATTCTCAAAAGTCTTAAGGATGGCAAGTATTATATAGGAATAACAAGTAATTTAAGACAAAGACTGACTAAACACAACAGCGGTAAGGTGGTTTCAACCAAAAGTAGAATACCGTTTATTTTAGTCAAATTTGAAAAATTTAATAATTATTTAGAGGCAAGGGTCAGGGAAAAAGAATTAAAATTGTATAAAGGAGGGTATAAATTTAAAGAGCTCCTAGAAGGAGCTGGGAGATCGTCTAATGGTAGGACGTAAGACTTTGGATCTTACTATCTAGGTTCGAATCCTAGTCTCCCAGCCTTTTCTAGGATAATCTATTTTGCTTGTCCCGAAGAAAGCGGGAGTTCGACTTGTCCCGACTAGCCCCGTATGCGGGGTAAACGGGAATCCAAGACCGGCAGCACTAAAATTAAGTGAAGATTTTGGCCATCGTGCAGCGGGCGCTGCCTCCATCCACGATTTCTATAGTGTCGATTTTAACGGGAACAATTTGTCCATTTCTTTCGAGAACACCCATTTGTTTTTTGCTGAAAAACGTTGTCTTGGCTTGTCTGATCGTTGAAGCCGAAATAATCTGGGCGAACTATGACCACGGTACTTGTCAGTCGGGATTCAACGTTTCTCATTCTTTTAGGTTATAAACTACGAGGCTTTTATGAGTAACTGCATTATCTCCTTAAGATTTTTTTGACCTCCCGCAGTATTTATGAGTACTACTTTATCATTTTTATTAATATTAACTTTTTCTATCGCTGCATAAGCAACTGCAGATGTAGGTTCTGGAATTATAGATTCTGTCTTAATTATTTCCTTTATTGCTTGAGTTATTTCCGAGTCGGAAACCTCAATTATCTCTCCGCCAGTATCTTCGAGAGCATACATTACCTTGGGCGAAGAATATGATTCCTCAGCTACGATTCCTTCTGCAATAGAGCTAGGAATATCGTTAAGTTTTACAAAATCCTCCTGCTGTTCAAAAGCAGATTTTAGAGGAGAAGCTCCTCTTATCTGGACTCCTAAAAATTTTGGCATTTTAGTAGTAACTCCTAGAAAAGAAAGTTCCTTAAACGCCTTAAAAAGGCCAAAAAGCAGAGTTCCATTGCCGCAAGGCGCAATGATTACATCGGGAACCCCTATCTCCTCAAAAATTTCAAAACCTATAACTTTTATTCCCTCTTCTTTAATTGGGTTTAATCCGGGGGTACAATTCCATCCAGGGAATGGCATATCAATTGCTTTTCTGTAAATTTCTTCATAATTTCCATTAATTTCCTTAACTAGCCCACCATATAAGCCAATCAAGAATCTTTTTCCGACAGAAAGATTTTTGGGGACGTAGCTTGTGTATTTTAGGCCTGCTTTTTGAGCATAGGCAGCAGTTGATATTGCAGCATTCCCAGAAGACACTACGAATATGTTTGAAACTTCCCACTTAAGGGCCATATTTATGGCAAATAAGCTTTCCTTATCTTTAAAAGAACCCGTTGGATTTTTTGATTCGTCTTTTACGTATAGATTGGATAATTCATGCTTAACGCCAAATTTATTTAATTTAATAAGTGGTGTTTTTTGCTCGTTAAAATTGATCTCAAACTCTTCTAGAGGAAATAGATTTTTATATTTTTTAAAAACGTTTTTGTCATTCCCTAGCTTAACATTTTTGTAGTCATAAATAAGAGTAAGATAGCCATAATACTTGCTATGTTTTGGGCAAGTTAATATGTCCCTGTTAAAAGGATATATTGTTTGACACTTGACGCATCTGTAAAACTTTTTCATTAAAAATCAAATTCAACTTCCACTTCGCCCTCATCATCATAGTAAATTTCTAGTACTGGAATATCCACCCCAAGGGCCTCCAATACTCTCCTTACGTCTTCTTGCTGCTCTCTCCATTCTTCATGAAGGACTGTTACTGATATCCCCGCTCCTTCGCGCTTTTTTAGATAAAGAGCTGCATCGAGCGCAGCGCAGGCCGCTGTTTCTCCTCTGCCAGGACTTTTTTTCAGAACGATTTCTTTTGCTCTTTTGTAGGGCTTTTTAAGAATTATTGCGCCGTGTTTATTGGTTTCCGTGTGGCCAGTATCTTGTAGGGAACGTATAATTTCGTCTGCGTCTTCTTGTAGGGTTGACTCCATAATTAGCACATCCGGAGAAAATCCCCTCTCTGAAATCATGCTTTGATATGAGGAAAGATCCAGGTCTTGACTGTGAGCGTTGAGATCATCAACGAAAAGCATTCGTTGTACATCCAAGCCCATCCCAGCCAGAAATGAGGCGACTCTTCCTCCTATTTCTGCTCCTTGCTCGTGTTTTCTCGTTGGCTGTTCATCTGTATAAATATGAGCAGCCTCGACAACTACAGCTGGTCTTTCCATACCAGCTACTAGAGATTGAATATGTTCTAATTTTGCTTCAATTCCTCCCATAATAAATAAAAAATCCGTCCCCTTTAAAAATCTAAACAATTTTTAAAGCGACGGAATTACCGTGGTGCCACGCTTCTTCCTAATTAAAAATCCTTCTGTTTTAGCCTTGACAGAAAGCAAATTAGCTTATTTGTTGCATACTTTCCTTCCGGATTTTTTCTGCAACTGACTCCGGAGCTCTAGGGACGAAGTCCTTTCTCCATCAACGTCAAGAAGATTATATATCATTTTTAGACTATAAGTCAAATTCTAGGTTTAGATTTTAAACTACATTTTTTCGGATGGAGATGGAGATATTAAAAAAGAAGTAGAAGAAAAAGTAAAAGAACCAAGGTTAATTCCTGTTCTCCAGACCTAATGCCGCTCGGTAATCCAATTGTTTTTCTAGAAATATTTTGGTAATATGCTAATCCTATGGAGAGAGCGCTTGCCGCAGTAATAATTATTTTGGTTTTGGTCGGTATAGGATTTCTTATTCTTAGAGAAAGACAATCCACGACAAATACCACGGACGACTTTGCTTTACAGACTGTTACCCCCTCCCCTCGCCCGGAAAGTCCTACTCTTAAAATCGAAGATCTTAAAGTAGGAACTGGCGCTGCGGTTAAAGAGGGAGACACTATAACCATTCATTATCAGGGTGCTCTGTCAAGCGGTCAGGTATTTGACAGTTCTTACAAAAGAGGAACTCCTTTTGAGACTGAAATCGGCGTAGGCAGGGTTATTGAAGGATGGGATAGGGGGGTCTTAGGAATGAAAGTAGGAGGAAAAAGAAGACTAATTGTTCCGCCTAGTCTTGCATATGGGACATCAGGAGTAACTGGGGTTATTCCGCCGAACGCTACTTTAATGTTTGAGCTTGAACTTTTGGCAATAAAGGAAAAAGAGTTGTCGCCGACTCCTACTGAAGAAGAATCAGAATCACCTACTCCTACCCCGCAAGAAGAAAACTAGCTTTTTTGCTACAATCAATAAGACTAGTGAAAATAATATTTTTCGAAGTACAGGATTGGGAAAAGGATGCTCTTTCCGGAAAGTTCCCCGATGCGGAGCTCGTATCAGATCTTTTGTCTGCTAAGAATTCATCAGAGTACTCCGAGCTTGAGGTAATTTCTACATTTGTTTACTCCGCCCTTACAGAGGAAGTTCTAAAGACGTTTCTAAGTCTTAAGCATATCGCTACCCGTTCATCAGGTTTTGATCATATTGATCTTGATTACTGTAAGAACCATGGGATTAGCGTATCTAACATCCCAGAATACGGAAGCAATACCGTAGCAGAGCATACTTTCGCTTTGATTCTTTCTCTTACCAGGAAAATCTACAAATCCGTAGACCAGGTAAAAAATCTCAACTTTGAACATAAGGAGCTTACGGGAATTGATATTCATGGTAAAACATTAGGAATAGTCGGGCTTGGAAAAATAGGAATTAATGTTTTGCGTATTGCCAATTCTTTTGGAATGAAAGTTATTGTTCACACGACTTTGGAAGATGAAAATTTGAAAAAAAAGTTTAATTTTGAATATACGGATCTGGGAGAGCTTCTTAGGAAATCCGATATCGTAACTCTTCATGTTCCCCTAAACCCTGACACAAAACATATGATAAATAAAGAAAACATAACTAGCTTTAAAAAAGGAAGCTATCTTATCAATACTGCGAGAGGAGGGCTGATTGAGACCGAGGCGATTCTTCTAGGGCTTAGTAATGGAATACTTGAAGGGGTTGGATTAGATGTATTGGAGAATGAGCGTGAGCTTAATGAAGAAATAAGCGTTTTGACTTCCCCCAACCACGCGACAGATCTTAAAAATGTGATGATGAACCACGTGCTTATAAATCATCCGAAGGTTCTTATTACCCCTCATAATGCCTTTAACAGTAAAGAGGCCCTGTCTCGCATAACTGAAACCACGATTCAAAATGTAGAAGGTTTTTTAAAAGGACATCCAATAAACATAGTCTCCCAAAATGCTTAGAAAGCTTTTTCCGATTTCCCTTCTCGCAGTTTTGTTCGTAGTCTTTTATTTTTTCTACGCGCGTAGTGGTGAGGTTCAAGAAAAGATTACATCGCCTGTCCCTCTTTTTTTGACCCTTCTTGAGAACAGGCAAGTTTCCACGCTTGATATATGGTCACCCTCAAGGGGTGGTGTTCTATCGTTTTCGTCGGGAAAGCCAGAGATATCAGCACAAGGAGCACTTGTTTACGATCTGACAGAAGACGAAATAGTTTATGAAAAAGACTCTGACGCGCGTTACCCCATGGCATCTCTTACGAAAATTATGACAGCAATAGTAGCTCTAGAGCATAAAAAAGAAAACGATAGGTATTATGTATATGATTCAGATATAGTCGGAGAAAATAGCATGGGGCTGACTAGTGGAGAAGTTATGCATCTAGAGGAGCTTTTGTACGGGCTTATACTTCCTTCGGGAAATGACGCTGCAGAGGCTTTGGCCTCTAATTACGAAGGAGGTAGAAACGCATTCATAGATGCGATGAATGAAAAAGCCGAGGCGCTTGGACTTACAAATACCCATTTTACCAATCCGTCCGGGCTTGAAGGAGACGGCGCGCAGTATACAACAGCAAAGGACCTTCTTATAATAACGCGCTACGGCCTATCAAATCTTTCTCTTTTTGGAAAAGTTGTAGCGACAGTCGAAAAAGAAATTCCGGGAAATTCAGACCATAAATACTTCTATCTGTATAACGATACGAACCTCTTGACAAGTTACCCTGGAGTAAAAGGAGTGAAAACCGGATATACGCCTGAGGCAGGACTTTGCCTAGTTACCTATATTGATTACGGAGGGCATCAGATTATAGGTGTGCTTCTCGGAAGTCAGAATAGACGGCAGGAGATGAAAGATTTACTAGATTATTCTCTTAGGCTTGCGGGGGTTGAACCCCCTCCTCACAACTAGGCGACTTCGACATGTCGATCCACATGAGGAATCCGGAGGCGTCCCGTCATTGTGCTTTCGTATACGTCTGTTTGCACGCGTGCTCTTCCAATTTCTCTTAGCATTTGCGCAGCTTCTGTCCTGAGGGCCTCTTCCTTTCCTTCTAGAGTGGTTGGTAGATCTCCGTCCGGAAAAATCCTACTAAGAAGTAACGGTTTAAGAAGTTTGGGACCAGAAGGACTACCGTTAAAAAAATCCGGCACTCTTACTACGGAACGATGAATCCTAATGCCTCTCTCTACGGCAAGCCTTACTAGCTCCGCTCCCTCTAGGTATTGAGGAAATCTTCTTGCAAAAAAACGCCACTGTCGTTGTCTAACTTGACCTGCGTCTGTTTCGCCGTCCGGAAAAAGGTAGAAATGGACCAAAACAAATAGCGCTGAGGCCGCTTGCTGACGGTTTTTATAACTATCTGGTTTTGGCTGTAAATCTTTCATTCTAAAACAAGCTGGATTATAGCATAAAGATGCCTATAGTTGATACCCACGCCTATCTAATGTAAAATAGGAGTGCGCCGCGGTGGTGGAATGGTAGACACGAAGGCCTTAAGAGCCTTTACCCTAACGGGTGTGGAGGTTCGACTCCTCTTCGCGGTACTGCAAAGCAGTACTTTGATTTTCGATGTATATCGTTTACATTCTGAAAAGTTTAAAAAGTCCAAAGAAGACATACGTTGGGCTTACCATTAAGGATGTAAAGAGTAGGTTAAAAGAACATAATAGTGGCTTATCGACATACACAAAGAGTAATAAGCCTTGGGAGCTGATATACTTTGAAAGTTTTTATTGTGAGCTTTGCGCAGGTAAAAGAGAACTATTTCTAAAGTCTGGAATTGGCTATAGATTCAGGAGATTGATTCTTGATAATTATTCCAAACTGAAATAGAATTCTTCTTTGAAGAACGGGGACTAGCTCAGTTGGCTAGAGCGCGCGGTTTGGGACCGTGAGGTCGGAGGTTCGAGTCCTCTGTCCCCGACACTTCGACAAGCGAAAAATAATATGACTGAAGTAAAAGATTCGCAAGCAGTAGCGGTTCGGGAGGCTGTGGAGGTTGACAGGGTTACTCTAAGAAGACTAGCCGCAGGTGAAGTAGCAGAAGCTTATCAATTAGACTACTTTAGGGAGTATCCAGTAACAAAACATGGAAAGCCGTCAGGAGATGAAAGGGCAAGAGCTTGGCAAAAAGCTGAGACGGACTTTCCTCAATTTGCGGAACGCATAACCACATTAGGCCGTTTTATTCCGGGGTCACAGGAGGCAAGAGCTGTGTCCGATTATCACCTGAAGCATACGTTCGAAGAGGTAGTTAATCCTCTAGCAAGGGAGTTTCTTATAAACATTGTGATGATCGGGCTTGGTTCTGGAGTGAGTTCTTTTGCAGCCCGTGACCATTTTATTGAAAAAGGGGAAGGTATGGTAAGAAGAGTATCAGATAGCTTAGGTGAGAAGGGGTTAAATTTGTCTTCTCTTACCCCAACCGATGTTGCAGAAGCTTATCTTGCTGGCCGTCTTTGATCTCCTACTGTTTTTAAGGTAAAATAATAATCGCTGCGGGATTAGTTGATCGGCTCAACATTTGCTTTCCAAGCAAAAAAGAGGGGTTCGACTCCCCTATCCCGCTCAAAGAGAATTTTTTAGAACGAAAGTTCTAGGAAATTCTTTTTTTGATGGTAGTCGAACCTGCCGGACGAACATTAGTTCGGAGGCGGGGTCGCGAGGCTGCGGAGCAGAACTTGTGACTTCGACTCCCCTATCACGCTCTGGATTCGACAGGCTCACCATTCGCGTGAGACTAACGAATTATAGTTTGGGGGAGGAGAAGTTTATACTGAGTGAAATCGAAGTAACTCCCCTATCCCGCTCAAATTATTCGAGGTTTCGCATCGCTTTGTAGATAATAATTACAACAGACAGGAAGGGAACTGCGAGAAGCGCTCCCAAGACTCCCATCGTCTTCGCCCCGATAAGAATAGTTGTTATAACTATAATCGGGTTAAGGCCGACGGCTTTTTGCATTATTTTAGGTACAAGAAGATTATTTTCTGCGAGCTGAATTCCTATATAAGCCAGAACTGTAATACCTGCCAGCGTTGGAGATATTGAAAAAGCCACTATAACTGCAGGGATAGCTGCGATAATAGGTCCCATGGTGGGTACTATTTCAAGAATTCCCGCAAGGAGCGCCAGTGGAAGCGCGAATGGGATTCCAAGCACGGTGAGAGTAAGCCATGTAATTCCCCCTACAGCAAAAGATAGAAAGACTTGTCCTCGAAGCCATGCTCCAAGCTTCTCTTCGATTTGTGCGATTACCCTGGCTACTGCAGGTTCTAAATTCCTTGGGAAGAATGCTATGGCGAAGCGATCCAGCTTATCATGATAAACAAGAAGGTAGAAGCTGACTATAAGAATTGTGATAATCGAGAAAACTCCTCCGAATATTTTGCCGGTAACCGCAAAAGCATTTTGTGTAAGACCGGTGAATGAACCGTTAAGATAACTGTTTATACGCGTCAGATTGATATCTATTCCCAGAACTTCTGAAGACTGCTTAACATACAACGGAAGATTCTCAAAAAGTGCCTGAATTTGAGATACGAAGAATGGAAGAAGTGGTAAAATAAGGAGAACTACGAATGCTAGGACCAGCAGATATGGAACCGTGATCGCAATAATTTTGGGCACTTTTCTTGCCATCAAATACTTTGCAGCAGGATAGAGGGATGCCATGAGAACGTAGGCTATAAATACCGCAATAAGAATATCTTTTACCTCCCAGAGGAAAATTCCCAACCCCAGGAGAAGGATCGCCGCTATAAATTGATTTTGAAGAACGTAATTAAACAATGGGTTATACACTTAATTTAGTATATCAAAAGTCAAATAGCAAGAGAGGATTGGAAAGGGGAATTGCGACCCTGGAGGGAATCGAACCCCCAACCTGGTGCTTAGAACGCACTCGCTCTATCCGTTGAGCTACAGGGCCTAAAACAATTTTCAATTCTTAATTTTCAATTTTCAATGAAAACCAGGAACTATAGTTGTATTTTACCTTGAAACAGGTCTAAAATCAAACTTGATATGCTATACTTTCCGAGATGAAGATTGCTATTTTAGGAGGAAGCTTTGATCCTCCTCACACAGGTCACTTAAAGATCGCGGAAGAAGTTTTGAAAAAGCGTCCGGACATTGATAAATTCCTTTTTATCCCCGTATATAAACATCCATGGACGGAGGTAATTGCATCTTCCAAAGCTAGAATAGCAATGCTTAGGTCCATCTTGCAGGATAAAACAGACGTTTCGGATATTGAAATAAAAAACAAAACAGTACGAACGATTGACAGTTTGAAAATATTGAAAAAAGAACTCGGTGCCGACCTTTTCTGGATAATTGGATCCGATATTCTATATGAACTTTACAGGTGGAAGGATCCTGAAAAACTTACACATTTTGCTACTTTTTTGGTTTATCCTAGGCCGGGATATCCAATTCTCCAAAAATTGCCTAAAGGTTTTGAACGACTTGAGACTAACTCGCAATTTGATATTTCATCAACTGAAATCAGAAAGCTTTTGAAGGAACGAAAGTCTATAAAAAATTTTGTTCCGCCGGAGGTGGAAGAGTATATAATTAAACATAAGTTATATGGGCGATAGTTTGCTTTCCATAAATCCCGAAGAACAGATTAAAAAAATAACAAGTTTTATAAAAGATACACTAGGCATGCAAAATAAGCAAAATGTGGTTTTGGGATTGTCAGGTGGGGTAGATTCATCTGTTAGCCTAAATCTCCTCGCTCGCGTGCTCGGTCCTGATAATATTCACCCGGTTAGTCTCCCATATTTTGAAGATAAGTCACTTGACACGGAAGAGGCTTTGAAAGGAGCGGGTATTCCAAGCAATTACTTAACAAGTCTTTCAATAAAGCAAATGGCGGACAAAATTATCGGAGAATTAAAAATTCCAGAGGAAGACACATTAAGACGCGGAAATGTTATGACAAGAGTCCGAATGACGGTTCTGTATGATATGGCGAAAAAACTTGACGCATTAGTGTGCGGAACCGAAAACAGATCCGAAAAACTGCTTGGCTACTATACAAGGTTTGGTGATGAGGCTTCGGATTTCGAGCCAATTTTACATCTTTATAAAACTCAAGTTTATGAACTTGCGAAGTATTTAAGCGTGCCGGTTTCAATAATTAACAAACCTCCCTCTGCCAATCTTTGGGAAAATCAAACAGACGAGGGAGAATTTGGATTTTCTTATAAGGAAGCAGATCCGGTTCTCTACTTATATTTTAATGAGAAGAAAAGTTTGGAGGAAATTGAAAAATTAGGATTTGCTAATGCGAAAAAAATTATCGAGTTTGCCAAGAACAATTCCTATAAACACCACACCCCCTACAAGACTTGACTTGTTTTTCTTCTTAAGAATTCTACTGTGCCTTTATTAAATTTGCCCTCTGGAAAAAAAATCGGGAAAACAGGATTACCTCTTTGAATGTCTTCCCTATCTGACTCCGCTCCAACAAAAACAAACTGAACATCGTACCCGTTATTATGCAATTCCTCTGCCGTTGCGAGGTCTGATTTACTGTCGCCTACAGCGACAAATCTTTCTGATTTAAATCCCTTTGCTTCAAGCCAAGCTATTGCTTTTCTTGCCGCAAAATCCTTGCCAACTTTTTTGTTTTGTATATCTGTTGC
This sequence comes from Candidatus Levybacteria bacterium RIFCSPLOWO2_12_FULL_41_12, assembly GCA_001784155.1. Lineage (GTDB taxonomy): Bacteria > Patescibacteriota > Microgenomatia > Levybacterales > UBA12049 > UBA12049. Next base: position 1,137 of record MFPL01000011.1, on the reverse strand, counting down.
AATTGTAGTAGGGTCTATCTCTAAAATTTTATCGAGTCCTCTTTTTTTCAAAATTTCACCCAAAACTTCTACTAATCTTATCTGATCTCTCTCAAACGCTTCTAGACTCAATTCTCCCTCATATCTCCTATCGTTAACCTCATTCATTTCGACAGAAATCATAGTATGTTTAGTTCTATCAAAAAACATAGTTTTAGGAAATCTTTCTTCCACAACAAGCCTAACTTCGTCTTGTAAATCTTGGGGGACAGATATAGAGTCATCTCTGTGCTCATGCATTAGTCCGTCCTCATCTAGGGTTAGCCAGGTTCCGCCCTTTTCTCCAACGACAAACAAGTTCGCAAGCGATGAGTTATCCTTAAGATTGTGTGCATGGATAAGTCTTGCTATTATTCTAGTTTGAATCCAAGATATGGATCTTCCGGTATTTAAAATTACAGGTTCTCCCTGCGAAAGACGTCTGGCAATATCTTCCATTATTTCTCTGTCAAACTGACGGGAGTCAGGAACGGTTATCACTCCATCTACATCAAAAAAATATACTTCATCGACAACTCCTTCGCCAAGCCTTTCTTTCATGTGCTGCATTATAGGGTAATTGTGACTTATATTTCAAATAACGTCAATTCCAAATATCTACATCAAGGTTTAAAAAGATGATATAATTTAGGCATGGTGGATGTAGCCCTGCCTGCCGGCAGGCAGGTCAGTGTAGAGCATTGAAAACCGAATATTGCGTTTACATCTTAAGAAGCATAAAGGACGGTAAGTTTTATACGGGATTTACTGATAATATAAATCGAAGGCTTGCTCAACATGATAAGGGTAATATTTCGACTAAGTCCACATTAAATAGAGGACCGTTTGAAATGATACATGTAGAAGTGGTTAATAGTAGGTTAGAAGCAAGGACTTTAGAAAAATACTTTAAAAGTGGGTCAGGAAGAGAAGTTAGAGACGAGATTTATGCAAACATGGTGGATGTAGCTCAGTGGTAGAGCACCTGGTTGTGGTCCAGGCGGCCGCGGGTTCGATCCCCGTCATCCACCCATTCGACAAGCTCAGGGTTTGCTGACCCATTTTTTCAAGGTATGCCTTGGCATATTTATATTCTTCTTTGCGATCAGAAAACCTATT
>MFPL01000010.1:41765-43395 GCA_001784155.1 Candidatus Levybacteria bacterium RIFCSPLOWO2_12_FULL_41_12 | reverse complement strand
TCTCCACCAATAAATCAGTGTTCGATAACTACCGACTTTGCTGCCTTGACGGGCGGATTTCGATAACTTGGATGTTTCGAATCCCCACTAGACAAGCGGATTTCCCGCATCTAGCGAGCCCTGTTCATCTGAGATTTTAATAATTGAATTTTTTCAAAACCTTCTTTACTTTTATGTGCTTTAATTTTAACCATTAAAGCGATTTCACGAAATATTAAATAATTCTTCAACTTTTGGCTTTGCAATATATATGTATCAAAGAAAGGTATTATCTTTTTATGCAAATCTTCCTGGGCTGTTATTCCAAATCTATAACAGTTTCTTTGGTTTGCACGATATTCTTTCTGACGATATATACCACCACATCCAAAGAATTTTTTAACTTTCTTTAGTAAGAAAAGTTCGTCTTCTCTTAACTTGATAAAGAAGTGTAACTCCACACGTGGAGTTTTGTGAGCCCCAATTGGAGTTCTTGCTTCAACATAGAAGCAACCTTCCCCGTCAGTTAAACCAACTATATAATCTGCAGATAAAGTTTCAGGTTTCTCCCTTCCCTCGTTAATCGAGGTACTATGGATCAGCTGACTTCTTTTCTTCAAGTTCATCTATATGTCGATCATAGATGTAACATTATCCAACTGTCAAGAAAAGATCTCCCAAGGTCATTTACTAAACAATTCCAGACATCCTAAATCAGGTCTTTATTGTTCTTCTCTCTGACACACCATAGAGATCGAACACCTGTTTTTAATATTTAGGCTGCCTTTTGCTTCAGGCCCTCCAGGACATCTGTCGCCAGTATTGTCCCTGCCAATTTTTTTTAGCTATTAAAGTGGATTTTAACCATTTTGCTTAGTAAACTGCTTGGCGCGCATTTATTGTGTGTACAAGACCCGAGAACGTATTCACCGCGGCTTGCTGATCCGCGATTACTACCGATTCCAACTTCATGGGAGCGGGTTTCAGCCCCCAATCTGAACTGAGGCGAAATTTTAGGGATTTGCTCACACTTGCGTGCTTGCCACCCGTTGTTCTTCGCCATTGTAGTGTGTGTGTAGCCCAGGGCATAAGGGCCGTGCTGACTTGACGTCTTCCCCTCCTTCCTTCCCGCGTAAAACGCGGGACCGTCTCCAATGAATATTTAACATTGGATGGGGGTTGCGCTCGTTTCCCCACTTAAGGGAACACCTCACGGCACGAGCTGACGACAGCCATGCAGCACCTGTGATACCATCCCCCTCAAAAACAGAAGTTTTTTCGGGTAATTCAAAGTTCAAAGTTCAGTTCACAGTAATTTACCATGAACTAATAACGAACTAACCAACTAACTAATTAAACTTTTAATTTTTAACTTCCGTTTACTTTTGTTCTTGAGGGGATCCTCTCCTATTTCTAGGAGAGTAAACGGTATCATGTCAAGTCCTGGTGAGGTTTTTCGTTTTGTCTCGAATTAAACCACACGCTCCACTGGTTGTGCGGGTCCCCGTCAATTCCTTTGAGTTTTAGCCTTGCGGCCGTACTCCCCAGGCGGTCCGCTTAACGCGTTAGCTTACACCCCCTATGAAAAATCATAGAGAGCTAGCGGACATCGTTTACGGCTAGGACTACACAGGTCTCTAATCTGTTTCGC
>MFPL01000010.1:0-41661 GCA_001784155.1 Candidatus Levybacteria bacterium RIFCSPLOWO2_12_FULL_41_12 | reverse complement strand
GATGCCTGCCTTCGCCTTTGGTGTTCCAGCTGATATCAACGCATTTCACTGCTACACCAGCTGTTCCAGCATCCCTGCCAATCCTCAAGTCCAGTAGTATCCAAACCTTTCCCATAGTTAAGCTATGGTATTTAAGCTTGGACTTACCAAACCGCCTACGCACACTTTACGCCCAATAAATCCGGATAACGCTTGCCTCCTACGTATTACCGAGACTTCTGGCACGTAGTTAGTAGAGGCTTATTCTCCAAGCTGTGAACGGCTTGGCAAAAGGAGTTTACGATCCATAGACCTTCTTCCTCCACGCGGCGTCGCTGCGTCAGGGTTTCCCCCATTGCGCAATATTCCTAGTTGCTGCCACCCGTAGGTGTACTGCCCGTGTTTCAGTGCAGTTGTGGCTGATCGACCTCTCAGTCCAGCTACCCGTCAGAGCCTTGGTAGGCTTTTACCCCACCAACAAGCTGATAGGACGCAGGCTCCTCTCTTGGTGCGCAGTTAAGCGCTTTACCAGGTACCATGCGGCACCTGGACTATGGACTATTACCCCATCTTTCGATGAGCTATGGTCCGCCTAGAGGTAGATTCCTACGCGATACTCACCCGTCTGCCACTGGAAGGTACCGTATGGCACCTTCCCGTTCGACTTGCATGCCTAAGGCACGCCGCCAGCGTTCATCCTGAACCAGGATCAAATTCTCAAAAAAATAACGAAGTCATTTGAACGACTCGTTACGAGTAGTTTCCTACCACTTCCTAGTTGAGGAATATTCCGAAACAGCCCGTCCAAGAATTGAAGCATGAGGCGTGTATGAATAATACTGAAAAGCCGAATGCTGAAATCTGGAGGGCCAGTCACAAAAATACTCCTATAGAAGTAGTTTCCTTTATGTTCATGGCTTAAAATGCTGTCTTAAATTATTAAAGAGCCCCTCAGCCTTACGGCTTCAGGGTAAACAATCTAGCGTTGAATGCTTACCTCAAAACCTAAGACCACTTTTGTAAAGCTTGCCCTGAGTACTTGAAGGGACAAAAAATCCCGCCAGTGGCGGGTTAAAAAACCATCGTCCTTGGCGATATGTCTTTACATATGTAGAGACTATTATAGCCAAATCCGAGGCAAAGTCAAGAAGTAGTATCGACTAAGCTTGGCCGAAGTATCGAACTCTTTTTTCCTTTCGTTCTTCTCTTTTTGTCTGCCTAGTAAGAACGTTGGATGCAGGAGCATCGGACCTAACAAATGCTGTAACTCTATTTCTCAAAGCTCTCCAGCTGTCAAACATATCCCGAATCCTTGAGCGTCTTTGTTCTGGGGTCTCTGTCTCTTCGTCTTCTTCTTCAATCTCGTAATCTTCTTCTGTTATTTGCGCTCTTCTTTCTAGATCGAGCCTGAGTCTTCTACCCCTAGTCCAATCACCAGTTTCTATATCGTGTCTTTTATCTGCATCTGAACTTTCTTCAAAAGCAGTATTTTTATCAATTTTCCTCCTTATTCTACCGTCTGGACGCAAACCGAATCGTGGCGTTAGCTCTGCGATCCCAGGCTTACCAGCTACTGCTTCTGGAGCCTCTAAGATCTCAGCAACACTTGGCATTCTTACACGTAACTTCCTATCAGAATATCCCCAGCCGCTTAATGCTTGAGATACATCAGCATTATCGTCAAGTATAACTCTACCGTCTTCGGCTTCACCCAAAACTGTGGGGCGAACAATTCTCTGCCTTCCTTCATGAGACTGTGTTGTGGCAGATCCGTTTCCTTCGTGTAATTGCAATACCATGCGCGAATTTATACTACTTTCTATATCAATTGTCAACCTGTTTTTGTAAATTGTCAAGGAGTAAACCGAAGGCTTACGACGAAGACCCTGAGCGAAGTCGAATGGGTCAAGAAGCTTATTTCTTCTTTAAGAGGAGCATTGTCCAGGGGAAAGGAAGTTTTTTTACCTCTATTTTTATTTTTTCGCGCCTTACGAATTCCACAAATTTTTGGCTGGACCAATATTGTACGTGCTCGGGGTGGCGTCCGAGTTGCTTTAAGTTCTTGCCGCGCAAGATTCTCTGAACCGTAAACCACGGCTCATTAGGAACTGTCACCAAAACATACTTATTAGACACCCTTATCAACTCTCTAAGCGCACGCCTGGGATAATCAACATGCTCTAACACTTCTGTGGCAATTACCAGATCAAATGAATTATTTCTGTAAGGAAGTTTGTTAATGTCTGCTTGACCGAGTTTCAAATTCGGGTACATTTTTTTTCCTATCTCAATTGCGTCTTTTGAGAAGTCTACCCCCTCAAGACTGTCCCCTATCTTTTCTTTTGAAAGACGAGTCAAAGTAAATCCCTCACCGCACCCCGCGTCCAAAATATTTTTTATATGAAGCGGCCTGATTGTAGTTACAACAGTATTTAGGAAGTTGTTTAGGAAAAGTCTGCCAATTGGATTTTTGGTCGAATGCTTCTCGTAGTTGCTCGTGGAAAGCTTTTGCCCACCTTTTACCATCCCGTTAGAAATATTGTTAGTTTTAGCCATTATTCAAATTGATCCCTTTAGAATTTCTAACGGGACCATAAAGAAGGATTATATAACATGAACGCTTAAGATTTCTAGAAGCATTATGATATAATCTGTGTATGCCAGAAACTATTAAAGTCGCAGTTTTGTTGGAACATCACGAAGGGGATGAAAAATGGACTGCACATGTTCCTACTTTAGAAAGTCAGCCTGATTCCACATTTATTCCGCTTGCTGAGGGCGCAACTCCTGAAGAAGCCGCTCAAGCTCTAGTTCCTGAAATCCAAACTGGAACAGGAATGCATCCGGATATTCTCCCCCACCTAAAGAGAGCACCGCAGTTTGCTTTAACCGAAATCGCTGTAGAGATTCCTGACCAAAATGCCTGATCAAATACCTACCGAAGCTAGACAGCTAATTCACCAATTTGAGCGAGAAGAAGCTCAAAGGGTCGCGGCAAAAGCTGCAGCAAGAAACGCCTCCTCCTCTAAGGAAATTAAGATTATCCCGCGTCGGAACGTCACCGCAAGAGATGTTATGGCGCACGCCATGAATATTGGGTGCACTATTGAAACAGGAAGCGGTAAGCATGGGACCCATATTAAAGGCCCTGACGGGCGTGAAATCTCACTTCCAGTTCACGGAAAAGGAAGTGTCTTGGCAACTGGAACGGCCCTATCGATAGACAAGTGGCTGAGAAGATACAGAGAGACAGGAGTCGAGCCACCAAAACCTGTAGCGTCTCCGAATCCAAGTCTTGCTAAGGCAGGAAGATAGCTACCGAGATTTTTCCATCGCCTTAAAAAGCACTATACCGAGACTTACCATAACATTAAGAGATTTGTTCACTCCCCACATCGGAATTTCTACAATTGCATCTGCTATTTTTAAAACCTCATTTGAAACCCCGTCTGATTCATGTCCCACCACAAGAACTAACGGAAATTGATAATCAAATTCATCGTAAGCAACGCTTTTTGGACTCTGTTCAATTGCCACTACAGTCAAATTTCCAATTTCTAGTTTTAAATTTTTAATTGCCAAAACCGCAGTTTCGGCGTACTCCCAAGTAACCCATTCCGTCGTATTAATCGATGCCTTTTTTATTCTTGTGTGAGGAGGCACTTCACTTTCTCCACAAAGAATTACTTTCTTTGCCGCCACTGCATCTGCCAATCTAAAAATCGCGCCAATATTATATGTATCCAGAACATTATCTAGAATTATGTAAACCGGATTTTTCTTAATTTTTCCAAACTCTTCAAGTGTTGGGCTCTTCGTTCTAAGTTCTTTCGCTCCCAGTTTCACTTTGCAATTATAGCAGACTAATCGTCATCCGAGCCTTTACCGGAACCTGAAGAACCGCTTCCCGAACCAGACGATCCGGAGTTGGATGATTCCGAATTGCTTACTTCTGATTTCTGCTCATTCGCGATATCTTGAAGTTTTTTCAAACTTTCAGTAGCGTTTTTTGCTTCCCCGCTTGCTTCCCCATCTTCGTCTTCATCAAGTTCAATTCCGTCTTCTATATCCTCCGTCAGCTCTAGCGCGTCTTCTATATCCTCGTCAAATCCCTCTTCTTCTGCTTCATTGATTTCATCTTCAAGTAGTTCTTCCGGCAGCTCGTCTTCAACCTCAACCTTTGATGACCTAAGACTCTCCCTGGCTGCCTTAATCTCAAGCCTAAGAAACCCCCTTGTCTGCCCTGACAGTATTCCCAATACTTCTCTCTGAAGCTTTATTGCTTCATTGAGTTCTTTAGCTGCTTCTTCTACATTCTCTCCGCTCGCAGACGCATCGGAAAGCTCTTTTGCAGCAAGAGTCGCGTCGCTCTCTATTTGAGAGAGCGCGGTTGCGATTCCTTCAGGATTATTTCTTGAGAGCATTATACGCAATTCCGCCAATCTCTCTCCAGCAATTTGCGCCCTAATTTTTGCTTTCGCCTCAGGAGAGAAAGCGGTAACTAGCTTCAATTTTTGCCAGATATTATCTAAAACGAAGAAAGGGCTATCGGGAAGGATAAAACCTGGACCCGCAGTAACGGTATTAGGGAAAACCAAGTCTGCTGCTTGAGTTGATTCGCCTAATACTCGGGCTTTGTGGTGAGCAAAAGAAGAAGAAGCTACCAGAAGAAAAATCGAAATACCAAAGAAGACAATAAGTACTTTCTTACCCATCATTTAAATCGTGACGTATAAAAGCTCATTTGTCAAATCTTTCCTTGACAGAACAAAACTTATTGGGTCATAATGATTTCTATGACTGCAACCGGACACGCTGTGATTGGAACTGTAATAGCAGCAAAAATAGGAAATCCAGCCTTAGCCATCCCCCTTGCCCTTGCATCACACGTCGCAGCAGATTTCTTTCCACATTGGGACACCGGATTTGAAAGATACAAAAAAAGCGAAAACATTTTTATAAGGAATTCCGTTGTCGATGTCATAATGAGCTTCACTTTGTCTTTTCTTCTAGTATATTTTCTTTTCCCGCAAACCAGCTACGCATATGCATTTATTATGGTCATTGCGGCACAATTTTTTGACTGGGCCACCGCCCCATATCTTTTTCTAAAGTGGAATTTCCCGCCCTTTACGTGGGCGTATAGATTCCAGATGCTCTTCGACAGGCCGATGGCTAAACCATGGGGAGTAATAGGTCAGGTCGCAGTTCTGGCGGCCTTAGTTTTCCTCGCAATCAAATTTTAGTGAAGAATTTAAATGATCGGTCTATTGTTTATTTGGCAATTTTTACGGCGGTTATAGTAGGCGGAGCAGCTCCAGTATTTGCCAAAATTGCTCTCAAGGAAACTTCTCCTGCGCTTTTCACATTCCTAAGAGCCTGCCTATCGACGCTAGTTGTTTTGCCTTTTTTAATAAAGTACAGAATAAAGCTTGATAAAAACTTGATTAAGACAATTTTGGTCACGCTTTTCCTCACGGCAAATTTTCTCATATTTGCCTATGGAGTTAGGCTCACCACAGCTTCGATTTCCCAAATTATTTACGTTATTTCACCGGTGGTTATTGCAGGACTTTCTTATCTTATTCTTAATGAAAGAGTTAATTCAAAAAAGGTTCTTGGAATTATTTTAGGCTTCATCGGAGCCGGCGTAATCGTTATTCTTCCGGTTCTGAACTCAAACCCTTTCAGCGGAAATTTAATAGGCAATCTTTTAATTATGCTTGCCGTTTTGACTTTTTCTCTTTATTCCGTTCTCTCAAAAAAGCTGCACATTAATTTTTCACCAATCCAAATAGTAATCGTTCTTTCCTTCACTACGCTTTTTGCAATGGCGCCTTTAACTTTATATGAAGTCCTAACTTCGGGGACAAAAATTTTTAACATTTCCCGTCTTGCTCTATTTTCAATCTTCTACGTAGGCGCGATAATGACAGTTGCCTATTACACTCTTCACCAATATGCCATCAAGCACGGCTCCCCACTCGCAGCCTCAACAATAGTTTATCTTCAGCCTGTAGCTACTTTTGTCTGGGCCGCAGTACTCCTTGGAGAAGGGCTAACGCCAGGAGTAATTGTGGGAGGAACCATAGCTTTTCTAGGAACGTATTTTATAATCAATGCGTCAAGCAAAAAAGAAATAATTGACATCGAGCAGAAACTTTGAAATACTCCGCTTATGGCAGAAGAAGTAAAGAAAACAACAAGTGAAACGGCAGAACAAACGGCTTCTCCTGAAGCAAAATCTACAAACCCAAATCCGAAATCGAAATGGCCTCTTGTCGTAATAGGATTATTACTCTTTCTTCTCATTCCTCTCGGCGGATATTTTGCCTACAATCAATTAGGATTAAACAACCAAAAGGCCGGTCCAACGCCCGCCCCGCAACAAACCGAAAAACAAACAGCTTCTCCTTCTCCGACAAATGCGCCCGATCCTACAGCGGATTGGAAAACATATACAAATACGGCGAGTAAATACTCTGTTAAATACCCGTCTGATATGTTTGTCCGCTTAATTTGTCCGGACGAGGAGCTTGTTTTAAGAACAAGGAAAGAAACAGATACGAAAGACGAGGAGACTTTCGAGACCTGCGGAAGAGGCGGAAGATTTACGATCGAAGTCGTCACAGCCGAATCGTTTACAGAACCTGTTACGGATGATTATGTGGAAGTAACCAAGTCAAACATAACAATTGATGGCGTTGCGGCGCGGGACTATATTTCAGTAAAAAAACCAACGGCTGAGGGTCCGATCCCAGACTGGAGCGAGGACATTTATTTTGAAAAGGCAGGCATAAAACACCTAATCCACTTCGACAGAGGAGTCTCGGAAGATATAAAAACTAACTTTCTTTCAAGTTTTAAATTTTTATAATGTTGAATGAAATGAAATCCGCCTCTGGCGGAGAAAATCCAGAACAAGCTGTTCAAGATCCGAATATTCAACCTGAAACGCCTGCTCCCCCGCCAAGCGATTCCAAGTTCTCCTTTCTGTCGAGCAAGCTATTTTTGCTCGGAATTTTTGGCCTAATTCTTTTGTCCTCGCTCTTATTTGGAGTCTACAAACTCGGCCAGAACTCTCAAAAAACACCAGTTTCAACAACGATCGAAACTCCTACTCCCACCCCAATTGACGAAACTGCAAATTGGAAAACATACAACGGAGGTGGATATTCCATAAAATACCCATCAAATGTTAGTTTTAAGCAGGATAGATTTTATTTGACGGGAGATGATAATAGAAAAGATACTTCAGACGGATTTGGTCCAAATTTATCTATACTTTTTCGTGCAGATTCCGGAACTCCCCTTGAAGTTGCAAAAAGAGAACTTCAACAGGCTCAATTCAAAAATGTAACAGTAAATAACTACGCCGGCGTTGAAGTTATTGATTCTCAAAGCGGTTTTGACTATTACTTATCGAAAACAGGCGGCAAAGTTTTTAGAATTACCTTTAATTCTCAAGATTATTCTTCAACTGTTTCTAAAGAAAACATCGATAAGATGGAGAAAATCGCCAATCAAATGCTCTCCACCCTCAAATTCACTAATTCTTCTAACACTGTTAAACCAACAGCCACTCCAATTCCTCAAATAAATGGGGCGAGTTTGGAAAATATTAAATATAGTCTCCCCGCTGGCTGGACGGCTGTTTTTCGCGATTCCGGCCTGGATATCCATCCCGCAAACGGTGGTTATTTATTCATAAAAGTTTATAACTATGACGGAAAGACGGGAAGGCGAGACTATTACTGCCAAACAACAAATTTCTGCACTGATTCTTCAACATTCACCTCTACACAAATAGGTAATATTTCAGGATATAAGGCAGGTGCGCTAGACAATAGCGGAGGAGGTCCGGAATATTTTGGAGCGAAAGGAAACAAGTTCTATATTATTTCTACCTACAGCCCGCCGCCCCCAAATGATTTTGATAAAGGTTTCCAATCTGTCCTTAACTCCCTAGTTTTCTAGGAAATTCTCACCACCTTCAGGTTCGACTAGCTCACTGCAAGCAAATTCACCCAGTAGTTTTTTGATATCTTCTAGGTTTTTCCCGTAATAAATTCGCCGATTCGAAGGCGAAAGCATGAAAATTTGAGCGAGTGATTCAGGGGAATTCCGCACAAACTTGTTGCGGAAGGGGTGAAATTACCCGAAGAACGAACGAGAATTTGAATGCATGAGGCAAGACTTGGCGAGAGTTTCTGCTTCTCTGGTCGGAACAAGAGAAGAAAAAGGAAATCTTTAAGATCTTTGTTCTTTCTTGATATCCTCGAGTTTCTCCCTCGACTAGTTCAGGATTTCGCTTCGCTCAACACGCGGCGAAGTCCCTGCCTGCCATCGCTTTGCTCAGGCAATTGCAGGCGGGGCATTTTGGCCTGCCCACCAGAACTAAAGCTCAGGCATTAGGTTGAACCTCTGGAGCAGGCTGCTCTTTCTTTATATCCTCGAGCTTCCATGCCGCAAATGTGCAGGCGGGGTAATTACTGCAACCATAGAACTTTCGGCCTCTTCTGGTCTTTTTGATCACAATTTTTCCTCGCCCGCTAACGCCTGAGCGTAGCGATGGCGGGCTGGCTCCATCTCCGCATTTTGGGCAAGTTAAATTAGTTTCTTGAACTAAAGGCTTGGTGAATTTACAATCCGGAAACCTTCCGCAAGACAAGAATCTTCCAAACCTTCCGGTTCGAATAACGAGATTTCCTTTTTTGCACTCTGGACAATCCTCATCTGTTTCCTCAACCGCAATTTTTACCCTGGCAACATCTTTCATGCCATTTAATAATTTTTCAAAAGGAGTATAAAACTCTTCAACTACAGGTACCCATTTCTTTGTGCCATTAGCCACCGCGTCTAGCTCATCCTCCATAAGAGCAGTAAATGGAATATCATCAACGCTTGAAAAATTAGCTACTAAAAAATCATTTACCGCAAATCCTACACTTGTCGGCTTAAACTTTCCTTCTTCCCGCTCAATGTATCCTCGAGATTCAATTGTAGAAATAATTGTGGCGTAAGTTGACGGCCTTCCGATTCCTTTTTCCTCAAGAGTTTTAATGATTGAAGCGTCGTTATACCTCGGAGGTGGCAGGCTCTCATGCGCTTCTGATAGTGCGGAAATAAAATCCAGGCTTTCCTTGGCAATAAAATCAGGCAGTCTCTTGTCTTCCAAAGCATAGGGATTGATCTTTAAAAACCCCTCAAAAACAAGTACGGACCCGTTGGCCTTAAGGGTATACGCACCCTTACCCGCATCTACCAAAACACTTGTCGATTCCGTAATTGCGTCTGCCATTTGTGTCGCAATTGCCCTTCTCCATATGAGCTCATAAAGCCGGCCAAACTGCGGACCAAGCTCAGCACTGACTGCTTCGTGCTGAATGCTAGCTTTCGTCGGTCTTATTGCTTCGTGTGCCTCCTGTGCGTTTTTTTGTGTAGCTTTGTAATATCGAGGCTTGGTAGACAAGTATTTTTCACCAAACTCTTTCTTTACATAGTCTGCCATTTGCTTTCTTGCTGCCTCAGCCATCGAGACCGAATCAGTCCTGTGATAAGTAATATAGCCTTCTTCATAAAGTTTTTGTGCCAGCTGCATTGTCCTTTTCCCCGAGAGACCCATCCGCCTCGCAGCGTCCTGCTGAAGGGTGGAAGTGGTATAGGGAGGCGGAGGAGTGCGTCTGGTTTCTTTTTTCAAAACATCGGACACCACATAGCCTCGCAAGGCGTCCCCTTGCGAGGCTAAATCTGCTTCGATTTCTTTTGCTCGTTTTTCGGTATCAATGGTTGTTTTTGTGAACTTGTACTGCCCATCATATAAATCTAATTTCTCATTAATTTCTATTTTCTCGCCCTTTATTTCCGTAAGATCAAAAGGCGTTCCGCCAACTTCCAACCTCTCACTACTAATTTCTGACTTTTTAGCGGTTAATCGTTGTTTGTTAGTTGTTGAAAGGGAAACTATTATCGTCCAATAGTTTTCCTTTCTGAATTTTTCAATTTCCCGCTCGCGCTCGACAATCAGGCGGAGCGCTACTGACTGCACGCGTCCTGCGGACAAGCCGCGTCTTACTTTCTGCCAAAGAATAGGAGAAAGCTTATAACCTACTAATCTGTCGAGAACGCGCCGCGCTGTCTGCGCATCTACCAAATCCTGGTTTATTTTCTTAGGAGAGGCAAGCGCTTCATCGATCGCTTCTTTTGTGATTTCGTGAAAAACAATCCTCTCAGCATCTTTTTTACCTAAATTTTGAGCGATATGATAAGCAATTGCTTCTCCTTCCCTATCCAAATCTGTTGCCAAAATAATTCTGTCCGCAGTTTTTGCCGCTTTTTTTAGGGTATCTATGGTCTTTTTTTTGTCTTTAACAAGTTCGTATTGGGGATCAAAATTGTGCTGGGTATCAACTCCAAGCGTGCTCTTTGGTAAATCATAAATATGCCCCATTGAGGCAATAACCTCAAAATCCGCTCCCAAAAAACGCCCGATTGTTCGTGCCTTCGTAGGACTTTCGACAATTACTAAGTTCTTCATCCCGTTAGAGCCAGCGAGCGTTTCACCCTGTTTTTCAAATATCTTTTGCCCATCCCGGATTTGAGATATTTTTCTCTCGCCATTGCATCCTCCTCATGCAATGAAGCTTCGTAATAGATTATTTTAAATGGCCCTTTACCTTTCGTATATGTTGATTTATTCATCTGATGCTCGTCGAAACGCTTGCGTAAATCACTCGTGTAGCCTGTATACCAATGTTTATTCTTCAAACTCTGAAGTATGTAAACATAATAGAATCGGTCTCTAACGGGATTCATAACAACTTTTTGATGATAGATTAAAGAATACCATACTTGTCAAGGAGTTAAAATGTATTTATAATTCCTTTTCTATGGAGAGGCTTAAGCATCCGGAGGATAGAACCGACAATTATCCTAGCTTTTATTGTTCTTCTATATCTGACATGGCTGCGTCAAGGGACGCAATGATTGAAGGAATGCTAGCATGGGTAAAAAACGAAGCTAGGAGCATAGACAGACTTAGCTATAGAGTTACCGATGGGCTTAATAGGGTAAGCTCAAGGATATCAGGCAAAAAAGTCATGCCAGTAGTCTTTGACATTGTCGTGGAACTTCCCTTAATTACCCACTATCCAGCGTTTGATGAGGGATTAAAATTACCAGGCAATCAGATACTCATAAAGGATCCTACGGATCAATGCGTTGTAGATCTTCCAAGCGAAGGTGATTTGACTGGTATTAATTTTTTTAGAATACGGGAAGGCCTACCCTGGCTTGATCTTGGAACAATGAGAGATCGTTCCTGGACTGGAGATATTGTGCTTTCAAACAGATATTCATCAACTGGCGACAGGTTTAGGATTATAAACCTAAGGGAAATTAAGATGGAAGAATCGGTACGGGCTGGAGAGACAGTCGTAATTAGATCTCACCTCGTCACCACTCAGGGAATTTAAAAAAGCGAGTAAAGAATATTATCCGTCGCAAAACCGATAACGATTGGTAATTAGGCGGCTTGAGGAACTGGCTTCTCTTGGACGTCAGGAATCGCAAACGCAAATTCATCGGAAGGAGAGAAAACTTGAGCTGCTTCAGTTGTCTCTAGGACAAATTGCTGTGGCCATTTATATAAATTTAAAAGAACCGGATCGCCTAATGGGGCTTCAAGGGGTTTTGTCGCGAAGTAGAGCCTAAGGGCAAGGCCCGATGGACGAATGTCCACTGCAGTTTCTAATACTTCATGCACAGTCATTGGCCTTCCGCCAATTTCTTCAAGCCTTGCAAGAAATCGGTCAATTCTAAAATTTTCATTAATACCTAACTTTTGGGATCTCGTTCTTCCTATTTTTACTTCTCTGCCATTTGATTCCAGATCTTCTTGATCTAATAGTTGCAATGTACCGAGAGCTTGATCGTTTATTGAGAAATTCCTGCTTTTCCCTAAGTCAGAAATCAATTGATCAACGCTTAGCCCTCGCATCCTAAACCTCATCAAATAAAACCTGTCTATTTCAGATATAGTTTCTGGGGTTCCTTTCGTTCTTTCCTCTTCTGCTAAAGCTTCAAATAAACGAGCACGCGGCTCGTTTTTCATTCTTCTATGATATTCCGCCAATCTCTCGAGGTCTGCTGCCATTGTGCTTGGAAATATACCACTCTCTAAACTTCTTGTCAATTTGAGAGAGAATAACTTCCGCCGGAGTTTTTTAGAATTCCTTTTATTTCCATAAATGACAGTAGTGTGCCTATCTTTGAAGGATCAGTTTTTAAACGACGTACTATTTCGTCAAACTGAAGTGACTCGTTTTCCAAAAGATCAACAATCCTCTTCTCCTCCTTACTTAGATTTTTGAAAATTGATTCATTTTTCTTGTTTGATTGAAAATTGGAAATTGATAATTGAAAATTTCGTAGTATATCATCCGGCGAGACCACGAGCTTCGCGCCTTTTTCAATTAAGCGAAGAGGCGCTGCGGAAAGAGATGAAGTAATTGGCCCGGGGATTGCGAAAACCGGCCGGCCAAACTGCAGCCCATACTTTGCAGTAATGAGTGAGCCTGAATCGCTGGCTCCCTGTGTCACGAGAACCGCCTGTGACATGCCTGCAATAATTCTGTTCCTTGACGGAAAAGTGCCCTTACTGGGCGGCTCTCCCGGTGGAAATTCGGAAATTATCAAACCTTTCTCTTTCAAAATCCGATCGTATAGATGCGCGTTTGAGGACGGAAACGGAAGATCAACTCCATTCCCCAAAACCGCAATGGTTTTTCCGCCGGATTCCAGGCAGGATTTATGAGCCTGTCCGTCTACCCCTATAGCCATACCCGATACTATAATAAAACCTGCATCAGTAAGCTGGCCGGCAAAGAGTTCCGTTATTTCCTGCCCATATCCCGTCATTTTCCTTGTCCCAACAACCGCAATAGCAGGATCCTGAGTAAGCAAACCCTTGTCCCCTTTTACAAATAAAAGGATCGGTGGGTTTGGGATTTGTTTAAGCAAACTTGGATACTGCTTATCGAGGAGACAAACATAGTCGATTTTTTTCTTATGAAGCTGTTTTTTAAACTTTGGAATATCAAATTCCAAGCGGAATTTTTCGAATTTCGCTGTTAGTTTTTCGCCCAGAAGTATTCGCAAACCCGCGCTAGGCGCTTCCCATGCATTTCTCGCAGTGCCGAAGTGTTTTATTAATTTCTCAAACTTAACCGGTCCAATGCCCGGAAATACCGAAAAAGGCATAAAATATTCTCGGTCAGTCATTTTTCAAACCACTCCTGAAGGATTTCTTTGGCGATTGGCGCCGCAATATTACTTCCCTCCCCCGACTCCTCTACAAGAACCGTAACTACAATTTCTGGATCGTAGGCCGGAGCAAAAAGAGTGATCCAGGCATGAGGAAGAGTGGTTTCATCCCCGTGCTGCGCAGTACCGGTCTTACAGGCAATAGAAACTCGCCGAAAATCCTTAAATCCCGCAGAAGTAGTACTTTGTGGAGCTTCCAGAAAATTTTTGCCGTCTACCCGAAGCTTTGAGTTTTTGACTTGAAAATTAAAAAGAGGCCACGCGACTCCTCCCGTAGAGCAGGATTCTACCATTCCTTGCCTTATAAGATCCGTACTATGCTTCCCCAAAAGATCCTTTTTTGTAATCTTTGGATCCAAATTTTTTAAAATATAAGGCCTATACAGACTGCCTTCGTTTGCTACTACTTGCGTCCATCCGTTTACCTGAAGAGGCGTTGATAGGACATACCCTTGTCCAATTCCATAGTGATATGTATCTCCCAAATACCACCTATCTCCGATATTTTCCTGCTTCCACTCTTCAGTCGGAACAAGTCCTGCCTGCTCCCCACCCAAATCAATTCCCAAAATTTTCCCGAGACCAAATTTCTTAGCTGTTTCCGATAATCTATCTACACCTATTTTTTCAGCCAATTTATAGAAAAAAATGTCGTTTGAACGCTTGATCCCCTTCACGATATTGACCGATCCCTCAGTTTTGCCATATCCCGTAAAATACCAGTTGGCAAAAGAAAATTCCCCCACACGAATCACGCCCGTATCTTCTACGGTGTAGTTCTCATCTATCAAGCTATTCTCAAGCCCTGAGGCTGCTGTAACTATTTTAAAAGTGGATCCCGGAGGATAGGCTCCGGATATCGCCCTATCAAGAAGCGGCTGATTTTTATCATCGCTTACAATTTCTTCTACGTTTTGATACCCGCTTGTCGTAGCGGGCTTGTAAAACTGCCCCAGCGTAAAAAGATTTGGATCAAAGGAGGGTTTTGACAAAAGAGCGAGTATTTCACCTCTCGGAGTTGACACGATCACAGCGCCTTTTTTTACTTTCCCCATGGCTTTCTGGACAGCCAGCTGAACATCAAGGTCCAGAGTCAAAGTAATATCTTTTCCTGAAACAGGCTCTGTCTGGCCTAGGACCCTTATTTCGCGCCCTGCTGAATCTCCTTCGATTAGTCTTTTTCCGTCAGTCCCGCGAAGTATACCCTCATACTCTCTCTCAATTCCTGTTTTACCCAGGAAATCCGCCAGATTATAGTCCGAGAAGTCTGAAGTTTTCAGCTCTTCCTTTGATACCTGTCCGATGTAGCCCAAAACATGGGCAAAAGCATCTTTATACGGATATTCCCTAAGCGAATCTATTTCAAGCCCTTTTTCGCCTCTAGCGATAAGTTTATTTGCCTCTTCCTGATCTAAGAGTCTTGTCTTTTTGCCCTCTACTTTTCGATATCCCGGTGTATTAAAAACCAAAGGTTTTCCATTTCTATCAAAAATAGTGCCGCGTGAAGCATGCACGAGAACGGTCTTAGTTCTATTGCTATCGGAAAGCGATCTGAAATAAGAGCCTTGAAATATCTGAAGAATGGCAAGCCGAAGCATGATCAGAAAGAATGCTCCCGCAAAAATAACAAGGAGCAAAAGGTGGCGGGAACGGTCTTTCTCTTTCCAGTCAGCATCAAAAGACCGAGGTTTTCTCGGCTTATCAAAAGATATATAGTCAGGAAACGCAACTCCTATTCCTTCTGCCATTGGCTCTTACTATTTATAGAGACCGCTGTCTTAAAAATCAACACTGCAATAAAGGCTGATAGCGTGGAAATTAGAAGAAGGTTATCTGAATGCTTAAGATAAGAGTTAACCAGCGCTCCGCTAAATGAAAATAGTACAAGATAATAAATGCTTGTTATCTCAAGTTTCTTTTCATAGAGAAGGACAAGAGAAAGAAATAAAACGAAGAAAAGACTTGTTATCCCTAAGGTATTAAGAGTTAAAATATCAAGAATAAGTCCCACGATAAATCCAACAATTAGAATCCTTTCATCCCTTTTTAGAATTGTGTAAACAATAAGTACTATAAATGTCAGGGGAAGCGTGGTAGCACTTCCTTCTATTAAAAGCGCTAGAAGTAAGAAAAGCAGAAAAAACATAAATTATCTGATAGATACGAAAACGTTATCAACGGACGCAAAATCGACTGGACTTTTTACTTGTCCTCTTTGAAAAAGATCTGAGGGGTTTTTCTCAACAGAAATTATTTTTCCAACAATTAAATTTGGAGGGAACCCTGCTCCTTTTTCATCAACGTCTCCTTTGGTAAGTACTAAATCGTCTTTTTTAATAACGCTTGATAAAAGCACGTTTCCGAATACCATTTCATCGCTTCCCGACCCTTTAATTATCCCCATAGCCTCTCGTAAGTCGCTGTAGGAGACTGCCTTTGCGGTAAAAGAAGATGAAGAATTTGTAATTAACTCGACTTTTGAGGTCCACGAATTTGTGTTCGCAATTTTCCCTACTAAATTCGTGCCGAATATCACAGCCGCACCAATCCTTACCCCGTCTTTTGTTCCTACATCAAGTATAAAATATTCAGGTTTTGATACGCCGGGAACAAGTCCGGGCGATCCAATTACTCTTGCCGGAATAAGATCCGAGGAGCTTGGATATTCTATCTCGAACTGATCTCTTAAAGCCTTGTTTTCGCTTTCCAAAAGAGCCTGGTCCTTAAGTCTGCCCAAAAGCTTATTATTTTCCCGCCTTAATTTTTCGATTTCAGACCCAGATGTAGGATCTATGTGAAAAATGGATGAAGCAACTTTTTGTACCGGTGAAAAAACGAATGATAAACTCCCCTCGATAAATTTCACTCTTCCTGCTCCTGAAAGTAAAATCAGAATTACAGATAAAAGGGCAAAAAACGCTACAACAGGGAGAATTTTTTTTCTATGCATTTGTGAGTTACTTTAATCCGCCGATTACTTTTACTCTATCAAGTAATGCCTCGTCTTCCAAAACCTTTCCCGTACCCCGAACGACTGTAGTCAATGGGTCTTCAGCTCTAATTACAGGAATATGCGTTCTTTCAACTATCAGACTATCGAGCCCGTAAAGAAGCGATCCTCCACCGGTCAAAAGTATTCCATGCTCCAATATGTCAGATGTCAGCTCAGGCGGCGATTCTTCCAAAACGTCTACTATACCCTCAATAATGCGGGCAATTGTAGGAGCCAAGGCTTCTCTTACCTCAATTTCCGTTATTCTAAGACTTTTGGGAAGCCCTGTCTCAATGTCCCGTCCGCGGACTACTGCCATTTTCTCAAGTCTTTCTGTGAAATCATCTTTTCTAGGCTCTTTCCCTGTCTCCTCTTTTTTCCTTCTACCCCCTCCCTCATACGCACTCCCCAGCTTTATCTTTAATTCCTCTATTGTTTTCTCACCCAATAGGACTCCGTGTTTTAGTCTTATATAGTGACCGATTGCCCGATCCATATCATCGCCTGCGAGCTTTAAAGACCGCGAAACCACAATTCCACCCAGAGATATAACCGCAACTTCTGTAGTTCCTCCCCCTATATCTACCACCATTTTCCCTGTGGGCTGGAAAATTGAAATCCCCTCTCCTATTGCTGCTGCCATTGGCTCCTCTATTAAAAATGCCTCTCTTGCCCCCGCAGAAAGCGCAGCCTCCCAAACAGCGCGGCGCTGCACTTCCGTTATGCTTGAGGGTATACCTATTACCACTTTTGGACGAGACAATCTAGCGGGGAGCCTTGTTCCCAAATCGTGTACAGACTTTATAAATTCGGAGATCATGGCGAGAGTCACATCAAAGTCCGAGATAACTCCGCCCTGAAGAGGTTTTACTGTAATTATTGATTCAGGGGTTTTGCCCAACATTTTCTTGGCCTCAGTCCCTATGGCAATTACTTTTTTTGTTTTTTTATGTAATGCGACAACTGATGGCTCTCTTATTACTATGCCTTTACCGCGGACCCAAACAAGTGTATTGGCAGTACCTAAATCAATACCTATATCGTTAGCGAAAACGCTGAAAAATTTGTCAAGCATTTGAAAATTTAGTTAATAATAGCATCTTGCCCCTACTTTTCCAATATGCTACGATACTCGAATCTAAAGAATCATGAATCAAGAATCATGTATTAAGAGTTACGTTTCTGTTCTTTTGCAATCCAAGAAAAGAGCGTTAAGTTTTTGAGAGTGAATGATTCAGGGGAATTCCTCACAAGTTTGTTGAGGAAGGGGTGAAATTACCCGATAGAGTGAGCGAACAAAAATAGCTCGATTGGCTTGCAAACAGTTTTGGGCGTCTTTTCCTGCGAAAAGATGCAAGAGAAATGCGCCTCAGCGCAAAAAAATGATGAAGTTATTAAATTTCTCCAACAGGGCAATCGAGTACCTCTTCTATGCCCTCTTCTTCCTCGTCCCCATAGTTTTCTTAAGCAACACCTCAGAACTTTTTGAATTCAATAAAATGTGGGTCACCTATGGCATAGCCATCCTTATTGGCTTCTTCTGGATTCTTAAAATTGTTATTACGAAACAAATCCGCATCAGAAGAACACCGCTAGACATTCCCATCCTTCTTTTTCTCCTTGCCCACCTAATTTCAACTGTAATATCTTGGGATCCATACGTCTCTTTCTGGGGATACTATTCACGCTTTAACGGAGGCACGCTCTCTATCCTGACTTACGCATTTTTATACTTTGCCTTTGCTTCAAATGTTATAGGCGTTGAGGAGAAAAAAGATTTGAGCAATTTTCCAAAATTTCTCATCTTCCTTGCAGCTTCCTTTATATCATCCTTTGTCCTAACTGTGTTGGTAACAGGAGGCACCCCGACCAGCATCCTTATGTTTCTGCTTACTAGCAGCATCTTATTATCTGTAGTGGCTGGAATTATGATATTTGGCCTGTTACCAGGAAATCCCGTTAGGAAACTTCTGGGAATTTCCCTTCTCTCGGGGCTTTTTGTGGCGCTCTGGGGACTTCCCTCCCATTTTGGATACGACCCGACGTGTTTTGTCTTCAGAGGAGAGCTTAATGTTTCGTGCTGGACAGCCGATTTTCAGCCAAAGCTAAGAATCTTTTCAACGCTTGGCCAGCCTGCATGGCTTGCAGCATATCTTTCAATTCTTCTTCCCGTATCAATTGCCTATGCAATTTCCAAAAAAAATGGCTTCATATCCACACTGGAAAGATTTGGCATAAAGAGGCCGGAAACAATTTCCTTTACAGCATTTACCCTCCTTTCTGCGCTATTTTTTCTAAACATTCTCTACACTCAGGCAAGAGCAGGAATTGCAGCCACACTACTTACTCTATTCTTTTTCGCAGTTGCGATTTTCGTAATGAACAGAACGCCTATCAAAAAAGTCATAAAGTCGTATCGAAATTTAATTCTTATTCTTCTGATTTTGGCTGGAGTAGGATTTATGGCTCAGGTTTCTCTTCCGGTACTGGACAAGTTATCCCTGGCAAATCTTAAGCAGTACGCTTCCAAAAACCAAAAAGCGGAAAAGCCAAAAGAAGCTTTGCCTGAAGAACCGCACGCAATAGCGCTGGGAGGCACAGATTCGGGCAAGATCAGACTTATTGTCTGGAAAGGAGCAATGGACGTCTGGCGCGCAAATCCCCTATTCGGAACGGGCGTTGAGACTTTTGCCTACAGCTACTATAAATACAGGCCAGCTGCACATAATCTGACATCCGAGTGGAATTTTCTTTACAATAAAGCCCACAATGAATACCTAAATTATCTTGCCACGACGGGCGCATTCGGACTATTCACGTATCTTCTCTTCATATTAGTATTTACCGCAAGGACCAAAAAAGCGGCTTTTGACGCGATTAAATCCAAAATCCCCTTTCCTTTTGCCAGCCGTTTTCCTCAAACAAGCGCACAAACTGCGGCAGCATTAAAAGATCCGATAAATCTTTCTCTTGTTTTGGGCTTTTTCTCTATACTTATTACCAACTTCTTCGGATTTTCGGTCGTAATAATTAATATTTACTTTTTCCTAATTCCCCTCATGTTTTTTGCGCTTACCGACATGCTGGGCACTAAATGGAAAGTCAGAAGCTTTGGTAGACAAGATGCTGAGTTTTCTCTAGCCCAAAAGCTCGTATCTTTACTTGCCGGCGTTGTTGCGCTTTTTCTTCTCTTCTTACTCATTAGGTTCTGGATTGCCGATAAAGACTACGCTTTAGGTTATAATTTAAGTCGCGCCGGGCAATATCAGGAAGCCTATGGCTATCTTCTCAAAGCCAATTCAAAAAGAGCGGAGCCTGTTTTTCAGGATGAACTCGCCGTCAATAGCGCAATTCTCGCCACCTTTGTTTTGTCCCAGGGTCCTTCGTCAACTCAGTCAGCACAAACAGCATCTTCTCTTATACAGGAAGCCATAGGAATAAATGACAAGCTGGTTAAGGATCACCCGAAAAATATAGTATTCTGGAAATCGCGCGTCCGGATCTTTTATAATCTCGCACAAATTGACGCAAGTTTTCTGCCGAAAGCACTTGAAGCTATGAAGAAAACACACGAACTTGCGCCTACTGAAGCTTCGATTTCGTATAACTTAGGCGTTTTGTATGGCCAAAACAGTGAGCTTGATAATGCGGTAAAAACGCTTGAGGAAACAATCAAGCTGAAGCCCGATTATAGGGACGCATATTTTGCTCTGGGGATCTTCTATCATGAACTCGCTTTAAACGCTCAGGGAAACGTAGTCAAGCCCGAGCTTCAAAAGAAGGCAGAAGACTCGCTTAATTATATTCTTAAAAACTTAAATGTAGATGATGAGGCCGCTCTCCAAACCCTGCAGTCCTGGAATTCCCAGTAATTTTCTCCCAATTTCTGCTATAATCACACACAATTAATGACTAATGATAAACTATTAATGATTAAAAAAAGACGCGAGGGGTGGAGCTTTGGGAAGATCCATCTGCAAGAGAACTGAAATTCGGCTTGTCCAAATATTTAAGATTAATTTTATACGGTGCCGAATTTCATTTAGCGAAACGGGTTAAGATTTGATTTTAACGTAAAACTATGGCAAGCGTCTTCTTGCAGCATGCGACTTCCCGAAGCAAACAGGACCCCGAGCAAAACAAAATATGAAGATTATTGAGGCTCCAAGTGAAGCGCTTTCAGCAGTAAGTTCTGAGGTAAAAGTTCCATTTCCAGCGGACTTGTCCTCTATTCTGACTCAAATGGAAGAAGCGCTAAGAAGCGCGAGCGATCCGAAAGGCGTTGGTCTTGCAGCCCCCCAGGCAGGAATCGCGCTTCGGATTTTTATAACCAAACCCACAGAAAAGTCTAAAACTGCAGTTTTTATAAACCCAAAGATTTTAGCTACTGGAGGCTCGCAACTGGCAACTGGCAAACAAGGAGCTAGAGGCCAGAAGCCAGTTGTCAGGAGTCGCAGGCAGAAAAAGCTTGAAGGCTGCCTTTCTCTCCATTCTATATGGGGCGATGTAAAAAGATATCCAACTGTCAAGCTTTCCTTTCTTGATGAAAAAGGAAGGAAACACACAAAGGAATTTAAAGGCTTTATGGCCACAATTGTCCAGCATGAGATAGATCATTTGGACGGAATTCTTTTTCCCAGACGCGTTCTGGAACAAAAAGGAAAACTCTATAAGTCCTCAAAAAATGAAAAAAATGAAGACATTTTCGACGAAATAGAGCTCTAGTTTATTGACAATTTATTATCTACAATTGACTAGGAATGAATAATAAACCAACAGTTTTAAGAGACAGACTCATCGAGTTCACCCTGGATGTTCTCGGATTCATAAAAAGCCTCCCCAAGTCGGTAGAAAATGATGTTTTCTCCAAACAAATTATTCGTTCAGCTTCATCAATAGGTGCTAACTATTCTGAAGCAATGTTTGGCCATTCAAGAATCGAATTTATCCATTCGATTAACATATCCCGAAAAGAGGCAAGCGAAACAATTTACTGGCTTGAGGTTATAAAAAAAGCAAACCCTAAATTTGACAAAGATGCCGACTTACTCCTTGAAGAAGCAACCTCATTATTAAAAATTTTCGTCTCGTCTGTAAAAACAGCAAAATCCGGGCTTAGCAAATAGTCTATGGTTAATAAAATTAATCAATCGTCTAGCAAATTATCAATAATCAATAATCAATCGTCAATAATTCGTGTTGTTTTCTTTGGTTCATCAAGGTATGTTTTACCGGTAATTGAAGTCCTGAATAAAAACTTTAACCTTTTTTTGGTCGTTACTACCGAAAAACAACCCACCGACCCTCTTATTGCATACTGCAAATCAAAATCGATACCCACTGTCTCTGTCTCTTCCTCGGAGAATCTTTCGTCAATTATCAATCGTCAACTGTCACTGCTAAAAGCTTCGCTGGGAGTCATCGCAGACTTCGGAATTATCATCCCAAAAAGCCTGATTCAGGCCTTTCCCGAGGCTATAATTAACATTCACCCGTCTCTTCTGCCAAAATACCGGGGCCCTACTCCCGTACAGACTGCCATTCTTCAAGGAGACCAAAAAACAGGCGTTACTATTATAAAAATCGACGAAGAGGTGGATCACGGCCCGATTCTGTATCAAGAAGAGATGGATATTTTGCCTGAAGACACTTCGGAAACAATGCTGGTCAAACTTTTTCAAAAAGGTGCAAATTCCCTTTCCAAAACTATCTCAGGCTATATCAAAGGCTCTATTATTCCTACAGAACAGATCCACTCAAACGCCACTTTTACTCATCTTCTTAAAAAGCAGGACGGCTACATTGATTTGTCAATTGTCAATAATCGATCGTCAATAATCAATATCAATCGCATGATCCGCGCCTTCTACCCGTGGCCCGGTGTATGGACCCTCTTTCGCTTAAGCTCCAAAGGGCAAGCAAAGGTTATTAAACTTCTTCCGGACGGTAAAGTTCAAGTTGAAGGAAAACGACCAATGTCGTATGGGGATTTTATTAATGGCTATGAAAAAGGCGAAGAATTCCTAAAAAAGGTCGGCTTGCTTTAGGCGCGGGGAGCTGAAAAATTTTCGCTGTTCGCGTTTTGACCTCAGCGCAAGGAAGATTAAACTAAACCGCTGGCGACCGGGGCTATTGTTGAGATTTTTTCCTCTGTTACGGGACTTTTCACGAAATTCTGCCCTTTTTTGATCGTACGAAGACACTTCGTGCAAAGTCTGTAAGTTTTGATAGTGCCTTCAATTTTCAGTTTTGCGTTGTGAAGATTTGGTCTAAAAATCCGTCTTGTTCGATTTTTTGCATGAGACACATTATGCCCCACTTCAATTCCTTTTCCGCAGTTATCGCATTTAAATCCCTTTGCCATAGACAAGAAGTATACTAAATTGTATACTAAAAAACAATGGATTTTCTATCAACCAATATTTTATTCGTTTTAGTAGCGCTTGTAATGTCTGCTATTGTCCACGAAGTAGCTCACGGGTACGTCGCGGACCGGCTTGGAGATCCGACAGCCAGACTTAGGGGGCGTCTCACTCTTAATCCTATTCCCCATATAGATCCTATATTTACTATTTTGATGCCTTTAGCTATATTCTTCGCCAGTCAAGGAAGTTTTATCTTCGGAGGAGCCAAGCCCGTTCCTGTGGACCCCTTCAACCTTCGTGATGGGAGACGCGATTTGTCTCTCGTGGCACTTGCAGGCCCGGCTACAAATATCCTTATCGCGGTACTGTCTGCGAGCCTAATTCACATACTTTTACCTCTAGGATTAGGCGTAGATCTTTTTCATATGCTTAGAGCTATCGTTGGGATTAATCTGTTGCTTGCAATCTTTAACCTCATTCCTATTCCGCCACTGGACGGATCAAAAGTATTCTCGCTCTTTCTTTCGGAAAAACAAGCCGCGTCTTATCTTTCAATAGGCTCTATGGGAATATTTATCCTCTTTTTTCTACTTATGTTCCCCATCGGCGGATTTTCTCTGGGTGGAATTATTTTTAATCTCCTCGAATACTCAATGAGGCTTTTAGGGCTCTAACCGCTGACTTTGAGCTTCTGTCTCCATGCCCATCAACTATAGATTCAAATTGTCCCTTGACAACATGTCAGGTATACCAGTATACTGGACATCGCCGATATGCCAAGAGCCTCAAGGAGACCAATCGACAAAAATTTGGATCATGAGTTAAGGGAAAATTTTGCTTCTCTAATTTCCTCTCTTCAGAATTCATATGAAATAGAAGGTTTTCTAAATGATTTCTTAACTAAAGAGGAAAAAATAATGCTGGGAAAGCGTCTAATGCTTCATCTAATGCTTGAAAATAACTACCCTACCTCAAATATAGAAACCTCTTTGAAGGTGAGTCGAGAAACAGTCAGGGTTCATAAAAATATATGGCAAAATGCCGGATCAATCTATAAGGAAATCATTTCGAAAATCTCAAAAAAAGAGAGAACCCGCCAACTCTTCAATAAAATTGAATCTATGCTTAAGCCTCTCGATCTGGCAATGCGCGCGCGGAGCGATATGCGAGCGCGCGCGAAATTGGTTTCCGGAGACTTTTCTGAAGAATCATAATGTCAGTCCCCGCTTAAAATTTTCGTGTTGATTTATCTTTAACCTCCTCGAATTTTCAATGAAACTGCTAGGTCTATAAAATAATCCCCTAGCCTAGCAAGTAGCCTCGCAAGGGGACGCCTTGCGAGGCGGAGGTTTTTATGCTAGGCTTTTTATATGCCAGCAAAAAACAGTGTAAAGCAATATTTAGAAAACGGGTACTACCATATTTATAATCGTGGGGTCGAGAAAAGGAAAATATTTCTTGACGGACAGGATTACTCTGTATTTCTCTCCTATCTTAAAGAGTATTTGTCCCCCAAAAATGAAAAAGAACTTTACGATAAACTTTCCAACCCCTCCCTTTCCTACAAGGAAAGAGACAAAATTTTAAAACTTATTAGACTTAACAACTTTGCGGATGAAATCACACTTCTTGCTTACTGCCTAATGCCAAATCATTTCCATTTTTTCATCAAACAAAAAAATCCAAATAGCATTGATAGTTTTATGAACTCTTTAGGCACAAGATATACTATGTATTTTAATAAGAAATATAAAAGGGTCGGATCCCTGTATCAGGGTGTTTATAAAGCAGCGCTGATTGAAAATGAAAAACAGTTTCTGCATTTATCCCGTTACATTCATAAACAGGCTTTAGCCTCGCAAGGCGAGGCCTTGCGAGAAGGGCAACCGTCATCTTACAAGAGATATCTTGACATGGAAAAAACAG
The DNA here is from genome assembly GCA_001784155.1 of Candidatus Levybacteria bacterium RIFCSPLOWO2_12_FULL_41_12. GTDB lineage: Bacteria > Patescibacteriota > Microgenomatia > Levybacterales > UBA12049 > UBA12049. Next base: position 17,076 of record MFPL01000010.1, on the reverse strand, counting down.
AATGGGTTAATCCCTCAGAGATTCTCTCCTTTTTTTCTTCTAAGCATCCCTTGCTCTCCTATCGGGCTTTTGTGGAAGAGCTCGAAGAAGAGCCGGAGCTCATAAACTCCATCACCCTAGATGAGATCTAGCCTCGCAAGGCGAGGCCTTGCGAGGCTAGAATAAAGAAGATGCGAGCGCGCGCGAAATTGGTTTCCGGAGATTGGGACTGATATACTAGTATACCAATACTTGAGGCGAGCGAAGCGAGCCGAACATATGTTTTTGTATTTGGGCACCGCAAAGCTCCCTCCACCCCGGCTGACTTACCCACTCACTAGTTGTTAGTTGCTATGAGCCGAGGCTCATACTATCGGCTTGACAAGGAATTTTCCCTATGATATAGTTTATTTTATTAATATGGCTATGGCCGAAGTAAGACCAGGACAGAAAGGAGCTTTAAGAGCTCCTGATTCAATTAACAAAATCGCGCCCCAAAACGATGTTACTTCTGGAAGCAGCTCTTCCAGTGACGGGTCATCTCTGGTAAAAACTGGATTCAGCGTTTCTGAACCTTCTACATTTGGGTTAGACCTTGGAACCAAAAGGCTTGAGCCGGATAATAGATTTTCGCTGAACGTTCCTCAGTCTGTGACAATGGAAGTCCCCCACATTGAATTATCTGCAGAAAGAGTTGACACACAAATTGAAGATATCAGAACATTAGCCGAAGTTACTGACGCAGCTCTTGTGGATCCTAGGGTTTCACTCGGAACTAAGGCTGCACTCGTGGCAGTTTTCGTAGCCGCATGCGGAGGCGGAAATCTACCTACCCAAGAACCTACACCAGTTATTACTGCCACCCCTATCATAACCGAGGCTCCAACACCTACAGTTACGGCTGAGCCTACACCAAGTTGGACTGCTTCACCAGAGCCTACAGCTACAATCGTAGTCACACCTTCACCTACATCCGAACCAACACCTACCGTAAAACCGGTTGAGACAACTCCCCCCCCTGAATTATTGGATATAAATACAATAATTTCCGATAACCCACGTAATATTTCTCTGGCAGATTTAAAAGAAAAAATTAAAGCAGCATACGAAGGCAAAACAGGCTTGCCTTCTCAAGATTCTATAACACTGGAAGATTTCCTCAATGCAGCAGAGGGTTGCGCTGCGGGCAGAGATGCTGGAAATATAATTGACAACTGCTATTTTCCAATAGAGGCTATTTATAAAGATTACCTTGCAAGCGGAGATATTGCATTACATGGTGCAGCAAAGGGGTACTACGATATTGGGGTAAATGCTTTTAAAGAAAGCCAAGCGTCAATAGCAGATCTTAATGATACCTTGAGAAGCGTCTTCCCTCCCCCGCCTTCAGAATAGCAGTATCTCGAAGTAAATCCAGTTTTACTTTTCTTGACAAACTTATCTTAAATCCTTACTCTTAAGTTAGGCATATCTGCCCATATGCAGTTATCTGATTTTATTTACAAAAATAAAGCAAGCATCTTGATTCTGGGTCTCATCCTCTTAATAATTCTTTTTATTGCCGGAATTTTCCTTATAGATAGGGACATTGCTAAGCCTCAGGCACTCAGGACTGGATACAATGAGAGCCTCCTTTCCCTACGAGGGGAAATAACAGCCATTGGGAATAAAGATCCTGAAATTCGGGGAAACGGAGCCTACGATAGGCTCAATACAAATCTGGATATTGTAGCTAATGAATCATCTTCAGATTCTGACAGATATGAGGCCCTTAAAGAGTCTTTTGTCTTTTTTTACGGACTTTACCAGGAAACCAGCGATAACAAACTTTATCCTGTTAATCAGGATTTCCAGGACTTTGCCAAGAGATATTTCCCCAAGCACTACGATGAGGTGGATTTCACCTATTTTTGCCAGGATCCTGTCTGCGCAGACAGTGAAACTCCCCAAGAAATACTTGAAATAGTTGATGAGCTTAAGAAAAGCGACATGCCCGAAAGAATAGCAGAAACTACTGCAAATGATATCCTAAACGACAGCTATTTATCCGAAAAAGACAAGGAGTTAAAAGTTGAAAACTACATAATAAGTATTAGTATCTTGAGAGGTTATGACGACTTTTCTCCAAGTAAAATAAATCAAAAAATAGCAGACGATATTTTAAATTTTGTAAAAAATAAATATCCTGAAGAATATAGAAAAATAGGAACAGGAGAAATATGAACAAATTTCAATTCTGCAAAATAGCCTTTTTTTTGTTTGTTTTTCTCTCTGCTCTCACATTCCAATTCCCCCAAAAAGCTTTGGGAGCAGAACAAGAATGCACTCCTGGTTCCGCAGACTGCGGAGCCGGATTCTACTGCAATACGGCTGGCTTGTGCAAAACTTGCAATTGCGGCTCATGGAGCACCGGTACATGCGGGGGAGGGACTTGCGCTGATGACAGAAGATACCAGACTAGAGACTGTGCCCATCCCTCCTGCGGAGAATCGCGCTGCCAAAGTGCCGCAGCGAGTAACTGCACTCAAATAGAGGGTAATTCTTATTCCTCCGTTGAATTAAAAAATAGCAATACTTATATAAACTGGCAAGTCCACATTCAATACTTAAAATATAAATCAGGAATTGGAGCCAATGCCAAGTATAATTCTCTCGGCTCTCATAATCCGTGGGTTCCTCCTAACGGCTCATCCTTCGCCTCATGGCAGACCGTACCCAATCAGAAAAATTCCAGTGATAAGCTAGAGTGGCGGAGCTCGTGTGTTGATCCTAATCCTGATGTAGTGGTAATAAGCAAAACAACATCAAAAGAATGCGAAACGGATACTTGCGATTTTTATACATTTTATGAACTTTCTCCCGTAAACATAACATGCAAGACAAATCTAACAAGCGATCCAATTTATAGAGGCTGCGGCGGAGCCAACAAGGATCTAGGAAATGATAATGATAACAGTATAGGATGGAGCGACATATGTCCTACTTCTGTTAATACGTCGGGTGATTGTATAAAAGGTGGGTTTCTGGATGAATGCTCTGTAAATTCAGGCTCATGCAATAACAGTTGCCAAAGAATGAGTTGTGACTATTCCAAGTCTGTAAGAAATTGGTGTACCTTAACTAATGATAATACTTGTCCTAGTTGCGGCGTAAGTGTGCCAAATGTTCCTACGAATGTGACTGCGGCGGCGTCCTGTACAAATAGCACATCAACGCAGGTTCTTGTCAACTGGAATGCAGTGACCGGTGCCACTTCTTATGACGTGCGATACAAGCGCTCGGCTTTAGATAGCTCTGCATGGACTAATCCCGTAAATACAACTAATACCCAAAGAAATATTACCGGACTTGGATTTGGCACATCTTACGATTTTCAGGTAAGAGCCAAAAATACCGCTGGTAATTCCAGCTACAGCAACACCGTATCTGCCACAACTCAGAGTCAAAGCACTTGCGCCCCTAATCCCCCACCTAATACACCAAATCCTTCGGCAACTTCACAGTGCACATCCAGTACTGTTTCACGAATTGATATCTCATGGAGCGCTGTATCAGGCGCTAGTGATTACCAGGTAAGATATAGGAGGACCAATCAAGGTACGGGAGTAGGAACCTGGACTAGGCCTTCTACTACAACTTCGAATTCTTATAGCATAACGGGCCTTCCAGTTTCAACGGCCTATTATTACCAGGTACGGGCTAGGAACTCAGGCGGAGCATCAGGTTGGAGCACGAGACGAACCATCACAACAGCCTCCGGCGCCAATTGCGCAGCTTGTGGAACTGCGCGTGAGCTTCGAGGAAGAGTGTTTAGAGACAATAACGGAAACGGAGTCAGAAACGCAGGTGAGAATTACCTAAACGGCTACACTATCGAAAAGTGGCGGGATCCATCTCTTGCTGATAATGCTGTTGACTGTCAAGGAAGCACTAATAAGGAAAGCGTAAATACTCAAAGAATCAATGCCGTAGGAGGAAACGGAAGTTATCGGTTCTTTAACCTGGAGCAAGGAAATAACTATAGAGTAAGACTTGTTATTCCGCAGGGATTTGAATGCACTACCGGAAATAATTGTGATATAACCAATATTAATCTTAATCAGAATAGGACAAACAATTTCGGCATAAGGCCGGCTACGGCCACATATACAGTTACAGGAAATGTTTTTGTCGATGATAATCAGGACGGAGACAAAGATACCGGAGAGAATAACTATACCGAAACATCGGTAGCGGTTCTAGCTACCAGCTCCACAGGCAACACATATAACGCCACAGTTTCAGGCGGAGCGTATACAATATCAAGTCTTCCTTCCGGAACATACACTGTGACCTATACAAACATTCCTTCGGGCTATAGATTCACTCATCCTGGGGGGGGAAACAGCTACCCGGGAGTAAGCCTTCCCTGCAATGTTCAGGCAGACACGGGAGATTCGATCGCGACATGCACGGGCTCTCAAGGAGTACAGGATCTTAATTTTGGAATTAACAATTCAAGATCTTGCATTCAGGCGGCCGGCGGAAGCATAAGAATGGATTCGGGCTATGATTGTGAGCTACCTCCGGATCCGCCCGGCGGCTGCGATACCTCATCCCCTGTAATTTCAACGCCTACAAGTGACGCAGGAGTGGTGTATTCAGGCGATAATCCGTCTAATTTCGGCAGTTCTGCTACTTTAAATCCAAATATCTTAAATGTGGATAGACTCTCCTCCGGAGAGCCATTCGCACCTGTTATTCCAAGAACCATAAGAACCAGATATGGCTACATTCTGGCAAACGTCAGACAGGCAAAACTTGAGGAGAAAAGCCTTACCTCCCCTGTTAATTATTGCGGGGCGGGAGGAACAACAGCAAATTGTAATCTTTCAAGCAGTATTCCTGAAGGAGTGTATGTAGTTAACGGGCCTCTAAATATAACAGGCTCCGGAAGATTTACATTCTCCGACGGAACTGCTTCAAATATAAATAACTATGTTATCCTCGCATCAGGCGAGATAACCATAGGGAAAGAGATATGGGTAGGAAATAATTCCAATGCATTATTTGCATCAGGAGCCGATATAAGAGTTCTGCCAAATGTGGGGGAATCTGACCCTGAGTCTTCAACTGCAAATCTCAAAGGATTCTATTCTGCAGACCGAAACTTTATAATAGAAAGCTACAAAAATTGCCCTGCTCAGGATGATAAAAGGCTAAATATCGAAGGCAGTATAATAGCTAACGGTGGTTTGTCGGGGGGAGGGGTAATTCTTGATAGATCGCTTTGCGCAAATCTTAATAAATGTCCCGCCTTATCTGTAAAAATAAACCCAAGGCTTATTCTTTCCTCGCCCGGGATCCTTAAGGTTCCAAGCTACATCTGGAAAGAAGTCGCACCGTAGGAACAACAGCTGACATCTAACTACTCACTGCTAATCACTAGCTGCTAAGATAAGAACTTCGCTATCAGTTGTCAGAAGTTAGAAGTTAGAAGTCATGTTATACTAAACACGTGGTGTTTAGGTTTAGAAAGTTTCCGGTATTTCAAGATTCTAAAAGGCTCCATAAGGAGGTAATTATTCTCACAGGAAATTTTCCAAATAAGTATTACTATCTTGCAGATCAAGTCAGAAGAAGCTCTCTTTCTGTTGTTCTAAACATAGCGGAAGGGTCATCAAAACAGTCTGACAAAGACTTTAACAGGTTCATTGCTACAGCTTTGGGGTCTGTTGATGAAACGATAACTTGCATAGAAATTGCAAAAGATCTGAAGCTTATAACTGAAGCTAAATTTTCCAATTTTGAAAAAGAATATGAGTCTGTGTCAAAACAACTAGGAGGCCTTTCAAAGTATCTAAAAAATCGCCTTTAGAAGTTAGTAATTAGTAGTCAGTCGTTGATCCAGTATGGTATACTGGATCTGTTCTTTGATATTAGAGGTGGTTTGAAGATTTTTCTCTACAAATTCAAATCTCTAAAGGTATCCCTTGCCACTTGTGGTGAGAGGAAAAAGGGCTAGGTCCTTCACGGACGTGTCTGTGTAGGCAGCCTTCCTAATTTTACTTTAGGGAAAACTTTAACCGTACTCGGTATCAAAGACGAATTTATTCGATTCAGTTAATAGCAACTAGTTACTAGTTTTTATTGTAGTTTTTGTTGCCTCTACTCCTCTTCTCTGGTAAAATTACCTCAGGCCGACTTAGCTCAGTGGCGGGGCAGCTATTTTGTCCCAGCAGTATCTTGCCAAATTTGTTAAAATTTGATTAGAACTGCGGGATCCCGTAAAACTAAGCTTGCCGAAGTAACTCAGTGGTAGAGTAGCTGTTTTGTAAACAGCAAGTCGTGGGTTCGAATCCCACCTTCGGCTCTAGCAAGCAAGTTTTTCTGGGATAAACAGCAGGTCGGTTCGATGAGCATCGGACCAGTCGGCTCACAAATAGCTTAAGACAGAAAGCTGAAAACTGAAAGAAAATTTAAGCTTTTAGTATTCAGTTTTGAGTGCAATTTTGTTCAAAATTGCTGGGGTGGCGGAGCAGTCAATCGCACCTGGCTGTAGACCAGGCGCCCGCAAGGGCTACAGGAGTGCAAATCTCTTCCCCAGCACATTCGACATGGCTCAGTGCAAGCACCAGGCCGACGTGGCTCCTCGCTGGGCGGGGTAAACAGTTCCGCCAGACCTGCCCGCCATCGGCTTGCCGAAGGCATTGCAGGCGGGGGCGGATAAAGTCCGAGCGAGTTATTGCCTGTCCGCCAAAGCGCCTGGATAGCTTAGTGGTAAAGCACTTCATTGGTAATGAAGAGACCGTGGGTTCAATCCCCACTCCAGGCTCAAGCTTACGCTAACAACTTACTAATAACTGCTAACAGCTAAAAATTAGTAGTTAGAAGTCAGAAGTTAGTAGTTATTCCGAAAGGAGGAATCATATGGCGAAAGGCGAACACAGAGCAAAACTCGGACTTAAATGCAGCGTTTGCAAAAACGTTAACTACATTAAGACCAGAAACAAGCTAAATACTCTTGAAAAGCTTTTACTTAAAAAGTTCTGTAAACACTGCAGAAAAGTAACCGAGCATAAAGAGACAGATAAGCTCAAATAAGGTATAATTGGAGACGAAGGGGTATCGGTTAACGGTAAACCAGCGGTCTCCAAAACCGCGACTGGGGGTTCGACTCCCTCTACCCCTGCAAGGTACCATTCGATACCTTGCTTCGCCCTTTTTTAAAGAAGCAAGCGAGAATGGAACCGCAGACAGGTGCAGTCCTGTACCTGTCGCAGCCGGATACCGAGGGAGATACCGTACGGTATCCCTCCCGACTGGCATCTGAGCAATTACAATGAAATTCTACTACATCTACGTTCTTCATAATCCTCTAAAAAACTTCATCTACGTAGGCTATTCAGAAGATGTAAAATCTCGTTTGAAAGAACATAATCAAGGAAAAGTTACTTCTACAAAACACTATATTCCACTTAAACTTATCCATTACGAAGCATATAGGAATATGAAAGATGCAAAAAGAAGAGAAATATACTTAAAATCTAATAAAGGCCGTACAACATTAGTAACAATGTTAAAAGAATATTTTAAAAGTCGATAATTAATAATTCATCCCAACATGGTTGATTAAGGCCTGCAGACAAAATCTACAAAGGCGAGGTCTTCGTCCTCCACTTCTTCTCAAAGTAGAATTATTGATTGGGTCTCGATGAACTTCTCCTAACGCTTTCCCTAGTTCTCTGAAGGGGATATCGGAGATCTGGACCTGGACCGTTTTCCCGTATGTCCAATCTTCGCTCCCGTCTGTCAAATCCTCTCGTAAACCTTTGGAACTGTTCCTTAGACATCGCGGCAATGTCGCTGGCAGAATGATGAGGTGGTCCTTTTTCAAAAGGACTGGCCATTACTTTATTTAAGACACAAAATAAAGCAGATGTCAAATTGCTTCCCCTTTTTTGATATAATTTCTCTATGGATTCCGCCATTTCAATAAACATTGCTATCCTTCCTCCGAAAGATGTACGTGACAAAGCGGTAGATTTGAGTAGAAAACTTGCGCAACAAATTTCGACCGAATTTGCGCTAGAAGACGGTAAATTCTACCCTCACATCACCATTTACCAAGCTACTTATCCAAAGAAAAACTTTGAAAAAATCCTAAGAAGAGTTTCGGATTTCGCAAAGCATTTATCTAAATTTGAAGTAAAGCAAGAAAAAGTAAGGGCAAATAATGGCTTCGTTTCGTGGGATAGTCAGAAAGATCCTTACTTGTTTGATCTTCAAAAGCGTATTATTGCTTGGGCAAACCCTCTTAGAGAAGACTTAATTCCCCCCTTTCTTAAGAATTTGGATTGGGGATTAAAGAAAGACAAGGATGACGTTAGAAACTTTGGCTCAATGTTCATCGGACCAAGGTATAGACCCCACATAACGATAACCCGAGCCAAAACCCCTGAAGATTCTTTGATAGCTGAGGAGATGCTTGAAAATACTCCTGAGCTAAACTTTCTTGCCAACAAAATAATAATTGGCAACGTGGGTGATCACGGGACTGTAAACGAAATTCTCGAAGAATTTAACCTTTCTTAAAATTAAATGCAAGTAGACCCACCGCGCTTCCCAAAAGTATTCCTCCTATTCCATCGCTTGCCCAGTGTTCGGCGAGATAAATTCGGCTCAACGTCATCACCGCGAGAAATACAATTACCAAGACTCCTAAAGCTATTTTCTGCTCTCTTTTGAGGCTAGAATTCCAGATAATCAGAAGTAATATGATAGAGATAAAGGCAGTGCGAGACACGTGCCCCGAAGGATATGCATAAAAAGCACTTGAGACCTCCCCTGTTGGAAAAGAGAAGAATATTTTTGTGCGGAGAAGCTCAATGGAAGGTGCTATTTGAGCGATAGCAGACTTAGACAGCATCTCAACTGCCAAAACCGCTCCATATCCTGCCAATATAATAAGTTTGTTCAGCTTTTTGAAGTATAAAACAATAAGAAGTAAAACAATGGTTGATATTTCAAATACTCCTATTATGCTAAAAATTGAGAAAAAAATATCCAGCCTGCGCGGGATACTTGCCTGAAGGAAAGAAGTCACAGACTGATCGAAGGAATTTAGTTCTAAATAAACGAAAACTGATAAGACTAGAAAAGCTGCAAGCAGAAAAACCCCCCAGAATGGCGATTTTTTCATTAGAGATCAAGATTTTTGAGGAATTCCCTGAATTTTCCGTTAATATCGGGATGTTTTAGGGCAAGCTCAACGACTGTTTTCATATATTCTATTTTATCTCCTGTATCGTAATATTTTCCGTTTTGAATCTCTACTGCGTAAATTGGCACTCCTCTGTCTCTCAAAAGGTTAATTGCATCAACAAGCCAGATTTCTCCTCCCTGCCCAGGTGCAACCTCCTTAAGCGCTCCAAATATTTCAGGCGGTAAAATATATGCTCCATGTGTAGCAAGATTGCTTGGGGCGTTCTCCGGATCGGGCTTTTCCACTATTTGTTTGATCTTATAAACATTTCCCTCAACCGGCTCTATTTCTGCAATACCATATCTCTTTAAATCCTCTTTTTTTTCTATTTTCACGCCGGAAATTACAACTCCTCCATATTTTTCGTGCACGTCAATCATTTGCTTAAGACGGGGCGGATCACTGTAAATAAACTCATCTCCCCAAATAACCGCAAAGGGTTCGTCTTCTATAACAGGTTCTGCCGAAAGAACCGGAGTGCCATTTCCATAGGGGCCCTTTTGTCTGACATAGATGAAGTTTGCCATCTCGGAAATCCTTTTAGTTTCCTCTAAGAGCTCTGTTTTGCCTGATGCTTCAAGGGTTTTTATCAACTCTGCATTTGGCGCATCGAAATGATCTTCTATAGCTCTCTTCATTGCTCCTGTGACTATAACTATATCCTTAATTCCGGAGGCTACCGCTTCCTCCACAACATACTGGATAACGGGCTTGTCTACAATCGGCAGCATTTCCTTGGGCATTGCCTTGGTCTGGGGAAGAAAACGGGTCCCAAAACCTGCGGCCGGAATTACAGCTTTTGTAATTTTACTCATAGAAGTAATTTTAATTGTATCTAGATTCCCCTTTACATGTCAAATGAGATTTGCTAGAATAAAACTCCAATTGACCTAATTCCTCTAATTACCCTAATTGACCTAAATTTTTAGAAATTAGAAATTAAGAATTAGAAATTTTTTTTATTATGGCGACAACATCACCGGTTACATTTCTAAAAGAGACACAAGACGAACTTAAGAAAGTAAAGTGGCCGACGAGACAGGAGATCATAAGGCTGACTTCGGTTGTCATTATAATTAGCACAATTGTAGGAATTTTTTTAGGGTCAATGGACTATCTATTAACAAAACTCACGGAAATTTTAATTAAATAATATGGATATGGATAAAGATAAAGTTAAAACAAAGGGTAATGAGGAAATAGATGAGCCCTCGAAAACCGAACCCGTTGAAGAAGCCAAGGAAGAAACTGAACCGGCTTCTTCACCCATGCAAAATGATCCTAATTCAAAGTGGTACATCATACATACCTACTCAGGCCACGAGAATAAAGTGGCTAAATCTCTAAAACAAAGAGTGCAAAGCCTTGGATTTGAGGACAGAGTTTTTGACATAATTGTGCCCACAAGAAACACAATTAAGGTATCCCAGGGGAAAAAAGAGACAGTAAAAGAGAAGATTTTCCCAGGATACGTGCTCGTAAAAATGATTCTTACTGACGAAAGCTGGATTTTGGTCCGAACAACTCAAGGAGTAACAGCATTCATCGGTGCAGGAAATAAACCTACGCCAATATCGGACAAGGAAGTTGAGGCAATTCAGAAGTTCATGAACACCGAGGAGCCTCTCTACAAGACGGCATTCACCGTGGGTGAGGCTGTAAAGATAATTGACGGACCCTTTAACGACTTTTTGGGCACTATTGACGACATAGATGAAGCAAGGGGCAAACTAAAAGTATTGGTGTCTATTTTCGGACGCGAAACACCGGTAGAGCTCGACTTTTTGCAAGTTAACAAACTATAGAATGATTGACTAACGACTATTGACGAATGACAATTTATTATTTCAGGTCAGTCAAATAGTCAATAGCACTTAATAAATAATCAATAAAGATTCATGGCAAAGAAAATTAAGACAATAATTAAAATCACAATCCCTGCGGGAGCTGCGACTCCTGCCCCACCCGTGGGAACAGCGCTCGGCCCGCACGGACTCCCCATAATGGAATTTGTGAGCGCATTTAACGCGCGAACTGCAGACCAAAGAGGAAGTCTTATTCCTGCAGTTATCACGGTTTACGAAGATAGAACCTTCTCATTTATTACTAAAAAACCGCCTGTTGCAGAGATGATCAAAAAAGCCATAGGCCGGGAAAAAGGATCTCAAAAGCCCGGATTTGAGCAGGCAGGAACACTCACGCGCGCTCAAGCCGAAGAAATTGCAAAGGCAAAAATGGAAGATTTAAATACCGATGACCTAAATCAGGCAAGATTGGTTGTTGAGGGAACTGCAAGAAGTATGGGAGTACGAGTTGAGTAAATTCGAATATCGAATTTCGAAACTCGAAACAAATTAGAATTTTCAAAAGTTCAAAAACGTTTCGGATTTCGTGCTTCGGATTTCGTATTTGCGACTGAAAGGAGCATATGGGAAAGATAAGAGTAAAAACCATAGGAGAAGGAGCAGAGGAGCCAAAAAAGAAGGTAAAAAAAGAAAAAGGTTCTGAAAAAACTCATCTTCCGGGTATGGGCGGCGGAGAAAGAGTCGTAATGGTAGGGCCTACAGAAGAAGAACTAGCAAAAATTGACTTGCCCCCCGAAGAAGCAAAGGAGGGAGAGGAAAAAGAAAAGTCCAAACAAACTGGCGGAAAATCAAAGAAAGCTTCCAAAAAGAAAGAAAGGTCCAAAAAATATACAGCAAAAATCGTAAAGCTCGATAAAAACAAGCAATATTCCCTTAAAGAAGCCCTAGGAATCCTTTCAAAATTTGAAAAAGCCGGATTTGACGAGACTGTCGAGCTTCATATAAATACTCTTGAGGGGTCGGTTTCAGGAAATATGACCCTTCCCCATGGAACCGGAAAAAAGACTCGCGTTGTGGAAGCAACTGATGAGCTTATCGCAGAAATTGAAAAAGGAAAGATTAGCTTTGATATTCTGGTCGCCAAACCCGAAATGATGCCCAAGCTCGCCCACGTAGCAAAAGTTCTGGGACCCCGCGGCCTTATGCCAAATCCAAAAGCAGGCACAATTACCGACAAACCGGAGGAAATAATCAAGAAGTTTGAAGGCGGACAAATAAATTTCAGATCCGAAACTAAGGCTCCAATTGTCCATCTCATGGTAGGCAAAATATCGCTGGGACCGGATAAACTGTCTGAAAACATTAATACTGCAATTAAAGCGGTTAATAAAAGTAAAATCCGAAATGTCACCCTAAAATCCACTATGTCTCCAGGAATAAAAATAGTAGTTTAATATTTTCTCCTGCTCAAAATAGATATGGCAGCAGAACTAAGTCCGTTAAGACTACCCACGATAAACGAAACAGAACGAGGAAAATCAAATATCGCATTTGTTACCGGAGGTACCGGTGGGACGGGCTCCGAAATAGTAAGACTTCTTGCCAAAGAGGGAAGAAGGGTTATAGTGGGTACTAGAACCGATAAAAAGTTTCAGGAATTAAAGGAAAGCCTTCCCCACCCCGATTCTTCATTAATTGAATCTTTCGTCGTAGATTTAACCGATGCTGAAGGGGTTGATGCAGCTTTAGAAGAGCTTGATCTAGGGTTTGGAGAAACAGTCGACTATTACCCTCTGGCTGCCGGTGGATTTGATGCTGCAATGTGGGACTTCGGGAGAGCTTTTGGAAAATTAACGCTTCAACTCAAAAAAAACAGAAAACTCGAGGCAGATCAACTTCAGAGATCCAGAGATGATTTTAAAGCAATAAGCGAAGCGGTTTTTGATCAAGCGCGCAGGATTAACTCAGAGGCAACGCTTGCGCTCGGGCGAAGGTTAATGGACCAAGGGCTACTGAATCAAGGAAGTAAAATAATATATTTAGCAAGTACTGTTTCTGAGATAACTAGAATTGCCCTAGAGCACCCAGACAATGCAGGCAAAAGACTCGATGAGGTATACGTTGGCCCTGAGCACTATAGAGCGATCGGAATAACTAAAGCTGAGGCTGCAATAAACCTAGCCTATCTGGCAAGAGGTGCCGGGGCCATGTACTATAATATTGTTGCGTCTGTGATACTGAAAACCCCCATAGGAGACTTGATGGACAGATTTGTTCCCGTTCTTGAAGAGGCAAGTCGAGTGGGAAATGAGAAATTTGCCCTTCCTACCCCGACAGCTTCCGAAATAGCAGAAATAATCGTTCGGGTAACAAAAACGCCCTTAGCTGAAGACGAACGAGAAGTGACAATATACGCGGGATATCATCCGGGGGAAGCAACCAGAGAAGTTCCCTCAAATCTCATTCTTCCTGCGCCAACAACTCTTTAGCTTACTCAGACAGGACTATAAGATAGAATAATTCCCGAAGAGCTAAATAACTACAGGTTATAGATTGACATTCACCGCATCAGATGATATTATTCTTTCACCTAAGACAGCGGGCACATAAATAAGACCTGCCGAGGCGAAACAGTATCAAGTAGTTAGTATTTGGTATTTAGTAGGCTTCCTTACGGAAGCTTTTTTTATTGAATTAACAAATTGAAACATTCAATGAAAATTGAAAATTAGAAATTAAAAATTGACCGAATATGCCTAAAATTAAGCAACCAACAAAAAAAGCAGGTAGAGCAAGAAAAGAAGTTGTTGTCGAAGAACTCTTCCAGAGACTTGAGGGCTCAGACAGCGTGGTCTTAACAGATTATCAAGGCCTCACGCATCACCAGCTTGAGGGGCTTAAAAAAGAGCTGAAGAAAAAAAATGCTTCATTCTCGATAACCAAAAATACACTCCTTAAAATTTCCGTTGAAAAAAGCAAAAAATACGCCGATCTTCTTAAAGACTATACATACGAAGGACCAACAGCAGTTCTATTTGTTAAGGGAGAATTTTTAGATGCTCTAAAAGAGCTGGCAAAGCTAAATAAGACTGCTGGACTTCCGAAGATAAAAATAGGAATCCTAGACGGACAGTCACTCGATGAGGAGCAAGTCTTAAGGATTGCCTCACTTCCCAATAAAGAAACCCTACTTGCTCAGCTCGCAGGAATGCTCAACTCCCCTATTTCAGGCTTGGTATTCGTTTTAAATGCAAATCTTCAAAAGCTTGTATTTGTTCTTAACGAGATTTCCAAGAATAAGCCTGCATCCCAAGCTTCTGTCGCGGCTCCAAAACCGGTAGTCCAAGCGACAGATGAAGCCATGCCCGTTACAGTGCAAGCGCCTTCAGAAGAAGTAGCAACCCCAGCACGGGAAGATCCAGAAGTTTCAGCCGAACCAACAGCAGATGTTATGCCACAGACTGCTGAAGAAGCGGTAGAGCCAGTTGACACCAAACCAACCGAGAATACAGACGTTACAACCGAAGGGGGTGATAAATAATGGCAAAATTTTCAAAAGACGATTTATTAAAAGCAGTAGAAGAAATGTCAGTTCTCGAACTCGCAGAGCTGGTTAAAGCTCTCGAAGAAAAATTCGGAGTATCTGCTCAAGCTATGGCAGCACCAGCGGCAGCTGACGCGGGAGAAGCAGCAGAAGAACAAACAGTCTTTAATGTGGTAATCGCAAGTGCCGGAGCAAATAAGATTGCTGTCATTAAAGCCTTAAGAGAATTGGTCCCAACGCTTGGCCTTAAAGAAGCAAAAGATTTGGTAGATCAAGCTCCAAAGGAAGCGCTCACTCAGGTTAATAAGAAAACTGCACAAGAAGCTAAAGAGAGATTAACCGCAGCCGGAGCAACAGTAGAGCTTAAATAACAAAAAACCCTCCCAAATCAATGATTAAGATTCGGACGGAGGGTTTTTTTGTGGCTTTAGCAATTTACCCTATTGACAATGATGTATCACTTTGTTATTTTGTAGAGTGTTATCATACGAATTGATGACCTAAGCATTACTACTAAGGCTATGGCTGATCAAACACTATCAATAAACCACCTTCCAGATCTCCTCACAGTAAGGGAAGCAGCTTCAGTTCTCAGGGTCTCTCCGCTCACTCTAAAAAGGTGGGGTAAAAGAGGAAAGCTTCCTGCGATAAGAATTAATTCCCGAGGAGACCGAAGATATAGAAAAGAAGCAATACTCTACCTCCTTGGAATCCAGATAAAAGAAGACTAAGCCAAGGGCTTACAACTACTAACCTCTAAGACACTTTGCTCTAACTCCTAAAACTTATTAGCAGTCAGAAGTCAGTAGTTAGAAGTTGTGAAACTAAGCTTTCCTGTAGTATTCAGCTCTATTTTCTTGAATTCGTTCTACAATTGGATTATTAAAATGCTCCTCAATGAATCTGAAGGTCTCTTTCGGATCCTGAGTATTTATTATTACGCTCGTTCCCAACTCAAATGCCCCCAATATCTTTTCCCTAGGTATAAGCCTAAGATACCAGTCTTTTCCCGGATATATGTAGAAGTTGAAAGAAAACTCGTGGCCGTGACGAATATCCATGATTTGCACGAGCCTATATATAAGCTTAGCAAAAGTATGGACTTCATCATCTGTGATGTCTCCAAAGTGAGTTCCGCCATTTTTTGGTGCTACCCATACTTCATCCGGCCATCTACTGGTCTTCGGGCAAAAAATATCGAAAAAACCGGCATCAAAAACCCCAGTGTTATCTTTTCTGTCCATTTCCGGTATGTCCAGCTTCACTTTTTTTGCTATTACGGCAAGCTGAGTGTGAGGATGAACAAGGCTTTCCCCTGACTTCTCTCCTTTATTATGGAATATGTACACTTGGCCTTTACTTTTATGCAGATTGTATCTTTTACGGTAGGTATTAATAATAGCTTCTGTTTGATCAAGCGGAAGCTCGTCGAAATTTTTATGATGGTCTTGGGAATGGATTATAATCTCGTGGATTGGCGCAAAAGGATATTTATTGGTAACTACTAGAATTTTCCAAGACAGGCCTGAGCCACCTGTCCTATACAACTCCGTCTCTTTATCAACTGTTTTGGGACAAAAAGGACAAAATGGCTCGTCTCCATTTGCCTCGTTTGGCCGCGCCGACCTTTTGGGAGCAGAAATTAGCCACTTTCCTGACTTATCTTTTAAAAATTGGAAATCTGACATAATCTTAACTTGCAATAATTTTTTTGTAGACTTTTTCGTGATCTTCTACCATCTTTTCAACCGTAAAATTGTCTTCAATGTGTTTTCTTGCTTGATCCCTCATTTCCGCATACTCCTCATCATTCATGCTATAAATCCTATTTATCGCCTCTTGCATCCCATCCCTGCCGGTTTTTTTAATAATCCACCTGCTTGCCTTATTCCTGTCGTCCGGCTCGATTATAAAACCTGTCACGCCATCTTTTATTACTTCTGAAACGCTTCCCTTGTTAAATGCTATAACTGGAGTTCCGCTGCTCATTGCCTCGATCATTACCATTCCAAAAGGTTCATCCCAAAGGATTGGGAAAAGAAGAGCTTTTGCTTCTCTTAAGAATTTATCCCGGTCTCCTTCTCCAAAAAATGTTTCGTCCTCAACAACTCCTTTTTTAAGATGAGGCAGAACGTTGTTTTGAAAATAAGGCAGAGCCCTATATGCATCGTCTCCAACCATCCTTAGAGTCCTGTCTGCTTTTTTTGCAGCATAAATAGCCTCAGTTACTCCCTTTTCTTTGATATATCTTCCTAAAAAAGCCAGGTAGTCTCCACCTTTTTTGTCAAATTGAAATTTGACCGTATCGACCCCGTGATAGATAACACCAACACTCTTGACCATACCGTTAAATTTATTAAGCTGAGACTTACTTATAAATATATAGTTATCCTTATTAAAATTTTTCAACCGCCAATACCCTAGATGTTCTCTTAAAGGCTTTGGATCATGAATTGTATAAATCGTTTTTATAGGCGCTAACTTATTTACATAGTGAGCCATAA
>MFPL01000009.1 GCA_001784155.1 Candidatus Levybacteria bacterium RIFCSPLOWO2_12_FULL_41_12 | reverse complement strand
TACATTTTCCGAGGATATCGACGACGATATGCTTGATGATAGCGAGTTTGCCGATGGTGACGGATGGGATGTAGACGGATATTCGGACGAAGTGATTGGTACAGGCGAGAATGAAAATGATAACATACTGCTTCTTACATTTTCCGAAAGCGGAAACTCGGATACAGGGACTACGCCTAATGTTTCCTATACTTCAAGCGAGGACGAGGATACAAGCACGCATGATATGGTAGGTAATGAGCTTGAGGACGGAGAATGGTTCACCTCAGATGGAGCACCCCCATTAATACCTGTTGCCGATCCGCCCGCCGGAGACTATATTAGCGACCAGTCAGTAACATTAACCAGTAGCGATGACGGCGGAACCGGATTGGAAGGAATTTATTATACGACAAACGGAGATACGCCTGACAATTCTTCCACTTTACATTCAGGTGCAATTACCGTGGATAAGGATATGACTATCAAAGCTATCGCATATGATAATGCAGGTAACCCAAGCGATATATTGACAGCTATTTATGGAATTGCGCCTGTAATATCTGAAGAATCTTCTTCATCTATCGGATCAACCACCACTACGATTACTTGGACCACCGATGAACCGGCTACTTCAAGAGTGATTTATGACACGGTATCTCACACCACGGCAGTTTCAAGCGGAGAAACTCCTCTTGACAAATACGGATATCCCAGTACGACAGACGAGTTTGATACCTCACCAAAAGTCACCTCTCATTCTGTCGACTTAACCGGCTTAAATCCTGAAACAACCTACTATTATAGAACTGTTTCTCGCGCATCTCCGGAAAAAATCTCTGATGAAAAATCTTTTGCTACTACAGTCCTTTTGGCAGAGGACGTTGTTCCGAGCGGAGGAACTGCTTCTACCCCTTCTTGCGGTGCAGTCAAACCTTCCGGCGCGCCCGTTCTTCTTTCCGCAGTTTCAAATGCAAATAATCAAGTAACGCTTACTTGGAGTAAGGCATCCGATCCTGTAACCTATTATCTTATTACATATGGAACATCATCCGGTAGCCAGACATATGGCAATCCTAATGTCGGCGGAAAAGACACCACTTCCTATACTGTTTCCGGTCTTTCAGGAGATGTGACTTATTACTTTAAAGTAAGAGCAGGCAACGACTGCATGCCCGGAGATTTTTCGAACGAACTTTCAGTTTTTGTCCCCGGGCCTTTCATTTCAGGCCCAGCCGCAGGATTTGCTCCCGGAGTACTCGGAGAGGCTACTCCTTCAGCTGAGCTAAGTCCAACATCCTCACCTGAAAAAGGAGTTCTAGGTGAAATTCCTCAAAAGGTAGCTAAAGGAATTCAGAAAAATTTGGCCCTGGGTTTTGGTCTCTTAGTCTTAGGATCTTTGGGTCTTTGGCTCATAATAAAATTGCGAAAAAGAAACGACGAAAATTCTTAAATTAGCACTTTATCCTCTAAAGCGCTAAAATCACCTTAGAATAGATTTTTCCAGATCAAACATAATCAACTTAGGTTTTGACACAAGATTTTTATACTAAATTTTAGATTATGGACTCATAGGCACTAGAATCTTCACAAAATTTCCTCTATAATATTTGTTTGCCCAAAATACTAAATCTTCTATGGATAGCATAATAATTAAAGGCGCCCGCGAACACAATCTAAAAAACGTTGACCTCGTGCTTCCCAAAAACAAATTAATCGTATTTACGGGAATTTCGGGTTCGGGAAAATCCTCTTTGGCTTTTGACACTATTTATGCCGAGGGACAGCGCCGATATGTCGAAAGTCTTTCTTCTTACGCAAGGCAGTTCTTGGGCATAATGAAAAAACCCGACGTTGATCTCATCGAAGGACTGTCTCCTGCTATTTCGATTGATCAAAAGTCTACCTCCAGAAATCCCAGATCAACAGTGGGTACGGTTACTGAAATTTATGATTACATGAGACTTTTATTTGCAAGAATTGGACACCCACACTGTCCTAATTGCGGCAGAGAAATAGCAAGCCTGACTGCAGAACACATCATAGATACCATAACCGGCATTCATGCCAAAACTGGCGCAAAACAAGTAAGAGCGCTTACTCTCGCTCCCGTGGTAAAAGACAGAAAAGGCGAATATAAAGACCTTTTCTTAGATTTAAAGAAAAGAGGGTATAAAAAAGTCAGAATTGACGGGACTATATTTGACCTTTCAGAAGATTTTGTCCTTATTAAAACCAACAAACACACAATTGAGGCAGTTATCGACCAGGTTTCGCTAACAAAAGACACTGACAGACAAAGAATCGCCTCAGACGTAGAGCAGGGATTAAGGCTCGGAAACGGAGAGCTGATTCTGGCTGTTATAAAAGACGCCGGGTTTAGTATTCCCGATAAGCCCAAGAAAATGGAAGATCAGCTGTTTTCGACAAAATTCGCATGTCCAATCTGTAACATTTCAATTTCCGAAATAGAACCCAGAATATTTTCTTTCAATACTCCGCATGGAGCATGCCCTGACTGCAACGGACTGGGAACAATTCTTAATGTAGACCGAGACATGGTTTTTAATGACAATCTAACGATTAGCGAAGGGGGAATACTTCCTTTCGCCAATATGCTATCGCATGATACCTGGTATTCGAGGACATTTAAGGCTTTTGCCCAGGAAAATGATATTGCGGTCAATGTAAGACTAAAAGATATTTCTAAAAACAAAAAGGAACTAATTCTCGAAGGAACAGGAGAAAATCAGTACGAAGTGTGGGGATCCAATAGATATGGCAGAAACACTGTGATAAAAGAGCCCTTTAGGGGAGTTCTGTGGGAGCTTAGACAGAGACACGGGTCTACTGACTCCTCATTCTTTAAGTCTCAGATAGAAAAATTTATGAAATACGAGGTCTGTGAAGCGTGCAGTGGATCAAGGCTTAAAAAAGAAGCTCACTTAATAACGATTAGAGATAAATCGATTACAAATGTCAGCGACATGCCTATACTTGAGGCTCTTAAGTTCATCGAAGATACTAGGCTGGACTTTTCCGCAAGAGAAGAGGCAATTGCCAAGCTCATTATGAAAGAAATCGTACAGAGACTTAATTTCTTAGTCGATGTAGGACTGGATTACCTTACTCTTTCAAGAGGCGCGGAAACACTCTCGGGCGGAGAAGCACAGAGAATAAGGCTCGCTTCTCAAATCGGATCAGGACTAACTGGAGTACTCTACGTATTGGACGAACCTTCAATAGGACTTCACCAGAAAGACAACAAAAAACTTATCGAGACCTTGAAGAAATTACGCGACTTGGGAAACACTGTGCTTGTTGTCGAGCATGATAAGGAAACAATGGAATCATCTGACTATATTGTCGATTTCGGACCGGGGGCGGGAGAAAAAGGAGGACATATAATTTCCAAAGGAACAATTGAGGAAATAATAAAAGATCCGAAGTCTCTAACCGGACAATATTTATCAGGCGAGAAAAAAATAAAAACAGAGAGCAAAAATGAATACGAGGGCAAGTCGCTTACGGTAATCGATGCTTCGGAACATAATCTTAAAAATATAACCGTCACATTTCCGTTGAACAAGCTTAATGTAATTACAGGAGTCTCAGGATCCGGCAAATCTACGCTTATAAATGACATTCTGTATCAGGCTCTTATGCAGATCGAGAATCCCTACAGACGGGAAAAGCCGGGGATTTTTAAGGAACTCGTAGGGTTTGAGAATGTTAAGCACGTCTATATGATTGACCAGTCTGCTATAGGAAGAACGCCCAGAAGCAATCCTGCGACCTACACAGGGGCATTCACGTACATCCGGGAACTCTTTGCGAAAACAAAAGACGCTAGAGTAAGAGGGTACGGACCCGGAAGATTTTCCTTTAACGTAAGAGGCGGCAGGTGTGAGGCGTGCGAAGGAGAAGGACAAATAAAAATCGAGATGCAATTTCTCCCTGACGTCTACATAACGTGTGAGGAGTGCAAGGGCGCTCAATATAATAGCGAGGCGTTAACTATTTATTACAACGACAAAAATATCGCCGACGTCCTAGCAATGAGCGTTTCTGAAGCTTTGGAATTTTTTTCAAGCATTCCGCCTCTTTACCACAAACTTAAGACGTTAAACGACGTAGGCCTCTCTTATATAAAGCTGGGGCAACCGGCGCCGACGTTATCAGGAGGAGAAGCGCAAAGAGTAAAGCTTGCAACAGAACTCTCAAAAAAAGGAGCAAACTCTCTTTATATGCTCGATGAACCAACTTCCGGGCTTCATTTCGCAGATCTCGAGAAACTACTTCATGTACTTCGCAGGCTGGTAGATATCGGAAATACTGTTATAGTTATAGAACATAACCTTGACATCATAAAAAACGCAGACCATATAATAGATCTAGGCCCGGAAGGCGGAGACAGGGGAGGGGAAGTCATAGCAGAAGGCACACCCGAAGCTATAGCAGCAAATCCCAGGTCTTACACAGGGCAATTTTTAAAAAAGTTTTTTTAATGAAAAAGATATTACTGTCCCTTTTTCTCCTCTTGATCATTTTCTTTCCTAAAAACGCTTTTGCTTCAGAATTTTTTTCTACGGAGTCTAATGCTATTTATACTATCCAGAATACAGGCAGAACAAATGTTAGATTCAATAATTCCCTCATAAACAAAAGCGGTGATTCATACGCGTCCTCCTATACGCTTGTTGTTGGTTTTAAGAATCTTGAAAACATACAAGCCTCTGACGGAGAAGGACCAATCGGTGTTGAGAAAACAGAAAACGACCGGGGAACTGAACTTAAACTTAGATTTAACCAAAGGGTTGTCGGGAAAGATCAAAAGCTTAATTTTTCAATTTCTTTTGATACATTTGAAGTAGCACAAAGCCAGGGCAGGATTTGGGAGGTAAACATTCCGGGACTTTCAGACAGTAACGATTTTGACAAATTCAGCTCATCTGTAATAGTACCGCAGTCCTTGGGAAGTCCCGTCTACATAAAACCCGACATTAAAAGGGTCGCCACATCATCCTCCAACACTGTAGTTTTTGATAAAAAAGACCTGGGAAATTCAGGCATCTCAATGGCGTATGGAGACTATCAAGTCTATAGATTTAACCTAAGGTATCAGCTTGAAAACGCGAACCTTTTTCCTGTACGTACAGAGATAGCCCTCCCTCCCTCAACCAACTACCAAAATGTTTCAATTGATGACATTCTACCCAAGCCGACAGATGTAGTGGTAGATAGGGATGGGAACTGGCTTGCGCAGTTCAGTCTTAAATCCCGGGAGCGTATCGAGGTAAACGTGCTGGGAAACGCTCAGGTTTATTTAAACCCTAAGCCCCAAGAAGTCAAAAGCGAAGACCTTTCGGAATATTTGAAGCCTACAAAATACTGGCAGACAAATGATCCAAAAATACAAAGACATGCAAAAGAGCTAAAAACGCCTGAGGCAATTTACAATTACACGCTTAAGACCCTTAAATATGATTTTCAGCGGGTAAAAAAAGGTCAAGTAAGGCTAGGGGCACTAGATGCTCTTAATAAGCCTGATTCTGCGGTATGCCTTGAATTTTCAGATCTTTTTATAGCCCTGTCCCGAGCTGCGGGAATTCCGGCCCGTGAGGTTAACGGATTCGCATACACTGCTAACTCAAGCGAACGCCCCTTATCCCTAATTAAAGACGTTTTACACGCCTGGCCCGAGTATTACGATTCAAAACGCAGGGCCTGGATTATGGTAGATCCTACATGGGGGAATACAACTAACGGAGTTGACTACTTTAAAACTCTCGACTTCGATCACTTTGCTTTTGTCATAAGAGGAATAGACAGTCAGTACCCAATACCCGCCGGGGGATATAAATTTGCTGGGAATGAGTCTGTAAAAAACGTTGAAGTATCCCTTGAAAGAACATATAAGAAAACTCCGGTAAATATATCACTCAAGCCTCTGTTTAACAAAAAATATACAGCCGGTCTTTCAATTGAGGGAGTAGTAATCGTAGAAAATAATAACGGCGAGATGTTTGATGAGGGAATTCTTACTGCAAGTTCCCAGATTCTTACCCCTAAAAAACCATTCCACCTAATAGAAAATATTCCTCCCTTCGGCAAGAAAGAAGTGGTATTATCGTTTAACAAAACTCCGTTTTTGACAAACAGAACCGATAATATTAAAATTAGCCTCGGTAGCAAAGAAGATGATGTCAAAATCAAAGTCTCCCCAATCTTCCTAAACTACTATTTAATTCTAGGAGGTGTTTTAATTGGAATCTTTACTATCACAAGCATTATCGTTGCCAAAAAACTCCGGCGCCTACATCTTTCTCGACAACGAGAATAGGGTACTCTACGTCGGTAAAGCAAGAAATCTGAAAGACCGGGCCTCATCCTACTTCAGGAGCCCAAAACACCTAGAACCAAAAACCAAAGCACTTGTAGAAAAAATTAGAAAAATAAAATATATCGAAGTTCAATCGGAGATTGAGTCCTTTTTGCTTGAAGCAAGTCTAATCAAAAAATATTCACCTAAATACAATACCCGACTCACTGACGGAAAAGCATACCCGTTTGTGAAAATAACTAAAAAGGACAGATATCCAAAAGTTTTAGTAGCTAGAAGGTCGGACGATAAAGACTCTATATATTTTGGCCCCTATCCCAGCTCAAAAGACCTATATACGGTTCTTAAACTAATTAGAAAAATTTTTCCTTATCAGTCAGTCATTAATCACCCCAAAAGAGTGTGTCTTTATAACCACCTGGGGCTTTGTCCGTGCCCTTATGTATTTGATTCGCAAGATTCTTATAAGGAATACAGAAAAAACATCAGACATATCACGCAGTTTCTAGATGGAAAAACCAAGAGCATAACTTTAGAGCTTGAAAAAGAAAGAGAATCATTTAGTGAACGGGAAAACTATGAAGAGGCGGAAAAAGCCCAGCGGAAAATCAATGCTATCCTCAGAATAACTTCACCTGCGATAAATCCCTTCAGGTATGAGGTTAATCCAAACCTAATCGAAGATATTTATGCCAAGGAGACCGAAAGCTTAAAGCAAATTCTTAAAGAAAACGGTGTAGGAATTAAACGTCTTGAAAGAATTGAGTGCTATGATATTTCAAATATTTCAGGGAAATTTGCCACAGGATCTATGGTAGTTTTTACCCGCGGGCAGAGGGATTCATCTTCATACAGACGTTTTCGTATAAAAAATCCACCAATTGTTATTCCCAATGATTTCGAAATGATTAAAGAAGTACTGAGGAGAAGGTTTAAAAACGATTGGCCGCACCCGGACCTCATTGTTGTCGATGGAGGCAAAGGGCAGGTAAGTAGCGCTAAAAAAATTCTTTTGGAGTACGAATTAAAGATTCCCCTGATTGGGCTTGCAAAAAGGCAGGAAACAATAATTACGGAAGATTTTAAAGAAATTAAATTTTCAAAGATTCCCGCATTTAATCTACTTAAGAAAATCCGGGATGAAGCACACCGATTTGCTATAACTTACCACAAAAAGCTAAGAGATAAATCCTACTTCCGCTCGACCTTATAGACAAAGGGGAAGAATAGAAAGGACGCAGGGGCATCATCAAGCAAATACTTTTGGAAATCAGCATAAATCTTTTTTCTCTCATTTAAATCTACTGTCTTTCTTCCGTCCTCTAGGAGCTTATCGATTCTTAGGTTTTTATATTTACTTATGTTACTTGATTGATCCGAATGCCAAAGGGCATATTGGTCCGGATCTTTAGGAACAAAGAACTCGCCTAAAAAAACTTGAAAAACATCAGGCACCGTATCTATTTTTTCTATTTTTACACTAACGCCAAGCTCCGCCCATACTTTCTTCACGTCTTCTGCCACGTTTTCATACTGAGGCAAGGTCTTAAGTTCTAAAACAAGCTTTCCGGAATCTGAAGCGCTACTGTCCGAAAGAAGTGTCTTCGCGTGCTCTAAATCTCTCTTCGGAATGCCTGATACCAACTCTGCTCCCCAAGAGCCTTCGGGAAAAGATAGAAAATTACGTCTCCCATATTTAAACTGGTCTGGAAGAGAATACGTGAGAGCCTTTCTTATTTTTTTATCTGAAAGAACTTTGTCCTGGGTATTATAGAAAACAGTCACAAGCTTGTTTTCGTTTACGCCTTTTGATATCTTGGCATTTCTAAAAGAAGCAAGATTCGTGCCGTAGACTACAGTATCGTTAATGTCTAAAACCTTTGTGACTTCACCTAGAACAAACGCGTTTTTAAGCGCCTCTTGTGTTGGATAAAATTGATAAATTACTTTTTTGCGGTCTTTTACAGAAGTTAATTTTACCGACTGTATAAATTCTCCATTAGTCTTTACGTCCGTGAGTCTGTATTCGCCAAGCCCTATAAAGTTCTTTTTAAATATCTTTCTCGAAGCGGTAACTATGAATGGCGTGTAGGGATCTTTGAGCTTAAATACAATTACTTTCTCTGCCGGACGCTGTACCGTAACATCCGTAAAGTCATAATTAATTAGCCTGGAAGTTAATTTTTCACCGTCTGAAAAATATATATCGTCCCTTAAATAGAATACGTAAGTTCTTCCGTCATCTTTTATTTCCCATTTTTCAGAAGCTGCGGGAGAGACCCTTCCGTCCGATGAAACCCTGGTAAGGCCAATTGATACCCTATCAAGCACCTCCGCTGGCAGATCATCTATCGTAAGAGCTCCTGCTATTCCAATCCGTTCTTCCTCGACAGAAAAGGGAACCTTAGAGAGAAGAAACGATCTGTTAAGAAAAGCAAAGGAAAAGAATATGAGACCCAAAATAAAAGATACGAGAATCGTCTTTCCCCATCTTTTTAGATACGCCTTAAGCAACCAGACTACCAGTCTTTTCCTTTTTAAAAAAATCATACTCTTTTCTTAACGGGGTATTAGAAGTAAAAGAGAAAGCACGGCAAAAAGCGTTGCTAGAATTATCGTAGCCCAAACCAGAATTTTCTCCATGCTTCGCCTACTTCTGTAAAACTCCCCACCAGAACCTCCGAAGCTAGCGGAAAGACCCGATCCCTGCATTTGAAGAAGGATAACTCCGATTAGTGCGGCAGCAATTATAATTTCAAAAATAAAAAGAACCATTGAGGGTCATTATAACTTTTCCCAAGGCCCCTGCGCAAGTCTTAGCGCTTAATCACCCAGTTAATAAACCCCTGAACTAGAGAGAGAACCGAGGCAGAAATTACATATGCAAAAAGAGAATTAAAGTGGATTTCGGGAATTATAAAGCCAGCCGTAGAATATCCTGGAAAAGTAAAAGCAGATATTTTTATTTCAGTCACAAGAATTGTCAGGATATATAGAAGAATAGCGTTTGAAAAAAAAGAAAACATTCCCAATGTAACCATATTTAAAGGAAGCGAGATAAGACCGAACAGAGGCTTTAGAGTAACGCTAAGAATTGAAAGGATTATTCCTCCCAAAACATACGTTCTTAAACCTCCGGTAACAACGACTCCCTCCAGACCCTGCCCTAGAGCAAATAGAGAAAGACCGTTTATCGAAGCCGACCTTATGAAGGATTTCATTCTTAAGTAAAGAGTAGCAGAAAAAAAGTTTTTGTGTCAATTTATGATGCTTTACCCTGAATAAATTTGAAGGGTTGAAAATAATACGATTGGGGGGTATATTAAACTTTAATGGATTCTATCATTTGTCCTCATTGCAAAAAAAAGGTCGAACTGTCAGAAGCAATAGTTCATGAATTACAGGAGAAAGTTCGCTCTCAAGAAAAATATAAGCTAGGATATAGATTACAATATCCCAAATAGATTATGAAAACCATAAAAGTATCCATACGAGACGAAAATACTCTTGTCCTCCAAGAAGATGCCAATAAAGGCGATTTAATTGACCTGAAGTCACTCCATGATCTTGATATCGACAAGACAACTATAACAGCAGTTGTGAACTCTATTAGACGTAAAGAATTTAATGACGCACTACAAGACGCACTACAAAAGGAGACAGAGCAGATAAAGCGTGAAAGCGATCTCCGATTGGAAATCAAAGTAAAAGAGGTTATCGCTGAGAAAGATCAAAAAATAACCAGGCTTGAAGATCAGATCGAAAATAGTAGTCAAGCGCAAGAACTCGCCATAATTAAAGCTGTTGACCCAATTGAAAAAGAACGTGATCAGATTAAGATACAAAAGGAGTCGATAGAGATAAGCTACAAAGAGGAAATAGAACGCCTTAAGGATATGAAGACAAAACTCTCCACGAAAATGTTGGGCGAGACTCTAGAGCAGCATTGTGAAATTGAATTTGAAAAGTTACGATCAACAGCCTTCAAATACGCCATCTTTGACAAAGATAATGATGCTAGTAGCGGCAGTAAAGGCGACTACATCTATCGCGAATCCGATGAGCAAGGCAATGAATTTATCTCAATTATGTTTGAGATGAAAAATGAAAACGAAGAGACAGCTATTAAAAGGCGCAATGAAGATTTCTTAAAAGAGCTTGATAAGGATAGGACCGAGAAAAAATGCGAATATGCAGTGTTAGTCTCTCTACTCGAATTAGAAAGCGAACTGTATAACACTGGCATCGTAGATGTATCCCATCGTTACAACAAAATGTATGTCATACGCCCTCAATTCTTTATTCCAATGATTACTCTTCTGCGTAATGCTGCCCTTAATTCACTCCAATATAAAGCAGAACTCGCTATGGTTCGCAATCAAAACATTGATGTTGCAAACTTTGAGAATGAGCTAGTCGAGTTTAAGAATGCTTTTGGTCGAAGCTATTTGCTCGCCCACGATCGATTTATAGATGCTATTAAAAACATTGATAATTCTATAGCTCAACTACAAAAAACCAAAGAGAATCTGCAAAAAGCCGATGATCACTATCGCATAGCCAATAACAAAGCAGAGGATCTTACAATCAAAAAATTAACCAAAGGCAATCCAACTATGGCCGCTAAATTTGATGGGTTAAAGAAAAATCAATATAAATAGGCCTTACGATCATGAAGACGAAACCCTCCTTTGACGAAGAAGAAATCCTCTGGAACACAGGGTATGACTTTGCGATAGGAATTGACGAAGTGGGCAGGGTAGCATTTGCAGGACCAATATTTGCTGCCGCCGTAGTATTCCCGAGGTTTTTTAAAAGTCCCTTTCTTAAATTTATAAATGATTCCAAACTTCTTAAACCGAAGGAAAGAGAGACTCTGGCTGTAGAAATAAAAAAATCCGCGCTGTTTTATTCCATCGCAAGCATAGGAGTTGGAGTAATAAACAAAAAGGGGATTGGGGTTGCAAATAAAATGGTTTTTCGAAAAGTTATTGCGCAGTCTCTATTAAAGCTTGAAGGGGAAACGCTTCGTTCTGGCGGACGGATTTCACGTTAAATACCTTAGGGGAATAGGACTTAAAAATCAAAAAGCGATAATAGGCGGGGATAGAAAATCTATATCCATCGCTGCGGCGTCAATAATTGCCAAGGTGGAAAGGGATAAGTTTATGAGAGACCTAAACAGAGTTTACCCTAATTACGGGTTTGAAAGAAATAAAGGATATGGAACCCGATATCATAAAGAGGCTCTTAAACAGTTTGGGCTTTCCCAAATCCACCGAACCTCCTTCAATCTTTCTCCATACTTGTGAGCCAAATGTTTCAGAATTGGAACCAAATACGAGGATCGCTTGAACAGTGGAATATCCTCCTGAATCCGAGTCTCAAGCCAGCTTTACAGCTGAACTACCATTAGTTAATGGAATATCAATCGCATTGAAAGCATCTTCGTATCTGCATTGGATTTTTTCTAATGCAATTTCAGGATTAGGTAAGTTGTTCTCTAGGAAATTACGTAGAGCCCATTTTACAGTTAGAGCGTTATGAGATTCATAAATCTGTTTCATATTGGGTCCCTCTCCTATGGTGGCAACTCTGTCTAAATCTCCTATGACAAAATCTATGTCGCCTGATTTCTCATCGACGATAAAGAAAAAAGCATCTCTAAGTAGTGCTATATTCGAGCCCGAGGCTAATGTAGCTTGAGAAAACATACCATCAATTAGTTCACTATAATCTAATAAGCTTCTTCCTAAAACCGCTCTGGCTTCAACGCTAAGTACATCGTCATACGAGTAACATCGGCGACTTCCTAGGTTCCCATTCGTCATTAATATACTAGTACCATCTTCACTTAATCTGTATGTGGGAAGCACTTTCAGTCCAGCTGTCTTAGCAGCTCTGTAATTCTCCATAGCATTTTGTGCGTTTTGTTGAGAACTCAACACGAGTCCCTCATTTTCAGTATCCCTAAATTTTTTGATAGCTAAATTTATTTTGTGTTTGCCGACTGTTATTTCTGCACCTAAAACCATTCCATGGTAACCATAGCCAAGTAAATCCCCTTCCTCAATTTGAACTTTCCGTGGCATTTTACCTTCGTGATAAAACGTAATTTCCTTAGGCATGGCGGAGAATATATCATAGATGGGGGAGATAATCAAACTATAGGTTGTGAGCCGCACAGGAGTCGAACCTGTAACCACCTCCTTAAGAGGGAGGTGCTCTGCCAGTTGAGCTAGCGGCCCGAAAGCACTTTTAGTATACTAAAAAACGGCCTCAAAAGACAACAGAGTTTTGCTATAGGCTTAGTTTCGTTGTATAATACGCGGTAATGTTTGCTGAGAGACTCCTGCCCCTAATTAAACGTCACAAAAAACCCTTAGTCCTGGGACTTATTCCGTTATTTCTACTTTTATATTTCCTTCTCCCAAAGAGGGATAACGCCACTATTACGGCAACCGCTTCGAAAAATGACGTTACAAAAATCGTTTCCGTGACAGGAGACGTAGCAGCCGATCTAACTGTCGATTTAAAATTTCAATCGGGTGAAGCTTTAAGCTGGGTAGGAGTAAAAGAAGGAGATTATATCGTTAAAGGGCAGGCAATAGCGTCTCTTGACAAGAATAAGCTTCAGGCAAGTTTTCGACAAGCAGAGCAAGATTTTATAGCAGCCAAGGCAGAATCGGAAAAATATTACGATGGTCATAAAAACTCAACGGAAAGTTTTGACGAAAAAATAGAAAGAACTGCATTAGACGCTGCACAGAACAAAGCCTATGACTCGATGAAAAAAGTTGAATACGATTTAGCTCATTCAACCCTTTACTCTCCAATTTATGGGATCATTACAGGGTCTGATGCTCCGGTAGCCGGTGTAAATGTAACTGCGACTACTACTTTTGCTGTTACCGACCCATCTTCTTTGAGCTTTAAAATGGAAGTTGATGAGGCAGACATTGGAAATATCAAAGAGGGCCAAGAAATGAAAGTAATATTTGACTCTTTCCCAGATAAAGAAGTTACCCTCAAGATTAACAGTATTGACTTCGTAAGTCACAAAACTTCATCTGGCGGAAATGCATTTTATGTAAAAGCTAGTCTTTCTGATCCTTCAAAATACCGAGTGGGAATGAGCGGTAACGCGGACATAATAGTATCGTCAAAGAAAAACATTCTATCAGTTCCTTCTTCAAGTGTCTTTGAAGACGAATATGTCTTCGTAAAAAGGGGAAATTATTTTGAAAAAACAAAAATCAAGGTAGGACTGCAAAGCGATACTCTTGCAGAAATTGTTTCAGGAATTTCAGATGGAGATGTCGTAGCAGTTGATCCGAATTTAGTTCCACTAAAATTAATCAGAAAATAGTTTCAAATGAAAAATAGCGTCCCGATTGTTTGGATGAAGGGTATATCTAAGGTTTACAGATCCGAAGGCGTAGAAACTGTAGCACTTCGAAATATTAATTTGACAATTAACAAAGGAGAGTTCATTGCGATAACAGGCAGGTCAGGTTCCGGTAAATCTACCTTGATGCACTTAATTGGACTTTTAGATACGCCCACCTCCGGCGCCTACAAACTGAACGGTGTTGATGTTTCCAAGCTGGACGAAGATAGTCTTGCAAGTCAAAGAAATGTAGAGATAGGCTTTGTTTTTCAGTCTTTTAACCTTCTTCCAAGAGCTACTTCTTTGGAGAATGTTACTCTACCGGCCATCTACGCCGGCGTTTCAGAGGAAGAAAGACTTGAGCGAGCTACCAAACTTCTGACTGAAATCGGGCTTGAAGACCAGTTAAATAAGAGACCAAACCAAATGTCCGGAGGTCAGCAACAACGTGTAGCAATAGCCCGTGCGCTTATGAATGATCCTGAACTAATACTCGCAGATGAGCCGACCGGTAATTTAGACACAAAATCAGGTGAGGACGTTATGAATACGCTAAAAAAGCTGAACAAAGACGACAAAACGATCGTCCTTATTACTCATGAGAAAGATATTGCCAATCAAGCCAAAAGAATGCTTCATTTAGAAGACGGGGAAATAAAATAATGGATTTAAGAGAACTAATTACTCTTTCAATACATGCAATCGCGGTAAATAAACTCCGAAGTTTTCTAACAACTCTTGGAATAGTAATAGGAGTTTTTTCGATCATTGTTCTGGTTTCAATAGGTTCAGGGATTAACAGCTACGTCACCAGCCAAATCTCATCCCTTGGTTCTAACATCTTTGAAGTTTTACCGGGAGGAGAAGGCAATATCTTTGGAGGTTTTCTTTCTACAAATCTGAAACTTTCGGATTCGAAAAACATTCAAAGAAATTTAGCTGGAATTGGTAAAGTCACTCCAATTCTTCAGCAAGCGGCAATTATTAAATATAAGAACGTCAAAATCAAAGACGCATTTGTTGGAGGGGTAAGCTATGAATATCCTCAAGTTGTCACGAGCCTTAAGATGAAATATGGCAACTTTTTTACCAAAAGTCAGGAGGCATCAGGCGCTCCAATAGTAGTGCTGGGATATAAGATTAACGAACACTTTTTTAAAAACCGAAATCCCATTGGAAAAAGAATATATGTTGGCGAAAAGCAATACACTGTTATAGCAGTAGCCGACAAAACAGGGACTGTTTTTGGAGCCTTTGACAGAGACAATATTGTTTATATTCCGGTAGAGCTAGCTCAATCTCAATTCGGAACTTCATACATTCGGCAAATTGTTATATCTGCAGACAGTAAAGAACTGATACCGATAGCTATAAAAAGAGTCGAAACGACACTTTTAAAGCGACTGACTAAGGACGACTTCACTATAGAAACCGCAGATTCCATCTCGGAAACTGTTTCGAATGTTACAAATGTCTTATCACTCGCCTTAGGAGGAATCGCCGGAATTTCTTTATTGGTAGGAGGGATCGGAGTTGCAAATATTATGCTTGTATCTGTCACTGAGAGAACGCGCGAAATCGGACTTCGAAAGGCTCTGGGTGCAAAAAGATCGGATATCTTAAAACAATTTTTACTTGAGTCCATTATGATTTCCGTTGGAGGAGGACTGATAGGAATAGCCTTAGGGATGGCTGCATCTTTAATAATCGCAAAGATACTAGTTTCTCAAGTGACCGCATGGTCTATCCTTATAGCCTTTGGTTTTTCGGTTCTCGTGGGAGTTGTTTTTGGAATGGCTCCGGCAATAAGAGCCTCCAAATTAAATCCGATCGATGCCCTAAGATACGAATAGCCCTCTAGTATAGCAGGAGTAAAGCAATTTTATGTGAGGCCAATGTTTCTTCTTGTGACTTCGTCTGCTTCTGAAATTTCATAAGCAGTCCAGCCACCTTCTTGGAGAAGAATAAATTCTTTTAAGAGAATACCCTTTCTTAAAAAGCGTGCCATATATCCTGTACAGTCTTCGCATCTTAATTTTCCAGATACTTGAACTTCTTCGTTTTCATTGATTCTTACATGAAGTACAGAAGCACCGTTTAAGTCTTGACCATCTGCTAACGCATTAACTAATGCCTGCCGTTCGGCATGCATTGTGAAAAGTCCGCAAACATCAAAACATGTCGCGGGATTACATCCATGAGGGTAAATTGGTCCATTTGTAGCCATACCCAATACTTGCCTATCTCTAAAGACAACTGCACCTCTGTGGTCTTTGGAGCAAGTTGAGCTACTAGCTTCTGCTCGTGCTCCCTCAACTATATGTGCGATGCCTCTTAGGGCTTCGCCTTCAATCACTCTACTCATTATTTAATTATGGCAGTGCGCGCCTGAAGGGAGTCGAACCCCCAACCCCCTGGTCCGAAGCCAGGTGCTCTATCCATTGAGCTACAGGCGCTAAATGGGACAACCTCGCGGTTTTCCCAACGATTTCCCTTTAGGGATCGCAAAATCGACACTCAAAAGCCACCGATTTTTCGTTTTTATTATACAGCAGAATCCAGGGAAGCTCAAGAAAAAGGACTAGTAAATGCTATAATTCCTCTGTGAATCGGTTTTTAAATTGGGCCAAACTACTCCTGGGCTGGCCGCTTTCCATAATTGCGCTTTTGTACGTTGGTAAGTTTATTGTAGAAAAGGGAAACGAAGTAATCCCTCTAATACAAAACCCGAATCCTTATTTCCTACTTCTTTCTTTGTTACTCTTTTTTATCTGTTATTTACTGCGGATATATTCATGGCACAGAATGCTTGATAAGAAAGGTCACAGACTGGACATTTTGGAAACAGGATATGCGTGGGAGTTCTCCGAATTAAAACGGTTTGTTCCCGGAAATATCTGGTCATTCCTAAGCAGAGCTTCTCTCTTCCAAGACTTAAAAGTTGATAAAAAAACATCCAGCCTCCTAATGCTATACGAAATAGAGCTGGTAATAGTGTCTTGTGCCATACTTTCTCTTCTCGCTATTCCAGTTGCTCTTGAGTATTTGGGAGTCTCATTGAATTTCCAATTCCGAGCCATCTCATACTCAATAGTCGCCTTGGGAGCAGGTTTGTGGATCTCGGGGAATGGCTTGTTAAAAAGAAAGAGATTTTCAAGTATTTTCCCTGATTTTGATCTAATAGAAAACGCCTTTCTTCTTTTTATTTATACCGCTGCATTTTTTTCTTTCGGAGCAGGAACTTTTTTTGCATCGTCTTCGGTCTTTCCGTTAAATCCTCACGAATTTCTCAAATACGTTGGGTTTTTCTCATTTGCTCTCCTTACGGGATACTTATCAATTATTACTCCATCAGGACTTGGAGTTAGAGAAGCTGTGATTACATTCGGATTATCAAAATCCCTTCCAATAGGAAATGCTGGGCTAATTGCTATCTTTTCAAGGATTATCCTTATGGCTTCTGAGGTGATTTTTGCTGCACTGATTTTCGTCGCAGCTAGATTATTCGCTCAAAATACAAGAAGATTCTTAAGCCTATTGCTCAAGTATAAACACGAAGTGATCCTTTTCTTACTTTCGGTCTCTTATACCCTCTATTTCACTCTAGCTACGTTTTTAAAGCATGATAGTTTTTACACCGGCAGGTTTGACTTAGGAAATATGGATCAGACTGTATGGAACACCATACACGGAAGGATTTTTCAGCTCACAGACCCTAATGGGACCGAGACAGTCTCACGCCTGGCCTTTCATTCAGATTTTATCCTTATTTTCCTTTCTCCTTTATATCTTTTGTGGGAGAGCCCGAAAATGCTTCTTTTTACTCAATCTATTATCCTCGCTCTTGGTGGAATTTTTGTCTATGCCATTGCTTGGAAAATATTAAAAAACAAACTGGTCGCCTTAGTTTTTGCTTTTGCCTTTTTCATAAACCCCGCAGTAAATTATACAAACCTCTTTGATTTTCATGCGGTTTCACTCGCGACCACTTTTTTCCTGGGAGCTTTTTACTTCATGCTTAATAAGAAATACCTGCCAATGACACTCTTTTTAATTCTTGCCGGTATTACAAAAGAACAGATTTTGGTAATTACAGCTTTGTTTGGCGCATACATATTTTTATTTAACAAACGACGGATGCTTGGCGCTTCTATTTTTACTATTTCGTTTTTAATATTTTATATTCTTATCTGGCATGCAATTCCTAATGCCTCAGGAAGTCAGCATTTCGCACTACAGTTTTATTCGGATTATGGAGAGTCTCCTACAGACGTTATTAAAAACATCTTTCTAGATCCCGTCTCAACTATAAAAACGCTTTTTCAAAAAGATCAGCTAGATTATGTAAGAAAAATCTTTATTCCCACGGGATATCTTTCGATCTTCTCTCCTCTAGCTTTGCTCTTTGCACTTCCTGATCTTGCAATAAACCTTCTTAGCCAAAACAAGCAAATGCACGAAATTTACTATCAATATTCTGCAGCCATAACTCCTTTTGTATTTGTATCTACGATCTTCGGATTTAAAAACATTAAGAGTGCTTTTCCTTTTCTAAGCTACTCTAGTCTTGCAACTTTGGTTTTTGTCCTTTCATTAATTTCAGCATACTCATACGGACCGCTTCCGCTCGCCAAAAAACCACAGACAGTAATGTTTACAGAGCCACTTGGGAATAGGGAAGTTATAGAAGAGACTCTTTCCGGAATACCTAAGGAAAAATCTGTCTCAGCGAGCAATAACCTGGGCGCTCATTTGTCCCAGCGAGAAAAAATTTATGTAATACCTAACGGCGTTGATGTGGCAGACGTAGTGGTAATCCTAGCGAAGACGGACGAGAAATCTCTAGAGATCCTAAGACAGGTATCTCAAGATCCATACTATATACTGGTTTTTAGAGACAGGGATTTTTACGTGTATAAAAAGCTGGGGAATTTGTAAAAGTTCTGAAACTGAGTATAGAATAGATTATGCTCGTTATAAAAGCGTCGGGAGAAAGAGAAGAATTTAGCCCTGAAAAACTCTTGGCTTCGATAAAAAGAGCGGGAATCCCGATACCTCTTCAAAACGAAGCTCTTGAGTATGTGAAGGGAAATATTTACAGCGGAATAACTACTTCTGATATTTATAACCATATTACTGATTTTCTGGCACAGTCTAAATATCCTTTTGCCAAATCCCAATACAGCCTGAAACGGGCAATTATGGACCTCGGGCCAACGGGATACCCTTTTGAGGATTACGTCGCTGAAATCTTAAAAACTCAAGGTTTTAAAACGAAGACCCGTTCACTCCTCATGGGTAAGTGCGTGACACACGAAGTAGATATAATTGCCGAAAAAGGAAAAGAAAAACTCTTAGTGGAGTGTAAATTTCACAACAGCGTGGGATCACGTTCCACAGTCCACGTGTCTTTATATACAAAAGCCCGTCTAGAGGATCTAAGGGATAAGTATGGCTTCACTGGGGCGCTAATTGTCACCAACACAAAAATCACGTCCGATGCTCTTGCTTACGCAATATGTGAGAACATAAAGATCATAAGCTGGAGCTATCCGGATGGGGGAAGCCTTAGGGATATTATTGAAAAAGAAAAACTATTTCCTATGACTCAGCTCCAAAAACTTTCTTTCTCGCAGAAAAAAATCTTACTCGATAACCATCTCGTCCTCCTTGATGATATTTGCAAAAACCCGTCTTCTGCGGATATATTAAACCTTCCAAAGGATAAAAAAGAGGAATTTCTGCGCGAGGCTCAGTTTGTCTGCAGGCGCTCCTGAAATTTCTGAACCACTTTTTGCCTCTCGAATCTATCTGCCATATATCCATTGGGGACTGTCTTTAAATTGGGGCCATAGAGAAGAAATCCGCTTCGAATTGTATGGTCGCCAAATTTATCGTTTATATTATCTACTGCAATCTGCAGCCTACCTTCTTTCCGTACCGAGTCAAATAGCGGAAGAGATAGATTTTTACTTTTCTCTAAATTTCCCGTCCAGATAGAAATTTGCCTGACCATTCCTTCCTCCCTGGAAAGCATTGCCAACCCCCACTCATCGTAAAGAGCTTTACATAGATTAAAAATCTCCTGACCTGAATCTATATACGTTTGTAAAGTTTTTCTTCCGTGGTTGCTTCTTTCTCCGCCCAAATAGAGACCTACTGTTCTAGCCTTCAACCCAAGCCTTCTTAACTTTAGGGAAACTTCCTCACACAGTTCAAAGACATGCTGTAAAATCTTTATTTGATCGTATTCGTTTTGAGGAATACAGCAGTTTCTGCTAACTGATTTTGTCTCAGTGGGTAGATAATAAGGGATTATTTCCGTATCATCCCGAGCCATACCTACTTCCTTCAAAAAATGGCCTTCTGCGTCCTTAAACTCGCGGGTAAGAGTCTCAAGCGGAGCACTCCTTAGCTGAAGAGGAGTATATATGCCTATTTTGTTAAGGCGCGCCTCAACTCTTTGTCCAATACCGCAAAAATCCGCAAGCTTTACCCTTGAATAAACATCTTCTACGTTCTCACGCGTAATCTCGGAAAATCCGTCAGGCTTATTCATTCCTGATCCTAGCTTTGCCAAGAGCTTATTGTGGGAAAGACCTACCGATACGGTAATAAATTCTCCTATCTCTTTTGCTATTCTAGTTTTTATCTTTTTTACAATAGCGTTACGACCTCCAAATAAGTTTTCTGTTAGGGTTATATCTATAAATACCTCGTCCAGGGAAAAAAGTTCAACATATGGCGAGTAATCCTTGCAGATATCCAAAAACCTCTGAGTTATTTCCCAATACTTTTCAAAATGCGCCGGAACTGTAATTAGCTCCGGACATATTTTCCTAGCTTCCCAAACTCTGGTAGGGGATTTTATACCAAGTTTTTTAGCTTCTCTACTGGCGGCTATTATACAAGTCCTGCCATTTGTGGCGGTAACTCCTATGGGTCTTCCCCTAAGCTTTGGATCAAATTCCTGCTCTACGCTTGCAAAGTAAGAATCAAAGTCTATATGTAAAATTACTCGATTCACATCTATAGCTTATTTGAAGAAAATACGAAAATCAATAGAACAAAATAAGAATAAAGAGGATCTTTTTATATCAGGAACGGAGAGAGGCGAGTCTATTTACCTCATCGGCGAGTTTTTTGGGGCTGTGCCTAATGATGCTCCTCTTAAGAAGATCTCCTGAAGGCTGAATAAGAATAAACGAACTTATAAGGTCTTTTCTTATTATATTGAGAGCTTCCGAAGTAAAATCATCCCTAACCGGTTCCTCACCAAACTCTTCATACCACGAAAGGGCCTTTTTATGAGGTTTTTTGGAGTTAACCAGAGCGTAATCAACTACGGTTGTCCCGATGTACTTTTGAAGATCCGCAAGGTGTTCTTTCGCAGAATAGTCTGTTGTCTGACCATTCTTAGTCATAAGGTTCATAACGAAAATGACTTGGGCCTTGGTCTTTTCTAAAGCCTCCTTGATCCCCGAAACTAAGAGGTTGGGGATTATACTTGTGTAAAGATCTCCAGGACCTATTAAAACAAAATCGGCGTTGAGAATAGCTTCAATTGCATCAGGATTTGCTTGAGCTTTCGTAGAGAGAAATGCCTTTTTAATCTTTGCCCTTTTCTCAACGCCCTCTACGACGTCTATGTGAGTCTCTCCCTTTATGACTCTTCCGTCCTCAAGCTCTACGCAAAGCTCTGCTTTATCAAATGTAACTGGCGCAACTTTTCCTTGAATTCGAAGAATTTTTCCTACTTCATCAATAGCCTTTTTCATGCTTCCCGTGCTTTTCTCAAGGGTGGACAGAAAGATGTTGCCGAAAGTATGCCCGGTTAGTCCTCCTTCTTCAAATCTATAATTAAACATCTTTCGAAGAAGTCTTGAGGACTGGGCAAGCGCGACCAGGCACTGCCTTATATCGCCGGGCGGCAAAACACCCAATTCGTCTCGTAGCCTTCCGCTAGAACCTCCGCTGTCAGTCATCGTAACTATAGCAGTGAGATCAAAAGCATATTTCTTAAGACCTGATAAGGCAACAAAAGTGCCAGTCCCGCCTCCTATTACTACAATATTTTTTCTCTTTTTCATAGATTCGATTTTACTCACTACGACCCTGAGCTTGTCGAATGGGTCATTTGCTTATAATACCTAAGACCTCTTTTAAGTCCCGGGCTTTAAAATCAGAACTGTTATTATAGCTTTTTGCTTCTCCTCTTTCAATTAAAATGGTTTTCCAGCTACTGTCCGCATTCTTATAAGAGTGGAGTACCTCTGGGCTGTTGTCAACAAACCATACCCTGAAGTCACGATTCAGCTCAATAATCTGTTTTGCCGAGCCTATTTTATCAGGCAATATGTATATTCTTTCTGAATCCAATAAACCCGTTATTCTTCTGATTTTTGCCTCCTGAGTAGATTGATCTCCCCTTGAGAGGATTCCCACCTTAGCTATCCGGGAAACGTCCTCGACAAACGGGACGGCATCATCAAAGAGAAATGTTTCCAGAAACGCCTCACTGAAAATTAAACCTTTTAATTCTTCCGCATATTGAGCCTTATCAAGCCTGCTTAATAACAGACTGAGGTAGCTTCCCGGCTCAAATAT
Source organism: Candidatus Levybacteria bacterium RIFCSPLOWO2_12_FULL_41_12 (assembly GCA_001784155.1). GTDB lineage: Bacteria > Patescibacteriota > Microgenomatia > Levybacterales > UBA12049 > UBA12049. The sequence continues at coordinate 19,969 of MFPL01000009.1, read as the reverse complement.
TGAAAACGAATTGTATGTCTGATCTTCAATCTCTTCGAAAGACGCAGGATCCACTCCCAATTTTTGCACGATTAACTGTTTAAATGCACTCCTGTAAGATTTGGAGTCAAAAAGCGTCCCGTCAACATCTAGAAAAACGAGCTTGGGCTTTAAGTTATCCATGGTTATGCTCAATATAACACATACAGAGTCTTTTCGAAAAGCTCTCTTGACAAGCGTATGTAAATGTGTAAAAGTCAAGTTAGTGAGTAATTCGCGGGAGGAGGTGAAAGTCTTTTAATGAACGCACAATATATGAAATGGGTTGAACTTTTAGGAACACTTTTAGTCATAGTAGGAGCATTAAACTGGGGACTTATGGGACTTCTTAATCTCAACGTAGTAAATATGGTACTTGGAGGATGGCCAGTCGTGGAACAAGTGGTATATATATTAGTTGGAGTATCCGGACTTTGGCTCCTTTGGGACTGGTACGCTAAGATGTCCAAGAAATAAAATTCGGAGTTCTTATTCGAAAGCCTCACCTGCCTAAACGCAAGGGGGGGCTTTCTTATTGAATGACACCCGTGAAGAACGCGATCAACTTCCTTACCACAAAACTTGGCCCTCCATAGAGAAGAGTAAAAAATACAATAAGACCGATTCCTGCAAAAATAAGAAGAACTATCTCAAAGAATCTCTCTTTCAAATGTAAGCTTATTATATACTATTTCCCGAATCTGCTATATTTAAATAAATGGCTGTAGGTAGAAAAAGAAACTACGAAAAACTTAAAGATAAGTGGATAAAAAAGCACGAAGAATTATCCGCAGATCTTTTTACCAAACACCGAGAATCACTCGACTGGCTGTCAAAAAATACCAAACAAATTGCAGCTACATCCTTGGGAAGCCTAATCCTTCTTGCGTCACCCGGAAGTCCTACACTTCGCCTGCCGGATACTCAAGCCCAGACGTTCCCGATAGAACTTGATAGTAAGATTTTTCTGATATCCGACCTAGAAAAACTTTTGCCTCAGGAAATTAGAGAGCTGACTCCGGACGAGGAAGAGAAAATAGGACAAATACTCTCCCGGGACTTTGGGGTTAAAGCCACAGCTGTCCTCGACGGAAAAAGATTAAATAGGAGTTATGGCCTTATTGGAGCAGAGCAGCATCTCGCCCGCTTTCCGGGAGACAATATGTCCGCACATTTTGACAACCCGGAGGAAGCAAGGCTCCACTACTCATCGGGAATGGCACCGGGACTTTCGGCATGGGGATACTTTGCTCCTTCCAAAGAACAGATGACAGAGGAGGATAAAGACAGAGAGCGATACTACATCGCTGTTCAAACATTTTTGGCACCGGACTTTAATCAGAAAGTTGAGCAGTATCGCGATTTTTTCCGCTTCAGGAAAATGCTGGTCGTTAATCCACAGAACGGCAAGGGAATAGTAACTGCAATAGGGGACGCAGGACCTGCTGTATGGACGGGTAAGCATTTAGGCGGCTCACCTGAAGTTATGAAGTATCTAGAAAGACAGGACGGACGTGCCCGTGGTCCTGTTCTGTATTATTTTATAGACGATTCCCAAAATGTAGTACCGTTAGGCCCTATTGACGTAGTAAAATAATAAACAATATGAAGAAATATTTTTACAGCCATATCGTTGAAACATCATCTATTTCTCTTACTTTGTCAGAAATAGACATGACAAACGAAGAAAGAGCACATCTTTCAAAACTCGCCGAATCCCATCTGCATCATGCAATACTAAATACTGTCCTCTCGGAGCTTTCAGAAGATGATAAAAAAATCTTTCTCACGCATCTCTCTGAAGACGATCATGATAAAATCTGGGCTCTTCTCAAAGAGAAAATATCAGATATCGAGGGTAAGATAAAAAATGCCGGAGAAATGCTAAAAAAAGAGCTACATAAAGACATCGAGGACTCAAAAAAAGAATGAAGTCCGTCAAGGATCTTTTGAAAAGCAAACCTGACCTACCGATCTTTGCATTTATTGCTATTTATACGCTCGCCGCTGTAGTCGTATCCGTCCTCAGATACTGGCAATTTGAAACCCATTATTTCGATTTCGGAATTTTCGATAAAGCCATATGGGAAGCGTCCAGGCTTCATGCTCCGGTTGTCTATCACATGAATTTTGAATCCGGAAAAAATATAATCCTCGCAGACCACTTTAATCCCAGCATATTCATTTTGTCGCCTCTTTACTGGCTCACCGAGAGAAGGGAAGTGCTTTTGGTTGCCAAAGCCGTATCTGTAGGAATAAGTGCTGTTATAGGTTTCTTTATTGCCAGAAGTTTAATAAAAAGCAGAATTGCAATTTTTGCCATTATCGTATCCTACCTTGGCTTCATCGGAATGCAAAATGCATTAATAACCGACTTTCATGAAGCAACTATTGCTACAGTTCCCATAATGCTTTTAGTCTGGGCGGCGATGAAGGGAAAATGGAAAACGTTTTACCTATGTCTTTTTATCATATTGGGATTTAAGGAGACTTTCGCAGGACTGGGAGTTGGCATAGGACTCTTTCTGATTTTATTGAAAAGAGAATACCTGAAACATGGCATTTTAACTATTGGAATCAGCCTTGTGTGGGCGTATCTAGCAACAAGCATTATAATTCCGCAACTTTCCGGACGTCCTTACTTCTATGCACCTTTAAACGGACCTGAAGGCGTGAAGCTCATGCTTGAAGGAATTTTTCAATTGGATGTACGCGCAAAAACACTTTTCTATTCTTTTGCAACTTTTGGATTTTTGCCGGCATTTTATTTGCCCCTTCTTCCTGCGATTTCTGAAAACCTGATCAGCCGCTTCATATCTGATCCGCCGCGCTGGACCCTAGCCTTTCACTATAGCGCTCCTTTATCCGCACTAATGTTTCTATCTTCTGCCTTTATTTTTCAGAAGATAGAAAAAAGCAAAAAATTTAAAAAAATTCTAATTCCATATTCTCTTTTTATTATCAGTGTTGTGTTTTTCATGCATCAATTTTACCTAAGGGGACCTTTGGGTCTCGCTTATAACTCTGCTTTTTACAGTCAGACCCAAAATATCAAATATATCGGTGACTTTTTAAAAAAATTACCCAGAAACGGACTGATTATGACTCAAAATGATTTAGGCGTAATGTTCTCACACGAAGACTTAATGCTTTTAGATAAGAACTATACAGACAGAAAGCCAAATCACATTATACTCAACCTTACTCCAGGACAAAATCCTAACAACTTCTTTCCGCTTTCTCAAAGTGACGCTCTTGAATTAAAAAAAATACTGCTTTATGATAAGAATTATAGGCTTACCAAATTCGGCGACGAACTGTACCTGTTTACCAGAATAGATGATAAAACCCAACGTTAACTTTAGTGTTTTAAAAACATTAAGCCTAAAGCCCATACTACTGCCGGTTGTCGCGGCGATTCTTATCCCTTCAATCATTCTGGGTTACCAGAGCAAGGCTCTTAATGATCAGAAGAATCAAGCTACCAAGCAAAAAGAGGCCATATCTAAAGAATTGTCTGTACTAAAGGCCGAAGATCAGTATAAAAAGAATGAAAAATTGTCTTCGGAAATTAAGAAAATCGAGGAGACTTATAAAAAGTCTTTGTCGTCTTACGAGGAGATTTTGGATCTTGCGGATCAGAAAAAAAATACAGATGCGCTTTCCGTCCTTTTTGCCCAAAACCTGAATTATCTGTCTCAAAGGAATTACGCATCAGCAGAAGCAGTTCTTTCGGATCTTGGCAAAAAAATTGCGGCTGAGAATGCCAAAAGCCTGCCAGGAGGCGTACCTGCGGCGTCCACAGCAAACGTAGCAGTGAACAATACTCCCCCTGGATCAGGATACTCGCGGCAAAATGTCAAAACAGATTTTGGGACCTTTCTAGTGGATATAGTCACAGCTGATTTAGGATCCACCAGGGTAATTGTGGACACAGCGTCCGATGGCGACTGTTCTGACAATTGCCCCGTACTCTCTCTTGGAGACTATGCCGGGAGAAACGGTGCGTTTGCCGCAGTAAACGGATCCTACTTTTGTCCGGCAGACTACCCATCATGCGCAGGCAAGTCGAATTCCTTCGATACTCTCCTTATGAATAAAAATAAGGTTTATTTCAACTCCGGGAACAATGTTTATAGCAATGTACCCGCGGTAATCTTTAGCGGTAGTTCGGCAAGATTTGTAGGCAGGTCCCTGGAGTGGGGGAGAGACACCGGAGTAGATTCGGTAATTGCCAATCAGCCGCTTTTGGTTTCAGGCGGAAATGTTGTTTTCGGAGGAGACGATGAGATAAAAAGGGCAGGAGCAGGATCCAGAAGTTTTGTAGGATCAAGCGGATCAACTGTCTACATAGGGGTGGTACACAGCGCGAACGCTGCACAAATGGCAAGAGTACTACACGGTATGGGAATTCAAAATGCGCTTAACCTGGATAGTGGCGGCTCAACTGCCCTCTTGAGCGGGGGATATAAAGTGGGACCGGGACGAAACATCCCAAACGCACTTCTCTTTATAAGGAAGTAGTCATTTTGCGATTGGGTCGGACTTTGCCTTTTCCCGTCTTGCGAGATATATGAAGGGCAGAGCTAGAAGCTCCCTGTTTTACAGAAACCAATCAGTTCCTCCATTTGTCTTCGTGCTGTAGTTTCTTCCGGGAAAGATTCTCGTAATAATTTTGTCAATCCGTCTGTAAGTCCCTCTATGGCCCATTCGAGACGATTCGAGGGCTGTCCTCCATATTCGAAAAATGTCCATTTTTTAATAATACCAATCGCTTCGTTAATCAATGCCGGGGCTGTTGTATGAAGACTAAGAATTTCGTGTAACCGTCTGCCTTCAGGATTTCCAGATTTTACCAATACATATATTACTGGGCCACTTAAAATATTCATGTGCCCTTCGCTAATGTCATCTCTGATATCTGTCGCGGAGGCTTCACTTCCTTTTTCAATACCTTTCGAATCATCTCGAATTTGAAAACAAACACCACATCTATCTGCAATCTTTGTTAATGCCGCAATTTGCCCTTCGTTTGCTCCACCAAGAATTGCCCCAACTCGGACAGCGTAAGTAAATGCAGCACATTTTAGCATTGCCATACGCGTATATACAAAATCGAGCATAGGCCGGCCTTTTTCTGTATATTCCAATTCCATCTGTTGCCCTTCGCGCGCGCGGCTAGCGTATTCTGCGTATTCATCTAATAAGCGCTGTTTAATGCTTCCATCAATTGATAACTTGTTAATTACCAGTGCTGGCGATTGGTAAAGAAATTCATAGGCTAACCGAGCGGTTTCTTCACCAAATGCCCTATAAGTAGGTGGTTTTTCTTCTCGTTGTGTTGCATGATCTAGGATATCATCTTGAATTAACGATCCTTTGTGCGGTAATTCAGGGATTATTGCCGCTTGATCAATTTCCGGAAAATTTCCACCTACTAAATTATGGGCAAGATAAACAAGCATTGGGCGAGCGCGTTTCCCGCCAAGTGTCATTACACCATAATCAACAGCTTCTACAATATCCTTGGAAAGAAGGCCTCTTTGCCTAATATCTGTAATAAACTGTGCAAGTTCTTGCTCAATAACCGGTCTTTTCTCTAAATATAATCTCAGAAAACTTGGGGGTCGAGAACTCTTCATTTCAAAAGGGGTACCGTCAGGCGATGGACGCAAAGTATCGGGTGTTAACATGGCAGTGATTATAGCAAATTACCCATGACGGTGCTTGTGAAACGACTTAATAATGTTTGTTGCAATACCTAAAGCTCCCGGATTTCTGGCAGTTGCTAATGGTAAGCGATGACTCTTTCTTAAGTATAATCCTGCGGGTGGACTATCGTGAAGAATTCTCTCTTTTTGGCGCATTGTCTCTTCGGTGCTCATCTCGTTTAGAGAAATCAAACTTGCTTTTCTTTTTGCGACAACGGGATCACCTATTTCTCTAAGAGGCATTAGAACCTCAAATCCAAAGATCAATGCAGCTAAGCTAAATGCGGTAACAACGTCTTGCGGATCATCCCCGACTACATAGTCCACTCCTTCAGTCATTGTTTGGCTAAAAACCAAATGACATAAAGTAGGCCTTCGATCTCCAAAAATACGCGGTAAATAAGGAGCGAGAGAAATATCAACAATACCATTATCTTTGTCTACGCGGCCAAAAGTTAAATCAAGCACTTTTTTTTGTCCATCTTCTCCTGTTTTTACATACAAATGCCGATTATTTGTTGCTACAACATGTTCTCCAGGCCTAGGTATTTTGATAACCTTTTTATAGGCTAGTTCTCCCAAAGCCATCTCAAGATAAGTCTCTGCGTCTTGATCAACTATAGAGTCGACATCATGGGGAAGACTTAATCCTTCTACTGTGCCTTTTATTTCTGCGGCAATCAACATTTTAGCTGTTGATCCTGCAACGCGATGAAAAATGTTATCTGGAGCACATGCTTTATGTAAATCTACAGCCGCTTGAACTGCAGGTATCTGAATTAAATCAGGGGACAGAATTATTCTTCTATTTAAAACTACTGACCCTTGTTTTTCAAGAGACATAATAAATTCGCAGCTTATATTACTAGAAAATCATTAATGGTGCAAGGTTAAGAAAGAATAAAGCCAGAAGATAACAATTCTACCCCTAAGCATCAATCTTATCGGATTTGGCTTTTCCCGCCTCGCAAGGAATATAAAAGGCAGGGCGGCAAACTGAAACAGAGAAGATACGGCGTAAGACGCTCCGCATTGCATTTGCATATTTGTGAACAATATCCTATAATACGCGTACTATGGGACCAAAAGTCATTTTCGGGATCATTGTTGTAGTAATAATCGCAGTCACTCTAGTTATCTTTACGCTTCTTAAAGGAGCGCGAGATTCCTCTCCTGCTGGAAAACCTAAAAACGCAGTTGAGGAAACCTTGGACGTTAAGAAAAATATAGCAGTAGAGAACATCGTTAACGATCCTCTCGTATATGAAGGCTTGACTATGGAGGTCGAATCTGAGATCAACGACTGGAATACTAAAAAGTCTTTCTCTCTGTTCAAACAGACACAGGGCGGAGTCTTTAATAGCGGCAGGGGGGCAAGGTTAATCGTTATTAACAAAAAAGACTTCAGACTACCTGCAAATACCACTGGGAAAGAAGTAGGACTGGGAGAAATTATACCGGTTCATATAAGAGGGAAGGTGGCTATTTTGACTAAATCCGAGCTAGAAAAAGCCTTGGGAGTGGATTTGGATAGTTCTGAGTTTGCACTAGACGACAGTCAGCTTGAGAAATGGGAAATAGGAGCTGTTCTTCTCGCCGATACGGTCGAAAAACTATAAAGTTGGGTAAAACTCTGCTATACTAATTGTGGCCGCTTTGGGGGCGGTTTTTTCGTATACCTTACGGATTAAGATACATACGACCCTCCATAAATGCTCTTCGAGCCGTATTCGAATAGAATGGAACAGGCGAGAAGAAAATGAAGGAGGGTTTATCATTATGAACGATATAAGGAATGTAGCTATAATCGCACACGTTGATCACGGTAAAACCACTCTTGTTGACGCGCTTTTAAAGCAATCAAAAACAAAGATGCACAAGGATACCGCGGATTCCCTTATCATGGACACAAATGAGCTTGAGCAGGAAAGAGGAATTACAATCTTTTCAAAAAACGCCTCGGTTGTATGGAATGACGTAAAAATTAATATAATTGACACCCCGGGGCACGCTGACTTTGGCGGAGAAGTGGAAAGAGTCCTTAAAATGGCTGACGGCTGTCTTCTTTTAATTGACGCGAAAGAGGGTCCAATGCCTCAAACCCGCTTTGTGCTTAAAAAGGCTCTCGAAATGAAGCTAAAAATAATTGTTGTAGTAAATAAGATAGATAAGTCTGATGCGCGTATTCACCATGCCTTAGATAAAACATTGGATTTATTCTTAGATCTCGGAGCAGACGACCAGTCAGCAGATTTTCCGATAGTTTATGCATCGGCAAAACAAGGCGTCGCAGGACTAGGTGACGATTTGTCCCAAATGACTGACATTACTCCTATTTTTGAAACGATTCTTAAAGAAATTCCCGCTCCACAAAAAGACAACAGCGGGACACTTCAATTTTTAGTAACAACTCTTTCTTCGGATAACCATAAAGGAAGAATAGCAATTGGCAGAATATATAAAGGCACTATCAAGAAGAATCAGGAAGTTTCCCAAATAAAAAGAGATGGGGAAATACTAAGGCATAAAGTAGTCTCGCTTATGACTTTCGTTGGACTTGAAAGGGTAGAAGTAGACGAAGTGAAGGCAGGGGATCTGGCAGCAATTGCAGGAATTCCTGAATCCACGATTGGAGAAACAATCTCTGATTCCCTAAATCCCGAAGCGCTGCCGCTTATTGCGATTGAGGAGCCGACAATAAGAGCAACTTTTATGGTAAATAGTTCTCCTTTCGCAGGAAAAGAAGGGGAATATAAAACGTCTAGGCAAATTCGTGACAGGCTATATAAGGAGCTAGAGACCGATATGGCACTACGTGTTGAAGATAACGACAGCGGGTGGATTGTCTCAGGCAGAGGAGAGCTTCACTTGGCGATCCTGATTGAACGCATGAGACGGGAAGGGTATGAATTCCAAGTGGGCCGTCCCCAGGTAATAGATAGAGCGATCGACGGTAAAACATTGACTCCTTACGAAAAGGTGTATCTCGAGGCACCAGTTGAGTTTAGCGGCGCAGTTATACAGAAAATGGGTGGCAGACGGGCTGAAATGAAAGACATGGCCTCTGAAAACGGAATCGTCTATATGGAGTTCATAATCTCAACGAAAAATCTTTTTGGCTACAGAAGCGAATTCGTGACAGACACAAAAGGACTGGGAATCATGAATACTCTATTTTTTGAATATGCCGAGGATCCGGGCTTTTCTATACAAAGAGAGCAAGGGTCTTTGATAAGTCATGAAACAGGAGTGACCAATACTTACTCTTTAACCAATATTCAGGACAGAGGAACGCTTTTCATAGGCCCTGAGATAAAAGTCTACAAAGGACAGGTTATAGGACGGAGTTCAAGAAATGACGATATGCGAGTAAATGCTTGCAAAACAAAACAGCTCACAAACCACAGATCAAAGGGAGAAGGAGTCTCAGTCTATTTCAAGACTCCAAAAACAATGGCTTTAGAAGATGCTTTGGAATACATCGCTGATGATGAGCTGGTTGAAGTAACCCCAAAAAGTGTTCGGATAAGGAAAGTAATTTTGGATGAAATTGAAGCCAGAAGACAGAGGGCACAGGGCCTCAGCCTCTAAAACCTGCGTATCCCCAGTGATGAATCATTGTGCCGGAGCCGCTTTATAACCTGTTTTCTGAACCTGTTTTAAAACGTCTTCCGCAGTTATTTTTCCTTCATCAAACTCAACTTCACACTGCTGTTTGGCATAACTGGTTTTTGCTGTTTTTACGCCATCCATATCTTCCAGATCAAAATCTATATTCATTGCACAGCTAGAACAATGCATTCCTTCGATATCTAATTTAATTTTTTTCATATTACTTCAATTACCCCGGTATACATTCCCATAGAGCACGAAAAGGAAATCCGCCCTGACTTTTGTGGAGTAAATTTAACCACTTTTATATCGTTTGGTCCCTCAAGCGTAGCAGACAAACCAAGAGACGGAATTCTGAATGCAGACGCACAGCTGTATGCGTCTTTTCCTATTAATTTTAGCGCAACGGGTAGGCCTTTTTTAACCCTGATATAATTAGGAGAATATCCACCTGAAGTCACGTAAATTTCAGGATTTTGAGTGGTAGTTATATTCATATTTTGATTACTGGAGTTAACAGTAAAAATACTGATAACGCTTTGGGTCCCCTCTTTTATAGAGTTGGATGAAACGGGGGAACCTGCAGCTACAAGAGATCCGTTAATTGATGTGAGACCAAGATAAAAAATCGCGATAGCAGCAATTCTTAAAAATCTTGTCCTAAAGTTATCTCCAAGGATGCTTGTAATAACACCTACCCCAAGAAAAACCGGGATAGTTCCCAATACAAATGCTCCCATAATAGCGGCGCCTAAAAAGGGGCTCGCGCTGCTAATTGCTAACGCTTCCATCGCTATTGTTGTCCCGCAAGGAATAAATATAGTCATCGCCCCAAGTAGGGCAGGTGCATACATATCTTTAGATTTAGACTGAGATCTGATTCTTCTGGTAAGAAACCGGGGAGGCTGAATAATGGCGTATCTAAAAATTGGGTGAATGTCCAAAAGATTAAACGCTACCACAATCATATAAAGGCCTGCTGCGAATTGCATAACTATTTGCGTTGTTTGATTTATGCTAATTGCTCCGCCAAAAGCTCCCAGAATAAATCCCAGGACCGTGTATGCAATGAGCTTGGTTATTAAAAAAGATACAGTTGGAAAAACAGGATTGCTATTATTTATGCCTTTCTCGACCTCTTCCTCCTCTCTAGCTGCTATAACAGATGCCAGAAGCCCTCCCTGTACTGCCAGACAAGTTAGCCCTCCAACAGTAAGCCCCGTTATGAAAATTACCCAAAGATCCATAATTATATCCTTACCCTTCTTAGCAATAAGGAATTACCAACAACAGAAATAGATGAGGAAGCCATAGCAACAGACGCAAGGATCGGACTTAATAGAAGCCCAAAGAATGGATAAAGAATTCCCATAGCAACAGGTATAAGAACTATATTATAGCCGAATGCCCAGAATAAGTTAAGCCTAATTGTTCTCATTGTTTTTTTCGACAGATTTATTGCCTGCACAACAGTTCTTAAGTCTTTATTTATAAGTGTTATATCTGCGGCTTCTATTGCCACATCCGTACCTGATCCCATGGCAATTCCAACATCTGAGGCGGCAAGGGCGGGAGCATCATTAATTCCATCTCCTACCATTGCAACTCTTTTTCCTTCAGCTTGAATTTTTCTAACTTCACTCTCTTTTTGATCCGGTAAAACCTCTGCCAATATTCTCTTTATACCGACTTGTCCCGCGATGGCGTTAGCCGTAGCCTTGTTATCTCCTGTAATCATCACAACTTCTATGCCTAGTTCTTGTAATGCCCTCACTCCTTCACTTGCCGTATCTTTTAAGGTATCTGCAACAGCTATTAACCCCGCTAACTTTCCGTCTATACCAAGCAGCATAACTGTTTTCCCTTCGCTTTCCAGTTGCTCTATTTGCTCTAAAGCTTCAATATAGGAAATTTTCTCTTTTTCAATTAATCGTCTATTCCCAAAAATTACTCTTTTTTTACCAATTATTCCTTCGACTCCGTGCCCTGCAATTGCTTGAAATTTTACAACTTCTTCAAGCCTTATTTTTTCAGCTTCACCTTTTTTCACAACTGCCTCCGCAAGAGAATGCTCTGAAACTTTTTCAACTGAAGCAGCAAGCTGTAAAACGATTTGTCGGGGATAGGTCTTAGATTCCAAGCTTATCACATTTGTTACTTCTGGTTTTCCTTTTGTAAGAGTTCCGGTTTTATCAAAGATTACGGTATCAACTTTATGGGCAATCTCCAGGCTCTCTGCATCTTTAATGAGGATACCATGTTCTGCTCCAATTCCTGTTCCTACCATAATTGCCGTAGGCGTCGCTAGTCCCATTGCACAGGGACAAGCAATAATTAAAACAGCCACGGTATTTAAAATTGCAAATAGGGTTGCAGGCTGTGGGCCAAATATGTACCAAACAGCAAAAGTGGCAAAAGCAAGCATGATAACGATTGGAACAAAATAAGAGGAGATTAAATCTGCCAACCTTTGAATAGGGGCTTTGCTCCCCTGAGCTTCCTCCACAAGTTTTATAATTTGAGCGAGCATAGTTTCTGATCCTACCTTCATTGCTTTATAGGTAAATGTTCCCGACTTATTAATAGTAGCTCCTATAACTGTGTCTCCAACGGCTTTGTCAACCGGGATGCTTTCTCCTGTTACCATTGACTCATCTACGGATGATTCGCCGGAAATAATCTTCCCATCTACCGGTATTTTCTCACCGGGCCTCACTCGCAGAGTATCTCCTATACGAACTTCCTCTATGGGAACATCTGTTTCTTTTCCATTCCTAACTACCCTGGCAGTTTTAGCCGCAAGTCCTATCAGTTTTTTTATAGCCTGAGATGTGCCCGCTTTCGCCCTAGCCTCTATATATCTACCCAGGAGTATTAGAGCTATTACTACAACTCCTACATCAAAATAGGGAACAGGCTCCATGCCGGTCTTTCTTACAACGTCTGGAAAAAAGGTTACAAATACCGAATAAACATAGGCAACTGTTGTTCCTAGGGCAACCAAAGTATCCATATTGGCGAGTCTATTTTTTAGAGCGGGGATTGTGGCCTTATAAAATGGTAGTGCGGCCCAAAACTGTACGGGAGTAGCTAAAAGAAGCTGAACGTAAAAATTCCTGAGAATTGAAGGAGCTGTTTCCATAATTCCCGGAAAACTTGCCCAAAAAATTAATGCTCCTACCGTTAAACTAAATACTACTCTTCCTTTTAAGATATTCAGTTCTTTTCTCTTTTCTTCCTGTTCAATATCTTCGTTTATCACTTGAGTTTCCATTACATACCCAGTTTTTGAGATAGCATCAGCTAAATTTTCGGGCTCACATAACAAGGGATCATAGGTGACAGTAGCTTTCTCTGTTGCCAAATTAACCACAGCCTCCCTAACTCCCGGAACTTTTTTCAAAGCCCGTTCAGTTACCCTAACACACGATGCACAATGCATCCCCCTTATTGGAAATGCTTTCTTAATCTCCTTCATTTAACTATGAGTTTTCCGTGAAACATGCTCATGCCGCAGGAAAAGGGGAATACTCCTTTCTTTTTTGGAGTTACTTGGATGGAAACCTTTTTATCCATAGGAAGGAACTTTCTGATTTTAAACTCGGACAAAATTACTTCCTCAAGGCATGGATTTTTATCCCTCCTTAAGAAATTTAAAGTCGTAGTTTGGTTTTGAACTAAAGTGATAACCTCAGGCTTATAGCCTCCTCTAACCAAAATGTCCACATTATTATCTGTCACAACAGTAGAGTCTTCCTTTCTCATAAGAAAAAACCAGTATGTAAAAACTATCCCTATTAAGCTAAAAAAAAACACCAACACCTTATCCATATAGAAAACCAAATTACACGCCTTCTAATTACCTTTTGCCAATCTATTATACAATTCAACGAATGCAAATGAAGTAATCCAGGTGAGTACTGAAATCGTTATCAAGCCGTAAGCAAGTGTGCCAACCGACAGCTGTCCTCTCATTTTTATTGCTTCTAGGTTCAGAGAATGAATCCAAGAGCTGGCAATACCAGATACGAAATCAGGCGCTATAAAAGATATTGTTGCGCATACAATATAAAATACAGCCGTTATTAGCGTTGCCGCGCTAGAAAATGCCTTTGCGTTTAGCATAGTGTTCCACCCCCTTTCATCTTTAATAATCCCAATCTTTTTGCCACCTTCTCATCATTTCTATCTCTCTTGTCTGGGCGGAAATAATCTCGTCAGCAAGATTTTTTATCTCGTCATGCTTTCCGTAAACTTGAGCCTCTTTTGCCATATCGATGGCGCCCTGATGATGCTCTATCATTTCTTCGATGAAAGTTTTATCAAAATCATCTCCAGCTTTTCCTTCTAATCCCTCCATCATTTCCATCATACTCATCGACTTGTCTTTCTCTACTGATGCCATCGGACAGCTAAGGCTTTGTTGTCTCATCCCCATCATCCCCATCATCCTGGTGTTTCCCGTATTCACAGCATTATTGGCGAAAAAAACAGCTATCACCAATCCTGCAAGAAGACCAATTATTCCATATAAATATTCATTTTTCATTTTTTCACCCCCTTTATTTTAATTTTCTATAAATAGTATAGAAGAAAATAGCTAAAAGGAAAACAAAGGCTACATTTAAGACGGGATTATCTCCTATTAGCCTATCGACGGAGTAGCTTGTGTTTGTTATGATTTCTGCAAATCCTCTTGTATCTTCCATACCAAGTCTCCCAATCGATTTAAGATATAAAATCATAATACCCGTTACAAAAAAGATAATACTGGCCAAAAGAGTACTTACGGTAACAAACCTTTCTTTTCCCAAGAAAGTAAAATTCATTACAGGTTTTCTAAGAACTGTAAACCTACTTACTTTTCCTGAAAGAAAAACTGCGATTATTAAAAGGGGAACCACCATTCCCAAAACATACATTCCTCCTATTGCCAATGCTCCAAAAAAACTCGTTGAAAGAAAGGTCAAGGTCAGGATGCCAATTAGTACCGGCGCGCAACAGGCACTGGTAATCCCAGAAAAAATACCTAACGTAAAAATCGAAAGGGGATCGGTCTTTGTTGTCTCACGTCCGGGAAGATTAGGCATTGGAAATTTAAGGCCCAAGAAGGTTATACCCGCTGCAGCAAGCATTACGACCCCGCCTATGTAGTAGATAGGATCGTGGTAAACAAATAATGCTTTTGATAAAACTGCAACGCCTAAAACTGCGGGCATCATAACCACAAAGATTCCCGCTCCAAAAATTAACGTCATAAAAAGTACTTTCTCTTTTTCTTTAAAAACATTTCCAAGATAGGCGGGAAGTAAAAAGGAAATGCAGCAGGGAGCAAACAAAGCAACTATACCCGCAACGAAAGCTGCAATTAATGAGGTTTGAAAAAGAATGCCTTCCATTATGCCGAGCAACCTCCGCCCTGCGGTCCAATTCCGGGAATGCTCTGAACAGACTCTCTTACTTTTTGCATTCCGTCTGCTGATGAATACTCACTGGATAACGCCAGTTTAGGATCAACATTTTTCCAGTCAATGTTTTGCTTTTGAAAGTAAGCTGCAAGCTCTACGTAGTTTTGTGGGAACCAAAATGAATTAAGAGCTAGAAGATCTTGATAAATTCTCTTTTCCGAAACTCCTTGCTTTACGGCCAATTGAATGTAACCGAGAGCAGCCATTCCATGATTACAATCGGGAAATTCCGTGTGATTTCCGCAACATGGACGGTAGACGCTTACTGCAATTTTTCTTACCAGC
Organism: Candidatus Levybacteria bacterium RIFCSPLOWO2_12_FULL_41_12; assembly: GCA_001784155.1. GTDB lineage: Bacteria > Patescibacteriota > Microgenomatia > Levybacterales > UBA12049 > UBA12049. The sequence continues at coordinate 4,875 of MFPL01000009.1, read as the reverse complement.
TCTTCTTGTTTTTCCGATAGTTCTATAATTTTCGATGAAGAATAAAGCTCTTCAGTTGGCCTTGTTCCTAAATTCCAACCTCCAGTAGAGGCAAAGCTCATTACATCACCTTCTCCGTATTTTTGCATAGAGCCTTCATCTAATATTTTACTTTTGTTAACTAGACCCAATGCCCATAACGTATTTACCATAAAACGAGATCCTCCCTCGCTTATCATCATCTGATCCTTTGAATTATTTTCTAAATGCCACATATGCTTTGCTCCCACAGGCTCGTCTATGAATAATTCTTCGAAAGCTTTTTTATCAATTGCGCCTGTTGATAAGAGCAACTTACCAACATCGTTCCATTTAACAGCTAAAACATAACCTTTCTGGGGAATTACTTCCTGTTTTAATAATTGGACCAGTTCTTCAGAGGAACCGGTAGTCTTTGATAATTCAAGGACTGATTTATTAAAATTTTTTTTCATAAAATAGTACTCGGTAAGCCCGACCATAACGGAGGATTCTATAGTAAGCAGGATTGCAAACCACAAGGGAACAGTTTTCAAGAGTACCTTTCTATACTTAACCCTTGCCAGTCTTTTTTTCATTTTTTTACCACTGTTCCGGTTAGCGTGAATGTCAACTCAGGAGTAGCTTTATCGTTTGTTTCAACCGACACGAATCTCGTTATTGGCCCTACTCCCTGAGGACCATGATACCTCTGGTCAAATTTAACTATCATTTTAGCTTCTTTTCCTGGCTCAACTTCTCCAGTCCACGAGGAAACTCCACTCATTCCGAAATATGGACTCCCTTCTTCTCCGATTACCATTTGTGCTTTCGTACAGTGACAGGATGTTCTTACATTGTAGAATTTTAAAATATCGCTTCCGTTATTTTTAATCCTAAATTCTTTGGTAGCTATTTCACCATCAAAGTCAATATTTCCCCAATCAAAGCTCGTGGGATCTAAGGTGTAGGCTACTGCGTTTTCTGTTAAAGTAGGCGTCGATTTAGAACTAGAACCAAGGACAAATACTGCACCAGCGAATATCAAGACAGTAGACGCTATCATTAAAAAGAACACTTTTTTATCAAACATATTCGTTTTTATTTATTTACTCTTTTGAATAAATCAACTAATTCTCCGACGGCTTTTTCCTCTTCGTTTTTAAACTGATGCGTTACGTGCGTCCTTACATGTCTTTCGAAAAGGACCGAATCCAAACTCTTTAAAGAGTTTTGTATTGCCAGGCTTTGATTGAGGAGATCCATGCAGTACTCATCGTTCTCAATCATCTTTTGTAGACCTTCTAACTGTCCCTTAATGATGTTTAATCTTTTTTGAGATTTCTCCTTAACGTCTTCGTAATGTGACTTCATGATTCGATAGTATACCCTGGGGGGGTATGTGTCAAGAGGAAAAATTGATAGAGCAAGACAAGGACGTTCTTAAAATTAATGTGCTAGAATAATGGCAAGATGAACCTTGCTTTTAGATTAAGACCAACTACCTTTGACGAATTTGTCGGACAAACTCATTTAACTGGACAAGCCGGAATTGTTAAAAAAATCATCAAATCAAATGCTTCTTTTTCTTTAATTTTTTGGGGTCCGCCGGGATCTGGCAAAACAACGCTTGCAAATATAATTGCTTCCGAAATAAACGCAGACTTTCATGCAATTTCTGCAGTTGAAGCAGGAAAAGCAGATTTAAATAAAATTATTGAAGCTGGCAAAGAAAATTTAAACAAAAGTATCAAAACAATTTTATTTATTGATGAAATCCATAGATGGAACAAAACTCAACAGGACGCTTTGCTTCCTTATGTTGAAAACGGAACACTGAATCTTATTGGAGCTACAACAGAAAATCCTTCTTTTGAAGTAATTTCAGCGCTTTTATCAAGAAGCAGGGTTTTGGTTTTACAAGGCTTAACTTTTGAAGAATTGGAAATAATTTTAGATAGAGCCTTAAAAGATAAAGAGAAAGGTTTAGGAAGGTACAAAAAGAAAATTAGTAAAAACGCCAAGGAATTACTAATTAGATTTTCAGGGGCAGATGCAAGAATAATGTTGAATGCCCTAGAAATTGCTGTAACTTCTTACAATCAAGCAGAAATTAATGAAAAAATAATTGAAGAAATTTTTCAAACAAAATCTGCGGGATTGTACGACAAGAAAGCTGAAGAACATTACAATATAATTTCAGCATTCATTAAATCTATGCGGGGGAGTGATACGGATGCTGCGCTTTATTATATGGCAAGAATGCTTGAAAACGGAGAGGATCCAAAATTTATTGCAAGAAGAATGATAATTTTTGCAGTTGAAGATATAGGCATGGCAGACAGAGGCGCTTTAATTCAAGCTGATGAAGCTTTTGAAGCTGTTCAAAAAATTGGCATGCCGGAAGCCCAGCTGATTTTGACATATGTAGTTATTTATTTATCTAAAGCTCCAAAATCCCGCGCTGTCGTTAATGCTTTGGGGAAAGCAAAAGAAGCAGTTTATGAATTTCCAAACGAACCAGTTCCCCTGCATTTAAGAAACGCTCCAACAAAATTAATGAAAAATTTAGGTTATGCAAAAAATTATAAGTGGAGCCAAAATTACGTTGGGCCAAAAGAAAATCTGCCATTTTTGCCTAAAAAATTAGCAGGAAGAAAATTCTACGAGAAATAAGTGGAGTCATCTACCGAATGGTGTTCGGACTTATTGCAGCACGCTCCAACTGGAAGAAATAGAGTTTTATAGAACATCATTTGCTATTTTATAAGTTCTTGATAAATGTCCTCAGTATTTTTGGTTGCGTCAATAAAAGTAATTTTTAAGTTTTTCGCTTTCTGCTTCAACTCATTTCCCCAAGAAATAGCATTTTGTCTTTGATACTCAGTATTGCCCATAGGATTTTCTCTCGACTCGTGTTGCAATCTTTCATTTTGAACATCGTCGGGAACATCTAGGTAGTAAACTTTGTCAAATAAATCAAACATTTCAAAAATGTTTCCCGAAGCCCCTAGTAAGTATATATCTGGATGAGCAGCTAGATATTTGCTTAAATAGTCTTTGTCCCAAAGAAAGGAGTGGTTGTCTAAAAACTCAGCGTCAGCATCTTCAGGATAGTTTACTTTATTTCCACTACCGTCAAACCACGAGGATAAGTTTTCGATGGTGTCTGCGTCAATCGAATTTAATCCTTGTTTTTTTAACCTTTCCGATAAATGAGTTTTTCCTGCACCCGAAGGACCAAAAATTAAAACTTTCATAAGGATAATTATATCAAAGGTTCAAACCTTGTAATATGAGGTAGTAAAAACTGAGGCTAAAAACTTGGGGTGGATGACGGGGGCTAGATCCAAGAAAACCTACCTGCAAATCACTGATATACTAAAATAGATAGGACTAGATGAAACAACTAAAACTATTTATTAAATTCTCACTTAACTCAAAGCTTGCTTTTGTTTTATCTTTAGAAATTATTCTTAGCGTCTTAATAAGCCTAGCCTCGCTATATTTATTTTTAAAAATTGGGCATGAGGTCCTTGATAAAGATATCCTTCAAATAGACCGGGCATTAACCAATTTTATCTATAGTTTTAGAAGCCCGTCTGTTACATCTATAATGATGCATTTTACATTTCTGGGAAACGCCGTTACCTTATTCGTCTTGTCACTGATTATGATTTTCTATATCGGTACAATTCGAAAAAAGGACGCTGTAATCTACACGGTTATTTTATATTCAGGTGTATTATTGAACTTAATATTAAAGTATATATATCAAAGACCCCGTCCGAATGAGTTTCCCCTTATCCATGAGAACACATTAAGCTTTCCATCGGGTCACGCAATGAATAGTTTTGTGTTTTTTGCCGCTTTATCTTATTTTATCTTTAGAGAAACAAGAAATGTAAAAATAACATTTATAATTTCCATTCTGTCTGTAATCATAATTGGATTTATCGGTTTAAGCAGGATCTATTTAGGCGTACACTATCCTAGCGATGTTGTTGGGGGTTACGTTGCTGGATTTCTATGGTTTGTTTCTGCTATCCTTTTTGAGAAGATAATAATAGTTAAGCGGCTGTATAAAAGTAACAAAAAATGATAACTAAAAGACATTCGCTTTTCCAGTCATTTAAATTTGCTATGGAGGGCATAAAAATAGCCACAAAATACAATCGCAATATCCGTATTCATTTTATTATTGCAATTATTGTTTTATCCTCCAGTTTTATTCTTAAAATGACCTTTATCGAAATCGCTGTTGTTAGCATGATCATTCTACTCGTCATATCGGCAGAAATGATCAATACTGCAATTGAAGAGGTTATAGATTTGGTTACAAAAGATTACAGAGAGGAAGCAAAATTTGCAAAGGACGTATCCGCTGGAATGGTGCTTATAGTTGCATCAGGCTCAATTGCTATTGGCTTACTTATTTTTGCACCACACATTCTCCGCTTATTCTTCCCTAACTAATACTAAGTCAAAAGTCAAACTTATAATTGGGGTGGATGACGGGGATGGATTCGACAGGCTCACCATTAAGTGCCCGTCAACTTTTCAACAAGGCTCTGGATTTGCTTAGACTAATTAGTAGGGTTTTATCACCTGCTATTAGCGCCTTCTTCTTTGCGGCAGACCATTTCTTAAGCTGGGCTTCTCTGAGCTCAGCTTCTTTTCTTGTTTTAAAATCTTCTGAATAAACCAGTTCAAAATCAGAAAACTTTTTTGTTGCCAGATTTTTTCTTAGTTTATGCGAGTCAAGCCTCTGTTTTAAATTTGAGGTTAAACCAACATAATAGGTTTTCTGATCGCAAAGAAGAATATAAATATGCCAAGGCATACCTTGAAAAAATGGGTCAGCAAACCCTGAGCTTG
>MFPL01000008.1 GCA_001784155.1 Candidatus Levybacteria bacterium RIFCSPLOWO2_12_FULL_41_12 | reverse complement strand
ATCCATTCGCTTCTAAAAAACCAGACACAAAAGCTTGAAATTAATTCGGTTATCATGCTAAGCTTATATTATGGCTGAGGATAGACCTAGTCGAAGAGAAATTGCAATAGCAGGAGGTATAACTACGACTGTTATAGGAGGGTTACTCGTGGGCGCAGCTTTGCATGAAAAGATGAGGCCCCACCCTCAGGCAACAGAAATATACCAAGGTGGAGCTGTTATTGTAAATCTTGAGAGAGCCGACGGGAGAACTTCTTTAGATTTTCCAAGCCAATACGATCCTCCCAATACTGTTGATGAATCCAGTCTAACCGTAAACGGACAATCTCTTTCTGGCGTTGAGGAGATAAGGGTAAATAATCCGGAGATTGTAAAAACGCATGTGATAAGGAGCAAGGCTAATCCGCAAGGAGAAATGCTTTCAATACTTATACCTTTTGATGGTGGGACAGAACTTTACTACGTATACGGAGAGGGCGGTGTTTCCTTTGACGGAAAAGGAGAATTTATACCAGGCAGCGAAACGCCTGACGGAGGATTTCGAACAGAGACAGGAAAACAGCTTCCGCCTCAAGAGGTAAGCGTGGTTAAGGTTATACCAAACAATCCCACAACTCCATAACTCTAAGCACTTTTCTTATCCCATAGTTTGACTTCCAGCCTTAGGAATCGTATAATTCACCCATGACATCGCAGGCAGAAAGAATAAGACCGCTCCAACCTGAGAGAACCTATACTATGGCTGACTTGGTACATGCCATGGGAGAAAAGGTTGATGCAGCGGGAAAAATTAAGATAATATCCGCTCTTACCATGGCCACTACGCTACACGCTACTGAACGCCGGGAAAGCGGCGCACCATTCGTCCAGCATCCATTGGCTGCTGCGCTCTATCTTCTAAGCCTCGGGTACTCGGATGTACCCACTCTAGTCGGTACCCTAACGCATGATATCCCCGAGAACACAATGGCATTCGGAAATCCAAGAGCTATTTCGCATGCACAATGGATGGAAAATATTTGCCTTGGATTTTCTAAAGGATTTGACGCACAGACTGCAGATATAGCAATAGCATTGCAAAGACCAAAGGTAAATAACATCGACGTATATACTAAAGAACAGGCTGATGCGCTTTTCGCAGCCAAACTCGAAGATGGACCTGTTGAGGCTGTTATGGCTAAACTAGCTGAAAGACTTCATAACGCCAGAACGCTTGAGTATCTTTCTATAGCTAAGCAAAGATTAATCGTTAGAGAGACCGAAAAAGTTCTTTTTCCGATATTTACGAGAGCGATCAAAGCTTACCCGGCCGAGGCAAAATATCTTATGGATGAGATGCGTAAAGCTTTGGCCAAAGCTAAAAGCAGCTGGGGAGAACTTATTGCTGAGATAGATAGGCACTGAGGTATTTATTGCCCAGTAAAAGCTCACTTCCGAGGCTAGGGAACTTCAATAGTATAACAATTTAGCTTCATTTAGCCTCAAATTTTTCTTATTTAACCAACCTATAGTAGGGGAGGAAGCAATTCGAAGTATTGCCAATAAATTAGGGCAACCGTAACGACAAAAAGAGGCGTAAGTAATTAAATCGTTAAACAATGACAATCTTTAGGTCGAATAAAAAAGGTTCTCCCCTCGGAATCGAGGCTGAGTGGCGTCGTAAAAGTATTATTGTGCGACATAATCACTTTCACCTCTCTGCCGCTTAGATACCTATTCTATTCAATAGTTAGTCAGATGTAAGGATTATGGTGGAGAGAACCCCTACGGTGAACTATATGCTCCCTCTTTATGTACACACAATGTAGTTTGTATATGTTTCCACTTATAAAGCCATACGGGTGCGCACCGGAGCTCACCTCTTCCACAGAGGGTCTAATGGTCGCACTTTATTTAGATTGTTAATTCAGCCCAAACGATATAATTTAATCTCAAATAATATCAAATAGCGTTCGTGTTTTTTTCGATGTATATTTGTTGCATGCTTAACGGGTAGGACTGAGAGAGCCTACTCCAAGTAGTGGCTACTTTGAACAAAAGTTATCCACACAGACCTGATAATTTCATCTCGAGATTGAGGAGTTGTGAGCTATAAAGCTGTGAAAAGTCATTCAAAATGCTGTGAAATTTTGAATTTAAAGCTAAAATTTGAACCGTAACGTCCTATAATATTTTGTACATCGACTGTATCAAAGCATATCAAGGGCAATATAATCAAACCGTATCATTCTCCTCTGCTGCCCACTCCTCTACCCTGCCTTCAATGTAATTTTTTTTTGGAAAGTTTCGAGGCTATTTGCGCACGCTTTTTGTTACGTCCAGGAAGTAAAAAGAACAAGAACTGTGAATACAACTATTGCTACCCAGCTATATTCCAACACTACGCTTTTGAAAAGTCTCTTTTCGAGCCAAATATGCGAAAGACCAACGATTATATAAAAAAATCCAGTGAGGAAAAGTGCGATTACTGTTGGCGTACTTGGCCAGAACCATAAGAGAATCGTTAGCTCCAGGATACATAGACTCAAAAGTAGCCCCCAAGAAATTGAATGCGTTAGACTCTTATCAAGGGTGTAAGTCCAGATTGAATGGAGTATTAGAGGAAGAGACGTAGAGAAAAGAAGTAAAAGCGTAATAGCGATATTTAGATGGAAGGAAAAGATTACATTTGTGAGAAAAAAATAAACAACAAGTGTTATGACAAAAGAAACAGTTCTGGCTCCAGAAAGGAGCGCTATGGTTCTTATCGCTGAGACTGTGAATATATTCTGGCTTAGAAAAATTGAATATAGTCCCAAAGCGTATATGGAGGTCATAAAAAATCGAGTAATAAGACGCGCTGGAACTAAAAGGTAAAAAAGACCAAAAGCTAAAGTGTAAAAGAAAGGAAGAATGAAATTGTGGGGTGCGAAGTTTTCCCGAAGATCTTTATATATTGCCCAGAAGAGAAAAATGTCTGCGAGAGCTGAAAGAACAAATACCCCAACAATTCCCGATCCCCCTAAAAAATGCTCTGTGATAAATAAGGATAAAGATAGAAAAATTACCCCGATCGCAAACCTCTGCCTCTTGGTTATTCCCGATAGACCAACCCTCCTGGCAACGCTCTCTACTCTCCTACCTTTAAGAAATGTTTGTATAAACTCTTTGAACATCGTCTAAGTTTTCTAAATTCTCAACAAAATTTCCTATCTTAGAAAGACTCTCATCGTCTTTAATCTCGATTTTATTTACTGCTTGTCTTACTATCTCAGCACTTAACACATCGAATCCGTTTCCCGACAGTATGTCTCTTAACGCCCCTACATCCGAAGGTGAGGAATAAATTACCGCCTCATCGCCTAAATCTTCTACGTCCTCTGCCCCATTATCTGCTGCTACTTGAAATACTTCATCAAACTGCCTTTCATTTTTTTTCACTATAATCTGACCCATGCTTTTAAATTGATAGACTACCGATCCCGGCTGACCAAAACTTGCACCTGCCTTATTAAAGATCCCCTTTACTTCAGATGTAGTCCTATTGGGATTATCCGTAGCTGCCTCAATTATTACCGATACTCCGCCCGGAGCGAACCCCTCATAGATAACTTCCTCTATGTCTCTAGCCTCTTTACCCTTTGCCCTGAGAATTGCTCTTTCAACATTCTCCTTAGGCATATTTGCGTTTTTTGCAGCATCAATAGCGAGCCTTAATTTAAAATTTTGTTCAGGATCCGATACTCCCCCACCCTGCTTTACAGCAATTGTAATAGCGTTTGAAATCTTAGTAAATGTTAAGCCTCTTTTAACATCTGCCGTACCTTTTTGGCGTTTAATTTGTGCCCATTTCGAATGCCCACTCATAGTCTCTCATTATATCGTCTATTCCTTGACTTTTGCAATAAATGTATAGTAAAATCTCTCAATCAAAAAACAAGCCTCAATTTCATCACATTCTAAAGACGACGCCATTAAAACCGCACTCGAAGGCAACTGGGAAAAAGCCATTAAAATAAACACAGAGCTTCTCAAAGAAACACCCGAAGATACCGAGACGCTTAACAGGCTTGCATTAGCATTCTCTATTGTAGGAAAATCAGAAAAGTCCAAATCTACTTATCAAAAGGTATTAAGCCTAGATCCTCTCAATTCAATCGCAATAAAGGGCTTAAAAAAATTAAAGACGGATCCATCAAGAAAGAATGGTGTTTCACAAATTCTCCTGGTTAACAATACTTTTCTTGAAGAAACTGGTAAAACAAAGGTGGTGGAGTTGATAAATACCGCACAAGCCCAAATCATATCTAAACTAAGAACAGGTCAAAGCCTCGATTTATATATTAAGAGGTCTAAGATTTTTGTTCAGCAGGGTGAAAAGCAATACATTGGCGTACTTCCCGATGACATCGGCAAAAGGCTTATTAAATTTATGAGGGGAGGAAGCAAATACGAAGCATATGTCAGGTCTTCATCTCCTAACTCGGTAAGCATATTTCTCAGGGAGGTAAAAAAATCTGCCAGATTTAAAGACCAGGCCTCATTCGTATTCTCCGAGAAAAAACTTCCTATAAAAAAACTGAAAGGCAAGGCTGAAAGAAAAGAAGAAGACGAAGAAGAGGGTTCCTACGAAGAAGAGGAATGAGACTTATAGAGAACTTTACCCTTTTCTAACTCTTTCTTTGTAGAAGTTATCTCCTTTTTCCCGTTTTCATTTTTTAGAGACCGCAAGGATAATACAATTGAAACAACAGCGATACCAACAATAATCCATATAATCATGCTTATTCTTCCCTATCCTTTCCAATGATTATAAGAACATCGGCTATGGAACTTTCTTTTTCGTTCTTGCTATTCATTCCGAAGACTTTTGATAGCCTTTTGACTGTATACGTTTTTCTTCCTGAGTACCCAACATAAGAAGCGTCCAGGATGTCTTCAGAAGAACTAACCAAGATTACATTTCCTCCAAAATTAGCTATAACTCTTGCGATTTTCGTACCCAGTCCATCGATACCAGAAGCATTCTTTACCTCGATCGATAATCCTTCTTCAATTATTTTTTTGTCCGAGATAAGGCTCGAAACAATCTGATCAACCTGGCTTGAGGTTGCTGACGGCGAAATCGTTATCTCCTTAATAGAATCTGAATGCGTAGATTTGACAAAAAACACTATTCTTATCCTGTCGAAAGCGTTAAGATCTGCTCTCACTCCTCCATAATCAATAAGAAGCTTAAATACTTCATTTCTTATCTCTTCACTAAGCAAAAAAGAGTCCGATTTAATTTTAGCTTCTGCACCTATCCCTAGAAAATCTGAGACATCGGCTCCCCCATTGTCGACCTTAATAAGAGAAACTTTTTTATCCCCGGGTGAGAGTGTAAGAACACCTGCACTTCGTCCATTATCTATTTCTATGCTAAGGGGACTCTCCCCATCAAACTTGCTACTGTTAAAAGCAATAATAAACCTAACAAGTAAAGAAAATACAACCAAAAGAACAATAATGCCTATGAAAACGATTGCCACCTTAAGGTTGTTCTTCTTCTCCTTTTGTTTTTTACTCCTCATACTAATAGTCCTTCTTCTTTTTGCTCACAATTTCGGGCAAGCTGAAAGAAGAATAATTGTTGGCAATATTTTTTGCCGTTTTATCTTTTTTTGGCTTTTTCTTCTCTCCTTTAAAATACCCTCCAAGACCCATAAAAATCACCTCCTAATAGATAGTAACAAATTATAGCCTCCTTAAAAAGCCGCTTAAGTCCTCCGGTAGGTCCGAATCAAACGAGACCCTCTTCTCCGACAGGGGGTGTATAAACGATATTTTCGCAGCATGCAAGAATAGTCTTGGCAAAAACTTTCTGTCTTCCCTAGCCACCTTTCTGCCTGCATAAAGTGAATCGGAGAATATAGGATGTCCGCAGTACTTAAGGTGTACTCTTATTTGATGTGTTCTCCCGGTTTTAGGATACGCCTCCAGAAGCGATAACTCCTCTGTTTTTCCCGGTTTCTTCTCAAATCTTTTTATTTCCAATACTTTATAATTTGTCGTAGCTTCTCTTCCGCCAGCCAGGATACCGAATCTTTTACGATTCCATGGAAGCCTTCCCACAGGAACAACTATTTCGCCCTCGGAAGGCGTCAGTCTTCCATGCACTAGGGCTTTATAGGCTTTTTCTACCAATCTATCCTTAAATTGCTTCTGCAGACTTTCAAAAGCCTGCATGGTTTTGGCAATGAGAAGTATTCCCGAAGTCTCTTTGTCTAAACGGTGTACTATCCCCGATCTGTCTTTGAAGCTTAAGTCATCAGAAGACCCTGCTGTATCTATTTTAAGCTCAGAGTCTACCCAGTCTTGAACCGTTTTTTCATTTCTTGTTGTATCCGACCTGTTCACTGTAATCCCCGAGGGTTTATCCGTAACTGCGATAGCCTCATCCTCATAAATAATTCTCATTTTAAATCTCTAATCTTGGGCATCAATTGTTCCCTCAGGATAAGGAATAAGCCTGCAATAAAAATCGGTATCAAAAGTAGGTCTTCTAGCGCCATTGCCGATATCTGCCGGTCTTCTAAGAAACTAACTAATATAAGTATTGCCGAATATCCCATACAAAATACACCTGTAATAAAACCGTCTTTAATTTTACCCGCCATATACTTGGGCATGAGAAAAACGGAAAAAATTACTAAAAGAAAAGTGAACATCGCTGTCTCAATTAATGGCGCTTTAGAGAATCTCCTAAATATTACTATCGAAAGAAAACCATATACGGGTATACTCCAAGCTAAAGAAAGAGAGATAAAATCAAAGATTCTTTTACCGGGAAACTTTTTCCTTCTTGTATACCACACCGAGAATAACGCTCCTCCCAGAAGTCCGCCTGTCAATGAAAAACCAGGAAAGTACGGGAATGCCAGGAATACAAGGGGATTAAGGTATACAGGGTTCTGGTTCTGCACGATGAATAACAAGCGCGATAAAATAAATGCAAAAATGAAAGCCAAAAAAATCATATTAAAAACTTGCTCTGCGGACGTATTTTTTCGCAGTATTATAAAATCATCGCGTACGAAATAATGTAATACATAGAAAAAGATTAATATTGAAATGGCAAGAATTATTAATTCCATTATTTAAGACTTAAACGAAATTGAGAAATTACAAGAATAATTATACCCATAACTGACAGGACTTTGGCAACTCCGAATGCATCCGCAATTGATCCTACAGCTAAAACTGGAATTATCGATACGCCACCTACAAGCGTATTTAGGAACCCGTAAACTTTTCCTCTCATTTCATCAGTTGACTCTTCCTGTAAAACCGTATTCGACGGAATAAAGATTAGCGCAAATGCTATTCCCATAATAAATGACATAATTGCCATAATATGCAATAGGTTATATCCCCTATAGGAAGATGCGTAGGGTGAAATCAACAAAATAGCTCCCATAATAAATAACCCCAACCGCACCATTTTCTTCCTCGAGCTCTTGTGAAAGTAGTTACCCAGAACAAAAGCTGCAAATCCTATTCCTACAACAGCAGGTGCAATAAATAGCACCGGGAATTCCTCAACCCTTATACCCAGAATATCTTCGGCAAAACCTGGCCCAACAACTGCAATAGTTAAAATCAGAGTTTGAAGAAAAGTTAAAATAAATAAGGCCTGTGAAATCTTTTTTAGCTTCCTAAGCAAGTAAAGCGTATTTAACAAATCTTTCTTCATAGAAGTTATTGCCCTTCTTTCTCCTGCTGGAGCTCTTTCTTTCCTCATGGTCTTTATCAAATAAGCAAAAAGCGATGAGAGGAGGAAAAAAATTGATATAACAATAAATCCATTGGATTCTCCAAAAAAGAGTAGAAACGGACCCGATATAGCATAGGCTATGAGAATTGAAGCAAAAATGCCCATACTAAAAAGGGCGTTTGCTGATAGTAAAAGTTCTTTCCTTACGATTAATGGAATCATCGGGGCTTCCGCAGGAATGAAAAACTGGGTAACGAGGGAAACGGCAAAAGTAATTGAATAAATTGCAAAAAGATTAGTATTAAGAAAAAAAAGCGGAATAACAAATAGCGCCCTTAAAACATTTGTGTAGAAAAGGACGTGCTTTTTTTCCCAACGGTCAACGTAAATACCAGCAAGAATTCCAAATAACAAGGCCGGTATAGTAAATGCGAGGATCACTCCTGATACTGCAATGCTTGATCTTACCATATTAAAAACCAGGATTAAGAGCACGAAGTTTAAGAGATTCATCGCAATTTGGGAACAAAGTTCGGAGAGCATGAGGAAAGAAAATGACTTTATAGAAAGTACTGAAAGAATGGGGTTTCGCATATAATTAGGCTTTGGCCGTGTATTCCCCTGTCCTAGTGTCCACTTTGATTAAATCCCCAGCGTCTATGAAAAGTGGGACTTTTGTTTTAAGTCCATTTTCTAAAACCGCATCCTTAAAAATATTCGTAGCGGAGTTCCCTTTTGCGCCTCCTCCTGTTTCCATGACTTTAAAGTCCATTTTGGGAGGAAGATTAATTGAAAGCGGCTCAGCCCCAAGCATGCTAATGTTATATTTTCCGCCCTCCTTAAGATAGTAAAGCCCGTCACCTACTATTTTAATTGGCATTTCTATTTGCTCAAAACTCAGAGGATCCATAAAATACGCCTTCTCGAAATCTTTATAAAGATACTGTAGATCTTTTTTTGTAACAAATACTTCAGATACTTTTGCCCCGTTGATAAAACTTTTTTCTGTCGTGGCGCCGCTTCTTATGTTTTTGACCTTAACCTTAATGTTTGCCGAGCCCCTACCCATCTTAGTGTGCGCGTAGGACAAAACCTGGAATAGACTTCCATTTTCTTCAAAAATCGCACCTGCTCGAAGATCGGTAACACCTGTCATAGAAGATTGAGGACCGTTCTCACACCGTATCCAGTTCCTCCCTTTTCAGAAATATCAGACCCTTTAGTTAAAAAGGCTGGTCCCGCAATGTCTAAATGCGCCCACGGAGTATTTCCTACAAATTCCTGCAGAAAAAGGGCAGCTGTTATCGCTCCGCCATAACGCATGTTGGGTATATTAGCGATATCTGCAACCGAGCTTTTATTAAGCTCTTTGTAATTTTTCTCTAGAGGAAGTTCCCAGATATTTTCCCCCGCTCCTAAAGCTGCCTTTTTTATCTGGTCTGCCAATTCACGGTTGTTTGAGAAAAGGCCTGCAATCTCCTCACCAAGCGCCACCATACAAGCTCCTGTAAGAGTTGCGAAATCAATAATTTTCGTTGCTTTTTCTTTAACCGCATAGGAAAGGCTGTCAGCCATTGTTACCCTTCCCTCAGCGTCCGTATTAAGGACTTCAATTGTCTTGCCATTCATTGCGCGAACTACATCTCCGGGGACAATTGACTTTCCTGAAATTAAATTTGGAGTCGCAGCTATTAACCCAAGCACCGGGAAATCTGGTTTAATTTTTGAAATTACTGAAAATACAGAAAGAACTATTGCAGCTCCGGACATGTCCATTTTCATGTCACTCATGTGATCTCCTGATTTTACATTTATTCCCCCGCTATCAAAGGTTATTCCCTTCCCAACTATTGCAAGCTTCTCTTTTTTATTTGATTTTTCAGGGATATATTCAAGCCTTATGAACTTTGGTGGAGTATCAGACCCCCTAGCCACACCAAGAAATGCCTCCATCCCCTGCTTTTCCGCATCTTCGCGGTTCAAAATCTTTACCTTAATGCGTCCCGGATCTTTCTTTGCAATAGATAAAGCTAGGTCCGCTAAATAAGATGGCGTTGCCACAGCAGACTGTTCGTTTACCAAGTCCCGAGCTAGAATAGTAGCCTGTGAATAAAGCCGTGCTCTTTCGACTCCGCCTATTATTTCTTTACGGTCATCATCTTTTGCAGAAATAATAACTGCCTCAAGCACTCTACCCTTTTTATCGTCTTTTGACTTATATTTTGAAAAATCATATCCTCCTAAAAGCAAACCTTCGGTTACGAGCTGGGCAATCACGATTGTTTCCTCTGAAATCTCGTCGTTTGTAGGCAATGTAAGGCTGACTGAATCTAATTTCTTTTTCATTGAGCGGGAAAAACTTCCTACTGCCCTTCTTAAATCGTCTCCTACGAATTCGCTCTTCTTACCTAAACCCAGAATTATAACTCTTGGCGATAGAGTCTTACCCGATGAATAGACTAAAAGATTCTCTCCCCTTTTACCTGAGAATTTTTCAAGCTCTGCTGTCTTTGAAAGCAAGCCTAACAGTATTTTATCGAGATATTTGAAACCTGCGAGAGGCTTGAAGCTTTTCTTATCTTCTCCTGCAAATACGAAGACCAAGACTGCGTCTGAAGATATTTTATCTAAAGGGTTTGACGTTATTTCGAAGGTCATTCACGTATTTTAACATCGGAAGCACAAAAAATAAAGCCATTTCTGGTATAATTGAGTTCAAGGGCAAGTGGCGGAATGGTATACGCGGTAGTCTCAAAAACTACTGCTCGCTTGAGCGTGTGGGTTCGACTCCCTCCTTGCCCACTCTAATATGAAAAAAAATCTATCGAATTACCTTTATCCTTTTGTTCTTTTGATTTCCGCTATGGCCACGCTGGGAAGCCTTTATTTTTCTGAGGTAATGAAGCTCCCCCCCTGTTCGCTTTGTTGGTATCAAAGAATCTTCATGTATCCAATTGCTTTTATTATGGCTGTAGGATTATTTAGAAAAGACAAAAATTCTGTATTCTATGCTCTTCCTCTAGCTTTAATCGGACTAATCATTTCTATTTATCACAATCTTTTATACTACGACATTCTCCCTGAGAGCATCCAGCCCTGCACTACCGGAGTATCCTGCACCACAGCTCAGCTTGATTGGCTAGGATTTATTTCAATTCCCCTTTTGTCTCTTATTGCTTTCATAACAATTACCGCTTCCCTGCTTCTTTACATTCTCCTCTCCAGAAAAAATTAAACTAACGTTTTTAGCGTTAGTTTAATTTAGTTTCGAAACCGAAAATCAAAAAAAGACTAAACAGTTCCTCCTTGATTTGTTCCCTGATCGCCTGTTGGAGGAGTCCATCCTCCCGGCTGTACAGGATTACCACCGCCTACTCCTGGGTCTGCTGGCGGCGTAGCTGGCTCTGCCGGCGGTACCTGTGCCGGTGGAACACTAGGGCCCGGTGGAGGCGTAGGAACAGTAGGTTCTACCGGTGGCGCTTGGGTTGGATCTGGTGCTTGAACCGGCGGAACTCCTGGGTTCCAGGCTGGATTTCCTCCTCCCTGATTCGTTTGATCATCCATTATGAAATACTCACCCCCTTCAATGTTTTATTCAGATTGCGTTTCCCCTTCTCTTTTTTTATCAACATTATAAAATCTTATCCTATCTCCTCTAAAAAGTAAATCTATCTCTCCCATTGGACCATTCCTGTGCTTTGCTATTAAAAGCTTTGTCTGTATAACGTTTGATATTTCAAAATCTGGCCTATATATAAACATCACCACATCTGAATCCTGCTCAATTGCTCCGGACTCTCTAAGATCTGCGAGCTGAGGTTTTCTTTCCCCCCTATGTTCTACTGCTCTGGATAATTGGGAAACTGCCAAAACCGGAATCTTAAGTTCTCTTGCAAGATTTTTGAGAGCTTGGGAGACCACAGATACCTCCTGAACCCTATTATCGTATCTTTTCCCCGGATCTACAAGCTGAAGATAATCAACAACAATGAGTGAAACATCGTGTTCCAGCTGAAGTCTTCTTGCTTTTGTTCGGATTTCGGAGACAGAGGCGCCCGGCGTATCATCTATAAAAATAGGCGCATCAGCCAAAACTCCCATCGCCTCTGAAAGTTTTGTGAAATCTGTTTCCGAAAGCTTTCCGGTCTTAAGTCTCCATGCGTCTACATCCGCCTGTCCCACGAGAAGCCTGTCTACCAACTCTTCCTGACTCATCTCAAGCGAAAAAATTCCTACAGGCTTTTTACCTACAACTGCAACATGCTGAGCAATATTGATCATCATAGCGGTCTTGCCTTGCCCTGGGCGGGCGGCCAAAATTAAAAGATTTGATTTCTGCATACCTGAAAGCAAATTGTCTAAATCGGTAAAACCAGTTTCCACTCCCCGCAGTCCTGCGCCTTTATTATGGAGCTCATCTATTCTGTCAAAGCTTTCAGCCAGAGTATCTTTCAGGGCTATGAATCCCTTCGTGGTACTACCCTTAGATATAGCGAAGATGGAAGACTCAGTCTTATCCAATAATTCGGGGACATCTTTATCATCTAAAAAGGCAAGCTCCGCAATTTCTCCGCCTAGGCTTATGAGAGCCCTTCTCGTTGATGCTTCTTTTATTAATTCTGCATATTCAACTATATTAGCTGCCGTCGGAACTGAATTTACTAGGTCCGCGAGATAAGATGCCTCCACCTTGTCAGATTTTTTTTCTTTCTTGAGCCTTGCTGAAACCGTAAGCACATCAATTGGCTTTCCCTCTTCCTGAAGGGAAGTCATCGCAGAGAATATCATTCCATTTATATCGTTATAAAAATCCCCTGGAGAAATAACTTCAGACACAGAACCTATAGCGTCCTTATTTAAAAGTATTCCGCCTAGGACGCTTTGCTCAGCCTCTTCATTATGAGGAGGAATTTTCACAGAAGCCATAATTTATTCAAGCACTATAGTTTCGAATTCTTGAGGAATTTTTTCTGCAGCGATAGCGTACTTTGACGCTCTGGCTTTAATATCTATCCCCAAACTCTTAATGCTTGCTGCTACTCCCTCTCCATATAGAACGGCAACATTAGGCTCAAGACTTGAGAAAACAGACTCTTCGAAGGGCTCATTAATATTAAGAATAGCAAGCTGGCACTCAGCTATTCTGTCGTGTGCCTTTTCTAGAGCCGCCGGATTACCAAGCGCCACCTTTACCCCGTCAATGTCCAATGTGTAGACAACTTTTCCATTCTGATAAATACCCGCGATCTTAACCCCACCTATTTCATATTCCCCAGGACCTGAAATCGCTACCCTAGCATTCTCTATTTTAGAAGAAATATTCCCAGTAGAGCCCGTGAGTAAAAGAACGGCGTCTGCTTCAGTCTTAGGAGAATCCCTTGTGGGATCAACTACAATTACCGCGTTTTTACCTTTTATTCTAAGTGAGCCTTTATTGAGAAGTGACACTTCCATGTGGCAATAATCCTATCACCTGAAAGTTTTCTTGACAAGGGGATTTATTTCCGATATCTTGTTTTTGCCCTAAATTCTTAAAAGTTCTTATTATGAAGAAAGAAAAGTTCATTCTATCAATTGTTGCTGGTATAGTGGGACTTGTCGTAGCAGGCGGAACATTCTACTTATATCAAGCAGGGAAAGAAATTAATCCGAAGGAAATAGAATCAATAGTTGTAACAACCCCTACTCCGAAAGCCTCCGGAACAATATTTTTAGCCATTGCGAAGCCCGCAAACGAAGAGGTGTTAACATCAAAATCCGTTCAGATAAATGGCAAAACCCAAAGTGATGCAAAAATACTAATCATCTCCACTACTGGCCAGGAAACTGCCACTCCTGCGTCGGACGGAAGTTTTTCGACAACTATCACTCTCGATGAGAACGAGAACTTAATAGAGTTTATTGCCATAGCTCCCAACGGCGAGATAGCTACAGAGAGACTGGTAATAAGTATTACAACAGAAGATTTTTAATATGAAAAAATTCGCCATTGTACTTACGATTCTTCTTTTATTCAGCGCATCTGGTAGCGTTTACGCGCAAAAACTTAATAGCCAGATAGATACGCTGAAGAATAAGGTTGCATCCAAAGTAGCAGAGCTTGACCTAGTTGAAAGACGGGGAATAGTAGGAATAGTAACCGATGTCTCGGGAAGCGAACTAACACTGACAGATTCGTCAGATAACACAAGGTTTGTTGATGTAGATGAGTTGACTAAATTTTCCTCAGATGAAGATAGCTTTGGCATATCTGATATCAAAAAAGGTGACGGATTAGGCATTACGGGGCTATACAATAAAGACTCTAGACGAATACTCGCGAGATTCGTTAACGCAAAAACATTCCCGCAGCTTATATCGGGAGTTGTATTTGAGATAAACACCGATGATTTTATTCTAAAGATAATGGATGAGGAAGGAAAAGAACACAGGATAAGCATTGAAACTATTACAAAATCCTTCTCCTACGTAAACGATGATCTGGAACGCTCGGGTTTTTCAAAAGTAAAAACCGGGGAGAACGCTATAGTTTTGGGATTTCAAGATCCCAAGAATAAAGATACGATTACAGCCTCGAAATTTATCCACTTTCCAAACTTTCCCTCAAATCCAAATGTTATAATTCCCCAAGAGGCATTAAAGCCTCAGGATAAAGTCGTTCCATCAACCGGAAGCGGCAAAAAACTCACTCCCCTATAATGGCAGCTATAAAAACAGATCAAGAAATAGAGAAAATTAAAAAAGCGTGTGAAGTCGGAGATAAAGTATATTCTCAGATTCTCAAAAAGATAAAAGTAGGGATAACTGAGAAGGAGCTGTCCCGAGAAATTGTTCGACTAATAAGAAAAGAGAGTGCTTCCCTATCTTTTCGTCCAATAGTTGCGTTTGGGAAAAATGCTTATGAGATCCACCATAAAGCGAACGAGACAAAGCTTAGGAAAAATCACGGGTTTATAAAACTCGATCTTGGAGCCAAGCTCGACGGTTATTGTTCCGATATGACCCGAACAGTCTTTTTCGGTAAAGCGACAAAAAAACAGAAAAAGATTTATCAGACAGTTTCTGAAGCGCAAAAAAGAGCCATGCGCTTGGTGGAAGATAAACGCAAAGCATTTGATGTGGATAAAATCGCAAGAGATTATATAACCTCACAGGGATTTCCCTCCTACCCCCATACACTGGGTCACGGGATTGGGAGAAAGGTACATGAAAGTTTTAGGCTGGGACCAAAATCAAAAAATCTGTTAAGAAACGGTATGGTATTTACAATTGAGCCGGGAATTTACATTAAAGATTATGGAGGAGTGAGAATTGAAGACACATTTGTTTTAAGAAACAATAAACCTGAGCCTTTGACAAAAAGTGACTCCTCTCTTTTGCAGTTGTGATATTATAAAAAGGTATGTTTGAAGAGCTAAAAAAAGAATTTGGCAGCCTCAAAATCCCCGCAATTCTTCTATCCATTGCATTAGGAATCTATCTAATGCAAATACTCCTTAGCTATCTTAATGTATTCAGAGACGTGATTTTTATTCTGGTTTTCGCTTGGCTCTTAAGCATTGTTTTAGAACCCATTGTAGAACTATTCTCAAAACATCTAAGACTATCCAGGGTCATATCGACAAGCGTTACTTTTCTTATTTTAGCGGGGCTTATAACTGCTGTTTTATTTCTTTTCTTCCCATATGTTGCTTTCCAATTACAGACCTTATCAAAAATATTGCCTGATTTACTTGCAGGCTCTCCTCCCGTTGTACAAGACGCTGTAAGGGGCTCGGTAAAATCATTTACTGACTTTGGGTCAATAATCCCGTCCATTGCACAGTTCTCCTTCAATCTGGTTACTCTTCTAATACTTTCTTTTTACTTTATAGTTGAGAAGGTAAAGATAACTCGAACGATATCCGACCTAATACCTCAACCATGGCTTAAGCCTGCAAGGTTTGTACAAAAAGTGATTGATCAAAGTTTTGCTTCATTCATTCGGGTTCAGATTATTTGGGGCGTTTTGGGAGGACTAATAACATGGTTCATTATGGCCGTTTTTGGGATCCCGTTCGCTGCCTCCACCTCTCTTTTTGCGGGCATTTTGACTTTTATACCGGTCATCGGACCAATACTCGGTCTTATCCCGCCGTTTATAATTAGCATAGTTTCGGATCCCTCAAAAATGCCTCTTTTTATGATAACCCTAGTAATTGTTCAGCAATTCATATTTTATGCCATCGGTCCAAAGCTTTATGGACAGATTTTCAAAATAAATCCTATCATTGTCGTTCTCTCCCTTCTAATTGGATTAAAAATTGCAGGCCCTGTAGGGAGCATCCTTGCTATCCCTATAATGAGTATCGTAATGATACTAGGCAAAGAATTTTACAATTACCGTCTGGAGGAGGTTGAAAAATAATAATGGTAAAACCCCAAACTCTTAAAGGCTTCCGTGATTTTTTACCAAAAGAGGCACGGAAACGCCAATACGTTTTAGATACCTTGAAAAAGGTATTTGAATCCTATGGTTTTGAACCGCTTGAAACTCCCGTCTTAGAATACGAAGAAGTTCTTCTTGGAAAATACGGCGACGAAGGTGATAAGTTAATGTATCGCTTTACTGACAATGGAGATCGAAAAGTGGCGATGCGTTATGACCAGACAGTTCCCCTTGCCCGGGTTGTAGCACAATACCAAAACGACCTTCCCCTACCATTTAAAAGATATCAAATTCAAAATGTCTGGAGAGCTGAAAATACCCAAAAAGGAAGATACCGGGAGTTTCTTCAGGTAGACGTCGACACCGTCGGTTCCTCTTCCCCGATCGCAGATTCCGAAATTATTGGGTTAGTTATAAAATCTTTAGAAAAACTGGGGTTTAAAACTTTTAAAATTCTTGCCAATGATAGATCTGTATTTGAGGGTTTAGATAAAAAAGCAATTGTTATTTTGGATAAATTAGATAAGATCGGACCAGACGAAACTAAAAAACAACTGATTGATGCTGGCTTTTCAGAAAATTTACTGGAGGAAATAAAGAATAAAAAACCCACGCAAAACTATACTGAAATACTGGAGTATTTAAGGATAGATAATTCAAAAATAATTTTTGAATCTACGCTCGCTCGAGGATTAGATTACTATACCGGACTAATCTTTGAAGTACAAATTGAAGGATATGCTGGAGGGTCTATTGGCGGAGGAGGAAGATACGACGGACTAATTGGAATGTTTACGAATCAACAAATTCCAGCGGTGGGTTTCTCTTTTGGTTTTGATCGATTAATTGAGGTTATGGAAAATCAGGATCTCTTTCCAAAAGATTTGGGAGGAGCAAGAATTCTTGTGACAAACACAAGCAATCGATCGGCGCAAATTGCAAATGAACTAAGAAACAGAAATATCGACGTTGAACTTTACGTTGATGAAAAAGAAGTGGACAAACAGCTTCGCTATGCGGACAAAAAAGGAATTCCATACATTTTACTCTTTGAAGGCGACAATTTAGTTTTGAAGAACATGAAGACCGGCAAACAAAAACAGTTTGATAACGTCGAAGAGCTCATAGATGAACTCACAACTTGGTAAAATCCGTCTTGCCGTCCTATTCCTTATCCTCGCCAATGTAATCTGGGGAGCGTCTTTCCCAATCTATAAGTGGTCTTTGGAAGTGATACCTCCCTTCTCTTTTGCATTCCTTCGATTTTTTATTGGCGCGCTTATTATTCTGCCTTTCGTAATAAAATCGTTAAAAGTATCCCGTCAAGACATTCCGCTTCTGGTATTGGTATCCATATTCTCAGTCACTATTCAGATTCCACTTCTTTTCTTCGGCCTTAATCTCTCCCCTAGCATAAACGCTCCAATAATAATATCTTCTGGCCCAATATTTCTCATAATAGCATCCGTTCTTTTTCTCAAAGAAAAACTAAGACTTAAAGTACTTCTCGGAACGCTTGTAAGTCTCTTTGGGGTTCTGGCTATAATTCTTCGTCCCTTCTTTGAAGGAGGGTTCTCAACGGATGGAATTCTAGGAAACTTCTTTATTTTTATAGCAACGTTTTGCGGTGTAGTTCAGGCGATTGGTCTAAAAAAGATTATGGTTCGAAATAATCCTCTAACCGTAACTTTCTGGATGTTTTTAATAGGTTCTCTCCCTCTCCTGCCTTTGGCTCTCTGGGAAGCGGAAAAGTTTGACATATTTGCGATTAATACACAGGGAGCAATAGGACTTATCTACGGAATCGTGCTCGCGGCTGTCTTGGCTCATTTCTTCCTAGCCTATGGAATAAAATACATAAAGGCATCTGAAGTAGGCGTTTTCACCTATGTTGATCCTATTGCTACGATTGTGATCGCAGTCCCCCTGCTGCATGAAGCCATAACATTTACCTATTTAATCGGCGCGGCTCTGGTTTTTCTTGGAATCTTTATTGCCGAAGGACGGGTGCACTACCACCCGGTTCATAAGCTGAGAGCTTAAACCGCATTGTTTTAGCCTTTGAATCTTTAAAATGAACCCGCGCATAACGTTCGCCGTTAGCATTTCGCCAAACATCTACCCATTCTATACCGCCACCCTTTAAGATTGTGCTTCTTGGAACAGATTCGAATACCTGAAGCATTAGATCATAATTCTCACGTTTTTCTTCTTGCACTAAGGATGCCACAACTTCTTTTCTAGTAAGCCCGAGTATGAACTTGTCTGCTGCAGCTGATCCAGTCACAACTCTATTAGACCAACTAAGCGCCTCGGAAATCTTATCAGTATCAAAAACGCCCTCGCATTCCTCTTCTATATCTTTCCTGACTCTCTTTTCCCCAATCCGTGGTCTTGGCCTACCCTCCTGTCTGTAAGAAATTACTGTTCTCGTTCCGAATATACTCCAGTCCGATGCTAAATTCACGTCTCGTCTTCTTAGCAACTCTCTTTCTCTTGATTTAAAAATTCCCCCATGATCAGTTGATCCAGCTAGCTTAATTGTTCTTAATCGAACGGATGCGGACCCGTTAACTACCGCACTTATTCTCTCCGCAGCAAATCCCGCTGCTTCTTCCTCATGGTAACCATCCCAACGATTCCTAAGAACTACTCTAGTACGGGGAGAAAGATCTCTCGTGCGGCCTTTTATTAAACCAAAAAGATGCTCACGTTTTGCTTCAACTGCCATAAGAGTTGGAATTATAGCAGAAATCTACGCCTGTTGCCAGAGATCTTCCAGAAGTTTCTTTGCTCTTTTATAATCTGCTGCAAACAAATAAAAGGGTCCCGACAGTTTCCTGGCAACATTTTCAATGTCGTATTCTTCTCCCTTGCTCTTCAGATATACAAATTGTTTTTTGTAAGCTCTTAGCTCTTCCTTAAGCCTATGCTTGGGAAGCAATGCATACTTTAAAGAATGAGTTAAACCTCTACGCTTCAAGTGTTCTTGTTCGTGAATGAGAATTGAAACACTATGCGGTTTAGGATTTTCTGTTTCTAAATCCCTGAGAATCCTGTTATTAAGATAGATTTTATTTAACAAAAATGGAGTAAACCCTTTGGGATAAAGCCAATTTAAGAAGCCAGGAATGGGTTTTACGTGACTAGGTAATTTCATAACTCGTCCTCGAGCCATTTTTCAACTTCTTTTGTGGTTTGCTTAACGGACGTGGAGTATAAAACATAAGTTTCGTAGCTGTGGAGCTTTTTAATTTCTTTATTTACTTTTTCAAAGTTTTCTTCCACAGATTCAAACATTACCAAAACCTCATTGGCACTTTCCCTCTTCCCTTTCCACAAGTAGCTGGAGTTGACCGGAACTTGCTTGGCACAAATAACTAACTTTTTATCAATAAGGACTTTTGAGATTCTATCTGCTTCCCAATCGTCCTTACACGTCAAGTAAAAAATCGCCATCTTCATAAATTTAGTTCTTGTCTCCATTTATTTGGAAAATTCACTCCATCAAAGAGAACAAACTGACTTGGAATTATTTTGTAGAACTTATGGGGAGTTTCAGGATCTTTCATTAACTTTTCAATAGTTTCGATGGGGAAAATTCTATCTTTATATACCGAAGTTGCGTGATCAATGTTTTTTTGATCAGTCAAAACTTGCGCCGTTCCTTTTAGTTGCAATCCCCTTGGTGTATCTTTGGGAGTTTGAGGAATGATAATTGCAGCGGCAACATTTGGATTTTTAATGATGTCCTCCGAATGCTTTCTTGTTATCGAAGAGAACCAATAAATATTCATTTCATCATCTGCTGCGAACCAAACGCTACAAACCCAAGGCTGGTCATTAACTGATGTTGCAAGCTGCATCAATTTGGCTTCTTGAAGGTATTCTTTAATTAACTTTCTTAAGTTCATATTCATGTTAACCTAAGGTCACCAAACTCATCCCGCCATCAACTGTTAAAACTTCACCGCATATGACATCACTTTTTGCGAGAAAAACTATACTATCTGCAATTTCCTCTGGCTGAATCATTCTCTTAATTAAATGGGCTCGACCTAGTTCCTCCTGCTCTTTTTTATCAGGACTACCCCATTGAGGCGTATTAACTCGCCCAGGAGCAATAGCATTAACTAATATTTTTGGGGCGACTTCCTTTGCAAGATTCTTTGTGTAGTTTTCAAAAGCAGCTTTGAAGGCAGAATATGCTATAGCAGTTGGCCTACCATGACCGAGTCTTCCATGAATTGAGGATACATTAACTATTCGCCCTTCTTTCATTATCTCCAAGACATATTTAGTCACAATCACGCTACTTAAAAAGTTATTCTTATAAATATTGTCAAATGCTTCGATGTTGGTCGGGCTATCGCTTTCATCAAAAATGCCAGCATTATTAACCAGTATATCGAGGGATCCAAATTGCTTCTTTATTTTATCCAACATTTCAGAAACATCGTTTACATCTGACACATCTGCTTGCAGAACTATATTGTCTTTCGAATGCTTATTGCACTTTTCTAGAGCTTCTTTTGCACCGTTTGAATCAGATCTAAAGTTAATAATTACCTTAGCGCCTTCTTTTGCAAAGGCTATAGCTGTTGCCCTACCGATCCCACTTGAAGCCCCCGTTACTAAAACAACCTTATTTTTAAAATCCATGGGAGAATTATATCATTCTTGCGTTTTGCTTGACTGGATAGTCTTGACTATGTCAAAGACCACTTTTCATCCAGTTTATAACTTCGTCCTGTAGATTCAGGGAAATCCATTCATCGCTGACTTTCATTATTAGCAATTTGTCTGAAGTACTAAAATGAGGTCGCATGTTATCCATTACGTACTCCTTAGCATACGATGTTTTTATTAACCAAGTGTTTTTTAAAGGCCTAGCCCAATATCCAAAAGACATAATTTTGTTTTCAATACTGGCTTCAGAGAAATTCCCTAGAAGGGATAGCTCGTATGTTATAAGAAAAGTATTCATGTTAAGACTCTCCCCTTCTCTTAGACTGATCACTGCTAACCACACCTGTATCGGCGGCGCCTTCATCCTCGGGCGGAGGTTCAGATGCAGCCGGTATGCTCTCTAACTCTTTAGATTCGGGTATTTTGAAAGAATGACCAAATACCTCGTTCAAAAATGCTGAGATTGAAGTATATGAAGAGTTGATATTTAGATCTTTTTTTATATCAGAGTGAATTTCGTTCTTTTCATAATTCGTAAAATAATCAGAATCATCGGTACAGATAAACAGCTCGTATCCCTTTTTACTTTGAAGGAAAACGATTGCACTCTCGATTATAATACAGTCAGGCTGAATATCGTAAATCGGTATATATCTACCTTTGTCATCCTTTTTGGGATTAACATGCATGTCAAATGGCTTTAGGGATTTGAGTCCACGACGATATGCCCTGATTAAAATATCAGAATCCAAATTAATAATAGGAGTGGTTTCTTTATTATTGAGAATTGATTCAATTATGTCCCCAGACTTTTGTATTTCCCCTTGCGCATCTGCTAGTTTTTCAGATAATTTACCGACTATTTCTCTTACTACACTATTTGGCAATTTGAGTTTTGCCCCTGTTGTCGCAGGAGAGTCTCCTTTAATCTTAGAAATGTAAAAATCATAAGTCTTACCCAACTCTTCTAGCTTTTCTTTCTTAATCCTTCTGTATTCATGAACTACTGCTTCCGACAAGATTAACTGTACTTTTCCTTTTTTAATCAGAGTAGCAAAAGCCTCAAGGGTTTCAAGATTTTCTCCGGCATCTTTAAATTCCCCCTCATTCTTGCTTATTAAAAACCAATTTTCAAAGAACTTTATAAGTTGATTGCTGTCCAATATAAGATATTTTATGGCAGGAGACGATGATTTAGGCATACGTACGGATAATAGCATTTTATAGGTAAATTGCAATCATTCTTGTTTTTAGGTTCAATTTAGGATATAATTTAACTATGAAACAGGCGATTCACCCACAATATTTCTCTGAAGCACAAGTAATTTGCGTCTGCGGGAATAAATTTACAACCGGTTCGACCCGGGAAGTAATTCACGTGGAGCTCTGCTCCAACTGTCATCCTTTCTACACAGGCGAGCAAAGATTCGTCGATACGGCGTCACGAATTCAAAAATTTCAGGACAAACAGGTAAAAGCCAAAACTTATGTCGTTAGAAAGGCTAAAAAGCAGGCTGACCAAGCACAAAGAGACAATGGCCCCAAGACTCTTCGGGAGATGCTATCAAGCATTAAGTAGATAGAAAAATCCTCTATGGATGACTACAGACAGTCTTTAATTCAAGACCTCGACAAAAAAATTGAAGAAGCCAAAACTCTCCTTTCTGACCCCTCTATGGCAGACTTGGCGAAGTATGAAATCCAAAACCTAGAGCTTCAAAAGGGTCAGATACTTGGTAATTTCTCTAAGCCAGGCGAAGATTTGGAAGAGTCGCTGGATGACAGAGACATAATTTTTGAAGTACAGGGAGCAGCTGGAGGAGATGAAGCAAAAATCTGGGCCGAAGATCTAACACGAATGTATTTAAGGTTTATTGAAAAAAGCAAACTAAAGGTAGAAAGAATTGACGAAACAGTTTACAGAATTTCAGGCCCCTCCCCTTTTAAAACATTTAAATACGAAGCAGGCGTACACAGAGTACAGCGAATTCCCGCCACTGAAAAAAGAGGAAGAGTGCATACGTCTACGGCTACAATCTCCATACTTCCCGAACTTGAAGATGTAGACCTTCATGTTAGCCCGGACGACGTTGAATTTGCAGCTTTCCGCTCAGGTGGACACGGAGGGCAAAACGTTAACAAGGTGTCTACAGCCGTAAGAATAGTACATAAACCCTCAGGAATCGTAGTAACCTCTCAATCCGAGCGGTCTCAATCACAGAATCGGGAAATTGCGATGAACCTGCTTCGCGCAAAGCTTTGGGAGGCAGAAGTTGAGCGAAAACATGGAGAAATATCTTCGCTCAAAGCTACTCAGGTGGGGCGGGGCATGCGGTCAGAAAAGATAAGGACCTATAATTTCCCCCAGGATAGATTAACTGATCACAGAATTAATAAATCCTGGCATAATCTGGAAGAGATTATGGAAGGAGAAGGATTAGAAAATGTTATGGCAGAAACCGCAGATAGCATCCTCAGCCAGTAATACAAGGTAAATTCCCGCAAAATTTAATATAAAAGAAATTGTCATAAATTTATAGGTTTTCATCTTTGAAATTCCCATAAGACTCACCCCTACTTCGTCAGGCAATGGAGACGCGATAACTAACGCTCCAACAACCGGAAGTGTCCAATGAAAATACTTACTGTGCAGAATATGAGTCAGATGATTTCCTCCAAAATGGTTATAGATTTCTTCAACTTCCTTTAATAGATCGTCTTTTACAAACTTAAATATCGTCAAGTCTCCGACTAACGCTCCGATTGCTGCTATTAGCGAAAGCTCAAATGAAGGCATGGTCTCATTTAAAGTAAGAAGAATTAAAAGTCCTGTTGGCATAGTAAATATCCAAACAAAAAGCATTCCTCCTAAAAACGCGCCCAATAAACCAAAACTTCCAAGGTGCGAGAGAAACTCGTGGAGAGGCTGAAATCTAGAAAGAACTATTGCCAATATTATACTTATAAAAAGAACCGCCAGGTTTTTGTATCTAAAATGAAGGTGTTTGGTAAGCATATTTAGGAAAAGGTATCTTTCATGTCCTTCTGTCTATATTTTTCAATTAACTCCATGTGGTTCTCATCGACTAAAATTTTTGCCAGATGGTGGCCTCCGGCAATATGCGGAATAACCACGTAGTCTGCTCCTTCTTTATAAAGCTCTCTTGCCTCATGTTTTTCTAAAGCCAATAGAACCACTTTTGGTTTTTTCTTAAGATTCTTAATACTTTTTAAAAGAAGTAGATTATCCTCCAAGTCCGAGATCGTTGAAATAATAAGCTTTGCCTTATCAATTTGAGCAAGCTTTTGAATCTCCTCATCTGCGATGTCCCCGTAGAACGAAATGACTCCATCTTCTTTTAGAGTCTCTACTATATCGGGGTTAAAGTCTACGGCAACTATTTTTGTTTTTTCGTCCTTTTTTAAAGCTTCCAAAATGCTTTCTCCCATCCTTCTAACGCCTATCAAAACTACATGGTCGCGAATTTTCTCGCCTGTAATTCTTTTTTCCCTTATGTTACTTCTTTCAAAAATATCAAGAAAAGGAGATAGAATTTTATATAAATAGTTATTGTTTAAGATCATGTACGTTGAGATAACAAAAGTCACTGCTCCCACAAAAGTCACAAGCGATACAGCTTGATCGGATACATGCCCTATCCTATTTCCCATGAACATTAGAATGAGTGAAAATTCCGAGATTTGAGCTACAGTAAGCCCCGCCATAAAACCTGTTCTTTTTCTATAACCTAGAAGTCCCATAATTACCATAACTATAATAGGGTTACCTATTAGAACAAATGCCGACAAAATAATTCCCGGGATTAAAATTTCTGAGAAATCTGAAATAAGAAGCCTTGTCCCCAATGTTACAAAAAATATTGTGATGAAAAAATCTCTAAGAGGCCGAACTCTTGAGATTATCTGATAACTTTCGACAGAGTTAGCTAGGGCAAGTCCTGCTAAGAAACCTCCTATCTCAATAGAAAACCCAATCAAGGGAGAAGTCACCAAGGCTGAAAGTCCAAAAGCCCAGGCAATACTAAAAAGAAAAAGTGTTTCTGGAGAATGTGAAATTTTGTTTATAAAATAAGGGAGGAAATGCCAGCTTAAAAGTATCACCCATCCGAAAAGCACAACTGCTTTAAGAACTATTGTAAAAAACTCAAATAGTGATAGCGATCCTCCGCCTGTAAATCCTGAGAGAAGAATTAAAGCAATTATGGCAACAAAATCCTGAACCAGTAAGAATCCTACGGATATTTTTCCATACAGGCTGCTTAGGTCCTTTTTATCCGATAAAAGTTTAACAATTATAATAGTGCTTGAGAATGTTAAAGCAATGCTTATGTACAATGCGGCTATCGAAGAAAAACCTAAGAAAACGGATAGAGCATATCCTACTACCGACGTGAAAAGGATTTGCGCAACTCCTGTGATAATAGAAATTTTTCCCACAGAGCGGAGTTCTGAAAATCTGAGTTCAAGCCCCAGCATGAAAAGAAGAAGCGTTATTCCTATCTCAGCAAGAGACGTTATTACTTCCTTCCCTTGGAGATGAATTACCCCTAAGGGACCGAGTATTACTCCTGCTAATATATAGGCAAGAACTGGGGGCTGTCTGAGGAATCTGAAAAAAATGGAAAGAGCCGCTGCCAAAACAATGATTAGAGTAAGCTCCGTATAAATATTACCCACAATTATATATTACCCTGCCCGCAATGCTTCACGCAAGCGATGCAGGCGGGCCTGCCCGCAATGGCCTTACACAAGATTTTCTGCAAAAGTTTCAAACTTGCATGGCAGGCGGGAGGTAATAAATTTCTTCTTCAAGATCAATAAGGTAATTTTTCTTTATTACATCTTTTGCCGTCTGTATTAAAGACCTAACGTCATTTGACGAAGCACTCCCTTTATTTACTATAAAATTAGGATGCTTTTCTGAAATCTGCGCTCCGCCCGCTTCTCTTCCCTTAAGGCCAGACAGAGCCAAAAGTTTTGCAACGGGAACTATGGGAAAAGGGTCGTCTTTTATATAGGCTTTAAATTCCTCCCTAAACTGATCCGGAATAGTGTCGTAAGGAATATTTTTAAACGTACTTCCTATATTTGGATAGTCAAGGGGATGCTTCTTGTTCCTGTAGGAGGTTTTTTCGTAAGTCGCGCTTCTTATCTCTTCCCTGTCTCCTCGCTTGAATTCAAATACTGCACTCACTATCATCTCCCTCTCCCCTTCCCCTTTTTTGAATATGCTCGTTCTGTATCCGAAATTACACTCACCTGCTGCTCTTGTCTTTTTCTCAAGCGTTTTAAGATCCACGCTTTCTACCGATTTAATACTATCTTTCGTCTCCCCCTTAAATGCCCCGGCATTTCCGCGAGTTGCACCGCCCACTGTTCCTGGAAGTCCGCCGGCCCACTCAAGCCCGGACAGAGAATTCTCAATACAAAAATCAACGAGATCTTTGAAAGAAGTGCCCGACCCCGCCTCTACATTAACCCCATCAATTAACTTTAAATGCGATATTAAGTTTCGCAAAACAAGTCCGGAAAATCCTTTATCGTCTATTAAAACATTTGTTCCCGAACCCAGAATGAACACTTCAGGCCTGCTCTCGCCATTTGGAAACATGCCGTAAAATTCCGATAAGCCTTGCTTTAAATCTTCTACAGATTTTACCTCTAGAAAAAAAGATGCTGGACCGCCTATTTTGTAGTTACTAAAATCTTTAAGGGGAATATTTCTTTGCATTTTAGACATTGATGTTAAGGCTTTGGGGTATGGGGTTATTTTAACAGCTCTTCTATCGCCTTTTCAAGCACGGCATCGTGCTTTAAGTCTTTTTCATCGGGTTTAACTTCAATATCAGGCTTAAGCCCGACGACGTTTATCCACTCTTCATTAGGCGTTAACCATTTAGCTATAGTTATATGGAGACCCGCCCCGTCGCCTAGATCTTCTGCCTGCTGGACAGTACCCTTTCCAAATGAATTCTCACCAAGAAGAGTGGCTCTTCCATGGTCTCTTAAAGCACCAGCCACAATTTCAGATGCACTCGCAGATCCTTTATTAATAAGAACTATTAGGGGAATTTCCTGAAGAAGGCCTTTTCTTTCTGCACGCAGAATTGTCTTTTTTCCATTCCCCTCTTCTTCAATTACTACTACCGAGTCCTGCTTTAGGAATTCAGACGAAATAAATGCCGCATCAGAAAGATATCCACCCGGGTTATTTCGAAGATCAAGGATCAAGCCTTCTACGGATTTTCCTCCGTTTGTTTCAAGAGTTATTTTATTAACCGCCGAAAGCCATTCCTTATTGGTATTATCCCCGAATTGAGACAGGCTTATATAGGCAATTTTCTTGTCTTTTGCGCTTGGGAGTTTGACTGAGTCTATATCCCCGACTTTTTTAACCCAGGACTCTGTGCTCTCCACAGTTATTACGTCGCGTACTATTTTAATTTTGGTCGTTTCCTTAGCGTCTTTATGAAGAACAGTTAAAACAACTCCTGTCCCCTTCGGCCCTCTTATTTTTTCTACAGCCTGAGACAGGCTCCACTTGAAAGTACTTTTCCCATCTACTTCAAGTATCGTATCCCCGGGTCTAACTCCGGCATTAAGCGCAGGACTTCCTTTCAGGGGAGCTACAACAATTATCCTGTCTTCCTCTGTTCCGAGCTCCGCGCCTATACCCTGGAATTGTCCGGCAAGCCCTGATTTAAAGTCTTCATTTTGCTGGGGCGGGAAATAGGAAGTAAATGGATCTCCTATGCTTCCCACCATTCCCCCTATCGCACCGATAAGCATTTTTTGCGCATCGAGTTTTGACTTATCATAGTATTCTGCCTCAAGTTTTTGCCAGACTATCCAGAAAGGGGCAAAGTCAATGCTTGTTAAAGCCGGGGGAGGCTCTTTGCTTTGAACGATTATTACGGGTTTATAATTCTTCCATGCTAAATTAATCCTGGTAACACCTATGTAATAGCCCACAAGAAGAGCTATCAACACTAAAATAACCGTCTGAAATCTAATTAGTTTTTTTTCTCCGTTCATAGCTTAACTATTAGCTTTTTTGAGGCATCGAGGATAACTTTCTGTCCGCTTTCAAATTTAGAAATATCCTCTCCTTTTATTTTTATAACAGGTGTTGGAATTTTTCTCTCTGAAAAGGTCTCAAGCACTGAGTCGGGAACATCACGAACTATAACTCCTATTGCGCCCATACCTATTGCCTTGGCAAGGGTATCCCTGTCTACTCCTCCTGCCAGAAGAATTTTTCCCCGTATTTTGCTATTTATTTCCTGATAGTCTAGCTTCTCCCCTGCAGATATAACTTCTCCTTCTGCTATATCCCCTGATGAATTGATCCCAAGAATTGATTCTCTTTCCGTTTTTACTGTTATTTTCCGGTCGTCTACTTCCTCTACCACTCCGTCCACCGGCGAGTGGATTGTTTGGGACTGAGAAGAACTTGCCAATATATAAAACTCTCCTGCCTCTTCATCAAATTTCGATACAATTCCTGAGATTTTACTTGTTACTGTCTTTTTACCAAAAACTCCTTTTACCTCAGCAATTACTTCTCCAGCCGATACCGAATCCCCTGGGTACTTTTTGAGATATTTTTTCACTTTATTTTTTTTTATGCCTAGATTAGGACCCAGACTTACAGATACTGCCAGGCTCTTTTCACTTTCAGCCAGTACCTGTCCTGCGGATACTTTTTCTCCACTCTTTACTTTTATTTGGAAGCCATCCGGAAGTAGTATTGGCAGAGATGTCATTTTAAATTAATTGGCAACAAAAGGCAGTAATGCTAAATGCCTTGCGTACTTAATATTTCTCGCAAGTCCGTTTTGGTGCTTGGAGCAAAGTCCTGTTCGGGATCTTGAAATTATTTTTCCTCTTTCGGTAATAAATCTTTGAAGATAAGAAACCTCCTTAAAAGAAGGGGTCCTTTTTTCTTCGCAGAAATAACACTTCTTAGGAGCTGTTTTTATTCTTCTTGGTTTATGGGTTTTTTTGGATTTTGGCATGAGTTAAAAAGGTATGTCATCGGGGGCAACTTCCTCGGCCGGCTCTTTTTTTACAGGCTTTCCTCCCTTGCCCTCTTTAGCCCCGCCTGCCGGACGGGCAGGTTTAGCGGCAGAGGGTTTGGTTTCTTTTTCTGGTGCTTCCTGCGCTTCTTCTTTTTCTTCTGATTCTTCTGATTCCTCAGCTTTTCTTGCGCCCCTGCTGTCCAAAAGTATCATGTCTGAGATTATTATCTCAGTCGTTGTTTTTTGTGTTCCGTCTTGCGCATTCCAGCTTCTGGTAGAAAGCCTTCCCTCAACAAAGACCTTTCTTCCTTTTACAAGAAATTGACTACAAAGCTCTGCCAACTTATTCCAGGCAACAATTTTATGAAACTCTGCATCTTCTTTCTTCTCACCTGAGTCAGTTGTCCAGGAACGATTGGTAGCTATACCAAAAGAACAGACAGCAGTCCCCTGCGGAGTGTAGCGAAGCTCCGGGTCTCGGGTTAAATTCCCGATTAACTGTACTCTGTTCAAACTTCTTGGCATATTAATTTCCCCTTATCAAAATATGTCTCAAAACACTGTCTTGGGAAGTAATTCTTTTTTCAAAATCCGAAGGAAGTGCGTTTTCTGACTCAATATCTATATTCACATAAAAACCGGACACTTCCCTTTTTATGGGATAGGACAAGGGTTTTTGACCCCAATCTTCTTCTTTTGATATTTTTGCGTCCTTAAGACTGTCTTTAACCCCTGATAAAATCTTTTTTCTATCAGCTTCTTTTAAAGAAGTTCTTAAAACCAGAACCAAATCGTATTTCCTCATATTAAGTCCACTAATCCTAGCATAGAAACATAGCAAATATCAAATAGTAAACTATGAATCATGAATCATGAATTATGAGTTAGAGAATGCGAGTCTTTGGAATTTTCGAGACTATACCTGATGAATAAATTAAGTGTTAAATATAAGATATTAAATATAAACACGCGAAATGTCCATTTGAAATGCAACTGAACGCCGTTGTGGTTAATTTTTGTTTTAAAGCCAAACATTTAAAAAGGCGTTCACTTAGCGAGCGGGGAGTAAGCTTGGAGTTAGATAAAAACTTAAAGCGAGCGGCACTTTCAATATGGATATGAGCGGGGTTCTAAAATAGATGAAAATTTCGATGCGAGCAGTCTTAAAACTCAAAAGCGAGCTCAGCGCAATTTTTAAGCAAGCAGGACCCCGAAATGTGTCATGTACCTATTTTGAACTCAATGATGTCTCCATCACGAACAACATATTCGCGGCCTTCAAGTCTTGCACGTCCGTGTTCACGGCTGCCTTTCCATCCGCCAAACTCAACAAAATCCGCGTAGGACACGACTTCTGCTTTTATAAATTTGCGCGTAAAATCAGTATGAATCTCTCCTGCGGCAGTGAGCGAGGTGGAACCGAATCGAACTGTCCATGCTTTTACTTCTTTTTCCCCGCAAGTTAGAAAAGAAATAAGGCCTAATTCCTCATATGCTTTTTGAATAAGTCGCTCAAGTCCCGATTTCTCAAGTCCTAAATCTCTAAGATATTCTTTTTGCTCCTCGTCTGACAAACTGGCAAGCTCAGACTCGATCTTGGCTGAGATAACTACTAACTTCTGACTGCTAACTTCTAAAAGTTTTGAGTATTGTTCAGTTATGGACTGAATTTTCTCGGATTTGTAGTCCAGTTCTTCTACATTGAGAACGATTATTTCGGACTTCGCAGTGAGTAAAAAAAGGTCTCGAATAGCTTCTTTTTCCTCGCCAGTTAAGTCTATTTTTCTTGCAGAAATTTCTTTATTCATCTCTGTTATTAATTTTTGAAGTATCGCTTTTTTCGGATCATTATTCTTGATTCTTGATTCCTGATTCTGCAAAGATTGCAAATCCGCAAGTGCTAACTCGGTATTAACTGTTTCGTAATCTTCCCTAACACCAACGCTTCCCTGCTCGCCATCGCTGCGCTCAGGCGCTGGCAGGCGGGCCTCTTTTTCATCTTGATACCACAATACATCAGGATTCTCGAATGCCCTTACAACATGTGCTATAACAGAAACTTCGCGGATGTGGGATAAGAATTTATTTCCAAGTCCTGCGCCCTCGCTTGCCCCTTTTACTAACCCTGCGATGTCTACGAATCGAACCGTCGCCGGAATAATTGGTGGCGGTGAGACCCTGAGCGAAGTCGAAGGGATTGACTCCATAGTTATCTCTTGAAGCTTTATAAGTCTGTCGTCCGGAACGGCAACAACACCAACATTTGGCTCAATTGTCGCAAAGGGATAATTTGCCACCAAAGCCTGCTGTTTTTTCAAAAGCGCATTAAAAAGTGTGGATTTTCCAACGTTGGGTAATCCCACTATCCCTATACTTAAGTTCATGAGGCTAATTATAGCCCTTCGACTGTAGTTCGACAAGCTCACCACAAGGGCTCAGGGCAAGCACCCCACTTCGCCGAAGACTACACCAAGGCTTCGAGTTTCAAGGTAAGGCTACGAGGGGCAAGGGAAAACTCTTCCGCGGTGTCAATCCTTCGGCACGCTCAGGATAAAGGCTGGTTAGTTGGAGAGTGCGGCGTTTTGAAAAAGAGTGCTATACATCAGTGCGTCTTCGGCTCTTCGTGAAACATCTTTTTCTTTTTTAATTGAATCTAGTTTGAGCAAAAGTTTTCTGACGTAAGGCTTAACGCCGGACAATTCAATCTCTCTTCTTCTTTCAAGCGCCTCATCAAAAAACCTCTCCGCTGTCTTGTTTGATCCGTGGTAATACCCCAATGCTACCCGTTTTAGATCCATCGCAAGCGCCGCTAGACATTGCTTATTTTGACTACTCATAAATTTCCTTAAAAAAATATTTTGTGAGTTTTTCAAACTCTTTTCTTATATTAGCATCCTGAATTTCATTACTCAAATTCCCGTCCTGCGGTCTAATGTTAATAAAAGAATTCCCATCGATAGTTTTTGATTCCAAATCAACCCCTCCGCCCCAGAGATCTGATTGGCTTGATCCTTGTTCAAGAAGAATTCTTTCAGCTTCGAAATGGCGGTCAACACCGGCCGAGCATATCCTTTTCCCTACGTCAATTACCGTTTTAATATATGTATCAAATTTCTCCTGTAGCTTTTTTATTTCTTCTTTTGAAAATGGCTCGGCTTTGGTGATAATCATAAAAAGATTATATCACTCTCCTTTTCCCGCGGTGTCAATACTTCGACAAACTCAGCATAAAGGCTGATTAAATTTCTCCGTGGAGGTATTTAAGTCTTTTTTCTTCGGGGAATTTTTCTATGGCGTAGCGAAGAGCGGTTCTGCCCATTTGTCTATAATGTTTTCTCAGGAATTTTTCTTCTGCAGCCAGATCTTTCTTCCCAATTTCCCTTAGCATCCACCCTAAGGCTTTTTGGATTAGATCATGCTTATCATTTACTAAAATGTCTGCAAGCTCTAAGGAAATATCCAACTTACCATCCCTAATGAAGGCAAATGTAGAAATTAAAGAAATTCTTTTCTCCCAAAGACTTTCGGAGCGGGCAAGTTTAAAGAGAATATCTTTTGGTTTATCCAGTAAATACTCGCCTATTATCTTGTGCGAGGACAAATCGACCAAATCCCAATTGTTAATATATTTTGTGTGCTTGAGATAAAATTCGTAAATTTTCCTCTGGTCCTCTGGCTGTTTTTGAAAGCGGTAAACCAAAATAAGAAGTGCAATGAGACGTTCTTCGTGGATTTTTGATTTTAAAAGCTCCAGGATTTCCAAAAAAGATAAATCTCTATATTTCAGAGCTAAACTTCTTGACTGAGGAACTGTAAGCCCAACAAATATATCCCCCTCCCCGTATTCTCCAGGGCCTGTACGGAAAAATCTCTGAAGAAAAGCCCCTTTTTCTTTATCAGTTAGATTTTTTATTTCTTTCCGAAGACTTACTAAGGTCATTTGGGACTAATTATAGCACTTCCCTCATCGTGTTTAGCTCAGTGTAAACAGAAGTTAGGCTTCCATTACGGATTTGAGTTTTTCGAGGATATCCTGAGTAAACGGCGCTTCTAATTTAGCTCAATTGAGGCATAAGAGAAATAGTGAGTTGAGGGGTGAGTCAACTAGAATGCGAGGGATTTTTATCTGTCTTTCTTCTCCTTATTAAAATACCGATTCCGACCACTCCAGCAATACCAACGGCTGTAAGAACTATCCCACCCTTGTGGGCATTGAATTGACCCCAAACCTCTTGACCAGCTTCATGAAATGTATTTACCGCTTTTCCAAGATGAGGATGATTTTGTATTAAGTCCTGATCGGCAAAAACTTCTAGTGCATCCTCTTGGCGCATTTGAATTACCACCTCGCCTACGGGTAGATTAATATTCTCTCCAATGACGGTAGGCTCCATGTCGTCTAAACTTCCAGAACCATTCCCTCTCTCAATTGACATTCTGGAATTATAGCAGAAGCTGTTACTCTTCCCTTTCTCCTTTTCCAATTACTTCACCATGGGTCATGATTTCTTCTTTTGATAGTTCTTCTATGTGTACGCCTTCACGTTTGGCAATAATAAGTCCCTGAAGAAGTTTTTTCGCAAATATTGCATCACCGTTTTTAAGATAACGAAGGCTAAAAGCTTTCTTATTATCGTAACGTGTTAGGCAAGTTAAAATCGAAAAAAGCAAACCGGAACCTACCTCAACATTTAAAATATCCTCTATCGCATAGCTTGTAGTATTCTGATGGAAAAAAAATAAGCGTTCTATTATTGTTACTTTTGTTTTATCTATAATAATTGAGTCCGGAAAAAAGGTAAAAGGAAAAACAGTTGTGGCTTGGAAAAGAATTGAGTCCGAGGCATTAGCAAGAGCTACAATTTTCTCCTTATCCTTACTGTAAATCTGATGAGGAATTATAGCTCTTCTCACACGGGAAATTTTCTCTCTTTCGCTTTTAAATAAAATATCCCGATTTATCACGCGTGCCTTGAATTTACTATTCTTTTTGCCTCTTGTCAATTGATTTTAATTCTAACCAATAGTATAATTCCCACAAATATGACACAGATAGGCCCAGAGGGAGAAACAACAGAGACAACTGCTATAGACCCTCCTGTTCGGATAGTAGCAAAACCTCCAGAGGGGGATCTGGAAGCAATCGGAAGATACTACAGACCTTACTATGAGCTTGCTGAACACGCGTTGCTAGCCGGTCTCACTCCATCCGAACTGGAAGCAGTTGCGGTTTTAAGAGATGGTGTTACTTTCGTAGATTTAACACGGAGATTAAAGGAAGCGAAAGAAGGAGCACGTTTTGGTTTTGAGCATGTAGCACAGGCTTGGGCCAGCGCTTTTGAATCCTTAGTCGGAATAAGAGAAGATGCAGTCCGAGGGTTTGCTCAGAAGTTGAAAAAAGCACATTTTGATAACAGAAATGTCCGCAGGGGTTAATCCCCTTTTTACCTCTTGTCAATTGCGGGATAAGATCTTTTTGGGAATCTAGAGGCTTTAATGGCAGGTTTTATAAACGCTCTCGGGGAAACCGTATTGCTCCATAGTTGAGCACGGCGGTTCGTTTTGTGTTTTAAGAATAACCTCCCACTTTCCATTCTGTTTTACAGCATACCAGCCGTATCCGCCCCCGCCAAAACTTGCAGTACCTTGTGCGTAATTACCTTCTCTCACTTCTACTGTTGCAAAAAAATTGGGATTATTATCGGGATCTAAAACTGGTGTTAATTCTTTAATAATATCCTCCGAACTTTCGGTTGCTGCTTCGGTAGGACTTGGGGTCTGTACTTGATCTTTTGTGCTTGGGGTAGGTGTAAGAGAAGTTCCCCCCTGCTCACGGTTTAGAAAAAAATAAGTTCCAAGTGAGCCAAAAACTACTCCCAATATAACTAGAAGTGTCACCGTCGTAGTTTTATAATTCATAGCTTCCTAAAACTTGCGCGCTGAGTGTACTCCCCTTTTTGCCCCATGTCAATTACGGATGCTATGTTTTGATAGAATATGAACATGAGAGTTTATGTTATTGCGCATCCGAATGCCAAGAATGAGAGAATTGAAAAAGATTTGCTCGATACCTTTCACGTTTATGTAAGTGAACCACCGATTGATGGACGCGCGAATAATGCAATTATTAACACTTTAGCCAAATATTTCGAAGTCAAACGGCCGGATGTAATTTTAGTCTCGGGTGAAAAATCCAGAAACAAAATTTTCGAAATCCTAAATAGTTAAGGCTTGTGGAATTTGAAAAGCTTCCAGTAGAAAAAGATGGCTGTTAAGTGAAAAAACTGAAGAAAGAAAAGTGCTTTTGCAGGGGTTAGAAAGTCAGCAACAAACCCCAAAATAATAGCTACAACTGCGAAGAAAATGCTCCCTGCGAATGCGTTTAAAGAAGCCATCGTAGCCCTTCTCTCATCGCTATATTCTTTCTGCATAAGAGAACCTCTTCCTACCATTGCCGATCCGTAAAAGAGTGACGAGAGGGACAGCAGTAGGGGGGATAAAACAGTAGGGATACCAGTAGCTAATAAGTATAATCCTCTGGTATATAGATTCCCAACAATTAAAACCTTAAAAATATTGAACCTTCTGATCACCCTTCCCGCGTAATGAAAACCAGCAGTTGATCCGATATATGATATGGTTTTGGCAATAGGAATCGCCCAGAGGGGCCAGACCGTATTATAGAATGCAGACTGAAAAAGAAATCCCGCTTCGCCTAACCCATCGCTTACAATTGAAGCAAGACTCAAGTATTTTAATTTTCTATTTCTGGTAAATTGAAAGTAAGCCTCCTTTAAATTGCGATAAATATTACCGCTCATTCTAGAAATAGTTGTTGGCTCTTTTATGAAAAATGCCAGGAGCAGACAAAATGTTTGAGGGATTACGGAGAGCCAAACAACTATCGACAACGACCAAACTGAGAACAGCCCTCCCAGCACTGCGGATATAGCTAAGCCGGCAGGAAACATTTTGCTAATTTTTCCCAGATAGTCTGCATACTTTTCCGTTTGATTTTCCTCTTTTAGTGTATCGTGAAGAAGCGCGTTATTATTTCCGCTGTAGAAAGAGATTGATAATCCTTCAAAAATCGCTCCGATCACCAAAAACCAAAAAGAATGCCCTATCGCATAAATAATTATAAATAAAATCGCAGAAGATGCTCCAAGTATTACTGTTTTCTTTCTGCCGATCCGATCGGAAAAAATTCCTGTCGGAATCTCAAATACTGCTGATGCTATTCTAGCTATTGAAAAAATCGCCATTCCTAAAGCAAATGAGCCGGAGACTTGTGCAAAATATATAATTGCAAAAGGAGCATAGAGTTTAAAGTCCGAGAAAAAATTAAACCAGGTAAGAACCCTAATATTTGATAACATATCTGCAGTATAGCAAAAGCAATTGCTCTTTTTGCCTCGTGTCAATCCCGATTGATCGCTGTCATCGAGGATCCCGTCTGAAAATCCCGATGAATGCCATTCGTGCGGGATGCCGTATGGAAACTACCATCGGCACTATCAGCGGGATTGCGGACTATTCTTGAGGTTTTGCTGCTTTAGAAATATTTTCCTACCAATGCTCGGAAGATATCCCGCTTAGTAAGTATACCAATAAGCTTTTTTTTCTCATCGACTACAGGAAGACGAGCAATATCTCTTAGCTTCATAATTGATTCTATTTTCAACAGTGGATCATCTTTTTTTACATAAATGACTTGCTTGCTCATTACGTCTTTGACTTTTA
This sequence comes from Candidatus Levybacteria bacterium RIFCSPLOWO2_12_FULL_41_12, assembly GCA_001784155.1. GTDB lineage: Bacteria > Patescibacteriota > Microgenomatia > Levybacterales > UBA12049 > UBA12049. The sequence goes on along the minus strand of MFPL01000008.1, from coordinate 27,248 downwards.
AATTCATTATATGTTTAAGATTTTTTTCCATTGCCGAAAAATCTCGAGAATGCACAGTATCTTCAACATACTCTTTCATAGTGGGAAAACATTGTGAAAGGATATCTTGGTCTGTTATAAAACCAACAAGTTTTCTGCTTTTTAGCGCAACAACCGGTAGCCCCATATGTAATTTACCAAAAATTATTTTTGATGCTTGACGAAGAGAAGTCTTTGGCGTCACGTAGTCGACCTTTTTCTGCATGATATCTGAGGCTTTCATACTAGATATCTATTACGAAGAATATATACTTCCGTTTGCCTCTTGTCAATCCCGGGAGGGTTAGAGTTCTCTTTTGAAGAAATCGACGGTATTTTGTATTGCTTGGGTAAAATACGACCCTGTTATATTGTGTCCTCCGCCGGCGTATTCATTTAGCTCGTGACGGATAGAATTTTTCTCAAGAATTTCCGCGAGGTTTCTGCTGTAGACAATATCCACCACGCTATCATCCCTTGCGTGATTCAAGGAAATTGCGCCTTTAATATCTGAGAGATAATTTGTCATAGGAACTTGCTTCCAAAAGGAGGAATTTGGATCAAATTGTCCGTAAATCTCAAACATCTCATTTCTTCTTGCTCTAGCTGGCGAATCGGACGGAGGAGGCTGGTATGAATTGTCCTCGATGCTAAATTCTGAAAAGTCTTCATACGTATAGACTGCGCCTGACCAGATGGCAATTGCCTTAACCTCGCTGGGAGATGCTGCCATAGCGCGCGATACAACATTCCCCGCCATTGAGTGCCCCCAAAGCCCTATCCGATCGGGGTGGACATAATCCGAACTCTCAAGCGCGGCTTTGGCATTAAGCGTATCTATAATATAATCTCCTGAATAATACCCGCCGCCAGGTTCACCTTCAGATTGTCCGTGGCCGCGAAGGTCTATTTTAAAAACAACAAAGCCGTTTTTTGCCAGGAAATCTACGTGTGTTGCGTAATTTTCCAAAGTCCGGTAGCTTGCGGGCGGAATGTATCCGTGAACAAAAACTATTGCCGGCCATCCTCCCGAAGGCATCACCCCTTTTGGAATAGTTAGGTATCCTTTTACCTTGAATCCGTCGGATTGGTAACTTGTGAGATATCCAATGTAGTTGGAGGTCTCTGTAGCCTGATTTAGCTGCGAAAGAGAACTCTCATAAGACCGGCTTCGAAGGTATGGGATCGTCATTTCCGCAAAAGGAGCTTGAGAAATTTGGGTTTTGGTATTTGAGTACAGATCAGCGTTATTTTCAACTTTTTGGCTTTTAACGGAAAAATAAAAAGCTCCGAATACAATAGCGTTTAAGCCAATAAACGCGCATAAAAGAACGAGAACTCTCCTTTTTTTATTTATTTTTTGAATTGGGTGGTTCTCAGGTAAGGACAAATCCATGAAGACTAATTATATCAGACGTTTAATGAGCTTTTGCTTTCTACTTTTATAAAGATGCTGTAAAATTAAGGCTCATATGAAAACAAGACTAACACGCGTCCGTCTACTTCTGATAATAACTGTTCTCTCAATTGCCGCAGTCTCGTTGTTTTTATTGTCTTTTAAACAGACGCTAATCAATAATCCATCATCGTCAATCATTAATCCTTCAACCTTACCTACCCCCACCCCTTACGCCCTACCTGCAATTCCTCCTCAAAAGATACTTCCTACCGATTATCACATTTTCCAAACTTTTAATAACTGCGGTCCGGCAGCCTTTTCCATGGCGCTTCGTTTTTATGGAATAACTGAATCGCAGGCGACTTTAGGGCAAGCATTAAGACCCTACCAAGTCCCAAGCGGAGATAACGACGACAAGTCTGTAACGCTTGAAGAAATGGCTGAAAAATCAAAAGAATACGGTTTTACTCCAATTCATAGACCCATGGGAAATCCGGATTTAATTAAGAAGTTTATTGCAAATGACATGCCGGTTATTGCCCGGACCTGGACAAAGCCAAATGAGGATATCGGGCATTATAGAGTTATAAAAGGATACGATGAGACCCTAGGAATTTTTATTCAGGACGACTCCCTGCAAAACAAAAATCTTGAGTATTCATATTCAGACTTTAATGAAATCTGGAAAAAATTTAATTATGAATATCTGGTTTTGGTGCCAAAAGACAGGGTTCAAATTGCAAACGCGATTCTGGGAGAATATACAGACGTGAAAGTTGCATGGCAGGACGCTGTAAAAAATTCAGAAAACCAGTTAAGAAGTGATAGTAACGATATATACGCAAGATTTAATTTATCAGTGGCTCTTTTTAATGTCGGGGATTATAGAAGGTCTGTCGAGGAATTTGAAAAAGTAGAAAATCTACTCCCTTTCAGAACTCTCTGGTATCAAATAGAGCCAATCCAGGCTTATTTCGAATTGGGAAACTATGACAGAGTTTTTGAAATAACAAACAAAGTTTTAAACAATTATAACCGCGCGTTTTCAGAACTTTATATACTGCGGGGTAAAATTTATCAAAAACAGGGAAAAACTGCCCTCGTCCGGGCGGAGTTTGAAAAAGCAGTTTTCTACAATGGGAATCTGGCAGAAGCGCAGGCTCTTTTAGAATCTACTTAAGGTATTTGTCGAAGAACTCAACGGACCGGTTGATTGCTGTTGAAAAATTACTTGCCAGATTATGATCATCTCCCTGGTAAACAAACAGTTCTGCTTCTTTTCCTGCGTCTTTCATTTGCTTTTCAAGTTTTTCCGAAAACTCAACGGGGACCGAAGTGTCCGCGGTACCATGATGGAGCTGAAGCGGTCCTGAAATATCCTTAAGATAGGCGTTGGCAGAAATTGAATTCCAGAAAGTCGGATTACTTTCAGGAGTACCGAATTGATCCTGAAGCACCTGTCTCCATCTTCTGGCTCCCGAAGGCAATGGCACCCTAGTAGCGCTCCCCCGTCTCCAATTGTTAATAAGATCAGGATATGATCCCACGACTCCTGCCCAAATCACTCCTGCTTTTATATCTTTTGAAACTACCATGCTGCGAAGAGTTATAAAGCCTCCCAATGAATGCCCCCACATTCCTATTTTTTCGGGATTCACATCTGGGTATCGTTTTACTGACGCGACAGCGTTCAATACGTCAATCGTATAGCCATTCGATCCATACGCACCGGTAGGCTCCCCTTCTGAATTTCCGTGTCCTCTATAATCAGATTTGAAAGTGACATAACCGTTCCTGGCAAGCCCGTCCTGATATGCGACATATCTCTCTGTTGTGGAATACTCTGCGGGTGGGATATATCCGTGGTTAAACACAATTGTCGGAAATCCACCTATCGGCACTTCTGCCTGCGGGACCGTAAGTAATGCATAGATATTAAGGCCTTCTGATCTATATGAGACGATATACCGATCGTAATTGCTCCCCTCACTTAAAGTTTGCTCAATTACCAAATCCGATCCCGGATAGTCTCCTTTTCTTAAGACTTCTATTGAAAGATCGCTTTCCCCGCTTGTCTCTCCTCCCATATTATCTTCTGTAAAATCTGTTTGAGAAATAAACTTAGTGACCGACTTATTTCTAAACAGGAAAAGAAAAAGAAAAGTTACTACCGTTAAGAAAACGATGGCGAGAACTTTTTTATTCATGGGGTTTTTACCAACTTCCCCCTCCTCCGCCGCCGCCTCCTCCACCCGATGATCCGCCCGACGAACCACTCGATGATGAAGATGCTGAGGTCGTAACGCTTGATGACATAGAAGAGTAAAACCCGGCATACGAGCCATAAAAACTTCCCAAATATCCACTGTACCATGTTGGATTATAGTCAGGCTTTAAGATTTTCATCTGCCCCATGAATTTCTCAATATATCCTAGTGACACCGCATATGGAATCATTTGCTCAACTGTATAAAATTTTTCTGCCTGCCATTTATAATTCCTGTCCATACCCTTAAGAAAAAGCTTGAGCCCGTCTATTCTAAAGTCCACCTCGTCTCCTAACTTCGTTCTACCAATAAGCTTTTTGCCCAGCCAAAACAAAACGATCGCCAGAATAATATTTCCTGTGAATAACGCCATCATTCCTAAAACCGCGAGCAGTGCCCTTTGATTCTTCGGATTCTTTACATAATATCCCTTTTTCACAAGATCCTTAAACATTTCTTCCTCGAGACTCTCAAAAGTCACATAAAAATCTTTTTTCAAAGACGATGTTTTTACCTCGTCGCCCGATACAAACAAGCGCCTCATCAAAACCTTTTCAAAATCATTTAATTTTTCGTCAAGGTCTTTAAGTTTTACAATTTTTTGGTCTTTGGCATCGGGAATAAGCTTTCTTACTGTTTTAATTTCCTCAAGCCTTATGTATCTTCGTATCGCCAGATCAAAAATTGTTGCGACAATATCGTCTCGCTCAAGACGTGCGGTATCGATCGTTCCCGCTTCCGCTGGCGTAATCCTTTTTCCTGACAAGTCTTCTGGGGTATCAAAATTTACAGAAGGCGCACCAAATCTTTTTTTGTTCTTCTTTTTTTGATACCAAAGAATTAGTAATCCCGGCAAAAGTACGTTTAGAAGCAAATAAATAAGGCCCACGTATTTAAGAATTAAGGCTCCGATTTTTTGCCCTGCGCTCATGGGCGGGTCTTTTGATAAAATGCTTTTGGGGAAAGTGCCCGCTGGAAATATTTCAACAATCGTCATCCCTTCTCCTGAAGTTAAAGGGACCGCTGAATCGAATTCTCCATTTATCCCTGTACAATTCTGTTCCTTTTCTCCAGAATAACCCGTAAAGCACAAACTACCCGTATGAACAGCATCAAAGCTTGTGATAACCCTCGCTGTTGCTTTTTCTATATTCGCAGGCCAATCGTTCCCTGTAATGTTCCAGTAGATTTCGTCGTGGGACGCATAATTACTCCCTATTCCATTCTCTATAACGTAGGAAATTCTGTAGGTATGCGGGCCGGTTATAGTCCTGTCCGGGTCGCCTATTTTAAAACTTATTTTCTCGCTATCCTTTGTCTCTTCAAATTTTTCTTCTTCTCCGTCCCTAATAACTTCTGCGTCTCTTATTTTTATAATTCTGTAGAGATCCCCTATTTTTGAAAAAGTTGGGATATATCGAAAAATTCCATGCCGCGCGTCTTTTTCAAAATCATAAATAATACTTTCGGTGATATTCATCGTCCCGTCTTTATTAGCAACAATCTGCGTGTCAAATGACCTAATTACTTCAGCACTTACGTTTCGGGGGAATAGAAAGAATAGTACGGCGAGGAATAGAAGAAGGACTCTACTTTTCATTATAAGTGGGTTACTCGATGCCTTACACAAGGATCCCGAACCTGATACCTACTTACGCTCACTTCCTACGATTATCTCGATATCTGAATTTGAACTATCTTTAAGCTCACCTGTTTCTTTTGACAAAACATACACTTTACCCAATTCTTTCCTAAGCTCTGTCAAAAACTCTTTACTTACAGACTTCCTGGCCGATATTAGAGTATCTTTATGGTCTGAATCTTCGGCATTTCCTATGGAATCTACCTTAAATCCGCCGTCTTCGAGAATCTTTTGCACTACGGCAGCCTGTCCGCCTTTTCCGCTTCCGTTAAGAACCTCTATTCCAAACTCTTCCTTATCTAATTTTGCAGAAGCAGTCGCAGTAGGGGTTGGACTTATGGCTTGCGTAGGGACAGGTGTCACAGTCGTCGGAGCCTGAGAATTGATAGGCAAATTAACATTTTCAATACCTTTAAAATAGAATAAAAGTCCGCCGCCGGCAATAAGAAGGACCAGGAGCAGCCCAACTATAAAAATCCAGCCATAGGTTTTACTTTCCGAGACCTCAACTATCAATTCTCCAGAAACGCTTTCATCTTCTCCTTGCTCTTTTTTTGGAGCCGGCTCTTTTTCGTGTGAGTCAGAGACCTTTTCCTCCTCCACTTTTTCTGCAGAATCTTCTTTTACGGGTTCTGCTGACAATTCCTCCTCTTTTTTCTTTTTATCAACCATATGATTAAAGTATCATATTTTTAACTACCGATCCAGTATTTGAGTTATAATAGGAAAGTGAAAAAGACTTTTGTCTTAATAGTGATTCTATTATTTGCTCTAGCAATATTTTCCTTGGGAAGAAAATATTTTAAACCCACAAACCTACCACCTGCCCGAAGTACGGTTACCAACTCACCGGATCCCACTGCGCTTCGTGAGGAATCAAAGGTCTCTGTTGTTGCCCAAAATTTAGAGGTACCGTGGGCCTTGGCTTTTTTGCCCGACGGACGACTCCTCATAACAGAACGCCGGGGATCAGTAAAAATACTTGATAAAGGAATTGTACGCCTAGTATCTGAAATTTCCGAAGTATCACAGATAGGCGAGTCAGGTCTTCATGGAATAGCCGTACATCCAAACTTCAAAGAGAATCAGTATGTTTATGCTTACTATACTTATTCCTCCTCCGACGGAAACAACAAAAATCGAGTCGTGCGATTTAAACTTGACGAGAATAAATTAACGGAAGATAAAATAATTTTAGATGAAATTCCTGCAGCATCAAACCATGACGGCGGAAGGATAAAATTCGGACCCGACGGACTACTCTATATAACAACTGGCGACGCATCAAACCCGTCTTTATCTCAGAACAAAACCTCTTTGGCTGGAAAAATACTCCGCTTGACCGATGAAGGACTGATCCCCTCAAGTAATCCCTTCGGAAATTCTGTTTATTCATATGGACACAGAAACCCTCAGGGCCTGGCATGGGATGATAAAGGAAACCTTTGGGAGACGGAACACGGCTCAACAGCTACCGATGAATTAAATAAAATTAAGCTCGGGGGGAATTTCGGATAGCCTGATGTACGCGGAGAAAATATCGCGCCAGGAATCATCTCCCCCGTATTGCAAAGCGGGCATAAAACCTGGGCTCCATCCGGATTAGCATATATAAATGGTTCGCTATTTTTCGCAGGTCTTCGCGGACAAGGTCTTTTTCAAGCAAAAACCTCAGACCAGGTAGTATTGTCAAAACACCTTAACGGAGAGCTGGGCAGGATTCGTGAAGTGATAGTTGGACCAGATGGATTTCTCTACATAACTACAAGTAATCGGGACGGGCGCGGAGTGCCTCGATCTGGAGACGATAAAATAATAAAAGTTAACCCTTCGAAGTTATGAGTAAGTTCGTTTTTATAGGCCTCACCAGTCTAGTCTTTATTTCTGGGCTGGCATTCTTTTTTGCAACTTCAGACAAACCTCTCCCTATCCTCAAATCTAGCGAAAATCAAAATACTTCCGCGGAAGAGCCAGCTGACGCTGAAATTAGAGCAAAATTTTTAATTTACACTAATGGCACCAGGCGAGACTTCAGCGACTCGCGTTATCATAATCTTTCTAATGAAGTTTTTATTTCTCCTGATAAGCCATCTGAGGTAGTTGTATTAAAAGAGAAAACCACTTGGAATGACTTCTTTATGACCCTTCCGATGAAAATCACAAAAGAGTGTCTTACTACGGGTACTGGTCAGGTTTTTTGTTCAAATGAGACAAAAAGTCTGAAGTTTTATATTAATGACATATTAAGCCCCGGCGCCTTAACTAGAGAGATAGAAGATAGAGACAGGCTTTTGATTTCTTTCGGATCCGAGGTAGAAGATAAAATTGAGCTTCAGCTTAAGACGCTAAGCGAACTTTAGAAGTTGGATTCTTTATCAAAGGAGTTAAGCTCGGCTTCAAGAGTAGCATCCTCGGTATCAAGTTCGTTTATTATCCCATCTAAATCTGAGTCATTCTCCACGCTTGGGGCAGGTTCTTCTGTCGGAGTTGGTGTAACTAATGCTTGTTCTGTTTGAACAACTTCCTCCGTTACGCTCGACTGCTTTGTAGCATAAAAATATGCATATGAAAGTCCTCCAAATAAAATAAGCAAAAGTAAAACAATCAAAATGATATATAGGGATCTCCTACCCTTCTTGGGACTTTCCTCCGGCGGAGAAACTTGAGAAGGAGCTGGCTCTGCAGGCTGCGGCGGGACCTGCTCGGCAGGAGCAGGAGGCGGGGGTGGTGATTGAATCGGCTGTGCTGGTGACACTATATTAGGATTATTTTCCACTTTACTGCACGACCTCCTCTTCTAAAGAGTCTCTGTTTTGTACTGCGAGATCCTTAACTGCTTTTACAAAAGTTCTAACCGATTGCTTGTACTGCTTAAATGCCTCCAAAACTTCTTTCATGTCCTCATTAAATGCCTCAAGTTGACCCTTCGGATCATCTGATCCGCAGTCAAAGTCTTCACCAGTCACCTTTGCCGCGTCTAAAAGTAAAGAAACATTTGCTTTTTTAGCGTCTATATCTGCCAAAAGTTCATCGTAATTTTCAAGAATTAGTCCCTGCGGAACTAGTCTGTTTTGATAGAATTTATCGACTGTCATTGTCAGAGCCTCAAGTCTTTTGTGCATCCTACTACCTCTTCCTAGAATACCTTTTGCCCTATTATGGAGACTTATCGTTCTACCACGGCATACTTTAAGCCTTGACTCGGATAGTCTTTCTGCTTTCTTCTCTGCAGCTGCAGAAGCTCTGCTCTTCGCATTCTCTTTAACATTCTGAAGCCTTTTAATTGTGGGTTTTGCAGTAGGAGAAGCAATGGAATCCTCCAAAGCAGAAGCCGAAGGAACAAGAGCTACTAAAAAAAGAATAAAAAAACCAACAACAAGTTTTGTTTTCATCTTAAATTAGCGTATAGCATTTAAAAAATTGTGTCAAGTCTGATTAGCTCTTCCTTCTCAATTTTGGACCGCTTTCAGAATCTTCAACAGCAAAGCCTTTTTCTTCAATTTCCGCTCTTATTTTATCTGCCCTGTCGAATTTTCCCTCTTTTCTAAACTCTCCCCTTTTTTCCGAAAGCTTCTTGATTTCATCCGGAATTTTTTCTTCTTTCCTCTTAGCTTTTCCCAGATCCAAACCTAAAACTTCGTCAAACTTTAGAACACTTCTCTTTTTTGCAGATGAAGGATAATCGGACCTTACCATTTCCCATAAAACGGCCAGTGCTTCCGGAATATTCAAATCGTTATTAACCGCCTCTAAAAAATTTTGTTCAAACTCAGCACAACCAACCTTAGCCTCATCCCAAAATTCTATGTCAGCTTTTAATTTAGCTAGTGCGTTTTGAGCTCCAGATAAAGCCTCCCATGTAAAATTCATTTCCTGTCTGTAGTGAGTTTGCAAATATAAATATCGTAGCGCCATTGGGTCAAATCCTTTTTCAATAACATCCTTAACCGTATAAGTATTTCCAAGACTTTTGCTCATTTTTTGTCCTTCTACAGCTAGGAATGCGTGGTGAATGAAATATTTAACAAAAGGTTTGCCTGTAGCCGCTTCAGCTTGCGCTATTTCATTTGTGTGGTGAATGTTAATGTGATCTACTCCACCTGTATGAATATCTAATGATTCCCCAAGTGCTTTCATAGACATAGCGGAACACTCAATATGCCAACCTGGAAATCCTATTCCCCATGGACTTTTCCACTCCATTTGTCGCTTTTCTTCTTTGGGTGAAAATTTCCACAAGGCAAAGTCAGAAATATTCTTCTTCTTTCCCAAAGCTACTCTTACTCCAGCTCGGAGCGTCTCCGGATTTTGACGGGAGAGCTTGAAATAATCAGAAAATTTTGAAGTGTCGAAATAAATTCCGTCTGTTGTTTTATACGTAAATCCTTTTTTCTCAAGGCGTTGGATGAGTTCAATTTCCTCTTCTATATAATCTGTTGCATGCATTAAGTCTTTTGGTAAACTCACATTTAAAGCGAGACACGAGTCTTTAAACTGCATCTCAAATTTCTTTGCTATATCCCAGACACTCATTCCTAGTCTCTTTGCACCTTTTTCCATCTTATCCTCACCCGTATCGGCATCTGACGTAAGATGACCAACGTCAGTTATATTCATAACGTGTTTGACATAGAAGCTATTTGATTTCAGAACGCGGATTAAAATATCATCTTCAACGTATCGGCGCATGTGGCCTATGTGCTGGTAGTCATAAACTGTAGGGCCACAGGAATAGAGTCCCACGCTTGGTGGATTAATTGGTTCAAACTCCTCAACCGATCTTGATAGCGTATTGTAAATCTTCATCCCGATGCTCCCGGATTTTTTTCTACTTTTTGCGCGTTCTGCACTGCCAGAGGAGGAGGCTCTTTAGCCTTTTTATCCTGAAGCTTCCACCGGTCTTCCTTCTCTTCTCTCTCTACCTTTTCGACCGGTCTTTCTTCTTGTGGTTTTGGAGGGTTCGTCAAATTTTCATAATATTCTCCATGAAGCTTTCTTCGCAGAGCCTCAATTCGTACGAGTTCCTCCGGAGACTTCTGTGCATTTGGATCAAAAGGCGTAATTCCTAAAGCTTTTTGAACCGGATTTTGATCAATTACCGCGTCTTGTGGCTCATTTGAACTTTGACTTTGACCGGCTTCTTTTTGTGGTACGGGCAATTCATCTTTTTTAGATTTTCCGTATAAATCCCTCAAGAACTGTTGTGCCTGATCATCAGACATGCCTTTCTGCGCTCCGCTTAAATCTTCATTTGTTCCGCTACCGTCTCCCGTTATCTGTCCTGTAGCAGAATTTGCAAAGTCGGAAGCAGCCTTTTTTAACCCCTTACCCGCAGACGAGGCGGCCTGCTGACCAGTCTCTAGGATTTCACCAAATACGCCGCTCTTATCCATTAATAATCCTGCCTTCCTTCCATCGCACGCTGTAGGGTAACTTCGTCGGCATATTCTATATCCGATCCCACAGGTAGTCCCCGTCCTATCCTCGTAATTTTGATTTGAGATTTGAGACTTAACCTGCCTGCCGGCGAGGCAGGGATTTGAGATTTGATTTGTTTGGTAATATACATGGCAGTTGCCTCTCCCTCCATAGTAGGATTTGTTGCAATAATAACCTCCGATATGGTGTGACTGTTTTTCGAATCCCTAATGCGGTCCAAAAGCTTTCCTATGTAAATTTCATCAGGCCCAATATTATTTAAAGGATCTATTTTCCCATGGAGCACATGGTAGACCCCCTGATATTTTCCATTTTTCTCAAGCGCCAATACATCCAAAGGCTGCTCCACTACGCAGATCGTATCTTTATTTCTTTGAGTATCTGAGCATATGTCGCACGGATCCTTCTCCCCTATGTTAAGACAAACAGAACAAACTAATGTGTTATTTTTCAGACTCCCTATGGCTCTAGCAAAAGAATCGAGTTCGCTTTGCGGTACGTGAAGAAGATAAAAAGTGAGTCTTTGCGCAGTTTTTTGCCCGACACCTGGAAGCTTCTCAAATGATTCGACTAGATTTTGTACTGCTTTAGGAATTTTCATATTTCGATTTTATCCTTCGACAGTAAGCTCAGGACTGCCGAACTGCTCACTATGATCCTGAGCGACGTCGAATGGATCATTTTTTGGAAAGCTCCTTAGAGAATAAACCGGCTACTGAAATTATGTTTAGTTTTGCGAATTGCTTATCTTTGGGAACATTTATTGAATCCGTAACGAAAACCTCTGAGACACTGGAGCTCTCAAAAAATATCGGCGGATCAGATGAGAAAACAGGATGAGTTGCGAAGGCATAGACATTTTTCGCTCCATTTTTTAAAAGAAGCTCTGCTGCGGCACCAATCGTTCTGCCGGTCGAAATCATATCATCTACTATGATCGCATTTTCTTTTATTTCCCCATCAAGCTTCGCGGATTCTATTTCTCCAGTTTCAAGGTCACGGTTTTTTTCAATAGTAGCAAAAGAGACTCCCAGTTCATCGGCAAGAATTTTGATTCTTCTTATTCCTCCCATATCGGGGGATACCAAAACGCATCGATCAAGATTTTTAAATTTTTCTTTAATCACTTCTGCAAAAAGCGGAATAGCAGAAAGATGCGTCATGGGAATATTAAAAAGTTCCGGAATTTTTATTGAATGCAGATCAAGCGTTATTATTTTATCAGCCCCTACTCTTTCGAGCGTTTTTATTATGACTTCAAGAGAAACTGCCTCACCGCTTCGAAAAACGTGATCTTGTCTTTGGTATGAAAGATAAGGAATAATGGTCCCGACAAACCTCGCGCCACTCCTCTTCAATGCATCTACGATAAAAAAGAGCTCCATGTAAGAAGAGTCCGGATTACGACCTCTGCTTTGAAGAACCCATACATCCTCATCTACTACGTTATCAATTACTCTTACGCGCGTTTCCCCATCAGGAAACTTGAATATCTCAAGTTCTCCCAATGGCAGACTTGCCTCTTTGGAAATCTTTTCCGCGAGAGACTTATTTGTAGATCCGAAAAATAGTTTCAAAATCTAGCTTCCCCTTCCTAGGAGTCCCGATAACCCGCCTTGCATTTGTGAAAGTTTTTTTGCTGCTACTTCTTGCGATTTCTTTATCGCTTCATTGACAGCTTCTTTTATATCCTCGTCTGATTTACCGTGCGTTTCAAGCGTCTTTAGCTTTTGATCTCCGGTAATAAGAATTTTTACGCCGTTTTTTTCCACCTCTACCTCCTCAGCCTGCAGCTGACGCTGTATCTGCATCGCCTGATCCCTCATTTTCTTAAGCTCTGACATTTGTGAAAATGGATTTTGCATGAATTAAAATCACCTCCTTTGCCTCGCCGAAATCCCGATTGAATCGGGATGAAGGCGGGCCTATTCCTTCAAACGTATCTCCAGATTTATTTTTTTTCCCATCATTTCATTTAAAGTGTTCGCTAAAAGACTCCTTGTGCTTGGCTCATCCAAACGCTCTTTGTGAAACTTGTAGGGTGTCTCTATAACTGCGTCTTTACCATTAATCTTTATACTGCATGCTCTTAAGACTCCCGCGATGGAATAGTTATCCCTCTTAACGACATCTATTAAGTCTAACAATATTTTATCATGTTTTGGAGTGAGACCGTTCGGAGCCGGCTCTTCAAGAGTTTTTTCAAAGGGAATACCAATAATAGAATCTTTCTTCTGGCTCCAGTCTATTACCGCTATCTCCAAGGGCAGAAAGGGAAGGAAAGAATATTTTACTGCGGAATAGCTCTCCGATATCAAAGCAAAAAGGTTTTTTATCTCCTCTATGCTTAACGAAACGTCACTTACTCCTTCCACTATGCCAAGTTTCTTTAAAAGAACCCCATGAATTTGAGACACCAACTCTTCGGTAAAAAATCTGGCGTCAGTCCCTTTTTCTTCTAGAGCATTAATTAATGAAACTGCGCTCTTTAAGTCTCTTTGGGAAAGAAAGTCAATCAAATCATAAACATCCTTTGTAATCGAAGAGACCTTATAGCTCTCGCCTATCAACTCCTTAGTTATTTTTTTTCTGCCTGCAGCTCTTGCTACCTCCTCTAATATCTTTACCCCATCTCGAAAGCTTCCGTCAGATAAAGACGCTATTTGAGAAAGCGCGTCCTTATCTACATTCATTCCTTCCCCTCTTAGCACTCTTTGCAAAGACCTAACCAGCTCCCCCTCACTTGCTTCTTTGAATACTACTTGAAAACATCTGGACATAATCGTATCGGGCACCTTATGAATCTCAGTTGTGCAAAGAATGAAAACAGCGTGATTTGGTGGCTCTTCAAGAGTTTTCAAAAGTGCGTTAAATGCTTCCGTCGTAAGCATGTGAATTTCGTCGATTATATAAACTTTCTTTTTTGCAGAGATTGGCGAAAGCCTTATTTTTTCTCTCAAATCTCTTATCTCATCTATGCCCCTGTTTGAGGCGGCATCTATCTCCATTACGTCAAGATTTGTCCCTTCAGTAATCGATTTACATTGAATGCATTTATTGCAAGGCTCCGGATCGCTTGGCTTACGGTTTGTACAATTTATAATTTTTGCCAGAATCCGAGCAGCTGATGTCTTACCAAGCCCCTTAGGTCCGGTAAATAAAAATGCGTGAGGAAGATTTTTGCCTAAGACTATTGAGCTTAGTTTTTCGCGGACTTGCTCACTATCAAGATCTACGATTCTTTGAGGTCTGTACTTTAAATAAAAAACCATATTTTTAAAATTTCTAATTCCTAATTTCTAATTTCAAATGGGAGTGCGAAGCTTTGAGATTTTCGAACTTATACTGATCTAAAACATTAGCGATTTTTACTAGTAAACTCTTAGATAACTGTTTAACAAAGGGGTAGAGAAAACCTAGCGCAACTATAAGTGAGAAAATTTTAATGCGAGCGATCCCAACTTTCATATTAATCATGGTGTAATCCTAAAAGATGACCCAATCCATGAATCACGAGCTCATCTATCTTATCGTCTACCAAAACCTCATCCCGGCTCGCCTCTCTTATTACCTCAGGATATGAAATTACGATATCTCCCAAACGCAAAACATTTGAGGGGTCATAGGCTTTTTCTCCTTCGGATAAGGAGAACGACAGGACGTTTCGGGTCTTATCTTCTCCTTTATATTTCCTTGAGAGTTCTCTCATTTTCCGGTCTCCCACCACAGCTATTGAAACCTCAACAGGACTCTCTATTTCCTGTTTGTTCAGCATGTTAGAAACCGTCGTTTTTAAACGCTTTCTACTAACCCTATACCTACTCTCAACAAAAATCGATACATTAACAGTTGCCATAGATTATACCCAAGTCTTCTTGGCACGTCGGGCATCTTCCGCTTTTTGCTTGCGGGCCAAAGAGGGTTTGAGGTAAAACTCTCTTCTTTTTGCCTCCTGAATAATCCCCTCATTCATTACTTTTCTAGAAAATTTTCTTATCAAGGAATCATCGCTATCACCTGGCATCTTTTTAACTACAACCATTGAAAACACCTCCTCCTTGTCTCGCCAAAGCCTCGCCAAAAGGCGGACGAAGGCGGATTAATTAACACTCCTAATCCTTTCTGCAATTGTTTCCCTATCCTCTTTTGGCTTGTTATTTACAATTGATTGAATAATACCACCCTTATCATTGTCCCATCTTGGAATTATGTGAACATGGAGGTGAGGAACGCCGTTTTTTTCATCATGATTAATCCCTAAAGTTAATGAATCTGCAGACAGTGCTTTCTGCACCTTTTTTGAAACCTTCTTTGTAGTCTCCATCATTCTTCCCAAGTCCTCTGTTTCGTATTCGAATATACTGTATCCATGTTTTTTATTAATTACTATCAAATGCCCTGGTGCTGATGGGTTAAGCTCCATAAAAACCATCGTATATGTGTCTTCGAAAATCGTGATCGAAGGTATTTCTTTATTAATAATTTTGCAAAATACACAGTCTTTCATATTTCAAAACGTCTTCAACACGTTTATTATATCATCGAGGCTTAGGGTTGTAGGCCTCATTTTAGGATTTTTTGCCGTACCATTGAGAAGCATTTTTTTCGATATATGAAGAAACCAGGTAGCCTGAGGGTCCCTCTTCTTTAGCCTTTCACATACCGGCGTTAAATCTACACTAGAGCCGGGCACCGCTTTTATCCTAACGTATCCTTTTCTGGGGTCTCGCCTTACCACTACGGTATATCCCATTTTTTGCGCAAGCTTAATAGTGTCATCGTTTATTGTTTCTACTCCCAGTCCTTTTCCCCATCCCGTACTAAATTCTCTTCCCTTTGCCTTTATCTCCTCTTCTGCCCAGACGCGATTTTCAAAGTTATGAAGAATTGCGTCAAGACAATTACTTACAAATTCCGCACAATATTTGTCATCCCCCGGTTTCTGAAGCTTTATTCCGTCTATCACTCCTTGAAGTAAAAATTCAAAGTAGTCTGCTATTGGATCCGGATAGAAGATCTCCTTAAAATGATCGTCATCAACAACAACTCCTACCATTCTTCCCAGTGCCTCCTCTTTATGCTTAACTCTGTCCGATTCATCCGTTTTATTGAAGGCCGGGTTTTGAGACTTAACATAATCCCATGTAAGACTCGCTGCGCAGACTTTATCCGAGGCAATCTGATGGTGATCCAGAGGGCCAAGCCCTGTATCAACATGGATAACTTCGTCCTCATTTATTTTCTCAATCGGAGATTTGAGATTTGAGATTTGAGATTTGATTTCTCCAATTCGTTCACCGGCCGGTACGAATTGGAGTTGTGCGTCTTCCCAACCCGGCAAAAATCTCTTAATAAGCCAGACAGATGTTATAGCATCTAAATCCGGAGCATTGTGTGTAACAATAATTTTCATAAATTTTGAGCCTAATTTGTTAAAGTTTCGTCTGTTAAGTATAAACCTTTTCTTGATTAAAAAAAAGACTAAAGCTTCTTGACAACAGACAACTGGAAAGCACTATAATATGGTATGGATCCCAACAAAGTCGGGCAGCTTGACCCGAAGCTCAAAGAAGCATATGAGCGAGTTATGAGAACTACCGTAACTCCTCCCATTTCTCAATCTGCTGCGCCGATGCAATCCGCACAAGCTGCGCCTTCTTCCACTCCTCCCATTGTCCAACCGCCGGTCGTCGCTTCTCCTCTTTCTCCACTGCCTCCAATTCCGCCATCACCAACAATTACAGCTACTCATGCATCATTTCAATCCGGAAATATACCATCAGCATCTCAAGCTTACAAAGCAGGCACTATGAAGGCGGGCAAGAAAGGAGTTCCGACAATTTTATGGGCTCTTTTGGCTTCAGTTTTCTTTGTAGCTTATACCTTAGTGTGGACAAAAGTCTTAGGAGTCAGCCTTCCGTTTCTTCCTTAAGTCTTTTTATTAATTCGTCAAACTGCAAGAGCTCTGTTTTATCTTCGTTTCTTTTCTTAAATTCAATTTTATCACCTGTTTTTTCTGACATCACGAGCCTGTGTGGAATTCCTAAAAGATCTGCCGTAGCAAATTTTTCTCCTGCCGATACGTCTCTATCGTCGTAGAGAACTTCTACTCCGGAAGCCTCAAGTTTGGTATAAATATCGTCTGCGGTTCTGACTACTGACTTCTGACTACTAACTACTAACAGATGAGCCTGGAAAGGCGCTACTGTTTTGGGCCAGATTATTCCCTTATCATCGTGGTGAACTTCGACGAGTGCACCCATAACTCTGGTCGGGCCAATTCCGTAGCTTGCAAACCAAATTTCCTTTTGCGATCCATCTTTATCGGTGTAAAAAACTTTTTGATCCTTTGAATATTTAGTTCCCAGAGGAAAAATATTTCCGACCTCAATAACTTTTGCTCTTTTCAGTGGCCCATGACCTAAATCACACTGTTTTCCTTCTTTTACTTTCGCGATCTCGACATTTTGAGAAAAGTCCCCTTCGGGACAATAAATTATCTCGTCTTCCCCAGAATCCGACAAAACCTGGAATTCGTGGGTCACGTTTTTTGTAAAAACTCCTCCGCTTGCCTCTGTAACAATGACAGAAAGACCTATTCTCTCAAAGATTTTTACATAAACTTCTTTAACCAAATTATAATATTCATACATATCCTCCTCTGACACGTGAGCACTGTATAAGTCCTTCATCATAAATTCTCTGGCTCTTAAGATTCCTGATTTCGCCCTCGGCTCGTTTCGGAATTTTGTCGAAAAATGGTAAACCATCACGGGAAGGTCTCTGTAGGATTGCACGAATTTCCCAAGCAAATTCATCACAATTTCTTCATGGGTAAAAGAAAGTCCGTACTCTTTGTCATGTATGTCTTTAAATTGGTACATTATTTTTTGCACCTCGGGGTCTGACCATCTTCCCGTCGTGTCCCAAATTTCTCGAGGGTGAAGAAGTGGCATAAGGAGTTCCTGCGCGCCTGTTTTATTAAGCTCTTCTCTGACTATATTTTTTATTTTCTCTACGACAACAAAACCCAAGGGTAAAAGAGTCCAGCTGCCAGCCATGAGCTGATTCATGAAGCCTCCTTTAACCAAATATTTCGCGTTGACAGAAAGATCTTCCTTGAATTCTATTTTCTGACTTTTTGGAAAAAGCTTCGAATACTTCATACGTTCAATTTCACTCAGTATGACCCTGAGCATTAGTCGAATGGGTCATAAATTCGAGTATAGCATAATCAATTTCCTTGCCGTTCTTCGTCCCATATTTTAAATGACTTCCGCTCCGGGTTCTACCTCCTCAAGTGGAGCGATTAAAATCGTTTTCTCTTTCGCATCAATTGCCAATATCATTCCCTGGCTTTCAATTCCCCGAAAGCTTCGTGTTTCTAAATTTACTACGAAAGGAAATTCACGGCCTATCAATTCTTCCGGGGAGTAGCTCTCGGCAATTCCAGAAACCACCTGACGTGTCTCGCTGCCGAAGTCCACTTCAAGCCTAAGGAGCTTATCGGCGTCGGGAACTTTTTCCACCAAAGTTATTTTTCCGATTTTTATTTTCACTTTCTTGAAGTCCTCTAAGTCAATATTCATAATAGTCTGAAATCCGCCGAAGCCCCGCCTGCCGGACGGGCAGGTTTAGCAAAGGCTGGATTAAAATCATCAAAGTTTATGCTATCCATTTTCTTCAAGTCCTTGCAGATAAGTGTAGCATTTTTAAATTAGGCGTTGTATACTTTATTTTGTTTTATGGATCAGCAGAGTGTTTATCAAAAATCAAGAGAAGAGATTTTAGAAATTGGAAAGAAATACAATCTTTCCCAAAATGCATTAGAAGAATTTCTGGAACCGGATAGAATTGTTGAGGTGAAAATCCCAATTAAACTCGGCAGTGAAACCGTAACTTTTAGAGGCTACAGAAGCCAGCATAGTAATATTTTGGGTCCCTACAAAGGGGGGCTGCGATTTCATCCAAAAGTTAACGAGGACGAAGTAATGGGACTTTCCTTATGGATGAGTTTAAAAACAGCAGTAGTAGGCGTTCCTTTTGGTGGCGCAAAAGGAGGAATTTCCCTTGATCCCAAAGCATTAAGTGAAAAACAGCTGGAAGAAATTTCCAGAGAATATGTAAGACGCGTTTATGATATTTTGGGGCCCCAGAAAGATGTCCCTGCTCCTGATGTTAATACAAATCCCAAGATTATTGACTGGATGATTGATGAATATATAAAACTCGCCAGAAAAGACGGTATTAAAAAGTCTCTTAACGAGCTTTATGCGACCTTTACCGGAAAGGGCAAAAACGGATTGAGCGGAAGAACAGAAGCAACTGGCTTTGGCGGAGTAGTTGTCTTAAAAGAATTGGCAAAAAAATTAAATTTGGATCCCAAAAATACAACACTCGCTGTTATGGGCTTTGGCAATGTGGGTTATTATTTTGCAGACTTAGCCTCCAAAGCCGGATTTAAAGTTGTTGCGGTATCTGATTCAAAAGGCGGAATCATAAAAAGAGACAGCAAGAAGACCTTTATACCCCTAGATATTCCCCTCGTATATGAATGCAAAATGGAAAAAGGGAGTTTAAACGGTTGCTACTGCGCAGGCGGAGTTTGCGACACAAGAGGAGGCCAATTAATTACGAACGAGGAGCTTTTAATGCTTCCCGTTGATATCTTAATCCCTGCTGCTTTAGAAGATGTTATTAATGAAAACAATATGCAAAATATAAAAGCAAAAGTTATTGTTGAAATGGCAAACGGCCCTGTTACCCCAAAAGCTCACCATTACTTAAGCGAAAAAGGCGTTGTAATCGTTCCTGATATTTTGGCGAACTCAGGAGGAGTTGCCGCAAGTTTTATCGAATGGGAGCAAAATATTCAAAATAAAACTTACAAAAAAGACGTTGTTTTAAAAAGACTGGAAAAGCTAATGGTCAAAGCATTTGAAAGCGTTTGGAATACTGCCAAAAGTAAAAAAACCAACCTTAAAGAAGCATCTTATCTCGTAGCGCTCAAAAAAATCCTCAAATAAAATCCTTTCTTGACAAGCTAATCTCAAACTGTATAATCGGATTAGAAATGGCAGGACCGACCGTAGAAAGACGCGCGGCAGAAACTACCCCACCGTACGTAGATAAGAGATTAAAGGAATTTGTGCAAGTTTTTGCCGATCGATTTATTCCCCCCTCGCTTCTGCTTCCATGTGATAAAAATGGCCTTATCACGAGCCGTATTGACAGACGTGACCTTTCTCCTAAAGGTGTAAGAAAAATTTTTGATATTACCCAGAGAGACGGACGGGTTGATGTTTCTGTCCAACTTCAATTTGATAACGGTAGCGATATGAGAATGGCGAGGCTTATCGCAAGACGAGAAACAGACGGGTGGTCATCTCCAAGCATTGCGTTCTATTCAAACAGGGCTCACCCAGTTGAAGACCAAATAAGTAAAGAAGAAGCCTACATAAATGCTGAAGAGGCATTCGGACTATAAAAATAGACAATTTGCTCAATATTTTTAATTCCTCTATAATATTTTTCTCATGAAAGGAAAAGAAGCTCTTCCCACCCCCCTTATCCACCCGCTTTTGAAGGGGCCTGTTCCCAAAGAAAGAGCTCAAATTTTTAGAAAAGCGGCAAAAGCGATTGGAGTATCGTTTAAAAGAATTCCAAACAGTGAGATAACGGATCCTTTCCAAAAAGCTCCTCGCGGTATGGTGACTGTTGAAGTCGATTATGGAGAAAAGCACGGAGAATTTTGGAAAAGAGTTCTTAAACTTTCTCCTCCACCACCGCCTAAGGCCAAACTAGTCCAATATACAGATCCTATTCCGTCAAGGCTTAATGACCCCACTTGTTAAATTTAGACCCTCTAATCGGTAGTCAGAATTATTATTTATCCTTTTTGAAAATCCAGCGCGCAGGAGTTAATGCAATAGCGAAGCCCTGTTTTTTCCTTCGGTCCGTCGTTAAAAACATGCCCTAAATGTGCTCCACAATTAGCACAAGTAGCCTCAGTCCTATTCATTCCTAGACTTTTATCCTCTTCTAAGATTACGTTTCCTTTTGTTGCGATGTCATAAAAGCTTGGCCACCCGGACCCTGATTCAAACTTGGTGGAAGAATCAAACAGAGGATTCCCGCAGACAATACATCTATACATTCCGTCGTCTTTTGTATAGACGTACTCTCCTGTAAAGGGTGCCTCAGTCCCCTTTTCCTGTGTAATATGAAAGGCTTCGGGTGTTAATTTCCTCTTAAGCTCGTCTTGTGGGATTTTCTTCACTTTATTCTATGGGAATTATTGGCTGACCTGAGATTATTCTTCCCAAATCATGAAGGGTAATAAGCGCTATTAAGGCAAGAAGCACTGCTATTCCTATGGCATGGGAATAAGCCTCAAATCTGGGATGCACACGGCGCCTGGTTACTGCTTCGATCAGAATAAAAAATAGCCTTCCTCCGTCGAGCGCAGGGATTGGCAGGACGTTAAGAATTGCGAGATTCAAAGAAAGAAGCGCCAGGAATGAAAGCAAAGCATAAAACCCGCTGTCAACGAATTCCCCTGTCAATTGCGCTATACCTATTGGACCTGCTACTCCCTGGGGAACAGATCCGGTCGTCGCGATCTGGCTTACCACCGCTCCAAGCCCAGACAGAATTAAGACTGAAGTTTTAATTGCCTCTTTTGTTCCCACAATAGGCGCCTCATGCCAGGGATATTTTTTTATTACCATTTTCTGTCCAATGGCTACTCCCATAGGCCCCTGATCGGGAGGATACTTTTTTCTTGGGGTAATTGTTACAGATTTGAGATTTGAATTTTGATCTTTTATTTTAAGCGTTATCGGCTCACCGAGCTTTTCTTTGGTAATTGATATAAGATCCTTACTCGACACTATTTTTACTCCGTCAATCTCAAGAACCGCATCTCCCCTGCTTAGTCCTGCTTTTTCTGCAGGTGAGTTTTTTGAAACCTCACTTATCACTACGTCTCCTCCGGGAACCGGCGCTCCATAGCTTGCGAAAAGAAAAGAAATTAAAGTAACTGCGAGCAAAAAGTTCATAAATACTCCTGCGACAACTACAAGTATCCTTTGCCATATGGGCTTTGCAAAAAATGCTCGATCCAAATCAGTATTTTGTATTAAGTATTTCGTATTAAGTATTTCTTTTTTGCTTGATACTTTATACTTACTACTTTCTACTGGCAAGCTAAGCTTGCCTCCTCCGGCCTCATCCTCTCCGTAAAGCTTTACAAATCCGCCGATTGGCAGAAGATTAAACGAGTAAAGCGTCTCACCTATTTTCTTAGACCAAACCCTTGGCGGAAATCCAAATCCAAATTCCTCAACTTTTATATTAAACATTTTTGCAACAAAAAAATGTCCCAGCTCATGGACCAGGACCAAAATGGAAAGTATCAGAAAGAAAGCTAGTATTGTAATCAGCATATTCGAACTAAAAGTATATCAGAAAATTTCTAATTGATCTAATTAACTCAAATTAGTACTTAGAAATTGCGGATTTAGATCTGGAGGAGCTCTTCTTCTTTATTCTTTCCCAGCTGATCAATTTCTTCAATGTGTTTATCCGTCATGTTCTGAATTTCTTTTTCAAGCCGACTCGTTTCATCTTCTGATAAATCTTCCTTTTTAACTTCACTCATTGCTTCGTGCCTTGTTTGTCTAATCATAATTTTTCCGTTCTCCAATTTTTGATGCATTAAGTGAATCAGCTCTTCACGCCTTTCCTGAGAAAGCGGCGGAATAGAAATCCTTATCAACTGTCCGTCTACCACAGGGTTGAACCCGAGACTTGCTTCCATTATTCCCTTTCTTATTTCCTCAATTACCGATCCATCAAAAGGAGTGATTGTTAAGGTCTGGGGATCCTGCGCTGCGATCGTAGCGAGCTCAAGAACTTTTAATCTTGCCGAACCGCCGTACGCTGAAATTACTACGTTTTCGACTAGAGACGGCGCTGCCCTGCCTGTTCTTATTGTGGAGAGGTCGGATCGGAGAACTTCGAGAGCCTTGTCCATTTTCTGCCTGCTTGCACTTAGTGTATTGGGATCCATCTTAGATCAGATTATAGCTCAAATCTTTTAAATTCGCGAACCACAATATTTTCTCCCAATTTGCCAATAGTCTGCTTTATTAAGCCTTCAATGGTTATTGATCCGTCTCTTATGTATTCCTGACTAAGGAGGGTAGAGACGTCTTTGGGACTCATGGCAGCTACTTGCATAGCTACTTCGTGAGCGAGATTTTTAAATTCGTCTGTTCTAGCCACAAAATCTGTTTCGCAAAGAATTACCACAAGAGCTCCCACCTTTCCATTTTGATGGATGTAGGATTCTATAAGTCCCTGTCCTACTTCGCGCTGTGCTTTTTTCTCAGCGATCTGCGCTCCTCTTTTTTTAAGCCATGAGAGAGCCTTATCATAATCGCCTTCTGACTCTTCAAGGGCGTGTCTCACGTCAGCTACAGAAGCCTGCGTATCGTTACGAAGTTTTTTTAGTTTTTCTAGGTTTACTTTTGACATCTTTTTTACCCTTTTTTGGCGTTTTTGTTTTTACTATAGTCTTTGGCTTTTTTTCTTTTTCCAAAGCCTTCTCTTCTTCTTTTACTTTATCACTTTGAACCTTTTTTGCGGATTTCTTGCCCTCTACCCATGCCTCCATTATATACTCTACGATATACTGAATGCTTCCCACTGCGTCATCATTTGCCGGAATCGGATAATCTACGATATGAGGATCTGCGTTTGTGTCCACCATTGCTACGGTTGGGACGCTGACTTTTTGTGCCTCTCTTACGGCCAGGTCCTCAAGGTGTGAATCGACAACAAAAAGAAGCTCGGGCTCTTTTTTAAGCTGATAGACTCCCCCATATAAACTTTCAAGTTTTTGGCGCTCTTTATCCCAAAGGCCAACTTCCTTTTTTGTATATTTGGCTCTTTCTTCCGGGTTTTTTAATTTTTCTGTAAGATCGATTAGTTTTTTGAAGTTTTTTGAAACTTCAGAGAAATTTGTAAAGAGTCCGCCGATCCAGCGATTTGTGACGTAAAAAATTCCGTCTTTCAGAGGATCTCCTATCTCACCC
The DNA here is from genome assembly GCA_001784155.1 of Candidatus Levybacteria bacterium RIFCSPLOWO2_12_FULL_41_12. GTDB lineage: Bacteria > Patescibacteriota > Microgenomatia > Levybacterales > UBA12049 > UBA12049. Next base: position 3,383 of record MFPL01000008.1, on the reverse strand, counting down.
TTAGCTTTCTTAGCTTCTTCTTCAATTATTCCGTGTGCTTGTCTTTTTGTACCTACTACTACCATTACGCTGTCTTCTTTCTGCGCGACAGCTTTTACAAATTCTCCGGCCTGATCAAGCCCTTCTTTTGTCTTGGCAAGATCAATTATGTGGATTCCTTCTCTGGCTTCAAAAATGAAATCCCGTGCTCGGGGGTTTGAGCGTGTTACCTGGTGGCCGAAATGGCAACCTGCCTCTAAAAGTTCTTCAAGTGTTACTTGTTTCATAATTTGTCCCTTCGCCCTTCCGTAGCCTTTGGCGTAGGAGGGTTAACCGCCATTCGAATTTATTCTATTTAGAACAGAGACAATCTCGAATGTGAGTGATTGAGGAATTATAGCAGAACCAGATTAGGTATTCAATCTATAGATTTTTTCTGGCCCTGCCTTTTGTCAACCTATCATATACATTGTGATGAACTATTGCTTTAATACCTACATATTCATGGGCAATGATAAAGATAACTCGGTATCTTCTGGTTTCATGGTCTTCAAATTTGATTCCTTCCACATCATCGGGATTAAGACTTCTCCATGGCATGCCTTTCTCAAATTCTCTATCTTCCATCTTTTTGGTTCCTCGCCTATAGGGATTGTCAAGTAAAAGCTGTATCAGCTCTGCAAAATCTCTTTTCATCTGAGGGGACGTAGCATTTCCCGAAAGTCTTTCGATAGCCTGAGCCATACTGGCTTCATCTTCCTTAACTAACTCTACCTGCAAAGGGTCTATCGGTCTCCATCTTCTTCTGTCTTTAGCATGCAGAGGCGCTATGAATTTCTTAACTATTCCTAGTTTAAAACGTCCTGCCCTTTCTACAGCTTCGGGGTGATCCCCGCTTGGTGTGGATTCCGGCGGAACAGCGGCACCACCGCGAGAGTGGCCGCTTCTTTTCTTTCTATCATTATCTGAGTAATCTTCAGGTGTGGGCAAACGTCCATTCGTGTCTCCAGGAGTGATCGTCGGAAAATGCCTTTGCATAAGAGTCCTAATTCTATCGACAAGAGAACCTGCATCTTTAGCTACGAAATTAGCGTAAGCATTTTTCAACTCCGATGGCCAGTATCCAAACGGAATTAATCTTGCCATCCCTTCTATCTCGCTTAGATTTGGCTCCTCCACTTTACTTCCCTGCGCCTCATCTCTCAAAAGCTGTGCTCCTATAGCACCGTATTTCATCCAGGCAGTAATGTTAGTAGCTATTTTTGATGCAGGCAGATCAATCAGGAATCTTTCAAGTATCGAAACATCAACACCTTTCCTTGCTCTAGCCTGCCATTCCAGTTTGACACGAGTAAGTAAGGGGGACTCTCTCGTGGATCTTGAGCTCTCAGCTTTAACGATCTCTCGAAAAACGGCTGCAATTTGGTCTCTCTCAGCCCAATACTGGGGGGCAGATAGAAACTCTACCATATCTACAATTGCCCGATAGTCTGAGATCAAATGTTCCTCAATCTCCTGGGAGACTTCTACTTTTACCCTATTCATATCAGAGGATATGGGTGCTGTAGCTTGATGATATTCTTGTGCAAATCTCCCGACGTCCTTGCGCCACTCATTTGCGTTTGCTTCAATTTTGGGATTACTAATATGTAACCCGTTACCTAAGTCAACTTCACTTCGGGCAAACCTAATTGGAGAGGCTCCCGTGCCAAACACCGAGCGGTGAATGTCTCTTTTAAAACGAGATAAAGCTTTATCCGTTACGTAAGGGACAGATTCCTGAAGTCGCACGCCCTCCTCCAGCATCGGAGCAAATTTTGATCTCCACTCAGCCTCTGTTTCTCTGTATTTGTCGGCCAAATCGTTATAAGATGTGAATCTTTGTGAATTTGAAGCGACGAAGGATGAGAATCTATTTTCCGAGGGCGGAAGGACAGGCTCAGCTTCCACAAGTGGCTCGGGCTTAGCAAGCGCTTTATCTGGTCCGCGCGGCAAGACACCAATTCTAATTCCAAACTCTCTCAGCATATTCTCAAAATGTTACAGGAAACTTCTGACAGAGGGAACGCACTTCCGATGCGGTTTTTAGGAGATTTTTATTGCTCCAGAGATCTTTTTTAAGCTTAGACCAAGCTACTTTTCTTTGCTCCTTTATGGTGAGCTTGTCGAATCCATTATTATCCTGCGGGAATTTCAAACCCGAAACTTCCGCAACCGCTCTTTCAATCCAGCCTGCGACCATTTTCATTTCTTTCTCCTTCATTCCGCGTGTTGTAATTGCAGGCGTTCCCAGCCTTAACCCTGAAGGATAAAAAGGCGGCATTTTATCATTTGGCACAGTGTTCTTGTTAAGAACAATCCCTGCTACCTCCAAGGCCAGTGCAGCCACAGCGCCATTTACTTTTTTATTTTGTAAATCTAAAACAATAAGATGATTGTCTGTCCCTCCGCTTACGATTTCAAAACCTCTTTTCTTAAGTTCTTCAGCAAGGGTTTTTGCATTGGCTACGATTTGCGAGGCGTATTTTTTAAACGATGGGTGGGATGCTTCGAGAAGAGCGACAGCAATGGCTGCTGTTTGATTATCATGAGGCCCTCCCTGCAACCCCGGGAATACCGCTTTATCAATTTTATCTCCCAACTCCGGGTCTTTTTTTAGTCCTTTTTCCGTAACCATTATAATAGCCCCTCTTGGGCCCCTTAATGTCTTGTGCGTCGTCGTCATGATAACGTGAACGTCATTCGCAGGAGAAGGATGTGCGCCTCCGACGACCAAACCTGCAATATGTGAAATATCTGCCAACAGATACGCCCCGACTTTGTCTGCAATCGCCCCAAATTTCTTAAAATCTATAGTCCTCGAGTACGCAGTATATCCGCATATTATAAGCTTTGGCTTCTCTTTTAAGGCTACTTTTTCTATTTCATCGTAATCCAAAACTCCTTTATTATTTAGAAAGTACGGAACAACCTTGAAGTATTTCCCGGAAAAAGAGACTGGAGAACCATGCGTTAAGTGCCCTCCAAAGGCTAAAGAGAGTCCCATTATTTTGTCCTTAAGTGGTTCTAGAATTGCAAATTCTACGGCGGAATTTGCGGGAGATCCTGAATAGGGCTGGACATTGGCGTGAGGAACATCGAATAATTTTTTTGCTCGATCAACAGCGATTAGCTCGACATCATCTACTACTCTATTTCCCTGATAATACCTTTTTTTCGCATATCCTTCCGAATATTTGTTAGTAAGAACTGTTCCTAATGCCTCAATTACGGCTTTTGATGTGTAGTTCTCGGAGGCAATCATCTCCAAGACATCTTCTTGTCTCTTCTCTTCTTTTTTTACAAGTTCATAAACCTCCGGATCGACTCTTTTAAAGTTTTTCATGATTGCTTTTGTGAGTATA
>MFPL01000007.1:162487-163280 GCA_001784155.1 Candidatus Levybacteria bacterium RIFCSPLOWO2_12_FULL_41_12 | reverse complement strand
CCATCGGCAAACTCGCTATCATCAAGCATATCGTCGTCGATATCCTCGGAAAATGTAAGTTCGATTGCGTCAATTTGACCATTGGTATCAGTATCACGGGTAAAGGCAGATAAAAGTACAGGTAGAGCCTTATCATCGGCCGATGCCTCATAAGACTCCAGCTCATTGCCGACCGCATCGTGAGTGCTACTCGGGTCTCCCCCGCCACCTGAAGAAGCATAGGTAACAACCGGTGTCGCTCCGGTATCAAAAGATTCTCCCTCGTCAAAAGCCAGAAGCAGTTCGCTGTCATTCTCGCCTTCGCCTGTACCGATTGCTTCACCATCGTAGTCGATAATATCCCAGCCGTCAGGATTACCGGAATCTAAGAGTGAATCATCTATGTTTTCGGAAAAGGTCAGCTTAATTGCATCAATCTTGCCATTTCCATTTGTATCTTGAGTTTCGGTTGATTCCAGCGTCGGTGCGGTTGTATCTACTGTAAAAGATGCAAAGTTGTAACCGAAATTCCCCGCAAAATCATACGCCCCAACATATAAGGTATGAAGTCCTTCGCCTGGGTAGGGCATTGTATTATCTTCATCGATGAAAAGATTCTCAGAGAGAGAATCGAAGACCCCATCTAATGCCGGTAAGTCTATAGGATCGCTGAATGCCTCATCGTCGACTTGGAAGATAGCCGAAGCGATCCTGCTTAATAAATCTGTTGCCAATGCTAAGATTGACGGAGGATGATTAGTAGGATCAGGAGAAATTGATATATCGGTTACAGAGGGTTCCGTAAAATCATAAG
>MFPL01000007.1:103895-162369 GCA_001784155.1 Candidatus Levybacteria bacterium RIFCSPLOWO2_12_FULL_41_12 | reverse complement strand
GTCACCTTCGGTATTTTCGACCGTATCAATTTCAATCCATACAAAATCCTCGTCTTCCTCTACCGATTCTCTATAGAAAAGCCGGACATAATCAACTGTTGTATCTGGTACATCAGTCGAGCTTCCTTGAATATCTATTGAGGTGTTCCAAAAGCTACCATCTACAGGAGAACTAAATGAAGAAACAGGAGCTTGAGTATCAACAGTGAAAGTACTTACGCTTAAAGGATCGCTTGGATTTCCGGCGGGATCCGTAACTGTAATCGTACAGTTGGAGTGCGTGCCATCTGAAAGTGCGTTAAATGTAACGGTATTATTACCTGTTACTGCCGTTGTAGTGGCACTTGAACAATCGCCGCCGTAGCTAATCGTTCCTGTTTCGTCTGAGCTAAAGATGTAATTAGGCGTAGCGTCATTGGTCGGGTTAGATACCGGGGTAATCTGGGTAAGCGTAGGTGCAACAGAGTCTACCGTAACCTGCCATGGACCTGACCAATCACTGCAATTACCCAGACCGTCACAAGCTCTTACTTGCCAATAATACAAGTGATCAGCGCTACCGGAAGCGTCGATTTGAGAAGTTGTAAGAGCTCCTGAGGTATATATCGGCGATGTCAAGGCGTTATTACTGCCAACAGCTGAACTATAAGAAGATTTATAATAGTAGGTAATTGGCGTACTGGGATCTGTAACATCTGACCAATCCAAAATTAAACCTGCTGGCTTTACATACGCGCCATCTGTTGGACTTACCAGCGTTGGAACTGCAGGCGCAGTATTGCTTAAAATAGTCATTGCTGCGTCTTTATACCATGGTTTATAATCTACATAAGAACTTACAGCATTTCCCGTACCTAATGGATTATTGTAGTTTGGACTACCAGGAAGCCCCTTATCATCAAGGGGGCCTGAGGCATTTCCCCACCAGTTGTTGGTGGCATCTAAGGTATCATCGGAATCAAAGTTCTTAACGCCGAATTCACTATTTCCGGAAATACTATTGGAATTTATGTTTGTGGTAGCCGATTGCGTGTCCAATACACGAATTCCGCGAGCATTTTCTGTTATTGTGTTTCCGCTGATATTAGCCGTTACGGCTGGGGAAACCGGTGTTTCTCCGTCCGCCGTGTCGTAGAAACCAACGAGTACACCGGTGTTTGATGTACGGAGAGTGTTATTCTCCACCGTCGCTTGGGCCTTGTCCGCAAGAAGTACGGCATCCCACGTACGGTCAATCGTGGTGCTACTGATGGTGCCCTGCGTTCCGGAGTCGTCCCAAGTTCCGGGATTGTAGGCAAAATTGATGCCGAGAAATCCACCGTCAATGGTAGAATTTTCAACGCTCACTCCGTTGCTGTCTTCAATCCGGATAGCCTCGGGACCGGGCGCGAATGTCCCACCTTCCCCAAAGGTCCCCGATCCATCGACACCCGTTACGTTTGCATTGTCAATCGCGACAGTGCTGCTGTGCAGGATGTCCATAGCATGATTTCTCATGCCAGAAATTGTAACGTTCGTCATGGTCAGGTCAGTGATGTCTTCCGCCCTGAAGCCCTGCGCCGTCCCGAATGTCGCACTCGCGCCAGGACCCGTAATAATCACATTGAGTAGTGTCAGGCCGTTGAGCGGCAGATCCGATGCGTCAATTGTGCCGGCGGCACCAATGAGATAGGGCGCGCTGTCCCCTGAGGAAGAAACTTGGAGGTCGCGCACTGTCACGTCACCAGCAAGAATATCGATACCGGGGCTTGCTCCTGGAACCTGAATAACGGTTGCTGCGCCAGCGCCCATAAGCGTCAGCGATTTATTAATAGTTACATTTTCAGCATACGTCCCCGCTGCGACATTAATCGTACCATCTGAAGAAACACCAGTAATCCCAGCTTGGATTGTTGAAAAAGCGGAATAACCAAATATTTTGCCGTCCCCAAGATCGGTAGCATTGGGCGTTCCAATCCAGTCATTGTCAACATAAACAACACTAGGATCATCAACTGAAAGTATTTTTACAGCATCAGCGCTTACATTTCCCCCAGCAGTATCATTTGATAGAACTACGGTGTAATTAGAACCACGAGTGAAATTATGAACGGCTCCCAGAAGTTGAAAATCCGACCAGCCGCAACTTGCAACCCCACTTTGCTGGTTTATAGAAACTGGTTCAGCGACATCATCTGAATTAACCGTATATTTTACAGCGTTTCCTCGATTAGAGTGTGATGCCCAAGCTACATAGATTTGATATCTTCCTGTGGTAGGAACATTAAAGGTCCATGTAGCAATGCTTGTGCCTGTGCCATTAGGCGCATAACGAGTTGTCAAACCGTCATATCCTGTACATCCGCTAGCAAACCAAGTGTCCGATTCGACGTATGTAGGCATGCCATTATCGTTGTCAAAAATATTCCCAACCTGATTAGTTGGCGGAGGAGAAGGATTAACAACTACGAAAACAGTAAAGTGAGTTAAACTTTTGATCGTTATGGCATCAGTTGTAACATCTTTTGTTTCTGAAAGTGTTTGAGCATTACCAAGTTCATCAGTTGACTCGGCTGATTTAACAGCTACTTCATCTTTGTTGACATTTTGTGGAAGAGGCAGTGTCAAATCATACTCAAAGGTGCCGTCTGTCATCGGTGAGGTAAACTCATAAGCAGTATCTGAAAGCGCCGAAAGTTCATCCTGCTGATCAGCAGACAGCTTAATTTCCCTAATGCTCAACTTATCGGAAGTTTCCGGCAATTTAGTGAAGACAATTTTCACCTTGTCATTTTGAGGAGCAGTATATGTTTGGTCAAGAACTACGTTCTTTATAGTGGTTGCTTTGCCATCCTCTGTCTGCCAAACTGCCGGCACAAGCTGTGCGCTTTCTTCTGATGTAGTGCTCGTTTCTTGTGTTAGTGAGTTTAAAGTTTGAATTGAATTATCAGTTGGAGGAGGGGATAAATTATTAACCTCGGTATCGGTCGCGGATTCGGGCTCCGGACTAAGTGTAGGAGTTATTGTTTCAGCGGGAGAATTCTCTGGCGTCGGTGTTTCTGAAACAGTCGCCTCCTGCTCCGGTGAATTTTCGGCTGTCGATTGGTCTGTTTGCTGTTCGGTAATTGCCGGCTGAGATGTTTCTTCGGTTACAGCTGCATCAGGAGTTGATTCCTGAGCATAGGAGATTCGCAGAATCGGACTTGCTGAGTTTAGTAAGAGCGATAGAGTTAAAAGAGCGGTAAATAATTTTTTAAATACTCTTTTCCTCAAATTAGATTATAAAACCAAACCAACTGAGCTGAATTATACTCCTGAATTGCCAAATGTCAATGTTTTTATACCATTTCTACAAAGAGGATATATTGATTTTAATTTCGGAAGCCATATCGTTTGCTCCTCTTTTTATCTGTACTTCAATTTTTTGATTAAATCCCATAGCTGAGATTCTTTCTAAGAAATTCTTATTGCTATCTGTTATGACCGTTGATTTTACAGAAAGCCCTGCTTTTTCAATTTGATTTTTATACCATTCGGTAATAGTTTCGGGGTTTGCTGAAGACTCAAGAAAAATCGTTGAGCCGTCAGTTCTTATCACAGTTGAGCCGGGATAAACATATTCTATGCTTTCGGAATCAGATTGGGTTTGTTCTGTCGTTTCAGGCTTAGCGGCCTGTGTTGGCTTTGTAGGCGCAGGAGAAGAAGTTGGCGTGGAAGTGGGTTGAGTTTCTTTGGTTTTGTCTCTCAGAAGCTCGCCTTTTTTCACCTTTTCCGAATCTAGCGTTGCTTGATTTACAAGAGAAGACACCACGAAGACTAAGAAAAGTACCAGAAGAATTTTTAGATTTCGCATTAGGATACTATTATATACCCGGCAATCAATGCCTTATCTGAAGTGTAGTCCGGGGTCGATGGCAGGATCAAACGGAATGCTTATTTCCTCCTTCTTAAGCATGAACTTTTCGAGCTTATACCCGTTAGGAAATAACAACACAGATGACGGAGATGAAGAAATATTAATCTGATGCTCTATCCAGAAATCTTCTGTCATAAAGGGGTCGTTATTGGGTGGCTTTTGAATAAACAAGTACGTAACGGGTTTTTTTTGAAAGTAGTAAGATTTTTTATCAGATCTCTCCGAGTTATAGATCATAGCGTATTTGGGTTCGTAAGCTAGCACATCCGGAGCGTACACGAAATATCCAAGCTCTTTCTCATCTCCAGTAAAAGCCTTTTGCGTAGCATCATTTAGAAACTTCCATGAATACATATCCTGTCCTATAAAGCTTTTTGACTCTTTTATGTCTAGGTAAGCTGACTTCAAATTTAGTCCCAGAACCACAAGGAAAAGAATGAGAAATACCTTCCTATATTTGGAAGTGATAAATGACGAAAAAGCCAGGAAGACCAACGGAAAAAGCGGGAATTGATGGAAGTACAAGACTTGACCTTTATTAAAGAGGCTCAATACATAATAGCCAAAGTAAAAATATAAAAAACTTAAATAAGTTAATTGATATTTTTTGTTTTTTACTTGATACACGAGAATTCCTAAAGTCATGAGAAATAAAATTAAATTCGCAGGACCCATGTTTCTTCTAAGTATTTCTGTTCCCTGAAATGCGAGATCTATTCTATTCCACAAAAAAGAAGAGTAACTATATATAGGTCCGCCTTCGGGAGATGCGAATTCTAAAAATCTTTGAAGGAGTAAGAAGTCATGTCTTAGATCAAAAGCTATGAAGTTAAGCAAAAGAATTGGAAAAAGTAAGAAAAGAAATATCTGTCTAAATCTCCTTTTCCTTAGCTGTTTTACTAAGATTGCTCCGAATGAAAGGACTAGGAGGGGTATTGCCATAAGTTCCATTTGAACCATGAGTCCTCCGACAACAATATTTAACAAAAGAAATTTTGACTTACCTTCTTTCAGATACTTGACGAAAGAGAGGAAAAAGAGAGGAATCAGGATCATTACTCCGTCAGGGTTGATCATTCCTTTCGCATGAAAGGCTGTGTTTAACGTTACCATAATCGAAAATAAGTAGCCTGTTTTGATATCAAAAAGGTTCTTTCCCACAAAGTAGGCTACCGCCCCTGATATAGCGGTAAGTATTACCCAACCGAAGCCTACAGCGACGGGGCTACCCCCGCCGATTAAATAAAAAGGGTAGTTTAGGTATGGCCATCCGGGACCGTGGAATAGATCCCCGCTCGCTCTTGGACCAATTAATACAATTTTCTTTTCATCGATCTCTCTAAGAAGATGGAAGTCGCGCGCTACATCCGCTCCGAATACAATATCTCCATGAAGAGCGTACCACGATGCAAAGAAAATTGAGAAGGCAATAATTGCCAAGAACCCTATTTTAAGAGGAAACGACATTTTCCTGATTATAACAGTAAAAATGAAAGCTATGAAAGTGCAAGCGCATGCTTACACTGAGCTTGCCGAAGTGTGAGCCGGACAGGATTCGAACCTGTGACCAAGAGCTTAAAAGGCTCCTGCTCTACCGCTGAGCTACCGGCCCTGTCCGCCATTGTCTACGACTTCAGGCGTTGACAGGCGAGCCTGAGTCAAATTTAAAAATAACTAAATTCTATTTTTTAAGAAATTTCTTCCAAAGCCTGTTTTAAAATACTTTTCTCTTTTTATTGCTTTTTCTTTATTCAAACAAGCTTCATAATAAGCAATTTCCATTGGGTGTCTTGATTTTGTTGATGGAATCTCTCCTTTGTTATGGTCTATCAATCTTTGTTTTAAATCAGAACAAAAGCCAACGTACAGTTTATTATCTTTCTTACTTCTTAAAACATAAGTGTAAAACATTATGTTTCCAGTATTTATTATATCAACAAGGCTGATGCTTGACAACACAGATTGGTACGGTATATAGTTTGCCTAAATAAGACAGTCTAAATTAAATTTTCTCCGATTAAACCGGAGTAAAACGAAAGGAGGTGATAGGAATGCTCAATGAAATAGGAGACACCCTGGTGACCTCGCTAAATAACGATCTCCAGGCTGTCATATCGTTCATCCCCAGGTTCGTTGCAGGTCTAGTAGTACTTTTGATCGGTATTATAGTAGCTTCAGTTGTAAAGCAGCTGGTTTTAAGCTTCTTTAAGTCCCTTAAAATAGAGTTTTATCTACGGCGCTATGGCGTGCCTGAGATGAGACCGGAATATAGCTGGGGCAACATCTTGTCTGAGATCGGACGATGGTTCGTTATTATTGTTTTCTTAGTTCCTACAGCCGATGTTTGGGGTCTTCCCAGAATCGGAAATCTTTTGAATGAGCTGTTGCTTTATATTCCCAATGTATTTGTGGCTGCGGTCATAGGTCTTGTTGGATTTGTGCTCGCAAAACTCGCTCATGATGTCGTTCTGGCGTCAGTTAAAGGTCTTACCGCTGATACGGCTAACGGCCTAGCAACTGTAACTCAATGGGCAATCAGCATTTTCGTAATACTGGTAGTTTTGGATCAACTTGGTGTTGCTTCAGACATGCTAAGAATTCTGTTCACGGGAATTGTTGCGATGCTTGCGCTTGCCGGCGGAATTGCGTTTGGTTTCGGAGGACAAGATACGGCCAGGGATATATTAGGTATTATCAGAAAAAGACTAAAATAGTTTGTTATTCATAGTCTTTTTTGGGTATAATAGAGACGCCTGCATTAAGGTTTCCTTAGGTAGGCGTCTTTGATGTTCGGCCCCCATCGTCTAGCGGCCTAGGACGACTGGTTTTCAGCCAGTAAATCGCCGGTTCGAATCCGGCTGGGGGTACACTTCGGCAAGCTCAGTGCAAGCTAATGTTTTACACCTACATACTTAGAAATCCAGAGTCAAAAAGCTACCATATAGGAAGATTCGGCTAAGTCTTATTTAATATTTATATGGAGACCAATAGCGGGAGCGCCTTCTTGCTTACCAATTACGAATATTCCACACCCTTCAACTGGACCAATAGTTAATGAGTGTGAGGAGTTAATAAAGTTCTGGTTGTCGCCAACCCTCTCCTCTACATAGTCAGGAAGAGCTTCTATGGCTTTATCTTTCTGCCCAATGCAACCAGCAAGAGTAATATTGGCATCTGTAAGAGGTATCCCAACAGTGACTCCTATCGAAGCCCCTGCATTAAGAAGTGCAAGCCCCAGTCCTACGGTAAGAACAGCAATCGTGCTGGAACACCCACACCCAACTGAACGCTCTTCTCTTCTGTGTCTCTCTGTCATAAGCCGTGAGTATATCACACTATGGGACAATGTCAATTGGTTAAATCATCAACAGTACTGAAATCTAATTAGTTCTACTCTCCAATGGTAGCTAAGCCCTAAAGCTGGCTTGAAGCTGGGAATTATGATACTATCCCACTGGCACAAAGAGAAGGTTTATAAATATGGAAGTAGAAAGGCACAATAAAACACCATTGGAAATTGAAAGATCTATTCCGGGCGCTCTTCCTGCTCGAGCCCGAAATAATATTGGTTGGGCTATAAGGGATGCAAGATTAGCTCAGGTAGACGATCTTAGAGCCATGACTGACGGACAAATTATGACATCTGTAAGAAGCGCCGGAAGAACACAGGGAATAGGTAGGATAACTCTGGCAAGAATTAGAGATTTTTTTCCAGTGAACGCCTAACCCCAAATTTGCTATAGTTTGCGCCATTTTGCCCTATTGACAGAGTGTAGTACAAAACTGTATGATGATTTTTACCTTCGATACGCAAGTAGAAAAAGGCAGGAGACTTTCGCAAGAAAGTTGCCCCGAAAAGACCCCGCAAGGGGTTTTTTTGCGGCTTATTTTTTAGGGTTCTTGCTAGAGTGAGGGAAGATTGATCTCTTTATTAAGGATTTCTTTATTAAGAACCTTGGATAAAGTTTGCTTTAGTGGAATTATCGATGAGTCGTACTTTTCGATTTGTCTCTCAAGACTTTTTCCTATGGTATCCGTATTCGTAGGTCTAAGCATTTCCTGAAGCACTATGTCCTTTGATAAATCAATTCCGTTCTTCTCGGCAATTTTCGCTACTATATATAGAAGCTTTGTAACTTCCTGCTCGGCAATAATACCCAGCTGGTAGTCAATTTCTTCCCTAAGCTCATCTACTTTCCCTGTTCTGTTTTGTGAAATAAGTACAATGATTGCAAGTGCAATTGCCTGAAGAGACACGATCATCGTAAGAAGGCTAAAGGGAAATGGGTCAAAAGGTTTGATTTCAGGGAATTGACCGATATTTATTAGTATCCACAAAGTAAATAGAACCATGTTTAAGCTTAGGAAAAAAACTGTTCCGAATGTGGAAGTCATTTGGTCGGCAAATTTCTCGCTTAGAGATCTTCCCCTATCTGCTTTTGCCTTAAAACTTTTTATGACTTTTCTGCTTCTCTGAATCTCATGTTCGAATTGAGACTCTTCCTTAAAGATGCTGTTTTTTACACTACCGTTCATACTATAAGCATTCCACTTCGGAAAGAATCTGTCAAGATAGGATGTTTTGTAATAAGCTTTCTTAAAATTGCTATGTTTTGCTATATTTAATCCTATTGACTGGGCTACTTCTGAAATGTATTATGTATATTACCATCATAAGAAATTATGAAGGTAGAAGAACTAGCAATAGTTTTTCACGAAAAGACCCCGCAAGGGGTTTTTTTGCGGTCTAAGCCGTTTGATTAGCTGTGATATAATGTTAGTTAAAGAAGGGCTATAGACAGTCCTCTTTCTGTTTAAAGACGCTAAATATGGATGAAAAGGCAGATCAGACCCGATTTGAAAGCATAACCCACGGATCGCTAGATTCCCTCGAAGTAATAAGTCTAATAAAAGATTTTCTTGAAGAAGAGCCGAACGCTGAATATAGGCTTCTTATTGGTACTGACTCGCACGGCAAGGCGGGCCCGCATAACAACTCTTCAAAAACAATAAATCTTGTAACCGCAGTTCTGGTTCACAGAAAAGGATTTGGGGGCAAATATTTTTGGCTGCGAAAATACGTGGGTAATATTCATACCCTCAGAGACAAGATTTATGCCGAAACAATGGCATCGATCGAATTCGCCGGAGGTTTTGTCCCGCTACTCAGGAAAAATCTCAATGGTCACTCTCCCAACTACCTCCTTGAAATTCATATAGATGTCGGGGAACACGGCGATACAAGAGAAATGATAAAGGAAGTTGTCGGAATGGTAACGGGATCAGGATTTGTAGCCAAGACAAAGCCTGATGCCTACGCAGCCTCTTATGTCGCTGATAAGCACACATAATCCGAGCGAACTGGCGGATGAATTTCTCCCGCTGATACTTTTCAGTCGGGATCCCGCCGATGGCGGTGATAATTCTTAAATACTTGATACTTAATACAAAATACTAGATACTATCGCCATGGAATGGAGCGAAGCAAAAGACGTAAAACGCGACATTATAAAGATAGTAAAAACCCTCGACCTTGCTCACATAGATACATCAAGAATTTTCTGTTATAGAACCACAGGCTCAAGTTCTCGCTCTTATGCCAGAATATGGGCTATGCCTAAGATTTTTCAAAATGCACTGGGAATACAGCCTGCATATGTGATAGAAGTTTTGGCTAAATACTATGATAAAAAAAATGATGACGATAAGAAAAGTATATTAATTCATGAAATCCTGCACATTCCTAAGAATTTCTCAGGCGCCCTTTTATCACATCGGGGACGCGGAAGGCATCTTCATAAAGAGGCAGACAAGCTGTTTCGGGAATATAAAAGTAAATTAATTCAATGATTACTCTTTACCATGGCTCAGACATTGTTTCATCGAGAATTGCATTCGTTGATCAAAAAGACGAGACTTCCCTGTCATTTGATGCCGAGAACACAAGCGTTCAGGATTTACTGCAGGCACTTGAAGAGTCAAGTATGTTTACTACGTCCCAGAAAATATTTATTGAAAACCTATTCACTAAGAAGTCCTCAACTTTTTTAAAATCAACCGCAGAAATCTTGCAGAAAAAATCTAAGGATGTTGAGATACATCTGTGGGAAGGCAGCGAAGTTTCATCCAAAGCAGCCTCTATCTTTAAAGGGATTAACGTAAAAAGCTTTAAGCTCCCCCAAAACCTATTCGCTTTTCTCGACAGCATTAGGCCTGGAAATACCCAGGCACTAGACCTATTTCACAAAACCCTCAGGGAGGTAGACGAAAACGTCATTCTCTTCATGCTTATACGTCAATTTAGACTTCTTATTGCTACTTTTTATAGAGCATACGGAATTGAAGAAGCAAAAAGAATGGCTCCTTGGCAAAAAAGTAAATTTAAACATCAGGCAGATTATTTTAACGAAGGTCGTCTGAAATCTGCCTACAAAAAACTTTACGATTTGGATAGAGGTCACAAAACAGGAAGCCTTAACATGTCGCTTTCCCAAAGCATTGACTTTTTCCTTCTGGGTTTGTAGCATTTAAATTACGCCTTTATGGTAAAAATAAATCCCTCAATTTTCCGCGAATACGACATAAGAGGTATTGTTGATAAAGACTTAGATGAAGAATTTGCAAGGACTTTAGGCAAAGCTTATGGAACGTACCTCCAAAGTAAAGGAACAAAAGATGTGGTCGTAGCGCGAGACACAAGAACTACCTCAGAGCCTTATCAAAAAACCCTTATGGAGGGTTTAACTTCTGTAGGGTGTGATGTTTATGACCTTGGGATTGCCATCGTATCAACAATGTATTATGCGAGACAAAAATTTAATATAGACGGCGGAGTAATGGTTTCGGCAAGTCACAATCCCCCCAAATATAACGGGTTTAAGCTGTGTCAGGGACAAAATACTTTGTCAGGCCAGGAGATCCAGAATGTTTTGAAAATAATGCTGGACGGGAACTTTGCTAAAGGGATGGGTAAAATAGTTCCTTTCCCCAAAGGAAATGAAGAATATTACGGAGAATTAAAAGAAAAAGTTAAGATAAAGAAAAAATTAAAAGTAGTAGTTGATTCAAGTGCCGCAATTTCTGCCCTTTTTGTACCGAAACTTCTTGAGGAGATGGGCTGTGAGGTTGTCGATCTCTATCCGGAGCTTAATCCTACAAATCCTCCCCATACACCTGATCCCGTAGCAATGGACGCGTATGAGGTTTTAATAAAAACAGTGCTTGAGGAAAAAGCTGATCTCGGAGTCTTGTTTGACGGGGATGCAGACAGAGTAGGTTTTGTGGATGATAAAGGGCGAATTCAACTGGGAGATGTTATTTTAACGCTTCTTGTTCAAGACTATTTGCCTAAACACAAAGGAGCGAAGGTAATAGTTGAGCTTAAAGATTCAGAAATGGTAATTGATGAAGTAAATAGGCTGGGTGGGGTTCCAATCTTATGGAAAACAGGACACTCCCTTCTTGACGAAAAAGTGCACGAAGAAAAAGCAATTCTTTGTGGTGAAATGAGTTGTCACTATTGGATAACTCCTGACTGGTATGTTTTTGACGACGCAGTCCACGCGATGTGTCAGACCATGCGAATAATAAGCGAGAGTGATAGAACTTTTTCCGAAATTATCGATACTTTTCCCAAGTACTTCGCAACTCCTGAATACAGAATTGGAGTTCCTGAAGACAAAAAATTTGAACTGGTTAAGGACGTTGTCGATTATTTTAAGCCAAAATGCACAAAATACCTAGATATAGACGGAATAAGAGGATATACGGATGATGGATGGTTTTTATTTCGCGCTTCTAATACAGGTCCTTTGGTTTCTGTAAGAGCTGAGGCCAAGACGCCGGAGGGCTTGGACAGGCTTAAGAAATTTATCGAAGAAGGTTTTAAAAACTTTCCCGAGATACACCTTGACTGGAACCGTCAATACGACAAACATTAACCTATGTCTGAACAAGACAAATATAAGTACTGCCCTACATGTTCAAATGCACTAGTTCTTAAAGAAATTGAGCACCACAAAGTTAAGTATTGCGATAAGTGCGGATTTGTTTTTTGGAATAATCCAAAACCCACCACAAGTGTGCTTATTCATAAAGATAACGAGATTTTAATGTTGCAACGAGCTGAGGAACCCTTTAAAGGATTTTGGGTACTGCCCGGAGGATTTGTAAAGTACGGCGAATCGGCCGAAGAAACAATAAGAAGAGAGACAAAAGAAGAATTGGGAGCAAGTATTCATGTAAAGGGAATAGCCGGTGTTTACTTAATAGACAATGATCCTCGCGGAATGCATATAGATATAATCTTTCATGGAGTAGCTGATGACGCTATAACCTTGAGTAGAGAAGATAAGAGCTGGGCGTATTTTACCAAAGACCACCTTCCGGAAAAAATCGCTTACAAACATAGAGAAGCAATAAACGATTGGTTTACAAAAGGTGGACAATATAGTTAAATATTGAAATGACTGATTTAAGTCCAATAGATAAATCGAATTTCAGACAGTTCATCCTTCAAACGCCGGAGCAGTTTGAGATAGGTATGTCTCTGGCAAAGAACGTAAAGCTAGGGGGAAGATTTTCGTCAGTAACGGTTTCAGGAATGGGTGGTTCGGCACTGCCTGCAAATCTTCTTCGAACATACTTAGGAAGCTTATTTAAAAACCACCCTGACTACAAACCGTTTGAAATCTATATAAACAGGTATTACTCTCTTCCCCCGGAAGCAGAATCTAAATCCTCTCTTAATTTTGTTGCTTCCTACTCAGGCAATACCGAAGAAACGCTATCCTCGCTAAACGAGTTAAAGGAGCTCGGACTGCCTTTCGTTGCGCTATCCAGCGGGGGGAAACTGGAGGAATTATCAAAAGAATACGGGATGCCGCATATGAAATTGCCAATTCCTTTTCCCAACTATCAACCAAGAATGGGAACGGGGTATTTCTTCGGAGCAATGTTTCAGATACTTGTTAATCAAGGCCTTGTGCCGGATTTGACTGAGGAAATTTTAGCATCAACCCGGAAGTTTAAAGAAGTCATGCCGGAATACGAAGAAAAAGGAAAAGAGCTTTCAAAGAAATTGTCAGGCAAAACCCCTGTAATTTACGCTTCTCCTAAGTATAAATCGACAGCAATGGTTTGGAAGATTAAGTTTAACGAAAACGCCAAAACGCCCGCGTTCTGGAATTTCTTTCCGGAGCTAAATCATAATGAAATGGTAGGATTTACTAATCCTCAGGCTAAGTTTTTTATAATAATGCTTAAAGACCCGGATGATAATCCGATGAATCTTAAAAGATATGACACTACAGCCAAATTGTTAGCTGAGGAAGGAATAGAGTCTCAGGTTGTTGACATGAAGGGAGAGGACGTTTTTTCTAAAATGTTCTTAAGCATTTCTCTTGCAGATTGGACGTCATACTACCTGGCCTTAAAATATAACCAGGATCCTACTCCTGTGGAAATGGTAGAAAAGCTAAAAAAGATTCTTGCCTAAAGATAGCTACCCGTTAGGTACTTGCCAATATTTCAGTTTAGCCCCATAATTATCGTATGCCTGCCCTAAAGGACGTAGTATGGTTTTCGGAAGTTGATAAAGAAGATATTTCCCTAGCCGGAGGAAAAGGTGCGAATTTAGGAGAAATGACAAAGGCTGGCTTCCCTGTTCCCAACGGCTTTATAGTAACTGCGAAAGCATATAAAGACTTTATTAAGCAAAATGACCTACAGGTTAAAATAAACCACCTCCTGGGAACAGTTGATTTCAACAATCAGGATTCATTAAGCCAGGTCTCAAGCCATATCAAAAAGCAGATAATGCAGGGCGAGCTATCCAGGGATCTTGTTTTGGATATTTACAACCACTATAAAAAGCTCGGAGGCTTTTTAAGAGAAGCATTAGTGGCTGTCCGATCTTCTGCAACGGCCGAAGATCTTCCAAATGCTTCATTTGCAGGCCAGCAGGAAACATTCCTCAACATTAAGGGAGAAGCCAATTTAATCCATAACATCAAAGAAGCGTGGGCGTCTCTTTTTGAGGCCAGAGCCATATTCTATAGGCATGAAAATAGATTCGACCATTTTAAAGTAGCCATTGCTATTCCTGTTCAAGAAATGGTTCAGTCTGAAAAATCAGGAGTAATGTTTACCGTGGATCCCCTGACAAACGACAAGAAAAAAATTGTGATAGAGGCTGTATATGGACTTGGTGAAATGATTGTTCAGGGAAAAGAGACTCCGGATCGCTATGAAATTGATAAGGAAGACATTTCAATACTGGAGAAAAAAACCGCACAGCAATTAAAAAAGCTTGTAAAAAGAGGCACTGTAGATAAAGAAATTTCTCTGTCAAGGAAAGAAGGGTCGAAACAAAAAATATCAGACTCAGAGATTAAAGACCTGGCAAGGCTTGGCAAAAAACTCGAGCATCACTACTTCTTTCCCCAGGATGTTGAATGGGCAATTGAGAAAGGGAAGATTTATATAGTTCAAACGAGACCAATAACTACTATGAAAACCGGTAAGACTGAGAAAGAGAAGGACTCCGTCTTGCCGCTTTTGCTTAAAGGAGACGGAGGAAGCCCTGGGCTCGCATCTGGTCCGGTACGAGTACTAAAAAAGGCAACTGATGTAGGAAAAATTCTAACTGGTGAAGTACTCGTGGCTGAAGAGACAAATCCGGATTATGTTCCGGCGATGAAAAAAGCGGCAGCAATAGTTACAGACCATGGTGGTAGAACGTCCCATGCCGCAATAGTATCAAGGGAACTCGGAATTCCTGCGGTTGTTGGTACGAAAGACGCTACGAAGGTTCTTAAAGACGGTCAGGTGGTAACCGTAAGCGGATCAAAAGGGGAAGTTTATAAGGGAGGAAGTCTTTCTTTTGCAAATAACATCGCTAGACAAGTCTATGAGGACATAAAAACAGCTACAAAAGTCTATGTTAATCTCGCAGAACCTGAATTTGCAGAAAAGACGATTTCCATGAAACCTGATGGCGTCGGACTTCTAAGAGCTGAGTTTATGATGGCGAAAATTGGAGTACATCCAAAAAAAATGATTAAAGACGGAAGGAAAAAGGAGTTTATAGAAAAACTTTCGGATGGTATTTTTACATTCTGTAAAACTTTTAATCCGAGTCCCGTAGTTTATAGAACATCTGACTTTAAGACGAACGAGTATAGAAACCTTATCGGCGGAAAAGAGTTTGAGCCGGTAGAGCCCAATCCAATGCTGGGATACAGAGGAGCATTCCGCTATATTCATGACGCATCGGTTTTCGAACTCGAACTTGAAGCGATTAAAAACGTGCGGAATAAAAAAGGATTTAAAAATCTTAACATAATGATTCCATTTGTACGGAATGTAAATGAGCTTGAGGAGGTAATCAAATTAATTTCGATATCCGGTCTTCACAGATCGTCGTCTTTCAAGCTTTGGATGATGGTAGAAATTCCATCAAACGTCGTACTTCTCGAAGATTTTATAAAAGTAGGCATAGACGGAATATCTATCGGAACAAACGACCTTACAATGCTCATGCTTGGTACAGACAGAGATAATGATGAAGTAGCTTCAGAATACTCAGAGACTGACCCTGCGGTTCTCTGGGCACTAGAGAAAATTATTAAGACAGCCAGTGAACACGGAATTACTTCCTCAATTTGCGGCCAGGCTGGATCAAACCCCCTGATCTTGGATAAAGTCATTCCGTGGGGTATAACAAGTGTTTCTGTATCTCCCGATGCAATTCAAGCGACAAGAAGGACTATTTCGGAGATTGAAAGAAGTATTATAATGAAAAAAGATGTCAAAAATTAAGCAGATATTTTCAAGGGAAATACTAAACTCTAAGGCGACACCGACACTTGAGACTACTGTTGTCCTAAGCGACGGAACAGTAGCTTCAGCCTCGTGCCCTAGCGGAACGTCTGTCGGAAGCTATGAGGCAGCAGAGCTGAGAGACAATGATCCGGAAAAATTCCAGGGCAAAGGAGTTTTAAAAGCTGTTGAGAATGTTGAGAAAATTATCGCTCCAATACTTTTAGACAAAGACGCGACAAAACAGCAAGAAATAGATAACCTCATGATGCATGCTGACGGAACCCTTAATAAAGGTAAGCTTGGTGCTAATGCAATCTTGTCTGTTTCCATGGCAGTCGCCAAGGCTGCGTCAATATCCCTTCACCTCCCGCTTTTTATGTATCTTCGGGAATATATAAAAAATGAGAATATTCCGCTTAAGATTCCGACCCCAGCTTTTAATTTAATTAACGGAGGCAAACACGCTAACAACAACATGGACTTTCAAGAATTTTTAGTTATTCCCGCTACCTCAATTTCATACCCTGAATCCCTAAATCTTGCTACATCAGTTTATCAATCAATAAGGAAGAACCTCGAGGAGAGAAACGCCATAAGCCTTACGGGAGATGAGGGAGGATATGCCCCGACATTCCCCACCAACAAAGAAGGTCTGACTTTTCTTCAGGAAGCTATTATGGAAACCAAGTATCGCCCCAATTACGACGTTTTTCTCGGCTTAGACTGCTCCGCAGACAACTTCTATTCAAGCAAAGAGTACAAGCTGAAAGATTCTGCTTCAGCCATGTCCAGTGAGGCTTTGGTCTCGTTCTACAATGAACTGACTAAAGAGTTTCACTTTATATATCTTGAAGATCCTATGTCCGAGGACGACTGGGAAGGATGGGCAAATCTTAATCAAAAAATATCTCACCAAACAATAATAGTAGGCGATGATCTGGTAGCAACAAATCCCTACAGGCTTCAAATCGCACTTGATAGAAAAGCAATTACAGGAATAATCATAAAACCAAATCAGATAGGAACGGTCATTGAAGCCCTGGCTATGGTGGAGGCTGCAAGACTAGCAAATTTAAAGATAGTAGTTTCACACAGAAGCGCTGAAACCAACGACGATTTTATAGCGGATTTTTCTGTAGCGGTATCAGCAGATTACGTAAAGTTCGGTGCACCATCCAGGGGTGAACGTGTAGCCAAGTACAACAGGCTTCTTTTGATTGACCGCCAGCTAAGAGGGATTTAAGTCTTTTATGGTAAAAAGCACTACCAGTTCACCTTTGGGTTTATTCTCACTATATTTCGTTATAAATACGCTTACGTTTTCTGTTCTTACCTCTTCATAAATTTTAGTTAACTCTCTTGCAACCGTAATTTCTATATCTCCAAAAACATCCATAATGCTTTTGAGATTTTTAACAATCTTATGCGGGGATTCATAAATAATAACAGTAGACTCAATGAGTTTTAAACCCTTTTTTAGATTTTGAAGAAGCCTTATCCTATTTCCTTCCTTTAGAGGAAGAAAACCCAAGAATAGAAACTTATCCGTCGGAAGTCCGGATGCAACAAGCGCAGTCGTGAGCGCTGAGGGTCCAGGAATTGCCTCCACTCTTATTCCCTCCCTCAAAACCGCTCTTATTAGTCTAAACCCGGGATCTGAAATACCCGGAGTACCTGCATCTGAGATCAATGCAACATTTTTTCCATTTTTTAAAACATTAATAATATTTGGAATTCGCTTTTCTTCGTTATGCTCAAAATAGGAGACAAGCATCTTATCGCCTCTAATTCCGATATGTCGCAGGAGCCTTGCCGCCATTCTTGTATCTTCACACGCTATGTACTCTTCACGCTTGAGAACTTCGATTGCCCGTAGAGTTATATCTTGTAAATTACCGATTGGGGTTGCTACAATAAAAAGAATTCCCATATGCATCAGATCGTCGAAATTATAACAACCTATATTATACAATTTATTGACACAACGGGATACGTTGGTATATTCGCCCTGATGACTCTCGAATCCGCCCTAATTCCGCTTCCGTCAGAGATCACTATGCCATTCGCAGGTTTTTTGGTACAACAGGGGAAATTGAATTTCTGGTTGGTAGTTTTTGCCGGAGCATTCGGTAATCTTATCGGGTCTCTTATTGCGTATGCTCTTGGATATTATCTTGAGGAACACGTTGTACTAAGGCTAATCAAAAAATATGGCAAGTTTTTCTTAATATCTGAGCATGAGTACGAGCGGTCGCTCGAATGGTTGAGAAAATACGGAGACCAGGTAGCGTTCTTCTCAAGAGTTCTACCTGCTGTAAGAACGTTTATATCTCTACCGGCAGGACTTTCCGAAATGAATATCTGGAAATTTTCTTTTTACACTTTTCTAGGCTCTTTAATCTGGTCTGCGCTTCTTACGTACGTAGGAGTTTATTTTGGAGGAGAATGGAGCATCTTAGAGCCCTACTTTAGAAAATTCCAGATGGGCCTAGGAGCTATATTTCTGATATTCATACTTTGGTACATTAACCACAAACTAAGGCTTATCAAATTTCCTAGTTTAAAATCTTAGTAATAATTCTTAAACTTCCTGACGATTCCCACGGCAATTCCCTGTATTTTTAGGGACTTTGGATAAATTGGATCCATTGAAGCATTTGCGGGTCGGAGCACCACTTGACCGCCCTCTTTATAAAACTTTTTAAGCGTGGCCATGTTATCATCTACCAAGGCTACCACTATGTCTCCGTTTTCCGCAATTTCCGACTTTTCAATTACCACAAAGTCTCCGTCATATATTCCGTCCTCTATCATTGATTGTCCTTTTACCTGAAGAACATAGGCTGTTTTTTTACCGGAAATCATTGAGGCTGAGATCTGAAATGTGGCATTTGGATCTGTGTGGGGCTCCAAGGGGCTTCCTGCTGCAATATATCCCATTAGAGGAAGTTCTATTGATGGCTGTGTGCCTAAAAGCCCTGAAGTCATTTTCTCGTCCAAAATCTTTAGTACTCTTGTATTCCCGTCAACTTTTTGAACATAACCTTTCTCTACTAAAGATCTGATGAGGGTATGAACCGTAGAATTGCTTCTGTGTCCCGTAGCTTGAGCGATTTCCGATAGAGTTGGGGAATACCCGTATTGTTTCTGAAACTGGGCAAGAAATTCCAAAACCTGTCTCTCTTTTCTATAAAGGACTCCGGGCATATTAGTATTTTATACGAAAAATAGTAGAACATTGTCAATAGGACAATCTGGAACATAGCCTCTCAAAACCAACTCTGTTAAAATAAAGATTCAATGAATTTCAAAGTTAAGTCAGGATTCAAGCCTGCAGGCGATCAGCCTCAGGCAATAGACAAGCTTATTCAGTCGATTAAAGAAGATAATATGCATCAAGTGCTTTTAGGCGTTACCGGAAGCGGCAAAACCTTTACCATGGCTAATGTCATTGAAAAGCTAAGTCGCCCTACTCTAATCATTTCCCACAATAAAACTCTCGCCGCGCAACTTTATCAGGAATTCCGAGATTTCTTTCCGGGTAACGCTGTTTCTTACTTTGTGTCCTACTACGACTACTATCAGCCGGAAGCGTATATTCCCCATTCAGATACTTACATAGAAAAAGAGTCGGAAATTAATGAGGAAATAGATAAGCTTAGGCTTGCTGCAACTATGAACCTTTTAACAAGAAAGGACGTAATTGTTGTAGCATCTGTTTCTTCAATTTATAACATTGGCGCGCCGCTTGAGTATGGAAAGTTTGTATTGGAGATTGCAAAAGGATCTAAAACTTCGCAAAAAGATGTAATTCTACGTCTCGCGGATCTTCAGTATGATCGAAACGACTATGGATTTAAACGGGGAACTTTTAGGATTAGGGGCGAGTCAATCGATCTTTTTCCGGCCTACCAAGACACAGGACTTAGAATTGAAATAGAAAGCGAAGTTATTACCGATATCTCTGAATTTGACCCGCTCACAGGCGATGATGTCTCAAAAAAAGAAAAGTTTACTGTCTACCCCGCAAAGCACTTTATGACCGATCCCGCCACTTATAAAAATGTTTTTCCTCAAATAAACAAAGATCTTGAAGAAAGAGTGGGGGTTTTAAAAAAACAGGGTAAAATTCTTGAGGCGCAAAGGCTGACCCAAAGAACCAATTACGATCTGGAGATGATAAAAGAGGTTGGATACGTGAATGGAATCGAAAATTACTCCCGCTACTTTGACGGAAGAAGCCCGGGAGACCCACCGTTCTCCCTGCTTGACTATTTTGAAGAAGCCTCAAAGGAATGGCTTTGCATAATCGACGAATCACACATAACCTTGCCTCAAATACGAGGAATGTACAACGGAGACAGGTCTAGAAAAGAAACACTTATAGAGTATGGCTTTAGACTTCCCTCAGCGCTTGATAACAGACCACTCCGCTTTGAGGAGTTTATGCAAAGAACACATCAGAAGGTATACGTTTCTGCAACTCCCGATGAATACGAAATTTCACTGTCTAAAGAGAGCGGCGGAATTACAGAACAGCTTGTAAGACCAACAGGTCTTATTGATCCTAAGGTTACGGTAAAACCTACAAAAGGACAGGTTGAGGATCTCATCAGGGAAATTGCTATGCGAGTGAAAAAGGGTCAAAGAGTCCTGGTTACGACATTGACAAAAAGAATGGCAGAAGATTTGTCCTTCTATCTTTCGGAAAGGGACATAAAAGTATCTTACCTTCACTCAGATATTGCGACACTTGATCGTCAGGACGAATTAGACAAGCTTCGAAGCGGAGATTACGACGTACTTGTAGGAATTAACCTACTAAGAGAGGGCTTAGATCTTCCCGAAGTTTCACTGGTTGCAATACTAGATGCAGATAAAGAAGGCTTTTTAAGAAGCAAAACGTCTCTAATTCAGATCATGGGGCGCGCTGCCCGACACGTAGAATCAGAAGTAATAATGTATGCGGATAACGAGACCGGATCAATGCGAGAGGCTATAAAAGAAGTAGACAGGCGACGCCAAATTCAAATAGATTACAACAGAGAACACGGAATAACACCAATTGGTATTCAGAAAGCCATAAGAGCGCGTCTTGTTGAAGAAGAAAAAGAAGATAGAAAATCTGCGCAATTCATTTTAAGCCTTAAGGAGAAAGAGATTCTACTGCCTGATGAAAAAGAAGAACTTATTAAAAGGCTGAGTCTTGAGATGAGAGAGGCTGCTAAAGATCTTGACTTTGAAACCGCCGCAATAATTCGAGATCAAATCAAAATACTCAAACGGTAGACTTAGGTTGACATTTCAATCTTTTTGACATAAAATCCGCACATGGCAAAAAGAAGTCCTGAAGATCCACCAATAGAAGTCAGAGACAAACCAGTTTTAATTCAAAGACTCTTGGATAGAAGAAAAGACCAAGGAGACGCTATTGGGAGGGCTAGTGTTTTCCAAGGCTTAGCAAGAGATGTAGTCGGCAGGTTTTACGAAGCAAAATATTCTTACGCTACAATTCCCTTTGAATATAAAGTTGGAGACGGAAAGGTTCGATTCGATCTTCGTTCAGACAGAGGGCAAGATTACACAATTGAACTTCAAGGCCTAAAAGAGGTGTTATATGTTATGAGTGGCCTTGCTGCTCCTAGAATAGCTAGATATGGTGATGAGCAAACAAATACACCACTACATGCCTGGGGCTTGGCGAAAGACGTAGAGAAAATATCAAAACTTCCAGTAGCTACCTCTGCCGACATGAACGGCTATATAGAGTTATTACAGTTGGCCAAAGACGGAAAAGCTGTTCCAATGGATCCCCAATTATTAGTTCATCAACGAAGAATATTGGCTTCTCCAGCGACCGTAGCTCAAAAAACGCTTAAGTATTAGAGATTATTTCAAATCTGGGAAATTTTTTGCCGTCGAGCTCAACTGTTTCCAAAAACATATCCTTAGGTCTTATCCAAACGTCGCCCTTTTTGTATCCGTCTCCGTCTTCTGTTTTTTCATAAACTACGTACCACTCTCTTGTTTCAGAATGCCGGCCAACCGCAATCACCTTAACCACATGTCCTTTGAAATGTTTATAAATCTCACCAACTTTAACTTCACCCATACGAAAATTATATCATTTAGCTGGAAACATTCTCCATGTGCTCTACGTTTGTAGTATCCTTGGATTTATCAAGTAAAACTGAAATTGCATCGATTCTTAAGCTGTCGGGTAACCGTGGATTTAAAACTTTATAAAACTGCGCGGTTTTGACCAAAGATTTTAATTTGAAGTAGGAAATCGCCTCAAACGGAGTACCATAGGCATTTGACGTTCTGGTTTTGACTTCAACAAAAACCAACGTTTTATCTTTGATAGCAATAATATCTATCTCGCCATATCCTTTTCTGAAATTTCTTTCAATGATTTTATAGCCTTTTTTCTTGAGGAATTCGCAGGCTATATTTTCACCTTTTTGAGCAGTAGGATTTACAATCCTCATTAATAATAACTACTAATTTGTGTTTCGGAGATGGAAAAGCCTTGCTCTCCTAGGAGTTTTTTTTGGCTTTTCTTTAAGCTTGACGTCTTCAATACTTGGGGAATTAACCGGCCATATTCGCTCTACCGCAACGTCCCCTACAGTTTTTCTGACGGTAAACATTTTATTTTCTCCACGTCCTCTTATTTGGAGAACTACGCCTTCAAATACCTGAATTCTCGTCTTGTCTCCGTCTTTAATTTTTTGGGAGACTCTGACAGTGTCACCCGCTACGAAATCTATTGTTTTTAACATGAGGCTATTATACCTAAAAATAACTATTTCTTCAATTGGGCAACTTGTTCTAGGAACCCGAGAAATATTGGATGCGGCCTGAGAGGACGGCTTCTGTATTCCGGGTGTCCTTGTGTTCCCAAATAAAATGGATGTAATTCCTTAGAAAGCTCTATTATTTCTACGAGATTTTCGTCTACCGATCTCGCGCTAATTACAAAACCCTCCTTTTCAAACCTATCTGCATATCTATTACTAAACTCGAATCTGTGCCTGTGTCTTTCTGATGTTATTCCTTTTGATCTATCTATAAAATCGTTGTATTTATTATAAAGCTCATATGCGTGTGTTCCCTTTTTAACAATTGCACGCCACGATCCAAGCCTCATTGTGCCGCCATAAGCGCGTTTTTCCATGAATAATTTTTGCATAGGCATTAGGTGAATTACGTTTTCTTTTCCATCCGTGTTATTTTCCTCTGTATCTGCATCTTTAATTCCCAAGACGTCTCTGGCGTAGGATATTGAAGCAAGCTGCATTCCATAACAGAGCCCAAGATAGGGGATCTTTCTGTCTCTGGCATACCCTGCTGCTCTAATCATACCCTCAGCTCCTCTCTCTCCCCAACCGATCGGAACTATTATTCCGTCCGGATTTCCTATCAACTCGTCAAGCTTTCCTTCGGTCTCTGCTTTTTGTGCGTTTACCCACCTTGTTTTAATCTTAATACCCAATCGGTACGAGGCGTGATCTATTGCATCAAAAAGCGCTGCGTATGAGTCGCGCAATTCATAGTCTCCTGTCCCAAAATATTTACCTACTATCGCTACTTCAAAAGATTTCTTCTGAGACTTTGCGTGCTTTATGCTTTTTACAAACTTTTCCCATTCCAAAAGCTTTGGCGCTTTAAAGGATAAGCCTAGTTTTTCTAAGATTTTTCTAGGAAGTTCTTGTTCATTTAAAACGAGAGGAACTTGATAGACCGACTCAGAATCAGGGCTTGATATCACGTTTTCCGGCGAAACGTTGCAAAAAAGCGCCAACCTGTCTCTCCTTCTTTCATCTAAGAACTTTTCAGAACGAGTAATTATAAAATCAGGTTGAATACCTAATGAGTTCAATGTGCGCACAGATAATTGAGTAGGTTTTGTCTTCGGCTCTCCTAAGTGTGGGGGCGTGGGCACATAGCTTACATGTACGTGAATTACATCGCCAGGGTTCTTAAGTGTTAGAATTCTTGATGCTTCGTAATAAAATACGTTCTGATATTCCCCTGCTGTTCCGCCTAATTCGATAACTACAATATCTGCAGCCTTTTTTGTGGCTAGACTTTTAATTCTTCTTATAATCTCGTCAGTTATGTGCGGTATTGCTTCGACGTCTTCGCCGTTGTACTCAAATCTTCTTTCTTTTTCAATAACTGTTGAGTAAATCTTTCCCATAGTAACGAAGTTATCTATTCCCATGTCTTCGTTGAGAAATTTTTCATAAGTCCCAATGTCCATGTCTGCCTCTGTTCCATCCTCACAGAGAAAAGTATCTCCGTGTTCTATCGGATTAATTGTGCCTGCGTCTAAGTTGAGGTAGTTTTCAAATTTTATTGGTGACACCTTGTACCCTGAGGACTTTAAAAGAAGTGAAATTGAAGCTGCCGTGATGCCTTTGCCGATGCCTGAAATGACGCCTCCGGAGACAAAAATGTACTTCGTCCTGAGCGAAGTCGAAGGATTTCTTCCTTTTTTTATATTACTATCGGGCACGATTAATAATATCAAATTGCCCGGTAAACGTCAACAGTTGGGAAAATGTGAGCGGCGAACCGGATTCGAACCGGCGACCTTCTCCTTGGGAAGGAGACGTTCTACCACTGAACTACCACCGCTTAGTTGGGATTATAACACTAATAAGTTTTTATTCGAAGTCTTGCTTGGTTCAGATTCGTCAGCGCTTTTAGCTGACTCTTTATTTGAACGACATAAAGCTTATTTCCCGAAGTTAGTGTTATTGGGCCGGAGACGAGGTATGAGGAGGGACCGCCTGACATATACATTTCTGAATTCCAAACGGGATTATTATCGGTCACATTAAATAACCTCACATATACGAATTGATTTGCCGTAGGAACAGCTATTGAGACCTCGAACTTAACTGATTTAATATTTCCGTATTTCGAAGGGTCTATGTAAACTTGCGTTGTAAGAACATTTTCGTAGTCCGTTGATGCATTAGTGCCCGTTCCAAGGGTAATCAGAGACTCTTTCACTTGAGAAGTGACTGTTGTTGGTGTCGAAACCCTTTGCTCTGAAGATAAGCTAGCCTGTCTTATCTCTGAAATACAACTTGCAGGGCACAAGCCTTGATTTTCAGACCCTGGATTCGATTCATCAGAGGGTATTTTCTCTGTTTCCAGGCTTGAAACGATTGCCTTGGCTTTCAGGTTCTGGATAAACAGAATATCCAAAATCAATATATTGCCAAATAAAAAGAGAAAGAATAAAAGAATACCCGCCTTTAAAAGGCTTATTTCAAAAATCCTTATTCGATCTTGAATCATGGCTTAAATTAAGCTTAATCCAAGTTCTAGAAAATGTAAAGGTTATCTAGGTATACTCAGCACTGTACCAACTGGAATAATATCTGGGTTTGGAAGCTTATTAAAATCGGCTACCTCTACCCATTTATACCCATCTCCGTACGCTCTTACGCTAATATCCCACAAAGTATCCCCATCAACTGTCGTATAGGATGTACCAGCTATGAGCGCCTGCCCTTGTCCTAAGGGTATTATAACTTTTACGTTTTGCGGAATATTAAGTTTCTGTCCTGCTTCAATAAGATTGGGATCAGTTAAATTGTTTGCCTTTGCGATGTCAATCCAATTGTATCCGGATTTATAATGATTCTCCGCAATCATCCAAAGATTATCTCCGTCCTTTACGATATATTCCTTAGGTGCGTTATCAACTTGCTCGTCCTGAGCGTCTCTGTCACCCGTAAGAATATCTCTTATAGACACATTCTGGAGACCGTTTTTGTCACGAAGAAAAAATAAAGCCAGAAAGCCTATTATGAGCACGACAGCGATTCCCAACGCCAGGCTTACATAAGATTGGTTTAATCCCAGTTTTGTTAATATATCCTGATTTATAGGGGTTTTACTATTTTTGCTTTCTTTCCTTTTTGATGTTCTTGCCATTTTTCTCCTTTCCCAGGCAGAGATAATGGGCAGTGGGCGGGGTGGACGGGACTTACTTCGACGATGCTCGGTATAAACTTCTCGTCCCTACCCCCTGATACTATTTTTCTTTGTACGCACTGAGCGAACAAAGCGAGTCGAATGTGCGGGGCGGACGGGACTCGAACCCGCGACCTCTTCCGTGACAGGGAAGCGCTCTAACCAAACTGAGCTACCACCCCAAATAATTTGGTACCTCATACTAACAAATAATTGCCAAAGCGTCAATGTTTTTGCTATTATGAAGCGAAGTGGATAACCACGAAATCGCGAAGCTATTGCGAAACGTTGCCGCAGCCTACAGGATTAAAGACGAAAGAAAATTCTACTTCCAGTTAATAGCCTACGAAAATGCCGCAGATACGATAGAGTCTCTTCCCGAACAACTCAAAAACCTCTACGAAGAAGGTAGGCTCGAAAACGTACCCAATATAGGCAAGACAATAAAAGGCAGGCTTGAGGAGCTATTCAAGAAAGGTAAGGTTTCATACTTTGAATCAGTTTTGAAGGATATTCCCCCTGCTGTCTTTGAAATTATGGAGATTCCAAGCATAGGACCTAAGAAAGCATATAGACTTGCTCTTGAATTTGGTCTTGGGCCTAAAAGTCCAGCCTTAGAGCTTGAAAAGATAGCAAAGAAAGGCGAAATTGCAAAGCTTGCAGGCTTTGGGGAAAAGTCGGAAAAAAATATCTTAAGGGCAATTGAAGAATTTAAGCAAGGCATCGGTAAAACTACAAGAATGGTACTCCCAATCGCTTTCGAGGCCGGAATGAGAGTAATTGATTACCTTTATTTGAATAAGAATGTTAAACAAGCAGAGCTTTTGGGTAGTCTTCGCAGAATGTCACCCACCGTAGGGGACGTGGATATTGCCGTAGCATCCGACCATCCCAAAGAAGTAATTGAACATTTTGTGAATATGCCATACCTGGAAAGGGTGATCGAGAAAGGTCCTTCAACCGCATCCGTTCTCGCATTAGGCGGAAAACAAGTAGACCTAATGATTCAACCCCATAAGTCATTCGGATCTCTTCTCCAGCATTTTACAGGAAGCAAGGCACATAACGTACGCCTACGAGAATACGCATTGACGCGCGGCATGTCTCTTTCCGAACGAGGAATCAAGGTTAAAAACAAAGACAAAGAAATCCTTTTATGCTACGCAACCGAAGAAGATTTTTACCACGCGATAGGCCTGGACTGGGTTCCTCCAGAAATACGCGAAGATACCGGCGAAGTTGAAAGAGCGATAAAACATACTCTACCCAGGCTTGTTGATCTTCCGGATATTAAAGGAGATTTTCATATTCACTCAAGCTTTCCAATAGAACCGAGTCATGATTTAGGAAGAAGCAGCGCAGAGGAAATGATAACTAAAGCAGCAAGTCTAAACTATGAGTACATAGGCTTTTCAGAGCATAACCCGAGTATCTCCAAACACACCGCTGGGCAAATCTATGATTTGGTTGCCAGGAGGAATGAAGAGCTTGACAGGGTAAAATCGCTCTACAGGGTGAACGTAATAAAGATGCTCGAGGTAGATATCCTACCTACCGGAAAACTCGCCGTGGATGATAGGACCCTTCAGACTCTTGACGCTGCTATTGTCTCTGTTCATTCTGTTTTTAACATGCCGCCTACACAAATGACAGACAGAATCATTTCAGGACTATCTTACAAAAAAGCGCGCATTTTAGCCCACCCTACAGGAAGACTCTATAACAAGCGGGGAGGGTATGATTTGGATTGGGACAGACTCTTTGATTTTTGCAAAAATAATAATAAAATTTTGGAAATTAACAGCTGGCCACAAAGACTTGATCTCCCCGATTCGCTAGTAAGAAGGGCTGTAAATGCCGGAGTAAAACTTGTCATAAATACCGACAGTCATGCCTCGGACCAAATGGAGCTTATGAAATACGGGGTAGCTATTGCTAGGCGCGGTTGGGCCCAGAAAGATGATATAATTAATACGCTAAGCTATAATAGCTTAATCAAAATTCTTAGGAGTTAGGTGGTGATGTAAATGAATCTAACAATAATACTAGCAGTCATAGGAGGAGCAGTGGCTCTTTTCGTACTCTATCTATACAACAGCCTTATTATTACGAGGTTTAGGGTAAGAGAAGCGTTGTCCCAGATAGATGTCCAACTAAAAAGACGAACAAGTCTGATACCAAACTTGATCGAGACCGTTAAGGGGTACGCAAAGCATGAGAAAGGTCTTTTTGAAAAAGTTACTGAACTTAGGTCTCAGCTTATGAAAGCTCAAGGACCAGAAGAAAAGGCTCAGGCAAATAACATGCTTACGGGTGCCCTTAAGTCTCTATTTGCGGTAGCTGAAAATTATCCTACCCTTAGGGCGAGCGAGAATTTCAAAGAACTTCAGGAGGAACTTTCCGATACGGAAAATAAAATTGCTTATTCTAGACAATTTTATAACAGTAATGTTTTGAATTACAATACAAAACTTGAAATATTTCCAAATGTAATTTTTGCAAGGCTTCTTAATTTTAAGCCCGCAGAATTCTTCGCCGCCTCGGACGAAGAAAAAAAAGATATAAAGGTAAACTTCTAGCATGGACATTTATTCTGCTATTTCTTCCAATAGGTGGAAGACATGGTCAATCATGGTTCTTTTTGTTGTGTTTATCACAACCGTTGTTTACGTGATGAGCCGCGCTTGGGGCTTGGATAGTCTTTCTTTAGTTGGAATTTCTTTTATTTTAGCGGGACTTATGAGTATTGGGAGCTTCTTTTACTCCGATAAATTGGTGCTTGCTACTTCCGGAGCAAAAGCTGTTGAGAAAAAAGACTTTCCAAGGTTTTATAGAATAGTTGAAAATCTTTCGATTGGCTCAGGTCTTCCTTTACCAAGAATTTATGTCATTGATGACCCTTCCCCGAACGCTTTTGCAACAGGACGCGATCCAAAGCATTCCGTAATTTGTGCGACAACCGGACTCCTTAATATACTTACAGATGCCGAGCTGGAAGGAGTAATCGCGCATGAACTTTCCCACATTAAAAACTACGACATAAGGCTTATGGGCGTTGTGGCAATTTTAGTCGGTTTTATCGCTATTCTCTCAGATCTTTTTATCAGGATAAATTTTTTTAAGAATTCCGATGACAATAAGGGTAATGCCGTATTCTTAGTAATTGCTCTTATTCTCGCTATTCTTTCTCCTATTGCTGCAACTCTAATTCAACTATCCGTATCTCGTAAAAGAGAGTATTTAGCAGACGCATCAGGCGTTCTTCTAACGCGTTATCCTGACGGTCTGGCCTCTGCTCTTGAAAAACTAGCTCATGATAAAACAGCACCGCGTGTTGCCAGCAATGCTACCGCACACTTATTTATAGAAAACCCTTTTGATAATAAAAGGGTTAAAAACTTATTCACAGGCCTTTTCAACACTCACCCTCCAATCGAAGACAGAATTAAAATTCTCCGCTCAATGTAGAATGAAGAATTTTTTGTTAATTTTTTTAGGAAAACTTATTCTAAAACTCAGCAGACTATTTAATTTAGGTTCTGGATCTACTTGGCCGGGACACATAGCCATATCTATAAACCCAAACTTTACAACCGATGTTCTTAGGAAAAGCAAATCTAAGATCATAATTATTGCAGGCACTAATGGAAAGACAACAACGTCTTTACTTATTCAGACGATATTGGAAGGAGCAGGTTACAAAACATTACACAACAAATCAGGCGCAAATTTGGAAAACGGAATTGCGTCTACACTTCTTGAGGGAATAAGCCTGGGTGGTAGACTCCCTTTCGACTTCCTCCTATTCGAGAGTGATGAAAACACGCTTCCAAATCTACTCGAACAGATTAATCCCGATTATCTAGTTCTTCTAAACCTTTTCCGAGACCAACTGGATAGATATGGAGAGCTTGATTCCATAGCGAAGAAGTGGAAAAAGGGCATTTATGGTCTCCTTGAAAAGTCTACGCTAATCCTAAACGCAGACGATCCTCAGATTTCTTTTTTTTCAGAAGATACCAGGGCCAAAACTTACTTCTTTGGAATAAAATCTCCGCTCTCTGGCTCAAGCATTGCTCACGGCGCAGACTCGATTTTTTGTCCAAAATGCAGTAGCAAGCTTACATTTTCTCAAGTCTTCTATTCCCACCTGGGAATATGGAGCTGTACCGGCTGCGGACTAAAGAGAAAAACGCCTCAGCTAAGCGCGTCTTCGCATTATCCCCTTGAAGGACTACATAACAAGTATAATGTAAATGCAGCCTCCCTGTTGGCAAAAGTTCTTAGGATACCACAGTCGTCCTTAAATAAATCCCTTACACGCTTTGAGCCTGCGTTTGGCAGACAAGAAAAACTAATCGTGGATAATAAAAGTGTTCAAATTTATCTCTCTAAAAACCCAACAAGTCTTAACGAAACATTGAGTATATTAAATACCCATAAAGCTACCGATGTTCTCATAATTCTTAACGATAGAGTACCAGACGGGCTTGATGTGTCTTGGATATGGGACGTGAACTTTGAAAACCATCTTTCAAAAAATACTGTCATCTCTGTTTCCGGAGACCGGCTTTGGGACATGAGCCTTAGACTTAAATATGCTGGTTTTAAAAAAATTATTTCTTTTCCAAATCTTGACGATGCTATTAAGAACTCTCTAGAAAATACTCGCCCAGGAAACACTCTTTTCATCTTACCTAACTATTCAGCAATGCTTGAAACAAGAAAGATTCTAACAGGCAAAAAAATCTTATGAAACACAAAATTACAATAGGATGGCTTTATCCTGAATTCATGAATATCTACGGAGATCGCGGGAACATTCTCGTGCTTCAGAAAAGATGCACGTGGCGCGGCTTAAAAGCCGAAGTTAAGCTTCTCGAGCTGGGGTTTTCAGAAAAGGAGTTATATAATTGTGACATTTTAATGATGGGCGGCGCTCAAGATCTTCAGCAAAAAATAGTATCAGATGATCTTTTACCAAAACGGAAAGCCCTTAGCTCCATCATCGAAGCCGGTGTTCCCGGACTTTATGTTTGTGGTGCTTACCAGTTTTTAGGTAATTACTATAAAGATGCCGATGGGAAAATTATTGAAGGACTAAAAATATTTGATTTGCATACCGTGAACCCCGGCGAGAAAAGCAAACGCTTAATAGGCAACCTGACGACCCGAATAAGTATGTCAATTGATTCACCGCTCACAACTCTTGTGGGTTTTGAGAATCATGGAGGCAGAACATATCTGGGAAAAAAAGTTAAATCCTTAGCTAAAGTTCTCAACGGTCACGGAAACAATGGCGAGGATCTTACAGAGGGTGCGTTTTACAAGAACAGTATTGGCACATACATGCACGGTCCTATTCTTCCTAAAAATCCACATCTTGCGGATTATCTTATTAAGTGTGCCCTGCAAATGAAAGATAGATCGGCTATTCTACCGTTACTTGATGATACGGTGGAATTAAATGCCCATAAGGCAATTGCCAAAAGAATGGGAATTGAAATATAATTGGCTAATGAAAATAAACGTAAAAAACGTAGCGAGACTTGCCAATCTTCCAGTATCTATTGATGAGGAAAAGAAATTTGAAAAACAGCTAGAAGAAACCTTAACATATATTGAAAACCTTAATGAAGTAGATACAACTGAAGTTAAGCCCGCAGATAACGTTACAGGCCTCACCAATATTACCCGGGAAGACATAGTAGAACCCTCACTTTCTCAAGAAGAAGCTCTTAGGAATACTAAATCAACGCACAGAGGTTTTTTTAAAGTAAAAGGAATTTTGGATGCTAAATAGACTATCTGTAAAGCAAGTAAAAAACGGTCTAAAAGAAAAAAGGTTCTCCTCTCTTGAGGTCACAAAAGCGTGCTTAGACGCAATAAGAAAGACCGACGAGAAACTCCATTCGTTCGTAACAGTTAGCGAGGAGGAAGCGCTAAGGGATGCTAAAAACGCTGACGAAAAGATCTCAAAGGGCGAAGATGCACCGCTACAGGGAATTCCCCTGGCAATAAAAGACAACTTCCTCACGAAAGGCATCAGAACCACAGCATCAAGTAAGATTTTAGATGAATTTATGCCCACATACGATGCTACAGTGGTTCTCAAATTAAAAGATGCGGGAATGGTAATACTTGGAAAAACCAACATGGACGCATGGGCACATGGATCTTCGACTGAAACTTCGGATTACGGTGCAACCAGAAATCCATGGGATATATCCAAGCTTCCAGGGGGATCTTCTGGCGGTTCTGCTGCGGCAGTAGCTGCGCATCAGACAATTGCTGCAATAGGATCTGAAACTGCAGGATCCATCAGGCAACCGGCTTCGTGGTGCGGTGTAGTGGGACTTAAGCCAACATACGGCAGAGTTTCACGATATGGCATAGTGGCAATGGGATCGTCCCTGGATTCAGCCGGTCCCATAACTAAAACCGTTGAAGATTCTGCTCTTATTCTAAGTGTTTTAGCTGGAAAGGATCCAAAAGATGCTACTACTTCCCCACTAAAGCTTAAGTTGAAAATCGAGTCAGACATTAAGGGCTTAAGGATTGGGGTCTCACCACAATATTTTATTAACGGCATCGATCCAGAAGTTGAGTCCGGTGTCAAAAACGCAGTTAAGACGTTCAAAGAGTTGGGTGCCGAAATCAAAGAGCTAGAACTTTTTGATCCAAATTATGCAATTGACGTATATACGATTATTCAGAGATCTGAAGTTTCTTCAAATCTTGCCAGATACGATGGGATACGATTCGGAAAAGATAGGAGCTATTTCGGAGAGGAAGCAAAAAGGAGAATAATGCTAGGAACTTATGCGTTATCTTCCGGTTACTACGACCAATATTACAACAAAGCTCAGAAGGTGAGAGCGATAATTATTGAGGATTTCCGTAAAGCTTTTGAAAAAGTTGATGTGATAATTGCGCCCACAAGCCCTTCACTTCCCCTACCAGTAGGATCTACTAAAGATTCTTCAATGTTTGGTGAGCTTGCTGATGTTTTAGTAGAACCATCATCAATTGCAGGACTTTCAGGAATAAATATCCCGGTAGGTTTTTCAAGCTCTGGTCTTCCTATAGGCGCACAGATAATCGGACCGCAATTTCAGGAAAACGCTATTTTAGGATTTGCCAAATCATTTGAGGAAAACACGCAAAATGCAGCGTGGAGAAAGAATGAGCCCTCCTTCACTGAAGTTTCAAAGGGTAAACCAAATTTATGAAATACGAAGCAGTAATAGGTCTTGAAGTCCATGTCGAACTTAAAACAAAATCGAAGATGTTTTGTAGCTGTACTGCTGACTACTTCGGAAAAGAACCCAATACCCACACATGCCCTGTCTGTCTTGGGCTTCCGGGAGCACTTCCAGTACCAAACAGAACAGCCATAGAGTGGTGCATAATGATCGGTCTTGCGCTAAATTGCGAGATACCTCTTTATTCAAAATTTGATCGAAAAAATTACTTCTACCCTGATCTCGCAAAGGGCTATCAGATATCTCAGTACGATGAACCTTTTTGTAAAAAAGGTTCTATCGAGCTTTCAAACGGAAAGAAAATTGGATTAACAAGAGTCCACATGGAAGAAGATACGGGAAAATTGTTACACGAAACAATAGGCGATGAGAAAGTTACGCTAATAGATTTTAACAGGTCAGGAGTTCCACTCGTGGAAATAGTGACTGAGCCGCACTTCAAAAGCTCTGAAGATGTAGTTGAATACCTAAAAAAGCTTCAACAGATAGTAAGGTATCTGGGGGTCTCGAACGCAGACATGGAAAGAGGAGACATGAGGCTTGAACCAAACATATCCCTACGACCCGTTGGATCTTCGGATTTACCTAAATATAAGGTGGAGATAAAAAATATCAATTCGTTTAAATTCGTCAGCAAAGCTATTGAATACGAATTAAATAGGCAGGAGGAAATATTGGAAAAAGGCGAGACACCGGCTCAGGAGACCAGAGGCTTTGTAGAGGCCTCCAATTCTACTGTATCCCAAAGAACTAAAGAGGAAGCATCAGACTATAGATACTTTCCGGATCCTGATATTCCTCCTTTTAGATGGACTGCAGATTATATTGAAGAGCTAAAAAAACAGATACCAGAACTTCCCCACGTAAAAGTGGCAAGGTTTAAAAAAGACTATTCCCTTAATGATTATGATTCGGAAATATTAACAAGAGACAACGCTTTATCTAGCTATTTTGAAAAATCAGTTGAAATTGGTAGCAAAAAAGGCATTCTACCTAAACAAATAGCAAATGCTCTAATAAATAAGGCTGTCGATCCAGAGAATGTATCCCCTGAGGAGTTAGTAGAACAAATCACAGTATCAAACCAAACGACAAGCCTTTCAGATGACGACTTAAATAGGATAATTAATAATGTACTAAAACAAAATAAAAAAGCAGTTGAGGACTACAAAAAAGGCAAAGAAAACGCTATAATGTTTTTAGTAGGACAGGTTATGCGCCAATTCCCCGAAAAAATTGACGCAGACAAAGTTAAGGCGAGTTTACTCGCGAAAATAAAATAATGGCTGAAGACTCAGGAGAGAACATCTCCAAACTAACAAAACTAAGGCAGAAATACCTACCTCTTAGGCAAAAAGCTCAAGAAAACCTGGAAACCTCAGGAATAAAATCAGGTACGAGATTTCGCAAAGCTAGGGGCAAATTTGCTAAAGAAATGTATAAGATGGACTACGATGCCGTAACAGGCCTCCCCGTAAGAAGACGATTCGAAGAAAGATTAGAAGAAGAACTTGCGCGCTCGGAAAGATTTGGAACTCCGCTTACTTTTTGCCTTGTAGACTTAAATGATTTAAAGAAAATAAACGAGATCAGCTATCCTGAAGGAGATAAAGCCCTGAGAACAGTTGCTCACGCTATAGAAGAAACAATCCGCGAAACGGATTTCGTAGCGAGATATGGCGGCGACGAATTTGCAATCCTCTTCACCGGTTCTTCCGAAGAAGTCTTATCACCTTGGTGGGGAAGATTTACCGAAATGATAAACGGCGATAGATATACAGTCACAGCGAGTGCGATGCATATCAACAGGGCTAACGTAGAGCAAACAAGAATAGATCTTACACAAACACTAAAAGAAACGAAAACAACAGGAGGAAGAATCACAAACCAATTAGTAAAACCTGCTGCATAAATGGCGGATTTTGTACATCTTCATAATCATAGTGAGTATTCGCTTCTAGACGGATTGTCAAAAATTGACGAGATGGTTTTGCGTGCAAAAGAACTGAAAATGAATTCAATCGCTATAACAGACCACGGCAATATGTACGGCGCGATAAAGTTTTATAAGAAATGCCGCGAAGAAGGAATAAAGCCTATTATAGGTTGCGAGATATACATGAGCAAAAGGACGAGAACAGATAAAGAGCCAGGGATTGATTCAGACTCAAATCATTTGATCTTACTCGCAAAAGATGAAATAGGATACAAAAACCTAATGAAAATTATTTCTATATCAAACCTCGAGGGCTACTACTACAAACCGCGAAGTGATATAGAGCTTCTCAAGCAAAATAGCGAAGGGTTAATATGCTTAAGCTCTTGTGTTAACGGATATATATCAGATCCCCTTCTCCAAAATCAAGAAGAGACGGCGATAAGAAGGGCAAAGGAATTAACCGGGGTTTTTGGACCCGGCCATTTTTATCTGGAACTTCAAAAACATCTAAATGTTAAAGACCAAGACAACGTAAACGAGAAACTAATTGATCTGTCCAAAAAACTCGGTATTCCCCTGGTAGCAACTAACGACAATCATTATGTAAACAAAACCGACGCAGAAGCACAGGAGGCTTTACTTTGTATCCAGACCCAGACAACGCTGGATACACCCAATAGAAGGCTATCTATGATAGACTCGCCAGATTTTTATATTAAGTCCCCTGAAGAGATGAAGGGTCTTTTTATACAGTATCCCGAAGCCATAGAAAACACGGTCAAAATTGCGGAGATGTGTAATGTCGAGATAAATCTAGGGAAATGGATAATGCCTAACTTTGAAGTACCAAAGGGGAAAACAACTTCTGCTTTTCTTAAAGACCTTGTAGACAAGGGCTTAAAAGTGCGCTACTTAAAGATAACACCCGAAATAAAGGAAAGAGCGGATCATGAACTTTCAGTAATACTGGGAAAAAAATACGAGACTTACTTTCTTATAGTCGCAGATTTTGTGAACTGGGCTAAAAGCCAAGGCATCTCTGTAGGACCGGGAAGGGGATCTGCCGCGGGATCGGTTGTTTCTTACTCACTGGGAATTACAGACATTGATCCCTTCTTCTTTAAATTACCTTTTGAAAGATTCCTTAACCCGGAAAGACCTTCTGCGCCCGATATAGATCTAGATTTCGCAGACACTAGGCGGGACGAGGTAATAGAATACGTTACAGAGAAATATGGCAGAGATAAAGTTGCGCAAATTATAACATTTGGAACAATGGAAGCACGAGGTTCAGTAAGAGACACTGGGAGAGTCATGGGGTATCCCTATTCCCTACCCGACAGAATTGCCAAACTAATTCCGCCTGGATGGCAAGGACACGCGATGACCATTGACAGTGCCCTAGAACAAAGCCCAGAGCTAAAAATATCTTATTCTACAGAACCTGACACAAAAAAAGTTTTGGATCTCGCAAGAAAGGTTGAGGGCGTAGTCCGACACGCTTCAACGCACGCCGCGGGAGTAGTAATTGCTGATAAGCCACTCACAGATTATACGCCTCTTCAAAGAGAATCAAACGGAGAAAAAATCGTTACTCAGTATGATATGTACACAATCGGAGCTGATTACGATGGCGTAGGACTTCTCAAAATGGACCTTTTAGGTCTTAGGAATTTAACCATCATCGAGGAAGCATTACGATTCGTTAAGGAAACCAGAAATTCCGAAATTGATTTATCAAAAGTACCTTTAGATGATAAAAAAACCTATGACCTTCTTTCAGAAGCAGAGACAACTGGTATTTTTCAGCTCGAGTCTGCCGGAATGAGGAGATACATAAAAGATCTTAAACCGACTTCAATTTTTGATCTTATGGCAATGGTAGCTTTATATAGACCTGGCCCTATGGCAAATATTCCGGAGTTTATTGCGAGAAAAAGAAATCCTAAGCTTATAAAATACCCCGATCCAAGACTTGTAGATATACTATCTCAGTCTTATGGAATTATTACATTCCAGGACGACGTTCTTCTAACTACCATAGCGATCGCTGGATACTCCTGGCTTGATGCTGATAAGTTTCGAAAAGCGATAGGTAAAAAAATTCCTTCGGAAATGAAAAAACAAAAAGAGCAATTTCTAAAAGGCGCTGTAAGTAACGGCCTTTCTTCTGAAAAAGCCGAGAAAATTTATGATCTAATTGCTCCTTTTGCAGGATACGGATTTAATAAAGCGCATGCTGCATGCTACGCTACTATTGCTTACAGAACAGCTTACCTAAAAGCAAATTACTCAGTGGAGTTCATGACCGCCCTTCTTACTGCTGAATCGCGCGGAGCATCCGGCCCAATAAAGAATGAGAAGGTAGCTCAAGCTGTAGCCGAGTGCAGAAGGCTCGGGTTAAAAGTTCTACCACCGGATATAAATACCTCAGGAAGCGATTTCAGGATCGAGAGCAATAGCGAAATCAGGTTTGGGCTTTCTGCGATCAAAAACCTAGGCTTTGCTGCAATCAAAAACATAATAGATACAAAGGTAAAGGGTCTATTCATGGATTTTCCTGATTTTATTTCTCGCGCAGATCTGAGCGTAATTAACAAAAAAACTGTGGAAAGTCTTATAAAAGCCGGGGCGATGGATTCGTTTGGAAACAGAGCTAATCTTCTTATTAACTATCAAGATATTATGGATAAAGCTACCAAGGAAAAAAAGGATAAGAATGAAGGCCAGACAAGTCTTTTTGGAGAGCCGATTGAGACAGAAGCTGAAAGAGAAGCAAGGAGTGTAGAGGATTTCTCAGAAAATGAGAAGCTGGCTTTTGAAAAAGAATTTTTAGGAATATATCTTACATCTCATCCACAGATGGATAACCTTGTAGCACTCAAAACGGTTATCACCCACGAACTAGATATTTTGGCTGATGAGGCTGAAGGACAAAGAGTAGTAGTTGGTGGAATTATTGAAAACTACAGAAAAATCTTTACAAAAAAAACAGGCAGCGAGATGGCTTTTATAACGATCGGGGACGAAAAAGGGTTAATGGTTGAAAGCATTGTTTTTCCTAAAATTTACGAAAAATATAAGTCACTCCTTTTAAAAGACCAGGTTGTAGTAATAGAAGGACGCATAGATACCAAAAACGAGAGACCTATTGTTATAGCTGAAAAGATATCTCCGATATAATTTTCTTCTTGACTTAAGGCTAATTTGTCCTTAAAATAAATATACAATGCCGTCATTCGCGTCAGAGGTTATTTTTTTTGTAGGATCATTCCCCGTAACCAATACATTCATTAATACAATTTTCGTAGACCTAGTTCTTGTATCTTTGATCGTTCTCATTCATAAAAAGAAAATCAGTTTAATTCCAGGCAGACTCCAAAACGTTGCCGAATTAATAATTGGCGGTTTTTATAACTTAACCGAGTCTATAGCAGGAGACCGGACGTCAAAAATTTTTCCCTTCTTCATGACTTTTTTTTTATTCATAGTAATCGCTAATTGGAGCGGATTAATACCCGGGTTTACTACAGTTGGGATAGTTCAAGACGAAAACCACCTAATTCCCATTATTAGAAGTACTACTACAGACCTCAACACAACACTTGCCCTAGCACTCATATCCGTAGCAGCTACCCACATCATGAGCATAAGAGCATTAGGGTTAAAAGCATACATTGGCCGGTTTATTTCACTGAGCCCCATCCTTCTATTCGTAGGGGCACTTGAGATAATTTCGGAGATTACAAAAGTTATATCGCTCTCCTTTCGACTTTTTGGTAATATTTACGCTGGCGAGGTAGTGCTGGAAACGGTTTCAAATATATTTGCCTTTATTTTCCCCTTGCCTTTCTTACTTTTGGAAGTTATTGTGGGCG
Source organism: Candidatus Levybacteria bacterium RIFCSPLOWO2_12_FULL_41_12 (assembly GCA_001784155.1). GTDB lineage: Bacteria > Patescibacteriota > Microgenomatia > Levybacterales > UBA12049 > UBA12049. The sequence continues at coordinate 123,570 of MFPL01000007.1, read as the reverse complement.
CAGTGCAAGGCCTTGTTTTTGCTATGCTCACAATGGCTTTCATGGTAATATTAACAACGCCTCATCACGAAGAGGCTAAGGAGGTGAGCTTATAACATGAATATTAGCGTTTCAGGAGGTTTGATCATTGCGATTGGAGGATTAGGACCCGCGCTTGCAGTCGGATTTATAGGAGCGAAGGCAATGGAAGCTTTGGGGAGAAATCCAGAAGCATCCGGAAGAATTCTACCAGCAATGCTTTTAGCTATGGCATTTGCCGAAGCTATTGCTATCTATTCCTTGATTCTCGCATTTATAGGATAAGATGGAAATTCTTAAAGATTTCGGTGTAAATCCGATTCTGTTAATTGCACAAATTGTTAATTTCTTAATAATTTTTTACCTCTTAAAAAGGTTTGCGTATAAACCTATTCTTGAGATACTTAGGAAGCGCGAGTTTGATATTAAAAAGGGGATTAAGGATTCCGAAGAAGGCCAGAAAATCCTGGCTGATGCACAAGATCAAGAGCAGAAGATGTTAAAAAGTGCTCAGGCTCAAGCTGATAAAATAGTCGGTGAAGCTAGGATTCAGGCAGAGGAAATGGCTTCCGAAATAGAACTGAAGGCCAAAACTCAATCAGAAAGGCTTATCACAGGGGCTCGTCTTACCATCCAGCAGGAAACAGAAGACGCTGAGAATAAACTTATGGCAAGGGTTTCGGGGATTGCGCTTAAGATTTTAGAAAATTCCCTATCGCATCTCTTAGATAAAAACCAACAAAAGACTCTTATCAAAAAGGCGGCTGATCAGATAAGATTAGAACATAATGAATAAGAAAACGGTTAACACACTCGCCCTATACAGTTTTAAAAAAAATAACCTAGACTTAGCAAAATTCAAAAGAATTAGTAGGGTTTTGAAAAAGAGCGACTTAAGAACATACCTGAAGGCTTTAAAGAGGCTTATCGACAAACAGACTGTATATATTTCCATCCCTGAAAATAACGAGATTAAAGCATTTGTTCAAAAAACCTTCTCAGTTATTTACCCAGAGAAAAAAATAGAAATAACGATAGATTCTACTCTCCTCGCGGGTGTAAAGATAAGAAATTACGATAATATTTACGAGCTAAGTCTTAAAGACCTGCTTGAGAATAACTTGAGGAAAATAGCAGATTATGATAAATAGCGAAGACATATTACAACAGCTTGAAAAGAAGCTTAGCTCTCTTAGCTCCGATCCTAAAGTTCAAAATATCGGTGTAGTAGAGAGAAATACAGACGGGGTCATAAGGGCATCGGGCCTTTCCCGGGCAACAATGGGAGAGAGGGTGGAATTTGACGGAAATACTTCGGGAGTAATATTGGATCTAGACGAAGACTCGGTATCAATTATTCTTCTGGGAGGCGGAGACGAAATAAAAGAGGGAGACTTAGTCAAAAGAACGGGAGAAATGTTATCTATTAGCGTATCTGAGGACCTTTTAGGACGTGTCATAGGCCCACTTGGTGATCCTCAGGATGGTCGGACAAGGATTAAAAAGGGAAAACAAATGCCACTTGAAAAAATAGCTGCAGGCGTTGTTGAGAGAGAGCCTGTTAATACACCCATCAAGACAGGTATCAAAGCAATTGACGCTATGTTTCCCATCGGGCGCGGCCAAAGAGAGCTTATCATCGGAGACCGAGGGCTTGGTAAAACTGCTATCGCGATTGACACGATAATAAATCAGAAATCTTACAACAAAAACAAGGGCAAATCGACTGGACTTAGACCAGTTGTTTGTATATATGTTGCGATTGGCCAGAAAAGAAGCAATATTACTCGGATCATCGGAAAACTCGAGGAGAATGAAGCTATGGAATATACGATAGTTGTTTCGGCCTCTGCATCGGATCCGGCAGCTTTACAATATCTGGCTCCCTATTCCGGAGCTGCAATAGCTGAATACTTTCTTGAAAAAGGCCAGGATGTTCTCGTGGTCTACGATGATCTGACTAAACATGCATGGGCTTATAGACAGATTTCGTTGGTCTTAAAGCGTCCTGCGGGTAGGGAGGCCTATCCCGGAGACGTTTTCTATCTTCATTCAAGACTTCTCGAACGGGCTGTAAAACTAAACGCAAAAAATGGAGGCGGATCAATCACTGCCCTTCCTGTAATTGAGACTCAGGCAAATGATATTTCAGCCTACATCCCAACAAATGTTATATCTATTACAGACGGCCAAATCTATTTACAATCAGATCTATTTAATGGCGGGGTTAGGCCTGCAATTAACATAGGTACTTCGGTATCAAGAGTTGGCGGATCGGCACAAACTTCGGCAATGAAGTCTGTTTCTGGAAAAATGAAGCTCGAGTTGGCACAATTCGCTGAGCTTGCTGCTTTTTCACAGTTTGGCTCAGATCTCGATCCCGCAACTGCCTCTGCTTTAGAGAGGGGAAAAAGAACACAGGAAATTCTCAAGCAAGGGCAATACCAGCCCTTACCCGAACCCCTTGAAATCCTAAGCATATGGGCAGTAACAAATGGACACTTAGATGACATTCCTGTTGATCGGATTGGTAAGTTTGAGAAGGAATATCATCAGTACATTACCAGAAACTATTCAAAACTTATCTCTATCCTATCAGCGGGAGAAAAACCTTCAGAGACAGTATTAAAGGAAATGGAAAAATCTGTGACTGGATTTAAGAAAGTTTTTAAATAAATGGCTAACTTACTATCATTGAAAAGAAGAATTAAAACTGCGCAAAACGTCTCTAAGACAACGAAAGCGATGCAAATGATCGCAGCTTCAAAACTTAAAAGAGCCCAAAATGCCGCTCTTTCTGCTAGACCTTACGTAGACAAGCTTAGCTCTCTTTCTAAAAACATTTCCGAGAAAGTAGATCTTGAAGATAGAATTGATTACATGAAACCTAAGGCCACTGGTTCTAAAAAACTCATGCTAATAATTGCCCCTGACAAAGGACTTTGCGGAGGACTTGTAACCAATCTTTCACGCGAACTGTTGAATTTTTACAAAGACAATAAGAATTCTAACTTTATAACTGTGGGCAAAAAGGCAAATGGAGCCGTAGGACTCATAGGGGGAGAAATTGAAGCTGCGTTTGACTTCGGAACCACTCTACCTTCGTATGATAAGGTTTATCCGGTAATGAGCATTATTGACGATCTCTACCTTAGCGGTAAAACATCGGAAGTTTATATAATTAATAGCAATTTCAAAAGCGTTTTTACACAAGAACCGGGGATCAAAAAACTACTGCCGGTTAGGTTTGAAGTGACAAAAAAAAAGTCCTTTATAACCACATTTGAACCTAACGCCCAAGAACTCCTACCGGGGCTTATAAGGCACTATCTCGAAATGACTATTTTTCAAAGCTTTCTTGAAGGCTATCTCTCAGAGCAGGCAGCACGAATGCTAGCAATGCAAAATGCCACAAATAATGCCAGGGATATAATTGAAGAACTTAAGCTTGTGTACAATAAGTCACGGCAGGAGAAAATCACCAACGAAATTTTAGATATTGCAGGAGGAGTCTTTACACATGCCTAAAAATAGCGCTAATGGAATTATAGTAAGGGTAGCCGGACCTGTGGTTGATGCTAGGTTTGAGGGAGATGTCCCAACCGTAAATGAAGCTCTTGTAGTTGATTTACCTGGAAAAACTGAACTTGTTTTAGAAGTAGCCTTTATAATGGGAGACGGAGAAGTAAAAACTCTTGCTCTTGGTCCCACAGACGGATTATCTAGAGGCATGTCTGTTAGGAGAACCAACTCTTCTATTAAAGTTCCTGTAGGAATGCCAACCCTGGGCAGAATCTTTAATGTTTTGGGACAGCCAATTGACGGCGCTGGTAAATTAGTTGAAAAGGGTAAGGATAAATTGTCCCTTGAGCCAATTCACAAAATGGCTCCTCCCCTAACAGAACAGGAAACAAAACCTCAAATACTTGAGACAGGCATTAAGGTTATCGATCTTATTGCTCCTTTTACAAAAGGCGGAAAAATCGCAGCGTTTGGGGGAGCAGGTGTAGGGAAAACCGTTATTATTCAGGAGTTAATCAGAAGTATAGCAACTGAACACAAGGGTCACTCTGTTTTTGCGGGAGTCGGTGAAAGATCCCGTGAAGGCAACGATCTTTGGCTTGAAATGACCAAAAACAAAACCATGGAGAAAACGATCATGGTATTTGGACAAATGAACGAACCTCCTGCGAATAGGCTACGCGTCGCACTAACTGCACTAACTATGGCTGAGTATTTCCGCGACCAAAGAAAGGAAGATGTACTTCTCTTTATTGACAACGTATTTAGGTTTGCACAGGCAGGTTCTGAGGTGTCTGCCTTACTCGGCCGTATGCCATCAGCTGTGGGTTACCAACCAACTCTAGCATCGGAGATGGGAGATCTGCAGGAAAGAATAACTTCAACCAAGCTGGGCTCAATTACGTCAGTCCAGGCAGTATACGTACCGGCAGATGACTATACTGATCCTGCGCCTGTTACGATATTTGCGCACTTGGACGCTACAATTTCTCTAGAGCGCTCTATTGCTGACCAGGGAATTTATCCTGCAGTAGATCCCCTATCATCAAGTTCACGAATACTGGATCCGGACATTGTCGGGAATGATCATTATGAAGTCACACGAAATGTGCAGAAAGTTCTGCAGAGATATAAAGATCTTCAGGATATTATCGCGATCCTGGGAATTGACGAATTATCAGAAGAGGACAAAATGACCGTAGCGAGAGCTAGAAAAATACAACGATTTTTATCCCAACCCATGTTCGTAGCAGAAATTTTTACAGGTCAGGCAGGTAAATACGTAAACGTTAAGGATACCGTAACAGGCTTTAAGGAAATACTTGAAGGAAAGCATGATAAATTACCGGAGCAGGCCTTCTATATGGTGGGAACAATTGACGAAGTTGTAAGAAAAGCAAAAACGCTATGAAACTCGTTGTAGAAATAATAACGCCGCAAAACGAAGTCTTTAAGGGAGAGGCAGACGAAGTGATCGTACCAACCGTTACCGGAGAACTTGGGATTCTTCCCAACCATGCCTCACTTCTTACGCAGGTTTTGCCGGGAGAATTAATAATAAAGACAGGAGGCAAATCCCAATCTTTTGCCATAATGGGAGGGTATCTTGAAGTAAGCAATAACCAGGTTAATGTATTAGGTGACTATGCAGTCAGAGCAGAAAGCATAGAAATTGCCAAAGCCCAGGCTGCGAAAGAAAAGGCTGAGAAACTTATGAAGGAAAAAACAGGCCGAGAAGATTTTGCGACAATTGAAGCAGGGCTTAGAAGATCTCTACTTGAACTAAAAGTCGCCCGCAAACACCGCCCAAAAATTTTTTAATTGCGGTCATTTACGTCAATCGTAGTTTTGAAAAGATAGTTGAATATTCGATTTTTGTATGATATATTCCTCGATATGACACTATACGGACAGAAAGAACAATTCTTTGGACTCAAAAAGGGAGAACCATTTCGAGCGGGAAAAACTGTTACACTACGGGCTTATACTCACGCTACTCAACTTGATGTCCTAACATTCAGAGATACATTAACAGAAACTGGACCCGCCGAGGTAAGAGTGGATCACGAAATAGACGACGGAGAAGTTGTTTTAGTAACAAATGAAACATTAAGAGGTGAAGCTTTAAAACAAGCCAAATTCCCAACGCTAAGAACTCTTACGGGCTCGCGTATCGTTTACTCCTGGCAGGATGACTCCTCTGAGTTTGCTCTTTAATCCTCAATTTTATAAAATAGCTAAGTGAAAGTTCTACTCATAAGACATACTGATCAAAAGGGACCAGTCGATGATCAGGGCAGAAGACTAGTTTCTCTTCCCGATTCTCCCCTATCTAAACTTGGAGAAAAACAGGCTCACGCGCTAGCAAAAGAACTAGTAAAGAATAGCATAGTGCCAGACGCGTTATACGTAAGTCCCTATTTAAGAACTACTCAAACAGCAAGGATTTTGCAAGAAGACCTAGGCATAGCAGATTTAGAAACAGTAAGAGATTTGAGGGAAGTTGATCCAAATGAAAGTGATGGACATACTCTGGACGAGTTGAATTCTGTTGGGAGTGATGTCTACGCTCATCCATTTGGGCCTACCCAAGAAACTTTAGAGCATTTAATTGACAGAGAAAGGGTAGCTTTTGAGCATATACAATCCGTGGCAAAAAGAAATGGTTTCGGAGCTATCGCAATCGTTTCGCATGGAGATCCTCTATGCGCTCTCTATTGGGTATTAAGAAATGATGGGATTCCGAATTCTTACGCACAAATGCAGAAAGACTATTACCCTAAAAAGGGTGAAGCGCTTGAATTTATTTACGAAAATGGAGCTATAAAGGGCGAAGCAAAACGTATTGCAACCGAATAATCTGCCACAAGGATTGAAACACTTAGGCAGTTCACCCGTCTCACAGTCTTCTCGTATATGATAATTTGCCCTTTTGGGCAGAGTTTTATAAAATACCAGTAGTTCGCCTAAGTAACCCTGCCCGCTATGCTAGCGCAAGCGTTGCTGGCGGGTCAGTGGCAGTTTGCCGACATAGCTCAGGGGCAGAGCAAGTGTTTCGTAAACACTAGGTCGCAGGTTCGATTCCTGCTGTCGGCTCATGAAGAAAAGAGGATCAAGGCTTAATAAAAACATCGAAAGAAAGTCCAAGAGAAATATTATTTTAAGTTTTCTTGGAATTATTCTGATTTTAACATTTCTGATAAAGATTGGTATTCCACTTCTAGCTACGCTTAGTTTTCAAACGGGAAGTTTATTCGGGAATAAAAACATTGACAGCCTAAAGAACAGCGACGATTTTGTTTCTACACCTATACTTAATCCCCTACCTGAAGCCACCAACAGCGCAAGGGTTGAGATTTCAGGTTCATCTCTACCCGGATATAAGGTTCAACTCTACATAAACGGCGAACTAATCGACGAAGAAACAGCAGGAGATGGAGATTTCTCATTCAGAAGAAATCTTTCTGAGGGAGAGAATATCATTAAGCTTAAGGCCACCCATAATAAAAGAGAAAGTGAATTCACAGACCCAACCGTAATAAATATTAAGCTTACCCCGCCTGAAATTGAAATCGAGTCCCCTACTGACGGCCAAGAAGTATCTAAAAGCCCCTTTGAAGTTAAAGGCAAAACAGACTCAGATAGCAGGGTTACCATTAATGGATACTGGGCTATGATGGATAACGACAGATTTTCCTACATGCTTCCTCTAAAAGACGGCGACAATGATATCAAGGTAGAGGCGCTGGATGAGGCAGGAAATAAAGCTGAGAAGGTAGTAAGAGTTAAGTACGCTCCGAAATAGCAGCAAGCGCCCAAACCCAGATCATTAAAAAGCTGAAGAACAAGGAGTTGATAAAAAAAGACGATATTACTAGTCCCGAGAGGGAAACCAGAAGAAGAACGCCTTCGGGCTCTGAAAGTTTTTTAACAGCCAGAAGAAAAATGCTGTACAGCAGATAAAGATAGGCCGCGAGTCCCACAATACCAGAAGTCACCAAAACAAAAACAAAACTATTATCCACTCCCGCTCCGGAGTGACTTGGGCCAAATAGTGATTTATCTTTAAATCCGCTTTCTTCCCTGGCATACCTTAAAGCATTAAATCCTATTCCAAAAACAGGACTCTTTTTATAAATTTCGACACTTTGAACGATTGTCTCGAGTCTTTGCTTGGAAGAAGCAGTACGAAGGAGGTTTGTGTTCTCTATGTAGAAATTCTTAGACAGGACAACAAAAACCAATATTGAAGAAAAAAGAATGAAAGCAAGAAGCCTAACGTTTCTTTTTATAATGCAGTAAACGAAAAACCCAGTTAGAAGGGTGATTAAAGCACTCCTTGAATATGTTAAAACTACAGCAAGCGCTGAAAAAGGAATCGAAGTATCTACTAGAAACTTAAGAGTTTTATTCTTACCTGCTATTTTATCTCTCAGAATAAATGAAAAAAATAAAAACAGAGACATGAATATTCCAGTGAAGTTTGGATCTAGAAAAGTTGAAAAAAGTCTATACATATGTTCATCCCACCCTAAATAATAAAGGTTTTTAAGACTGGGATAGAAAAAATACTGAAAAAAACCTAACGTCAGAAAGAGTGCTCCTGAAAAAAACATATAACGATATAGATTTTTTTTATTCTTCCGGGCAAACCTCAATAGGATGATATAAATCGATGAATAAGAAATCCATCTGATAAGATATAGAATTGCTACTAAACTTTGATCCAAGCTGTATTGAGACAGGTTAATCAAAAGAGAGAAAAGAAACGCAAGCGCAGTAAGCGCTATTGGATATAACAGTTTTGATTTTTCTTTGTAAGAAACCCTAAGAGACAGAAAAATTGCGGGAAGCATTAGGAGGTCAATCAGCCCAACGGATACTTCTCCCAGATGTATTCTTGCTATCTCGCCCAGTGGAAATACTAGAAATATTGCTACTATCAATAGATCCATTCTCTACCTCCTAGGGTATAAATTCTTACATTAGTTGCTGGATTTGAATACATGAGCTGCCAATACTTAAACCTTTCAGGGATCTGGACCCCTTGAGTTGCAATATAATTAAACTTGTCGCCCTCTCTCGAATAGCTTGAATGAACAAATTTAAAGTCTGCGTAGTAAAGATTATGAAAACCGTAAAGCAGAACCGTGTCCGAATCTTTAATTGTTTTTTTGAAAAATCCATCAATATCGTAAAAGTCTCCATACGAAAAATTAAGATTTTTTCTAAGAAATTCGCTCTTTGACTGGGCTCCCGTCAGAAAGCCAATGAATTTCTGATTTGCGAGAAATCTATAACCGATAGAAACTACAAAAACAAATATCATAAGACTCACCAATAGTTTTTTAATCAGCCTGTCTCTTACTGCGCTTACCGTAATAAGCGTGGCAACAGAGAGTACGGGAAGATAGGGAAGAATAAACCTGCCACCCCCTGTTTGAGGCGTCAAATACCATATTAATAAAGCCAATCCGCTATAAACAAAGGGCATTTTAGCCAATTTTTTCAATCTAGGAAAGACTACCAAAACAATAGGAATAATTATTAGGTAGATTGGAGATATTGGATCCTGTCCATAAAGAAAAGTATCCCTAATTGTTTTAAATACGTCGTATGGAAATATGTTTATATTGAGTCTTGTTTGATAAAGATCGGTAAAAAAGGGATAGACCGGATTACCTGTATGAACGTAGGCAAATGCAATCCAAGGCAGAGAAGGAAATATAGCAAGAAAAGAAAATATAAAAACCCTCTTTATGCGCTCAGCTACTTTTTCAACATTCATTCCAATCAAAACAAAATAAATCACAAGACTCCCTAACGCTATCACCTTTGAGGAAACGGCAAGACCCAACATAAAAGCTGAAGTAATGAAAAAATACTCTTTTTTTGTCTTAATCCAATAGAGAAATGCAAGAAAAGAAAGGGACTCAAAAAAAGTTCTAGATAGGTCAACGTAAGAGGCGATAGATTCCCATCCTACTACCAAGTTTCCATAAAAAAGCAGTGATGCTAAAACCGCGTATCTTTTATTTAAAAATTCCCGAGTGATTTTATATACCGAGATGCACGTGATAACACCAAACGAAAAGTGTATAAGCTTTGCAAGGATTTCTCCACTCAAAAGAACTGCTGGAATGTATAGCATTTCTGTAAGTTTTGGCATTGCCGAGTAGTAAAAGAGACTTCCCGGGATAAAAAAGACTTCATTATTTTGAAGATAAATTTTAGGAAGAGTCAAATGGTACCACAAGGCGTCGAAGGAGATTTCAGGACCCAGTACTCCTATAAGATTTACTAATGCGTGGGCTGAGAGAAGACAAATTAGAAATAAAATTTTCTTGTCTTTTGTGACCTCAACTGCGAAATGCTTAGCATGTCTAACCCCATCTATAAAATAACTTTTATATATGTAGACAAAAAATAAAATGAATATTAACGATGAAACATAAATAGTTTCCCTATATAAAATGCCAAGAAGACCAATGCTTAAAATTAAATAAGAATAAATTCCAACCAGAAATGCTAATACAAACATATCCCTCCTCTGCAAAGTAAATACTTAACATAGAGAACAACAACAGTCAGAGAATAAATTACAAAAAGAAGCTTTAAGATGTTTATTCTTGCATTTTCCACAGTTTTGACCTGACTAAAAATGAATTGAAACTCATTAGGCAGGAAACAATAAGACCCCGGACGCCATCAAGAAGCCCTAATTTAAAGAAGTAATTGTAGATAAACTTTCCCAAAGAGTAGAGAAGAATCTTCCATGCCCCCGACCTAGTACCTTTTTGAAAAAGCTCTTTTGCTCTTATGTCTGTGTAAAAATTTAGCTTGTTCAGATACTCATTCAGCGATTCGTGCGGATAATGAATTATTGGATTATTTAATGTTTGAATTTTTCCCGAAAGCTTCCATTCCTCATGCACCATTCCCTCCCAACGGCCATACTTTTTATTAGCGAGCCTTATATTCTTCTCTCCTGCAAATTCTCCAAACTTCATAAGCCTACCCCACAAATAATTTTCCCTTTTCAGATAAAATCCGTTTAAATCCTTTTTTAGCTCGTCAAGCTTGTAGATTATTTCCTTTCTTAGGATAGACGATACTCTTTCGTCTGCGTCGATAAACAGTACCCAATCGTTTTTCGCATTTTCTAAAGAAAAATTTCGTTGAGCCGAAAAATCGTCTTCAAGTTTTCTCTTAACTACCTTCAGTTTTCTTAAATTTCCGAAATATTTTTTAATAATTTCTTCAGTTCTGTCAATTGAAAAATCATCAATTATTAAAATTTCATCACAGAAAAGAACGCTCTCGACAGCATCAACTATATTTTTTTCTTCGTCTTTGGTAAGTATAACTGCTGTTAACATTTACTTTCTTTCTACATCTATTCTATCAATATGCTCCGAAACATAAAACCTCAATTTTTCTTTTTTTTCGGAAGGTCCGTGACCAAGATACCAAGTTAAGTATTCATGAGGCATCGTAAAGCTTTCATAAATGCTACCTTCCCCAATACCCAAAATATTATATGGACGTCCGTTGGCTTCCTTGATAATAAAACGGGCTGCTTCAACTCTTTTCGTAAAGGGAGGACCTGTCAAAAAATTACCCCTAATTGTTGTGTAGGCGTTAACAAACCCAAAAGCAATAAGCAAGACACAGGAGGATAAGTAAAGAGCTTTCTTTTCAAAAAATTTATTAAATAACAATGCAATCACAATTATTACCTGGGGATAAAAAATGAGTATATAGGCAGATGAATTTGTTTTTGCAGCTATATAAGCAAGCGCTGGAATAAAAAAGAATACGAGAATCAACGAATGGCTTAAATTGATCTCCTTTCTTTTGAAATTATGATAAACTAAAGCGCCGAGGAAAATAAAGCTAAGAGTAAGAATGAGCATAGATAGCTCTAGGCTAGGTAGAAATATTAATTTTTTTATTAAAATAAGGGTATAAGTTCCAAAAGTTGTCCATGTTTCTCCAGCCGAGTTGGGGTTGAGCGGAGGATATCCCAGGAAAACTGCAATACGGTAAAATACCCACACTGTAAATTTCAAGGTCTGAGGGAATCCGTGTCCTAAATCGTAAATTAGCATTGGAATCATGGGTATAATCAATCCAAGCACCGATACCGAGATCACCTTCCTGTTAATAGCCTGCATCATCCACTTTTTCTTTTTTATCAAACCGAATAGAGTTATCAGAAAAACCGTTGCGCTTAACGGAAATGTAGCAATTTCAAAATTATAAAGAAGGGCAATCAAAAATAAAGATAGCGGGAAATACAAAATTTTACCACCTAACCATCTATATACGGAAAGGATCAAGAGCGCAGTAATTAAGGGTATAGAGCTTGTATGGTATGCCATTCTTGCATCGGCTATTATAATTGGAGCCGTAGCAAATAAAAACGCAGAAATTAATCCTACTCTTTCTGAAAAAAGTTCTTTTCCCAGTTTATATACTACAAAAACCGTTATAACCCCCAGGAGCGCTGTGAACACAGCCGGAGCCACAGGATTATAGTTAAACAGCTTAAGTATTACGGCCAATATATATGTCCACATTGCTCCTTGATGAAGCCACGTGTGGCTTGATGTGATACCTACAAGCGGTATTCCACCTCCCATGAGCATATCTCTGGCTGAGATATAAAACCAGCCTTGATCTGCAATGAACGGCATTAACTGTGGTAGTTTATAAAGCCTTAGAAAAGCGCCTATCAAAAGAATGAATATTAAAAGAATTTTGTGTTTATTTAGCTGCTTCATTGAAAGTATCTAAGTACTTTTTGCTTACGTCCACAATGCTATATTTCTCAATTGCTTTTTCATATCCTGCTTTTCCCATTTTAGACCTTAAAGAAGCGTCCTGACCCAGTCTTATTATCGCACGCGCCAAAGCTTTTTCATCCCTTGCAGGAACTATCAAACCGCTAGTCCCATCTTCAATTATCTCAGGGATCGGTCCGTTATCTGTTCCTATTACAGGAATTTTGTTAATCATTGCCTCAACCACCACAAGTCCAAATCCTTCCAGTTCCCAAACGCTTGGGAAAATAAATAAGTCGAACAATGGATAGTAATTAGCTGTATCCGTTACAAAGCCTGTCATTCTTACGTTTTTGTGTATTCCCAATTCATTTATTAAGCTTCGATAACGGATTCTATCAGGTCCGTCTCCGACAATGATAAAATAGGCGTTAGGAATTTTTTCTAAAACAAGAGGCACTGCTTTGATCAAATAATCCTGTCCTTTTTCATAAGTCAAGCGTGAGACAGAACCAATTATGAGCTTTTTTTCAAGCTTTTCCGGAATTTTTATTTTTTTATCTAGTCTTATCTCGATTCCACACGGAACTAGTAAAATCTTGGATTCAGCTATCCGGAGATTTTTTTTAAGATCATTTTTTGTGAAATCGCTCGGAACAATAATTTTTTTCGGAATACCGAGTAGAGACTGATAAAGGATCCAGGGAATATAGAAGTTTCTTATAAAAATTGTCTTAAGCGCACCATACTCTATCCAAAAAACTGGAATTCTGAAAAAAACTGTAAGAAAAGTTATCAAAAGTTTCTCAGAAAATCCACTCATGAGTATTAAGTCGGTTTTTTGCTTTCTTAAATTCCAGAGCAGGTGTGAATAAAAGACAATTGCGAATGGTAAAAGTAAAATTGATTTAAAAAGTCCTCTTTTATTTCCGATGATATCTAAAATAAAAGGGAGAGCAATTGTCTTAAATCTTTCTTTAGATACCTGCTCAAAAAATTTCCCCCTATTGCTCGCAACAACAGTATTACACCCTGCTCTTCTAAATCGAGACATAAGTGTGATCATAAATTTCTCAGCACCCCCTAAGTCAGGTGACTGCATAATAACGGCAATATTCATTTTCATTTCAATAGTTTCTTTTTTACTATGTCCAGCACTCTTTCAGAGCTTCTTTCCCAGTTCCACGTAGACAAAACTTCTTCCCTACCTTTCTTTGCTATTCTCCCTCTCAGCTCCCTATCTTTTAGAAGTTTTTCGATTGCCGATTTCATTTTCTTAGCATCTCTCTCTACTAAATACCCCGTAACGCCATCCCTAACAGCTTCTATCGGACCTCCTTCTTTTACAACTACAGGCACTGCTCCAGTAGCCATTCCTTCCCATGGAACCATACTGAAAGGATCGAATCGTCCTAATACAGCCACAACCTTTGCACTGCTATATTTTCTTACCAGTTCTTTGTCTGTTATAAAGTTCCCCTTTTCTGGCTTAACCACATATACCTTTAATTTGTTTTTAAACAGCTTTATTATTTTTAAAAATGTGTCGTATCCTTCAATCCACACGTCTTTACCAACAAAGATTACATCGTATTTTTTCCTAACATTGATTGGCTTAAATACATCCGAATCTACTCCTAAATAACATTTCGTAGAATTTTTTCCATAAGCCCTACGTATGTTTGATTTTGTGTAGTTAGAATTGGCAAGAACAAGTTTTGCATGCTTTATATTGGAGGAGTCTATCTCCCTTTTTACTATTCTTACAAAACCCTCGTAAATGTTTTTCAAACTACCTTTTCGGGAAAAAATAAGAGTGGGATCGTGAGCAATTCTTAACGGCTCGTGACAAAAATAAACCGTTGGGGTCTTAAGAAACCTCAGTATGAAAGGGGCGTGGGTAAACTGAGAAGGATGTACGAAGACAAAATCGTACTTCATTTTATCTATATCTCTCGCAATTTTTTTGTGTAGAAAATAAAGCCTTATCGGTTCTACTAAGTCTTTATAAATTTTGAGTGGAAAATTTCCCCCATCGTATTGTTTATATAAGAACGGGTAGAAACTGTGTTCTTTAAAAATCTTTTCCAAATCTTTTTCATTCTGCCTATCTACGTAATACAGGTCAATCTTGTGATATTTTGAAAAAACTTTGCCGTATTCAACCACAACACGCCTTGCTCCTCCAAAGTGAAGTTCGTGAAAAAAAGCTACGTTCATTGTTTTCTAAATAATCTACGGAATAGAAATAGGGCTATAGGCATTTCGACTGCAATTGAGATTAAGGCAGAAAGTCCGGCTCCCGCCAAACCATAAGCGGTGGTAAGAGGAACTATTGTAAGTGCAAGCGCTGCAACCCTGAAGAGCGTCATCTTGGCTACGTAGTCTTGTCTACCGAGAGACAGAAAAAGAGGAGCAAAATTCCCAAAAACAGTACGAAGTATACCGTAAAAGCTAAGAATTCTAATGGCCGGCACTGCACCTAACCATTCTTTGCCTAGAATAATTAAAGTTATATTTTCTGCAAAAACAAATATAAAAATACCAACAGCTGAGGCTACCAATGAAGATAACAGTGTTACCTTCGAGAAAGCACGTAACAAACGGCCTCTATCATCGGAGAACTTTGAGTACACGGGGAAAACGACCTTGTTTACCACGTCTGTAACTTCAGTTATGGGAAGCGTTGATAGCTTGTATGCCACTTGATATAACCCTAGCGAGCTTGATCCCATAATTTTTCCAACTGCGAGATTGTCTCCGTTATCAGACAAATATGCGAACATCCCTGTAAGAGTTACCCACCAACCCCTGCTTACTATGTATTTCATTTTATCTAATTCGAAGAATAGCTTGGGACGAGGCTTAAAGAATGCGAAAGATAAAATTACTTCTAAAAAAGCGGATGCTATAAGCCCGTATGCAAAACTTTCTGCGCTTCGTGTTACAAAAGCTACGAATACTGCAACTGAGGCATCCACTGCAAAAAGGATAAATCTTAAATAAAATTCTTTATGGAACTGTATCTCCTTTTGTATATAAATAATGGACGGGTTTATAAAGCCTCTTATCAAAGGAACAAACGCAATAATATATATTACTCGCTCTGACTCGGGAGAATTAAAGAAATCTACGATAAAAGGAGCTAATCCGAATAAGAGTATTGAAATAAGAATCCCCCTCAAGATTGAGACCATCCATGCTGAATTTATATATTCCTTTATGTCTCGTTTTTCTTGAATGAGAAATATATTAATTCCCGTTTCGGTTATTATCTCCAGGAATGAGAGCATAAGACTTGCTATTCCAAATACTCCAAATTGTGCAGGCGTTAGGATACGGGCAAGAATAGCAAGCCTTACAAATGTGATAGCTCGAGTAGATCCCCTCAGGAGTCCCATCCAGGAGATTCCTTTAAAAACATCAGTTCTGTAGCCCATGCATGAATTATAGCTAAACGGAAGTTATTTTCCCAATCTCTTTATTAAACCGAGAGAAGTACCTAAAAGAACTGCAGCATCAGAAACAAGCTGAAGTAATGGCAGATAGTAAAAAGCTTCTGCTTCTTTTACATATTTAAAGTTTTTTAATATCGCCCAAACAGTATATGCGAATGTTCCTAAAGCTAGAAAAATTATACTAAAAAAAATATCTGTTTTTAAAAATAACACAACCATCACGAGTCCGATAGCATAGCGAACAAATATGAAAACCACCTTTGGCCTTAAAATGCCTGCCTCCGCGTCTCCTAAAGCAAACCTATAGAACATTATGAAGGCCTCTATGGTGTTTTTTCTGGGCTCCCAATAAACAATTGCATCCCTAGCAAAAGCTATACTTATCCTTTTCCTCCTTAATCTTTGAGAAAATTCATAATCTTCATTATTTGACAATTCTTCATTAAACCTCCCTGCTTCAGTCCATGCACTCTTTCTAATGGCCATAGATCTCGTAGCAGGAAGGAAGTTATTTGGATCTATTTTATCCTTCATTGTTAAAACGTAAGGCAATAGGGACTTCTCAAATACATTTTTTGCTTTTCCTTCATAATAACCTGCAACAACACCCACTTCTTTATTTGTAAAATCTTTAGTTATATTTTTGAGCCAATTCTTTTCTAGAATACAACCTGCGTCTGTACAAACTATTATTTCTCCCGTTGAATTTTCAATGGCTTCATTCCTCCCAACAGATCGATTTCCTTTTTTAGCTAACACTCGAACTTTTATTTTTTTATTGGATATTGAAGATTTGAAATTGGAAATTACGGACAAAGTATCGTCCGTTGATCCTCCATCCACAATAATCGCTTCATTAGGTAGTAATGTTTGAGAATTTAACGACTCCAGCAGGGGTTTTATAGAATTTTCCTCGTTGAGCACCGTGGTAATGAATGATATTCTCATGCTTGCCCTTTTATATTCGTCTTTATATTATATCAGCATGCTTGACCCATATAGAATGGTCGTTATAAACATAGCTGCGTCCTTCATTCTTCTATTTGCTTTTCTGTTTTACAAGTATATATACCCAAAAAAAACTCCACCCTATCCCCTGATGATATTTCTCTTATCCCTTCTTCCCCTAATAAGCCTGCTTAGAAAAGGTAGTTACGAAAGCGGAGATCTTTCTCTTCATGCAATGAGATCAATGTCTTATTTTAAAATTCTTTTTGAAGAGCACATTCGACCGGTTTGGACCCCGGAATTCAATGCCGGATATGGAGATCCTCATTTCCTATTTACCTATTTATTGCCTTATTTTTTAGCATCTGTTCTGCATAAGATAGGTTTTTCTTTTATCTTATCAATTAAAATTCTGCTTGCGTTATCCTATGTCGCTTCCGGACTTTTCATGTATAAATGGGTAAAAGAATCTTTTGGTCCTAAAGCAGGATTTATATCAGCTGTTTTTTATTTATTTGCTCCATATCACTTAATAGATATGCATTTCCGAGTTAGCGTAGCTGAAAGCATATCGTTCGCATTTCTTCCAGCGTGTTTATATTTTGCAAAAAAAATCATTAAAAATCCATCACCTGGATATATCGTTACTGAATCGATTTTGCTCGCCCTTCTCATTATGACCCATCAAATTATATCTTTAGGGTTTACCATCATATTATTGCTTTACGGTTTGATTCAATACAAAATTGTAAAACCTAAGAACACCAAGGGAGTTTTTTACTTCTTATTCTCAATTTTTATGGGACTTTTGGTATCGGCCTTTTATTGGTTTCCAATTCTTTATGAATCAAATTTTACTCAAGCAAGCATCTCCTCATCTGTCGTAATATTCCCAACTTTTAAAGAATTAATTTTTAGTCCCTGGCGTTATGGATTTTTATTTCAAGGCCATTATGGAGAACTTTCTTACATAATTGGATACACTCAGCTATTAATATTCGCTCTTTCTACCTACCTATTGTTTAAACACACCAAAAGGACAACAAAATACATGCTTTTATTTTTTTCTATGGGATCCTTGTTTTTATTTTTACTTATACTTCCAACGTCTAAAGTTCTATGGGAAAACTTACCACTTTTAAAATATTTCCAGTTTTCTTACCGACTGTTAGTTTTCATGTCATTATTCACATCTGTTCTTGCGGGAATTGTTGTTACTTACTATAAAAGCAGACTCTTCTTTATGATTCTAGTAATATTAACGATTGGATACACTATGTTAAACTGGGGCAATCGAAGGTCTGTCTCTGAAATAAACGATCAGTACCTAGCACAAGAATTTGCAAGAAAGCCGGACGTTGGTACCTATCTGGAACCAAGTTCACCCATATGGGCCAACCCGGGCTCTGTTTTTCTTAGGGACAATAACGGAAAACATATTGAAGTGCTATCTGGAACTGCAGAAATAAAATTACTTCAGAGAACATCCGTGAATCACACTTACCTCATAAAAACGAATGAAGCGGCAGTAATTAAGGAAAATACTTTATTTTTTCCGGGATGGAAACTAAGAATAAATAATAATTTTTATAAATTCGATTTCGATGACAGAAAATACCCCGGAGTTATAACCTTCAAGTTGGAAAGAGGGAACCACAAAGTTGTCCTGTCTTTTGAAGAGACTACAGACAGAAGAGCCTCAAGGATAATTAGCTTGGGAGGTTTCATAAGCCTAGGTATCGTTTTATTTAAGCCAAGAAATGGCAAGTTACTGCTTTTGAGCAACTACGCCAATATTTCCCGCAGGAAGAGAAACAGAAAGATTTCCAATTCTTGATATAGCAAGAGACCTTAATAATAACCTTTTAATTATCGAGGGCATGGGGAAAAGCTTTACCCAATAAGATAATTGATACTCATTGACTATAGTGAACGCCATCGCTTTATCAAATTTGTTTTTTTTGAATATATTTTCTAAAGTATTTTTGTTAAAAAGAAAAATATGTTCAATGTCAAAGATTGGAGATTTCTGCCCAAACAATTTAGCTGATAGTGCGTCTGTATCATGAACTACAAATAATACTTTCCCTTTTTTCTTTAGCAATAAATTTACATCTTTTAAAAATAAATTCGGGTCTACGACATGATCTAGGGTATGAAAGCAAAGTATTATGTCGAACGTATTTTTATTGAATAATTTTCTATCGAATATATTTATCTTTATTTCCTTTCTTATATTTTCTGCAGCTCTGTTCACAGAACCCTCTCCCGGCTCGACCCCATTTACATTTTTGTACCCATTTTTATAAAGCTCATCTAAGAAAAACCCGTTCGCACAACCAATTTCCAGTATTTTTACATTTTTATTTTTTGCATTAATAAATTTTTTAAAATACTTGTAATATACCTTTCGCAGGTATTCTGACTCGGTTTGATAATTGAAATCGCTATCCTCATAAAATTTCTTTATCTTCAAAGCATCTATAATAGGACTGGAAAATATTAATCCACATTCGCAACACTTTAAAAATCTGTAGTGGGTCCCGTCAGGCATTCTTCTTGCCGAAAATGATTTCCTATCTATTTTTGAGAATTCATAATTATCTTTATACAAAGTTTTTGCTTTACTGTTATTACCGCAAATAGCACATTTAATAATCTGCATTTTAGTTATCTCCAAAGACGTAGATAAGCACCCACTACGTTCTCCCATGTTTGATTAGTTACCCAACTAAATCCCTTCTCGATTAACTCTTCTTCTGCTTGTCGGTTTCTAAGATAGTAATCAACTCTCTCAGCTAACTTTTTAGGAGAATTTTCTATGACAATATAACCTGAGAATGGTGACATTCTTAGGTAATCCTCCTTTATTGGATTGTCATACAACGCGAACGCTAAGCGTTTTGCGGCAAGTGCTTCCAGAATCGAAAGATATCTTGAAAC
>MFPL01000007.1:0-103880 GCA_001784155.1 Candidatus Levybacteria bacterium RIFCSPLOWO2_12_FULL_41_12 | reverse complement strand
TGCTTCCAGAATCGAAAGATATCTTGAAACAAATGCAAAATTGTAGTTTTCTAGATATTTTACTGCGTTTTTTTTAAATTTTTTTGTATTGTAACCTTTCAGCCTATGTTTGTATTTTCCTTCTCCTAAAATCAAGAAGTCAAATTTGGGATATTTTTCCTTTATCAATTCCGTTGCTTTCGCATAATCCAAAACTCCAGTTTGGTCATCAAGTCTTCCGTAAAAAATTGCTGATTGACGATTTATTGTCCTTTTATTAACTGCAGATACATTGACTGCTCCGTAAATAACAAAATTGGCTTTTGTCCCGTACCATTTTTTAATAAAATCTCCTACGCAAATATTACCATTAGACAATAGCTCTGATATTTTTCTAACAATAATCGCTCTTTTTCTAACGGGGTAGGATTCATATCCATGAAAAGTTATAAAGACTTTTTTCCTAGGAAACATAAACCTGAAGGGTAAATACCAATAGAAAACGTCATGTGCGTGAACTATATCTGCGTTTTTAATTAACTGTTTGTTTTTCCAAAACCAAATCCATACATAAAACTTTTCAAACCAATTATCCTGCATTTTTTTAATCCTTTTGATTTTAATCCCTTTATATAAGCCTTCATCACCGTAAGATTTGGTGACAACGGTCAAATCATGACCCTTTTTTATCAGAATTTTACTTACTTCTTCGACGTGTTTCTCTACTCCGCCAATGCCTGGATAGAATCCTCGTGTCAAAAACAGAATTTTCATATTTTCTTAGCTGACAGTATTAGATCGTTAAAGTCCCATCTTTTTGTGAGGATATTTCTGGCGATAAAGCTTTTTAAAACATAATGATCAGGAAATGCATAAATAAAACTCTTCCCAGCTGGCCTAAATCCTGAAATAATCAATTCCTTCTCTAAGAGTTCAGGCGAATATTCCCTGAGGTGGCTACTCTCATTTACCGTAAGCCCCCACATTCTTTCGTTTAATGGAACTGAGCAAATAAACACACCCCCGGGCTTAAGAATTTCATTTACTTTACCAAGAACTTTAAGTATTTTTGATGGAGAGATATGCTCCAAAACTTCAAGCGCCAATACAACGTCAAAGCTATTTTTTCCATACGGAAGGCTGTATACTGATCCTTTTCTAAAATCTCCTTTAAACTTTTTCTTCAAAATATTTACACTCTTTTGCGATATGTCTATTCCATAAATCTCGTATGTTTTCCCTTGACTACCAAGATACTCCTCAATTAGACCAACGCCCGTTCCGATATCCAACAGTCTTTTTGTTTTCTTTGGGATATACGACGCTGCTATTTTGATCCTCTCCTTTGTTACACTAGGCTCGTTTGCGTATGAAACCGGGCTTGAAAACTTTATATTCCAGAAAGAGTTAGTATTATAATTTTTTATTTCAGCGTATTTTTCGGAATACAATTGTTTAAGGCTTTTGAGACCGTTTTTTTGCGCTAGAACTCTTCTCGCTTTTTCAACAAAATAAGGATTTCTAGAGCAGTTCGAGCATAAAGGGTATTTGTTTTTGTCGCAGGTAATGCAGTGCATTTTTATTAAGATTTAGTGAGCTCACCAGGATTCGAATCTGGAACCTGTCCGATGACTATCGGACGGCATTCCCTTGTGGATCCTGCAAGACTCGAACTTGCGACTTCTTCGATGTGAACGAAGCGCTCTACCTCTGAGCTAAGGATCCCAACTGAGCTATGGATCCCCCAAAGCTCTCATATATTACCATAAAACAGAAGGTTGACAAAGCTAAGCTAATCCTGAGAAAATCATAAAATATGCTCCTGACAGCCCTACGTCGAATCTACTCTTTTCTAATAGACGCTCTTGAAACAATTCTCCTTGTTGGTGCGGTATTTCTGGTAATATATGTCTTCTTATTCAGACCATTTGAAGTAAAAGGGGATTCTATGTACCCTAATTTTCATGATGGAGAATATGTTCTTACCAATCTTATTGGCTATGGAACAACAAGCTTCTTAAAACTTTCCGGACCCAAAAAAGGCGATGTGATTGTCTTTAAATCTCCAACAGAGGCAGATAAGGATTTTATTAAAAGAGTGATCGCCCTTCCCGGAGAAACAGTTTCGTTAAATAACGGGAACATATACGTCAACGGAAGATTTGTGTCAGAAGATGAATTTCTCTCCCCTGATGTGACAACTAATCCGCAGAGCTTTTTAAGGGAGGAACAATCGGTCACAGTACCGCAAGATCAGTATTTCGTTATGGGCGACAACAGACCATATAGTTCTGATTCTAGAGAGTGGGGATTTGTGGGCAAAAAGAACATCATTGGAACATCTTTTTTGATCTATTGGCCGCTTAGCAAATTTGGAAGAGTAAGTAACCCTTATTAGGATTTTTACGGGGATAAAAGATCTATAAGTTCTTTTATTTTGGGGCCCGTAACATCAACATCTCCTGCAACCTCGATTACCACCCTGGCTCTTGATCTGGACTGAAATATGGTAACCTTATGAAGCCCAAACTTATCTTTTAGACTCTTCGCCATTTCGTCAAGCTCCGGAACCCAAAGCCTATCGCTTTTTGTCCTGGTTTCACCTTCCTGCGTAGCGCTCTTTACTTTTCTCGCCATATCCTCCGTCTGACGAACCGTGCTGTTTTCCCTTAGAATTTTCTTAAATAACTCAAGCATTAGCTTTGACTCGCCCAGTGAAATAAGTGGACGCACGTGTCCTTCTGTTATCACTCCCGCGACCAAAGCATCCTTAATAGCATCCGGTAAGGAAAGAAGTCTTATGGTATTGGATATTGTCGGGGCGCTTTTTCCTACTTTTCGTGCGACTTCATTTGTACCCAGTCCGAATTCATCAATAAGTCTTTTGTATGCCTGTGCTCTTTCAATGGGGTTTAGGTCTTCCCGCTGTACATTTTCTACAATTGACATCTCAAGCATTCCTTGAGGCGAAGTCTGTTTGATAACCACAGGGACCTTATTTAACCCAAGAACTTTTGCTGCTCTCCATCGCCTTTCACCGGCGATTATCTGATATCCGGCAGGAGTACTTGCCACAACCAACGGTTCAAGAATTCCCTGCTCTCTAATGGATTCTACAAGATCATTTAATGACTCTGTGGTGATAATTCCTCTAGGCTGAAGCGGATTAGCCTGAAGAACGTTTGTCTCAAGTTCTGTTACTGTGTCTACTGTTTGCTGTATGTTCGGATCCATTACTTTACAGGCAGAACATCAATTATCTTTTTTCCCCTCGAAATCTTAAACTTCACTATTCCTTCTATAATTGAAAAGATCGTATAGTCGCGTCCCATCATAACTCCGTCTCCCGGAAAGAATTTTGTTCCTTTTTGTCTGACTATAATATTGCCTGCGATTGCCTTTTCACCACCATAAAGCTTAACGCCCAATCTTTTTGATATGGAGTCTCTGTTGCCTCTTACTGAACCCTGTGCTTTTGTATGTGCCATCTATATTCCTATCCTTCGTGAAAATTTATTGTATTCTAGCTTTAATTTTCACAGCAGTCAATACGACAAAGTATATCAGATTACTTTTTCCCTGCTACTTTAACTGGTTTTTCTGCCTTTTTTTCTTTTTGTTTTAAACCTGTTTCGATTTTTTCGATCAGAATTTTAGTCAAATGGGGCCTAAATCCAATTCTTCTTCTGTATCTAACTTTTGACTTATATTTCTCGACAAGAACTTTTTCTCCCTTTTTCTGCTCAAGAACCTTGGCTTTTATCTTAAAACCCACAAGGGTGGGTTTACCTACCTTGAAAACTTCCCCTGATACATAAAGAAGAACTTCTTCGAGCTCAACTGAGGCGTCTTTCGCGCCTTCAACCTTATCTATTTCTAGAGTTTCGCCCGTTGACACCCTGTACTGTTTTCCACCGGATTTAAGAACTGCGTATTCCATGAGAAGCCAATTATAACAAAATACTAGCCTATTTCCAACACTTTTTTCCTTGAGGAGGATTTACCTACTGCGAAAAGAAGCCCAATCATAATAAAGTTTGAGAGAAGTGAGCTTCCGCCTGACGATACAAATGGAAGGGTTACCCCAACTATTGGCACTATTCCTAAATTCATCCCGACGTTCATAAAAAAATGAATGAAAATCAAAAGGAATACTATGAGCGCATAGTTTTTAGAAAATGAGTCCTCTGAAGTAACAAATGTTACGTATATTCTATAAAGAAGAAAACAAAACGCCAGTATTACTATGCCTGACCCTATAAAGCCTAGGTTCTCAGAAATTGTAGCAAATATAAAATCTGTGTGATGCTCAGGAAGAAATCTAAGAGTAGACTGCGTTCCCTGACCCAACCCCTTACCCATAATCATTCCTGAGCCTACTGCAATAACTGACTGAATTGCGTTATAAGACGTTCCTAAGGGATCCTGCGACGGATTTATAAAGGTTAACAGCCTTTGTTTTTGATAATCATGAAGAAAAAACCACAGAAGGGGAAAACTTACGAGCCAGAGTAGAAAACCTGAAACAAAATACTTTAATGGAAATCCATAAATAAGAAGAGCCAAAACCGCTACCCCCGCGTAAATTAAAGCATTTCCAAGATCTGGCTGCAGAAAGATAAGAATAAAGATTGGGGCAAGAAGAAGGAGAATCTGTAAAAAGTTTTTAAGTGACGTCGATTTAACTTCTGATAAGTAAGAGGCCAGAGATACTGCAAGAAAAGGTTTTAAAACTTCCGAAAACTGAATTCTTACTCCAAAGATCTCTATCCATCTAACAGAACCCCTACTTTCAATTCCTAAGATAAGTACTATCGCGAAAAGCACAATGGAAACAATGTAGATTGGGACGTCATAATGCTTTAGCGCGTTTGGGTTTGTGTTAATAGCCAAAACAAATGCGGCTAACGAAAAGATTGTAAAGATTACCTGACTATTAAAGCTCTCGTGATCCAGAGAAAAAAGAGTGACTAATCCGAGAGCGACTAATACAAGCACGGGAACTAACGTGATGAAGTCGATTGCGGAGAAAAACTTTCTTCCGATATTCATTTTTGGCGAGTAATTGAAAACTCAGATCCTTTAGACAGAGTCGATACAAGTGCTTTTCTTTTTATCTCATCTTCAAACTCCGAAGGCCAAGACGAAAGAACCACGTCTACTTTTTCGTCCATTGCTGTTCCAAGTTTTTTTCGTTCTTCCTGAATTTTCCTCATTATATCCCGCGCTTCCCCTTCTGATTTAAGCTGAGGGGTTATGTTTAAATCAATGTATTTTCCCTCAGCGAACTCGTAAAATCCGGGCTTCCCTTTTAGTTTTGTGTTTAATTCGTATTCTACGTGCTTAACGTTTACTTCATCTTTCAATAAATCCTCTAGCTCTCTCGCAATCTTCTGATCTTCTCTTTTAAAAGATGCGACCCAAATGGAACTCAAAGGTTGTCTAACCTTAAGGTTATGTTTTTTTCTTGCGGCATGAACGAGCTCTGCAGTACCCCTAACCCATGCCATACCACCACTTAAGTCTTCTGAAATTTCACTTTCGTCCGAGATAGGCCAGCTTGCTAAATGTACTGATTCGTGATCAGTAAGGTTTGTATAGATCTCTTCAGCAATAAATGGCGTGAATGAAGAAAGAAGCTTTGAGTATTCAAATAAAACTGTCCACATTGTTTGAAGAGCGCTACTACGGTCTTGCGAATCTAGATTTATAGGAGAGACTCTTTCCCTGCTTCTTCTTACATACCAATTCGACAAATCATTTATAACAAAATTTTCTATATCTTCTACTGCTTTGTCTGCCTGGTATTTCTCGATGTATTTTGTGACGTTTTTTATACTTTCGTTTAGCCTTGAAATTATCCATTGATCAAGAATGTTGGAAGATTTTATCCTTGCCTTGACAGGCTTGAATTGATTTAGATTAGCGTACATTACGAAGAATGAGTAAACATTCCATAGTCTTAAATGGAAAAAACGCCTTACCTCATCTGCAACATGATAACCAAAGTTCAAATTGGCTTCAGGATCTTGCTTTAAATACATCCACCGCATAACGTCCACCCCTATTTTGTCTGCGGCCTCATTAAATTCGATGGAATTCCCCTTGCTCTTATGCATTTCTTCACCTTTTTCATCCCTGACAGA
Organism: Candidatus Levybacteria bacterium RIFCSPLOWO2_12_FULL_41_12; assembly: GCA_001784155.1. Classification (GTDB taxonomy): domain Bacteria; phylum Patescibacteriota; class Microgenomatia; order Levybacterales; family UBA12049; genus UBA12049. The sequence continues at coordinate 97,755 of MFPL01000007.1, read as the reverse complement.
TGCAAAACCCAAAACCGTTTTAAATGAATTCTTCCCTTCAAGTGCGGTAGACATTGCGATAAGAGAATAGAACCAGTTTTTAAACTGTCCCGGAAAAGATTCTGTTATAAAGTCTGCAGGTCTGAAGTCTTCGGGCATTGTAGAATAAGACACAATCCCTGCGTCAAGCCAGGGATTCCCAACATCAGGAATCCTAGAAGTTATTTCACCGCATTTTGAGCATTTTATTTTCACCTGATCAATCCATGGCCTATGAGGAGAATTACCCTCAAACTTATCAAATCCTTCGACTGCCTTCTGTTTCAAATCTCCCAAACCTCCCGAAACGTCAAAGTTACCGCATTTTTCGCATTCCCAGATTGGTAGCGCAAGCCCCCAGTATCTTTTTTTAGAGATGAGCCAGTCGTGCATGTTTTTAAGCCAGTCAAGCTCACGATCCAGTCCCCACTCAGGCAGCCAGTTAATCTTCTTCGCAGTCTCAACCATTTGCTCTCTAAAAGTTTTGCCTGAATCATCTTTTCGATCCATTGCTATATACCACTCGTCAACCACTCTCCACACAAGCTCTGTCTTACATCTCCAGCAAGTCGGATATCTATGTTTATACATTTGTGTTGTGAAGAGGAATTTTCCATTATCTTTTTCTTTTAGAAAATCTATTATCAGTTCCGGATGCAATTTCGCATTCTTGCCGGCAAACTCACCCATGTCTTTTACATATGAGGCATCTTCTTCAATTGATGAAATAACAGGAAGCTTGTTTTCTTTTCCCAGCTTAAAGTCTTCTTCTCCGGCACCCGGTGCCACATGGAGAAGTCCTGTACCCTCCTCCTCAGTTACAATTTCCTCACCGTCTATAACTCTATGCACATAGTCTCCTAAAGTTTGTTTTACCAATGGTATGTCATCAAACGGTGCTCCATACTCCCAGCCAATTAATTTTTCACCAAGTAGGCTTTCTCCCTTCTTACCGCCTTGTAAAATTTTCTCTTCTTCCAAGGGATTTATTCTTTTGTCCATAAGCCAAAAAGTTTCGTGTCCGATTCTATAAGCCGAATATTTTTCTTTTTTATTTACCGCTACAGCTACGTTTGACGGTATTGTCCAGGGAGTTGTAGTCCATGCAAGAAGGTATTCTTTTTCGCGATCTCTTATGGGAAGTTTAAAATAGACAGATTCGTGTGTCAGCTCCTTATATTCTTCTGTTAAAATCTCGTGCTGAGAAATTGCCGTTCCGCATCTCGGACACCAGGGAACCGAGTCGTGCCCTTTATAGAGCCAGCCCTTATCGTGAACATTTTTTAAGAAATTCCAAATTGCATAGTTATTCTCCGAAGAGGAGGTGTGATAGGAATTATCCCAATCCATAAAATAACCGAGGCGTTTTGACTGCTCAGTCTGGATTCCGGCAAACTTTTTAACGCGCTCTTTGCATAAATTGATGAATTTTTCCAAACTTGCAAACTTATCGCCCGGGACTAAATTTTCTATATCTTTCTTACTTTTCAAACCCAGTTCTTTTTCAACTTCGACTTCCACCCAAAGCCCTTGCTCATCAAATCCGTTTTGAAACCTTTGACGCTTCCCTCGCATGTTCCAAAATCTTTGCCAGAAATCTTTATAAGTTCTCCCCCAAGCGTGGTGGACTCCCATGGGATTATTCGCAGTTATTGGTCCGTCAAGAAAGGAGAATTTCTCAGAAGATTTGTCGTTTCGGTGAAGATACTTATCAACAGTCCCATTCTTATACCATTTCTCCAAAAGTTCCTTTTCCATTTTGGGAAAATCATGAGAGGAACTTACGGGCTTAAATCCCGTTAGAAGTTTGTCTGAAGTGCTTTTGCTCATAATAAAACATTCCCGTTTTTTTAACGGGATAAACATTATCTTCCAATTGTAGCTAAAATAACCTCTGCCTTCAAGACGAGCTTATGAAGACACCGAAGAAAGTAAAGGATTAATATATCCTGCACTGGTGTGAGTCCATCCGTGACTTCCGGGAATATGTTCTACCCTAGGTCTTTCAAACGCACTGGCTATAGCTTCGTGTCTTTCGGGGCGTGATTCATCTTTATGCCACCTTACCAGTATCGCCGGTGTAGTTATACAGCCAAATCTCTCGACGTATCGTTCAATTCTTTCCCTTCTCAAGATTGAAAAAACTCTTTCAAAAAGTGAACGGTTGCTCACTTTATTTATCTCTTCAGAGCTATCGCCTATCATAGGATCTGGATCGATTTTAATTCTTCTTCGAATTAGCGTTGTAGCTCTCACAGCTGCAGGGGTGAGACCAGCTCTAACTAAATCCGGAGTGATTGAATGAACTGCCCTCAGTCTTTCTATCAGCCTTCCCAGGTTTACATCATGAGAGGAGAAGATTGGTCCGAGTAGGAATACATTTCCCACCCTTTCCTGAGCTTCTTTCTCGTGAAAAAGAAGATCCATTATATTTGCAGCACCCAAAGACATCCCCACCAGTTTGATACTCTTTCCCGAAACAAGCGGAGAATCCAAAAGATCCATTACTTGGGCTCTGAGAAGCGGTGGATAAAAATCGGTGTCCGAGTAATCGACCAAAACCGCTCCTTCCTGTTCTTCTACTTCAGGGAGTTGACTACCGAATGTTGTTTCTGCCCCTACTACAGTTCCTGGGAGTAATAAAGTAACTGATGGAAATTCTAAAGCCCAGGGATTAACAGTAAACCTTGACATCGCATGTCTTTTGCCGGAGTTTCTTTCCAAAATACCACGCGTTCTTTCTCCAAACGCCAAATTAGAAACATCAACTCTTCCGTTAGATTCACAAGTATTGTTGTATAAGTCTCTTTCGAGTCTCAGCATTTTGATGGGGAGTATACAATGAAATTGCTATGGGTGCAATAATAATCTTAAGCAATTAGAAGACTACCACTCGCGCTCCGTGGGGGGCCCAGTCAAAAAGCCATTGGGAAAAAGCTACCGGAACATTTACGCACCCGTGAGAAGCTCTCCAGCCAAAACTGTTATGCCAGTAGGTTCCGTGAATCGCATAATCCTTGTAGAAAAACATTACATTCGGGACATTTTTTAAGCGATACGGAGGATAAGGCGGATAACTTCCCTTCATATCCTGAAGCGGAACCTTTCTCCAGATTTTAAAATCGCCCTTAACAGTAGGCGTATAATACATTCCAGTCGAGACCTTGGACTGATTAATCATCACTCCGCCTTCCCATACGTAGAGCATCTGAGAACCAATGTCCACTGTTATTAGTTTTTCCGTTGTGTAAATTTGAGCAAAAGAGGGTTTAGGAAAAAATAGAAATAGAATAGCGACAATAAGCAGGAATAATCGCTTCATAATCAAAGCGTATCATATGAGAGTCGTTAGTCAAGCTTTTTATGTTACAATGCGTTCCTGGCAAATGAGTACAGAGACAAAACCTTCAAATCTTACAGGATATATTCCTCCCGGTCTAAGCGAGAAGATTTCGGGAGTGATTATCAGGCCTGGATCAACTTTTGTTAGCCGGAGAATTGTTGAGAACACCAAACTACTATATCCTCAGGACTTCTTAACCGAATACGTAAGAGGCATAGATGAGGGCTATGCTCCTATTGTTGTATCCAATCACGCCTCACACGCAGACGCAGCGGTAGTGGCTAGACTTACAAGCCTTCTCAGAAAGATTGCCAATAGAACACTTCCTAACGATGGCCAGGTAAAAGGATTCAATGTTCCGCTGGCTAAGTCTCTTCTTACCGGTCACCAGGGTGCATACTTAAGACAAGCTTATCTTGGAACTGAACCCGTAATTGAAGATCACGGATTTTTTGCAGTTCCTATAGCTAGACCTCAGGATCAGGATCCAGATAGATACGGCATGCCCGGAAACGAAAGAGAATATTTAGCAAATACCCGAAGAAGGATGCAAAATGGATTTATCGGAACGGTACTTTTTCCCGAAGGTACAACAGAAGGAGGCAAAAGTAAAGTCGCTGGAAAAGTTGTAGGAATGATAAAATTCCAACCCGAATCAATTCCCAGACACATAAGGCTTACCCAAAAACATACCAAGAAGAAAGTTATGATAATTCCTGTAGGGATTACAGGAGGAAGAGATGCGATAAATCCTGATACAAAGAAAGCGCCATTAAGACTTCTCTACCGGCTGATGCAACCTAATGCTTTTGGTCTCTTCGCAGGAAAGATAATAAGAGAGGATGATCCTGACTTCGCGATGCTACAAACATCAGAGGAGATTAATGAATATGTTGGGAGAAGAATTGCAAAGCTTCTTCCTCCTGAAATGCGCGGCGTTTACTCCTAATTCTTCTGTCTTAGGAATGCGGGCTATAGTCCTGAGCCGATTCGACAAAGCTCACGGTCATGACAGGTCGAAGGAGATTGGAATATGTTAGAATAATCTTCGTGATAATTACCAAAACAACTCCTTATACTAAAAGGGAGATAGGAAAACTTCAGGAGCGGTTTGATACATATATAAAAACAGTAATCGACATAGAAAAGAAAATTTGTTCTGCGGGCGCTGATCGCCACTTTGAATCGGAGAGAATTTTGCTTAAACAAGGAAGTAAGCAGGAAGATTTATGGGGTGGTGGAGTCGATATTAATACCAAGAATATAGACTTCAATGCTTTTATAAACATAAGACCCGCAGATAATAATCCAAGCAACGAAATTCTTGATGAGAAAAGAAGAAAGCTGTATGATAAACTTACAAGATATTTCTTCAAAGAAATTTTATGAACAGAAATAAAATCGCGATAGAATCGCTTTCTATGGATCTCCTAAGAGTTGCTTTGGGCTACCATAGAGGCTCAAATAAAATGACAAAAAACTTTTTACGAGAGGCGAAGAAAAGAGTTAATGAAGTAGAAAAGTCAAAAGTCAAACCTTACTTTGTTAAAATCCTTAAGAGAATTCCCACTGACTTATCTAAAAAAGATACAGGTAGAATTGCTGAAGATGCCTTGATGTATAGTAATCTTTGTCGAAACTACGCCAAGAAATTTCTTTAATTCTTCTGTCTTAAAAATAAATGCGGGCCAAGGGTCCTGAGTGAAGTCGAAGGGGATACAAATCGCCTCAAAAACTCTTTTTCGAGTGTTTTTTGAGCCATCTGGAAATTTCCTCAATCGACAAGTGTTTATTTTCTACTCGCAATGGAAAAGCAACAAACTCTTTCCCATCAACTTCTAATTCGTATCCGTTCATGGACAAGAATCTTGCAGTTGAAACCATTGTCGTTCTTTTATTTCCATCAACAAAAGCATGATTAAACACAAGAGAATGAAATAATGCTGCCGCCTTATCAAAAATACTCTGGTATAAATCTTCTCCTCCGAATGAGGATTGTGGCCTAGCTATTGCAGACTGAATTAAACCTAAGTCTCTTATTCCATGACTACCACCATATCTGTCTATCATGTCATCGTGGATTGCAAGAACCACATCGAGAGAAATATGGGAGACTCTTTTCACTTTTTCGCAAGCTCGGCAAGCGCAGATTTGTATTTGTTATTAAACTTTCCAAGCCAGTCTAAAAACTCCGGCGTAATACCGCTAGTTTTTTTAATAGAAGATCCTGCCTCCGCAACAACAAGTGCGTCAACTTCTAAGTCCTGTCTTACAATTACTTTCTGACCAGCTTTAAGCTTTTTTTCTTTAACAAAGCTTGCGGGAAGAGTAACTGCCAACGAATTTCCAACTTGTATTACTTTTTGTTCCATATTATAACTATGTTATAACGAATTGAAAATGATGTCAAGTAGATTAATTCTTCTGCCTTAGGAATGCGGGCCAAATGTGCTGAGCAAAGTCGAAGTAGATGCTATAGTCCTGAGCCGAGCCGAAGGATCTAAGTCAGAGATTGTTCCTAGCTTCAATTCTTATTTATCCTGAGCATAGTCGAAGGACTAAAAACACCTACTAAGAATATAGACTGTTTAAGACAGAAGATCAAGCGGTAGCTGGAGCATCTAAAGGCTTAACAGAGGCAATTAACTCTTTAAATTGACGATAGGCCTCGGGACTGTTGGTTTGTTCGTCACCATTTACTTTTGTAGATATGGTATTTCCACCCAAATCCGATCTAAAACCTGGTCTAAAGGAGTAGCGATCGTCTCCGATATCAATACTGAACCCGCCACCACCAGCACCAACTTCTGGTTGCCTCACAAGTTTCCAAGGTTTTCCACCTCTCTCAAATTCCACTGTAGGCCAGTTCATTAATTTCCCATCGAGAATGACTTTTGCTGAGGCAACTTGAAGTTCTGGGACTCCAGCCAATGCCGATAAAGTTTCATCGCCTAATTTTTTTAAGACCACATGACGTAATTCAAGAATCCTTGCTTCTCTTGTAGTTAATCGATAGCTTTCTGTTTTTCCTTCTACTCCCTTTTTTTCAGCTTTTACATAATAAGTGCCCGCTTTAATCGGCATTGCCGCCTCCAAAATTGCTTCCGCTCTCTCATCTTCGCTAAGAGCGGCAGGCTGTTCGCTTGTCGTATCAACTGGCTCTGTCATATTTTCATCTCCAAGTTTAGTTTCCATAATTTTTTCACAAATGTCAAATTTGCTGGAACCGATACTATCCTATTAAAATAATAGGTCAAGCTATATTTTTGAGGCTAATTCCTGGCGAAATGAGGCTAAAATGAGGAGAAATTAAGAGTCGTATTTACGCACAAAATACTTATTGTCCACTGACCAAAGAAGTAAGATGTTTCCATCTTTTTTAAGCCATTCATAAGTGTCTTGTCTGTTAAACTTCTCAGGAAGAAGCCAGTAGCGATTCAAATAAAACTCTAGCTCTATTGCATCTTGCGTAGGAATTAACCCGCTTGTAAGATCTGTTTCTTCGAAAACCATCCATGGCTCATAAAGAGAAACTTTTAGGCCCACTTCCTTCGCTCTATCCTCAATTAAGATTCTAGGGATTCGTCTTTTACTAGGTGCTTTCCAAAGTCTCGAAGCATGAAGAATTTTACCGTTTTCCCATTTATACTTAGCACCAATTGCTGACATGACTTAATTATATCAGATAAGAATTTAGGTTGATTTGGAGGGTTAAACTAGTTCTTTTGGCGTAAAAATGCGGGAATGTCCCAGACGTCGTCGTCACCTTGGATTGGTGCTTTCTCTTCAGGTGCACTTGGTGCTGGAGGCGGAGTTGATGTTTTATCCTCGGGTTTAGCAGTAGAGATAGAAGGACTTTGGGAGCCAAACGACGGACTTACAAATTCTTTTAGCTTTTGGCGGGACGCGTCAAACCCTGTCGCGATAACTGTGATCTTCATCTGATCGTGCATTGTTTCATCAATTGTTGCGCCAAAAATTATATTTGCGTCCGGATCTGCGGCAGACGCTATAATCTTTGCTGCGTCATCCACCTCATTCATCGTAAGATCCGGTCCTCCTATGATATTAAATAGAACTGCTCGTGCTCCTTCCATAGAAATCTCAAGAAGCGGGGATGCAATAGCTGTCCTCGCCGCAGTCTGCGCCCTATTCTCTCCGACTCCTGATCCAATACCCATGAGAGCCGAGCCTGAATTAATCATGATAGTTCTTACATCTGCAAAATCTACATTAATAAGTCCCGGCATTGTTATAAGGTCTGATATTCCCTGAACGCCCTGGGTAAGGACCGAATCCGCGACTTTAAACGCATCGAGAAGTGAAAGCTTTTTATCAACAACGTCTAAAATTCTTTGATTGGGAATTACAATTAAGGTATCTAGTTTATCTTTTATTTCTTCGACCGCGTCTTCTGCAGTTACCATACGCCTTGTCCCCTCAAAAGCAAAAGGCTTTGTAACTACTGCCACAGTTAAGGCCCCTACTTCTTTTGCTGCTTTAGCAATAATCGGTGTTGCGCCGGATCCGGTACCTCCACCCATTCCGGCAGTAAGAAATACCATATCAGAGCCATCGAGTATATCTTTAACTTTTTCATACGATTCCTCAGCTGCTTGTTTCCCAATCTCCGGGTCTCCTCCGGAACCGAGTCCCTTGGTGAGCGCATCCCCTATTTGAATTTTTGTGGCAGCCTGACACATCAGAAGCGCCTGGGCATCTGTATTTATTGCTACAAAATCTACTCCCTGAATTGATGAAGATGAAATCATAGAGTTAAGGGCGTTGTTGCCTGCTCCGCCAATACCGAGGACTCTTATCTTGGCGAAATTGGTGGTTTGGGGCTTAATTAACATTCAAAAAACATATTAACACCTAAAAAACCTTTTTGCAAATCTCTAAATTTACGGAATAAAGGACTTAATAACATCTATTACTTTTTTTGGAAATCCTGACATATTAACACCTGACATGTTTGGCATTTTTACTCCAAATGGAAGAGAAGATCCCGAAGATTCTATTGTCCCGCCATAAACTGCAAGGCCGACGACAGTAGCAAAAGGCGTGTCCTGAATCTCATCTATTATTCCTTTTAAATTCTGAGGAGCTCCGATTCTCACAGGCATCGCAAGCATTCTTTTTGCACAGTCTACAACTCCTATTGTCCTTGCTCCACCGCCCGTTACCACAAGCCCTGACGGAGTCTGGCCGCCGTATCCTGACTTTTTAATCTCGAGCCCTACCATTGTAAAAATTTCATTAAGCCTGGGCCTTATAATTCCGTCTATCAATGTTTTTTGGGAAACTTTACTTATTTGCTCAGGAAGACCCAGGTCCGATAGATCCATCTCGTCTGTCTTCTCCTCACGTCCTCCGAGTGTATCTTCTGTAATTTTACTTTTCTTAGGATTTGAGAGATGAAGTTTTACTTTTTCTGCAGACTCAAGTGAAATTCGAAGCCCTATCGCCAAATCGTTTGTTATGTGTCTGGCCCCTATTGAAAGAACTGAAGAATAAGCGACAGATCCTTCGACGTAAATTGAAATTTCCGTCGTCCCGGCACCAATGTCTACCAAAACTACTCCTAATTCCCTTTCGGTTTCCGAGAGAGAAGAAAGGCTTGACGCATATCCGCCGAATATTATCGCGTCTACATCCACCCCAACTTCTGAAAATGCTTTTTCCATATTGCGAAGAGAGGTAGATCCTGCAGTTATAATATGCGTTTCAACCTCAAGTCTTACACCCGTCATCCCAATGGGATCTTTAATTCCTTCTTGTCCGTCAACCGTATAGGTTCGGGGCAAAACGTGGATTATTTCCCTGCTCGAAGGAAGCGATATTGCGCGTGCTGCGTCAATTACCCGAGTTAAATCTCCTGCAGATATTTCACCTTCCGGATTTGAGACAGCTACGACTCCTTTTGAGTTTTGCGATTCGATATGGCTTCCGCCGATAGAGGCTACAACGTGTGAGACTGAAAATCCGGCCATTCTCTCTGCCGCCTCGATGGAACTATTTATACAGGCAACTGCTTCTTCTATGTCTACTATTTGTCCCTTTTTAATTCCGATAGATCGTACTTCTGAAACCCCTACCACGTTTATGGTCTCATCAGCGCGGGCGATTATGGTGACGACTTTTGAGCTACCGATGTCTACTGCTACAACTACTTTTCCTTCAGTCATTTTTAAAATAATATTACTGTTTTTTCGTAACGAAAATCCAAACGCCTAAACGTCTTACCCTCTATTTTAAGCCGAGCGAGGATCAATTGTAAAGAGGACACTTGCTCTTCCAGATTTTTTTTGTCGGGTATGAGTACTTCACCGTTATCTTTCATTCTTATCAGATAATAATTATCAATTTTTTCGATTGATTCATATGCGATCTTCTTTCTCTCTAAAACTGCTGCAATTGATGCAAAGCTTTGTTTTGATATTGGACTTATTAATGCATCGGGGAAAAATCTGAGTTGTACTAGATAAGAAAACCCTGTGAGAAGCAAAATAGAATAACCTGTGAGCATTAAAACTAATCCAAATTTTTTCCTTTTAACTCTTAGCTTTTGTTTTTTTGTTTGTTGCATTTATTAAGATATTTACTATCCGCTTTGCAGAATCATTTCTCAAAATGTTTTCTTTGATAATTCTATAATTATCCAAATTTTCAAACATATTGCTAATGGTACTCAATAATTCAACTGAAGTTGTTAACTTTTGGTTCAGAACTTCTCCAAGCCCTAGGCTTTTGAGAAAATTTGCATTTCTTTCCTGCTCTTTTTTTTGACCGGTAGGAAGCGGGATAAGAATTGCGGGTTTTTTAAATCTAATTAATTCAGATATCGTATTAATTCCTGCCCTTGAAATAACCAGGTCAGCTTTTTCCATTACAAACCCTATACTTGATGGATCTATAAATTTTCTAGGCATATACCTGGATATTAAACCTTCCGGCATGAGGGAAAGCTGAGCGGTAAGTTTTTCATAATCTGAATATTCCTTTGTATCCCCTGTCTGATGAATTATTCTGTATTTTGGTAAAAGCTCATCTAAAACTTTTTCCATTAAGACATTTATAAAATGGGATCCCGAACTTCCTCCCATTATAAAAATTAGCTTGCCATCTCCTTCTGGTAAATCTATTTCTTCAAAGATCGACTGCCTTATAGGATTTCCCGTAAGGACAGTTTTATTTTTTGGAAAATAATTAAGAGACTGTTCCCACGAGACACAAATTTTGTCTACAAAAGGCGAGAGAAGCTTATTTGTCTGGCCCGCGCCTAGCGTCTGCTCGTGAATTACAGTTGGTACACCCATTAGCTTTGCTACTGCGATAACCGGAAAAGATACATACCCTCCAAATCCCACTACGATATCCGGTTTAAATTCATTTAACATCCTTAGTGCCTGAACATATCCCTTTGGTATCCTCAAAAGAGATGGGAGACTATGTCGAGTAAAAGTCCTTTGAAATCTTCCCGCGTCTAGGTTTTTAAACCTTATTCCAAGCTTCACTAATGTTTGGTATTCAAGCGACAGCACCCTTTCTCCCTCAAGTCCGTATTTTCTACCAATAAAAAGTATTTCCCAGTTTTTAGGGAGTTTTTCTATGAGAGCCAAGGCCGGCGAAAAATGCCCGCCTGTTAAAATTATTTTTTTACTGCTTCCCATATTTTGAGATATTCAAAAGAATACCAACTGAAAAAAGATTAACTATAAGAGCCGATCCGCCATATGACAGAAAAGGAAGCGGAACTCCGGTCAAGGGAACAAGTAGGGTTTGCGCTGCAAGATTAATAAGCGACTGAGTAGCAATAAAAGTTATAATTGCACCTGCCAAAAGCTTTCCGAAAGTGTCTTTGGCCTTCATTGCTATATTAAAGCCTCTCCATACTATTACAGCAAAAATAAGTATTATAAATAAGGCTCCAATAAACCCTGTCTCTTCTGCTATTATGGCAAAAATTGAATCGGTTGTGCTTTCAGGAAGATATGCGTATTTCTGCAGTGAGTTTCCAAAGCCCAGGCCAGTTAGCCCTCCCGAGCCTAACGCAATAAGAATTTGTCTTGTATGATAGCTTGAAGTCTCTAAAGACTGATCAGGATTTAAAAAAGTAGCAAGACGAGCCATCCTATATGGCTCGAGTTTTATTAGAATAAGGCCTGCGATAAACGAGGCAGGAATAATTCCTAAGAAGTGCAGGAGACTTGCCCCTGAGAGAAAATAGACTACTATGGCCTCTGCAAGAACTATACTCGCTGTTCCCATGTCGGGTTGAATCATAATAAGACCAGTTATTAAGCCCAGGAGGAGAAGAAACGCAGGAAGTCTTCCTTTCTCTTTGTTTGAAAACCATGCTGCTAAATAAACTGCAAGAGATAACTTAATAAGCTCCGACGGCTGAAGAATAATAAATCCTAAGTTTATCCATCTTTTGGCGCCAAGAGCCGAAGTACCGATTCCCGGAATGAAAACCAATATCAAAAACACAATTGAAACGATAAGCAGAGGAAGAGCGAGACTGTAATATTTCCTATAATCGAAAAAAAATCCAAATATAAGCGCTATAAAACCCAGTATTATCCAGATAAACTGATCTTTTACGTAATGGTACTGGTTACCAAAATCCCTAAAAGCTGAGAAAGACGACGCATCGTAAATCATAAATAAGCCAAAAAATGTGAGGAAGGAAACGCAAGACAAAAGAAGAAGGTCTGCTCTCTTCATAGTTCGGCAAACTCACTATAAATCGGTGTCTTTAAATTCATATTGTTATTAGGATGTCGAAATTGCATCTTATCCTGAGCGAAGTCGAAGGATCATTCTATAAAGGCTATGTAAAGCCCTAAAACAGCGAATAGAAAACCTACAAGCCATGCCCTCATTACTATTTTTGGCTCATCCCAACCCCTCTGAAGAAGAAGTAAGTGGAGAGGCGCTGCAGGCAGTAATTTTCTTTTGAGAAACTTTTTACCAAAAATCTGTATCAAAGAAGACCCAATTTCCAAGATAAAAAATCCGCCTATTACCGCAAGAGCTATAGTTTTACCCGTTAAAAGACCTACGACGCCAAGTATTGCTCCTAAAGACATTGATCCCACGTCCCCAAGCCAAATTCTTGCCTTATAGATATTAAAATATAGAAAAGCAGACAAGCTCCCCATAAGAATTGCTATAAACATTCCCAGAGTCTGATCCAGCTGGGTTGAGGAAATTGCTAAAAATGCACCTAGACAAATTAGGAGAAGGCCTGACGCCAGCCCGTCTAGTCCGTCTGCGATATTAAAGGCGTTTGTAAAAGAAACTATTACGAATGCGGCAAAAGCTATATAGAGAAAACCCAAATCCGCAAGGCCTACTCCCCTTATGAAAATGAATGAATACCCAAGCTGAGAATACAATATCCATGCAATTATTAAGCCTAAAGCGCACTGAATTAGAAATTTATATCTAATTCGTATGCCAAAAAAAACTCCTTTTCCCCCAACTAATTTTTTAGCATCGTCGTAAAGTCCTAAAAGTCCAAAGGAAAAAAATGTAAAAAGTATCACAAAAACCTCCCAAAAATGAGGCTTTACATTAAATATTCCATAACTCCAAAGAGACAAAACCGAGACTACTACGATAATTAAAAGGCCACCACCGAAAGGCGTGCCAACTTTCCATGCATTGTATTTGTCAAAAAGAGGTGTGGGTTTTTCAAAAGCATCGAGGGTTTTTTGATCCCGTCTGCGCAATTTTATTTTATAAAGAAAATCTATAAAGGGTACGATAAGAATTCCAGTCACGAATATCGACAGAAGAGTTAGGCCTAAAAGTTGTGCCATAGGTTTTAATTATATACCACGGAAGCCTTTATTCAAACTTACCGTTAACTTAGCGGATCTATTCTTTGTTTTTTTCAACTACTTCCTGAAACTTTGTGTAAAAAACAGTATCTGAAGAAATATTCTTCATTACTGTGGTTGAAGGACCGATATTAACGTTATTTCCAACAATAATTCCCGGCATTATCGATACATTTCCCCCCACCATAACGTTATTTCCCAGGATTGCACCCAATGACCTAAGGCTAGTGTCAACTTTTTCGGCGCCTACGCTTACCTTAACGTTTTCCCTATCAAGCCTTACGTTTGAAGTGTTAAATAAAGAGCCTATTTTACAAGAAGACCCAATAACTGAATCTCCAATAAAGCCTGAGTGTACGCTACTTTTGGGAGAAATAAGAGAATTTTTGACCTCTGTAAATGCTCCTATCTTCACGCCTTCCTCAAGAGAAGTATTATTGCGTATCAGGGCATTTGTCCCGATATACACACCTCTTCCGATATACGCCGGGCCTTTTATTACAGCGTTTTCAGAGACCGAAGCATCGTCTTCTACGATTACTTTCCCGTCTATCCTTGCTTTATCTGATATCTTAGCCTTTTGAGAAACAAAGCCTTCGCTTTTATCGAGAAGAAAGTCCTTAAGGCTTAGAATGTCCCAGGGATATTTAAGAGATAGACTCTTCCTGCCTGTTTTTACTGCTTTTACTCGTCCCTCCTTTGCAAATCTATCTAAAGCCTTTTCAAAACTATAATGCTCGGGTTTTGTTTCTTTAAGAGTCTGAATAAAATTTCTCGGAAGGAAATATATTCCGATAATTCGAAACCTTGACTTCTCTTTTCCTTTTTCGGGTTTTTCTATTATACTCAGGACCTTGTCACCTTGGGCTTCTACGACGCCAAAATTAGAGACAGAGTCCTTCTCCTGAATAAGAATCAGAGCCTTATCGGACTCCATTTTTCCATCCATTTCCACTCTTAGCTCTTCAAATTCTGCATGATGAGGATGAAGTAAGTAAAAATCTGACTTTATAAAAGGCGCTGCCTCAAGCAGAGCGTCTCCCATTCCCGAAGGCTTATGAAGAGTAACGTATTCTATGTTTAGGCCTAAGTTCTCTTTTTCAAGAAGTGGTTTAAAATAATTATTCGGTTCTGTAACTATAAGCACATCCTTAATTCCGGACTTTTTCAAGGATTTAAGCGTGTGAACTATTATTGGCTTTCCCAATACAGTAAGTAGTGACTTGTGGGTTGTATTATAGGGATAAAATCTACTCGACTTTCCTGCTGCCAAAATTACCGCTTGCATATTATTCGTCAACTCTCTCAATGTCCGCCCCCAACTGCCTAAGCCTCTTTTCAATACTTTCGTATCCGCGATCCAAATGCTCTACTTCAAAAAGAACACTCTCCCCTTTTGCCGCAAGAGCAGCCAGAACCAGCGTTGCTCCAGCCCTGAGGTCTGTTATTGAAACTACTGCATTATGAAGCCTTACCGGACCATGAATTTCCGCAGCGTGCTTGAACTCAGGACGGTCGTCTTCCATATTGAAATTGTAAAAAGCTTCGGGAGCTTCCACTTTTGGATTAAAAAGGTTTATTCGCGCTCCCATTTTCTTAAGTTCTTTTGCGTAACCGAATCTGCTTTCGTAAATCGTCTCATGAATTACTGACTTCCCATTTGCCGAAGTCATAAGAACCGCCCATGGCCCTTGCCAATCGGTCATAAAACCTGGATAAATTGACGTTGTTATATCAACTGCTTTTAAAGAACCTTTGTTGTAAAATCTTATCCCGTCTTTTCGTCTTTCAAATCCACCGCCTGCCTCAAGCAATTTCTCTTCAAACCCTAAAAGATCTACGTTCTCAACGTCTTCAATAAATATATCTCCCTGCGTAATGATCGCGGCTACAGCCAATGTTACGATCTCATTCCTATCCGGGCCGATTTTAAATGTAGCGCCCTTGAGCCTGGCTACTCCTTCAATCTCTACTGTTCTTGGAGAAGGTTTTGTGATTTTGGCTCCCATAGCTTTAAGAAAGTTAATAAGCTCATCAATTTCTGGCTCTTCAGCTGCATTCTCAAGCCTGGTTGTCCCATTTGCCAGAACCGCGCATAGAATTAATGTTTCTGTTCCTGTATGCGTATTCTTTTTAAACCTATAAGTTACCCCCTCAAGTCTTTTATTTCTTGTCATATAGAAATACCCATCGTCGCTATGGTATCTAACCTTCACTCCCATTTTACTTAGACCATCTATTATTCTATCTATCGGCCTTGCTCCTATTCGGCAGCCTCCAGGATTCGGTATAATTGCTTCGTCTGAACGACCTAACAGTGGAGCTAGAAACATCGCGGAGGTTCTTATGGCCGCGGCTTTATCCAGGGAAACTTTCGTTTTTTTAAAGCTTTTCATCTTAACTGATATTTTGTGGTCATAAAACTTAACTTCCCCGCCCAAATCCTCTATTATTTCGGTCATATCGGAAAAATCAGAAATCAAAGGAATATTCTCTATTACCACTTCTTCCTCTGTTAGACACGCTGCGACTAGAGCCTTCAGAGCTACGTTTTTTGCTCCGGACACCTGCGTTCGTCCCTCTAGTTTTTTGCCGCCTTTAATTATAAATTTAGTCATACCGTTATTTCACTTCCTATTTTATATACGTCTCCTGCGCCCATTGTAATTATAACCGTATCCGAAGAATAGTTTTTTTCGTCCGCGTATTTTATCACATCAGACAGACTACTTATAAAAACGGCTTTGTTCCTTATAGGCTCTGCGATTTGCTTTGCGCTGAATTTCGGATCCCTTTTTTCTCTAAATGATGAGAATATCTCAGTTATTATAACTTCATCTGCACTCTCAAAAGAGGAGATAAATTGTTCGAGTAGTTTTTTTGTTCTTGAATACATGTGTGGCTGAAATATGGCCACTATCTTTTTCTTGGGAAAAGAGGTCTTAAATGCTTCCAAAGTCCTTTTTATCTCTTGCGGGTGATGAGCGTAATCATCGTAAACTAACGCGCTACCAGAAGTTTTACCAATATACTCAGATCTCCTCTTTGACCCTTTATATACGGCTAATCCCTTT
Organism: Candidatus Levybacteria bacterium RIFCSPLOWO2_12_FULL_41_12; assembly: GCA_001784155.1. Classification (GTDB taxonomy): domain Bacteria; phylum Patescibacteriota; class Microgenomatia; order Levybacterales; family UBA12049; genus UBA12049. Next base: position 81,469 of record MFPL01000007.1, on the reverse strand, counting down.
TTAATTTGATCAAGCGACAAACCAATCTCGAGTCCAAGTGCAATCGCTGACAAAGCGTTTACCGCATTATGTTCTCCAAAAACTCTCATGGAAAACTCCCCGAGAAGAGTTTCGTTTGATCTTACCCAGAAAAACATTTGATCTTCATTCATGGAGACCTTTTCAATATAAAAATCGTTTGTTCGGGACATTCCAAAAGAAATTTTCCTGCCCCCGAAGTCTTTAAGAAGCTTCTTGTCGTAGATTGAGTCCCCACAGGCTATCAGTAAGCCGTCCTCACCCAGTTTATTCGCAAACTCTAAGAATACAGCGCTTAACTCGGAGATTGACGGATAAACGTCCGGATGATCGTAGTCTACGTTAGTAACAATTATTACCTTTGGGCGCAGAAGAAGTAGTTTTGGCCTTGTGTCGCTATCCACATCCACAACGTATTCATCTGCCTCTCCAACAAAGTATTTTCCGCGTCCGAAATGGCCTGACTTGCCAAGAGAAGGAATATTTCCCGTGCCTATTGAGTACGAAGGATCAAGTGAATTTTCCTTAAGGACGGTTGAAATAATAGCTGCGGTAGTCGTTTTGCCGTGTGAACCCGATACAGCGATTCCAAAAAAATCTTTTCCAAAAAAACTTCCGTCCATAAACTTAGACAGCGCTTCCGCCTGAGAAATAACAGTAATTCCGCGTTCCCTGGCGCTTTTCGACTCGGGATTTGAGAACCCACCATGTGCGCCAGTCGTTATTACGAGATCTACCCCCTCTATATTTTTTGAGTCAAAACCAGAAAAAATCTGTATCCCGGCATCATTAATCTCCTGATCTGTAATAAAAGCCTCTTCTATATCTGACCCTGCCACATCAAATCCAGCCTCCTTAGCAATTATTGCCAGAGGAGCTATTCCTACTCCTTTTATTCCTACGAAATGAATTTTTTTTATTCTATTTTTTTGATTCTTCATTTATTTTAGAGATAGCGTCCATTACTACCTTATATTCATCCCACGACTCTTCGCGGCCTGTGTAGTTCATGGATTTCTCGTGAGCTTTTCCTGTAATAATTACAAGGTCGTCTTTCCCAGCCATATGGATTGCTGCCTGAATAGCTTCCTTTCTGTCGGGAATTTTAATTATTTCACTTTTCTTTTGCTTTATTCCCAAAGCTATTTCATCCATAATCTTTGCTACGTCTTCCCCTCTGGGATCTTCTGCTGTAAGCACCATGATGTCGCTGTATTGCGAAGAAATCTCCCCCATCATGGGTCTTTTAAGAGCGTCTCTTTTCCCTGCGCTTCCAAATACATGAATTATCCTCCCCTTAAAAAGCGGTCTTACTGTTTTTAGTATCTGCTCGAAAGCATTGGACGTGTGCGCAAAATCTATCATAATAGTGAACTGATCCGTATAAACAAAGTCCGCTCTACCTAAGGGGGGAACATAAGTCTCAACGGCAATACGGATCTTAGCGTCTGAAATACCTAGCTCCCTACATGTCGCTATGGCTGCCAAAACATTGTATTTATTAAATTCCCCTAAAAGCTTTGACTTAAAAGGGAATTCGTTCGGGTTTACGTCAGATCCCTCGCTCAAGCCATATGTTATCCAGCGCTTTGGATCCTTAATTTTTTCTATATCTGCCAGAAAAGTGTATGAGCCGTCGTCTTTGTTGGTTATAGAGGTTCTAGCTCTTAGGAGAAGTGACGCTTTGGTTTTAAGATAAGAATCGTATGTCTTATGATAGTCAAGATGTTCATTCGTAACGTTTGTTAGGACACCTACCTTAAAAGGAATACCAAAAATTCTATGTTGATCAATAGCATGCGAAGTTACCTCAACTACAAAATACTTCGCTTTCTTTTTAAGAGCCTTTCTCATTATTTTTTGCAGGAACAGAGAGGAAGGTGTAGTGGTATGGAGACCAACATCGTATCTACTATTTTCTATGTAGACTCCAAGACTGGTGACCGAGGCTACTTTTTCACCCGATAGCTTCAGTATGTGGTATATTAAACTTACAGTGGTAGTTTTTCCGTCTGTACCTGTTACTCCTATTACTATTAGCCTTCTGCCTGGAAAGAGAAATATGAGGTTGGCAAAGGCAGCCACGAAAAGGTGATAAACATTCTTTATTTTCTGCCACATAATCCAATTATACCTTTTTCCCAGCCTTAAATGCTACAAAATGCGTAGAATTAAAAACATAACCAGAAACACGGTTGTTTCGAAAAGCTTTGTTAAAGCAAAAGGATTCCGGAATAAGATATTGGGGCTTATGGGAGACACCTCCAGTGGATCGCTTTTTATTGAAACCCGATTCGGCATTCATACTTTCGGAATGAAGGTTCCGTTGGATGTTGTGATACTAAACGACGAAGATAAGGTGGTAAAAATTAAAGAAGACCTAATGCCTGGAAAAATCTTTGTGTGGAATCCCAAATACAAAAAGATATTGGAGTTACCCCAAGGATCAATAACAAAGAGTAAAACTATTGTCGGTGATAAAATTTCATTTTAGGGAGTTTTTGCTCTTATCTTATCCCAGTAAACACCCCTCCTGGGAAGCCCTGAGGCATCAGTTTTATCTTTCAAAAGCATCTCTACAACTCTCTCTAAAAACAAAGTGTTTTGCGATCCTTTAACTAATATTGCATCGCCCTCTTTTACGTTCTCCTCGATAAAATCCATTGCCTCGGTACATGAGACAAAATGCCTATGAGGAAATTTTTGCTCTCTAAGATACGGCAAGACGTACTTTTGCGTTTCAGGGCCTATCAAAACTGCGTAATCTGACGTTTCAATGATTTGTTTTGCGAGCTTTTTGTGAAGCATTTCACTGAGACTCCCCTGTTCTCTCATGTCTCCTATAACAGCAAACCTTCTACTATCTTTTCCTATTAAAGACAGAAGATCAAGCATGCCGGCTGCAGCATTAAAAGAACTGTTATAGGAAGAGTCAATAATCGTGGTGTTTTTTATTCCTTCAAATATGCTTGCCCTGCCGGGGGGTAATTTAAAGTTTTCTTCTAAGACTGCTATTGACTCTTCAACCTTAATCCCCAAAGCAGAGCAAACGGCAATGCTTAGAATAAGGCTGTAATCAAAAAACAAAGGCAGGGATTGAGCAATTTCGATAGAATACTTTTCCCCATCATTACTAAACTCCGCTACGAATTCGTTCTCATCTACCTTCACTCCCTGGAGATAAAAATCGGCATCGGCGTCTTCAGATGACAAGCTTATCAGCCTTGCTTTAAGATCACCCGCAACAGAAAGTATTTCTGGATCGTCTAAGTTCAGAACAGCAATTTCATTTTGTGAAAGAGCCTTTAAGAGAGAGACTTCTTCATCGGAAATAAGTTTTAAAATCTCCTCTTCTGGTTTTTTGTTATCCTTAATAAAGGGTTCGAAGTAAACGCTGTGCTCATATTCTATGTTTGTCAAAACAACTACCTTTGGATTAATTATTTTTAATAAATAACCCATGTTTTTTGGAGGCAAGGGGCTATCTATTCCCATTTCTGCCACTAAAAAATCATATTTTTTCCAGTTAAAAAGTATGGATATTGGAACCAAAAGGCAAACCCGAAGCCAATCCAATTTTGAATAATTCTTTATTTTTATGCCTAGAATCGAGAAAGGTATTCCGGTTTCGCTATTCTTCCCACCAGTACCCAAAACCTTGTATTTAGTTTTGAGTATTGTCTCAATAAAACCCGCTGTAGAACTTTTCCCGCTACTCCCGCCCACCCCCACAATAATCGGTCGTATTTTAGCAAGTTGAACCCGCACTGCAGTTCTTAAGTATAAAAGCAGCAAGCTTTTAATTACGTTCATTTTTTGTATTATAGCTTAAAACTTACTGTGTAGGCGTGATTTTATAATAAGACAAAATATCCCGAGCAATGCTAAAAAACACAGGAGCTGCAGTTTCGGCTCCATAGATTGCTGCTGAAGGTTTATTAAAAATAACAAGCATCACGAATTTGGGATCATCAGCCGGCGCAAACCCTACAAATGAAGCTATAGTTTTCGTGGGATCGTATTTTCCCTGTATTGGAATGGAGGCGGTTCCTGTTTTCCCAGCAATTCTGTAATCCTTAAGCCTAGCGTAAGAGGCTTCACCTTTATTAACTGCGTTGACAAGCATTTCAGTCATAACTTTCGCTGAGGCTTCAGAAATCGGTTTTCCCATTATCTCTGGTTCGATATTAACCGTTCTGCCTTCGTTATCCCTGACTTGAGATACCACTTGTGGCTTCATCATAATGCCTTTATTGGCAATTGCTGAAAATACCGTTAGAAGCTCAACTGGCGTAACTGAAATTCCCTGACCAAAACCAGCTGTAGCTAAATCCGCGGCATACCAGGAGTTTTCAGGCTTTATATCCGGAGAAACTTCACCCTGCAAGTCAATTCCAGTGAGCCTCCCTATACCAAATCTATCAAGATATGTAAGCATTTTTTCAAGTCCTAATGTTTGCGCTACGAATATCATACCCGTATTATCAGAGTGCTGAATAACCTCAGTCATCGTTGTATTAGGATAATATTTATCATTCCAGGTATGAAGATCATATCCGCCAACACTTATTGGGCCTCCACAATACGGACATCGGGTAGCTGGCGTTACTTTTCTCTCGTTTAAGGCAGCCGACATAACTAAGGGTTTAAAAGTTGACCCGGGCTCGTAGAGATCTGAGATAAAGGCGTTTTTGTATAGATCTTGTGAATATTCATAATATTTCTTAGGATCAAAAGTAGGGAAAGAGGACAATGCAATAATTTTCCCGGTTTTAGGATCAATTACTCCAACCATACCACCCTGAGCTCCATATTTCTCAACAGCATCAGAAAGCTTTTTTTCAACTAAAAACTGTATCGAGCGGTCAATAGACAGAATGAGATCAGATCCTTCTAGTGCCCCTCCCTCCTCTTTAAGCCTTGCAATAACAGGCTTCCCCAATGCATCATGAATCTGGATGGCTGATCCTTCTTTCCCCGATAAGAGCCTGTTGTAATATCCTTCAAGCCCAAAATATCCTTTGTCTTTCCCCTCGTCGTCTTTTCCCACAAATCCCAAAAGGCTCGCTGCAAGCGACGCCTCGGGATAAAACCTTTCGTAATTCTCCTCAAATCCTAAGCCGGGAATCTTAAGGTTCTCAATAGCCTCTTTTTTTTCTTCATTTAGGCCAGGTTTTATAGGTACCCAAAACTTATCCAGAGACAGACTAACGCTAACAGAAGCGTACTCAGTGTCAAGAATTTTTGCTACCCTCAAAGCTACGTCCTCTTTGTTTGTTACTTCTTTAGGATTTGCGAAGAGAAGATATGAAACTTTATTTGTAGCTATAGGAAAAAGGTCAGACGTCAAAATTTCTCCCCTTTCGGGAAAAACTTTTATTTCTTGGCCATACTGGTTCCTACCGATTTCTGAAAGATAAGAAGCCCTAACTACCTGCCAGTAGAAAAGTCTGAATGCGACCACTAAAAAAGCTAGGACAAATGTTATGAAGGCAAACTTATATCTCCAGGTCATCTCTTAAGCGCGATAGGCAAGGGCTTAGTGAGAACGAAGCTATTTTTCCTCTCTACAAAGCCAAACCTTGCTGCTTCTGATGATATCGAATTAAGCGAGGTTTTTGCAAATAAGTCTTCCCTTAAAGCTTTGTTTTCCTTCTTATAAAATTCCCTTTCTTCGCTAATCTTGGCTAAAACTGTCCCATTTGGTGAAATAGCGTTTGAAACCGCAGCTCTGACAACAATCAAACCAACTGCCGTCAAAATAAGAAAAGCTAAAATTAACGTAGGTCTTCTCATATTATTTCCTTTCAAACACCCTAAGCTTTGCACCCTTACTCCTGCTGTTCTCTAAAATTTCCGCACTCGCCGGCAAAACAGGCTTCGGCGTAAAGATTGTCCCCAATCCTTCCTTAGAAAAGCCAACAAACGCATCCTTAACGAGTCTGTCCTCAAGGGAATGGAAGGATATCACAGCCACTCTTCCTTTTGAAAACAAAAGCAAAAGAACACTACTGAGTGCTTTTTCCAAAGACTCAAGTTCTCCGTTAACTGCCATTCTAAGCGCTTGAAATATTCTTTTTGATATTTTTGCTCTAAGCATAGGTGTCAAATTCTTTTTATTTAAGCCGTATGCCTCTGCTATTACCCCGACTAAGTCCTCCGTAGTTTTAATTGCTTTTACTCTACGGGAGCGGATAATACCAGAAACAACGGTGTTACTACGCCTTTCCTCGCCCAATTTAGTAAAAATATTATGTAATTCATGTTTTCCTGCTAAATTTATTAAATCTTCAGCTCTAAATCCGTAAGACGGATCCATTCTCATATCCAACGGTCCGCTCTTCTGATAGCTAAATCCTCGATCTTCCGTATCTATCTGGTGACTAGATACTCCTAAGTCCAAAAGTATCCCGGAAACTTCTGCGAAACCCTTTTCTTTCGCGATTTTCAAGATATCTCTAAAGTTCCCCTGCACTAGAGTTAGTCTTCCGTCTTTGACATAGGCTTCAAGCCTCTCTCTGACAAACTCCAGAGCCTCAGGATCTGCATCTATTCCCAGGACGAGCCCGCCGCGCTTCAGAATCTCTTCTGTGTGACCTCCGCCACCAATTGTTCCGTCTATGTACTTCTGGCCCCTAGATACATTCAAAAGATCGATTGTTTCTTGTAAAAGTACAGTCCTATGGAAGTTCATATTCAGTCTTCTTCGGACAGTTTTCTTGTTATTTCTCCTATGTTTTTTATAAGTATCCCGTTATATTCTTCCCAACGTTTTTTATCCCAAATTCTTACGTATCTTAAAACTCCCAAACAGGCTACTTCCTCACCTAATCCTGCGTATTTTTTCAAATGATCAGGTATGACAAATCTTCCCTTGCTGTCAAGTTTTACTTCCTCGGCTCCTCCCAAAAGAAATGTTTCCGTATCTCTTGCTTGTTTGTGTGTTATCGGTTTACCCTCAGATCCCTCAAGCAAGAGATTCATCTGCGTTGCTTTAATAACTATCAAAGAGCCCTCAAAGCCTTGAGTAATAACAAGTTGTTCGCCCAATTCTTTTCTAAATTTATTTGGAAAAGAAATTCTATTTTTTTCATCAATTTTACTATCGTGTCTACCTATCAACATATCTTGCCTGTCGGCAGACATGGCCTGCCTAAAAGTGGTAATCCCATCTTTTCCCACTTTGTACCACTTATTACCATTCTGATGGTCTGCGTGAAAAGTGTCAAGGGGTACTTTGTGAAAATAGTGGGTAAAAATGACGCAAGACACTAAATAAACACACCCTATAATAATTTGCTGTGTTTACCTTACGTCTTCGGGGATTTCAGGGATTGGGGGGTAACCAAAATGTTCGTAAAGTGCTTGCTGGACTTTTCCCTGATCGGGAGAATCATATACTATTTCACCATCAACCTCTCTAACATATTTACCATCCTTTAGCTGAGCTCTGGTCCACATGGATTGATCCTCACTATCTTTATAATTTTTCCTCTCTGGTTCCGGCGCATGCTCCGGACAAAAGCTTTGAAAGTCGTGGTACCTATAAGTCTCAAATCCGCCATATGCACCGCCTACCTTACGCTGGCTGGTGCCTTCTTTATACACCATGGTCATCTGATCTTTGGGGAAAACTCCTAGCTTGTTTAGTTCATCCCATGAGGCAGTCCAGATTGAGTCAGATCTGGTATGAGGGTTTACCCAGCCCGAGGCACCTTCTACCAAACAGATAGCAAGGCCTTGCGAATCAAGCTGAGCTCTTAACTGTCTTTCTCTCTCGTTTATCAAATCATGTTGGGCAAGCCAAAGTCGAGAGTGTTCGTCGTGGAGTGCCAACATTAACCCACTAACCTCATCTCTTGCTACAGTGTATTTGCTTGCACTTTCTATATAGGCCGAAGATTTTGCTTGAATATCAGCAATCGAGGCATTTAATGCTACAATATCTGGTGTTTGTGAGGGTGCGTCTTTTACCACGACGAGTTTATAGCACTATAAGTCCTAGAAGTCAAGTTCTATTTTTTGTATTCTTCTTTTACTTTATCTCCGAATTTATCGAGCAGTTTTTGAACTTTTGGGGCTATTATAGCTGAGCAGTAAGGGTAGCTTTGATTTCTATCATAATAGTTCTGGTGGTGTTCCTCAGCGGTATAGAACTTTTCAAACGGTAAGATATCTGTGACTATTTTATCTTTGAATTCTTTTTGGTGTTCGGTTTTAGACTTTTCAGCCTCTTCTTTTTGTTTGGGCGTATGATAAAAAATTACCGATCTATACTGTGTTCCTACGTCGTTTCCCTGTCTATTTAGCGTTGTGGGATCATGTGTAGCCCAAAAAACCTGAAGTAAAGTATCATAGCTAATTACCGTAGGATCAAACGTTATATACACTGCCTCTGCGTGACCCGTAGAACCCTCTGAGACAGCCTCATAGGAGGGTTCATCTATATCCCCACCGCTGTAGCCTGATTTTACCGACAAAACACCCATAAGCCGTCTAAAAACAGCCTCGGTACACCAAAAGCATCCCCCACCGAATGTAGCTTCCTGAAATTCCGGCATAAAGTTATTATAGAGGATTTTCGCGGTTTTATTCCAAGGAGACAGATTTTTCCACCTGGTATACTTTTCCGTCTTTTTTGGTAACCTTCATAGTGATTTTCACATCTGAAACTACCTTATCGTATCTACAAACTCCCGAAGAACACGTTCCGAACTCTCGAAAATCTGTCTTAGTAATTCCGTCCACTGCGATGTTCATTTCCCCGTATAATCCTTCCGAGACTGCTTCCCCGTCAATTTCCTTTTCATAAGTAATCTCGTATTCAATACGCTCTATATCATCGGCTTTTGTAACCTCAAACATTAATGCTTTTCCGTCTTGTCTAACCGTAACTTCAAGTCCTATGTCTTCAGGCGTAAGTATTGGTAATTCTTCCTGCACAAAGTTGTCTGAAGGAGTTGAAGATCTACCCGCTCCCCTCATAAAAGCAAAAACAGCTCCTCCTATGATGAGAACTACTGCTATAGTGAGAAAACCTATTACCTTCTTGTCTTTCAAAATCTCCATCTTAAATTAGGATAGGTTATAAAATAGATCCTTGTCAAGATGAGGTCTTTTAACTCTTTCCTGGGTAGTCTCTCGAAGCACCACTGTATGAGCCTGGCTTTCTCTAAATCCTGCTGCTGTAATTTGTATAAACTGTGCTTTTCTCCAGAGCTCTTTTATATTTCTTGCTCCGGAGTAGCTTAACCCCGATCTAACCCCCGCTGAATATTGATCTACTATGCTTTTTAACGGTCCCCTAGATTTCATCATGCCCTCCACTCCTTCAACATGAAGAACGTAGTCATTTTTTTTATGGTTCCCGTCTTTCTGAAGCTGTCTTTTTTTTTCGGACAAAGAAGTGGATCCGTTGTATTCCTTAAAACGCTCTCCATTAACCTCAACAATATCTCCAGGTGCTTCATCTGCTCCTGCGCACCAAGAACCCCCTTCGTAAGCATCCGCTCCTGCAGCAAGCGCCTTAACAACATCTCCAGGATTTGAAGCCCCACCATCTGCAATAATAAACTTATTTTTGAACTTTTTCTTTGCTCGCGCCGCCTCCATAATTGCGGTAATTTGAGGAACCCCCGAGCCTGCATTTATTCTTGTAATACAAATTGAACCGGCGCCAATTCCGACTTTCACCGAATCCGCTCCAGCTTTAAATAGATCATATGCTCCTCCATAGGTAGCCACAGTTCCGGCAATCATTGAAGCCTTGGGAAAGCGCTTCTTGCAGTTTTTTATTACCTCCAAAGCGTGTGCTGAATGGGCATGGGCAATGTCCAAGTGGAGTGCCAAAGAACCTGCTTTAAGAAGTTTCTCGGCCCTATCTAGATAATCTCCTTTTACCCCTATTACTCCTATTGATTCTCCGCCTTTTTTTCTAATTTCTGCAATTTTATTTGCCTGAATTTCGGGCTCATCAAATCGGCCAATATAGCTCATGCCTCCAAGCTTATATATGGCGACAGCCATTTCAACTCCAGTTACCGTGTCCATGTTAGCTGCAATAAGTGGGAATTTTAGGGAAATGTCTGGAGTAATTTTTGTGGAGAGATCGACCTCTGATCGAGATTTTATGCTTGAATATTGTGGAATTAGTAAAACGTCGTTATAAGAAAGACCGACCTTTATTTGCTTCAAATCTAGCTTCCCTTATAAATATAGTCAGATTGCTCACTGCTTGTCAAGATAGCTTATTGGAGATATAACCTGCGAGGCGTTCTATTTTTACTCTTTCCTGTTTGGCCGTATCGCGGTCGCGGACAGTAACAGTGTCATCTTCCAGGGTTTGGAAGTCTACCGTCACACACCACGGAGTTCCTGCCTCATCCTGCGAAAGATAGCGTTTTCCTATATTTCCCCGCGCGTCCCACGCTGTCATAAACTGAGGCTTCAAATCGTTATAAATTCCTTGTGCCTTTTTGACGAGTTCTTCTTTGTTTGCCAGCAGAGGAAACACCGCCACTTTGTAGGGAGCAAGCCTTGGATGGAGTTTTAAAACAGTTCTAGCTTGTCCTGAGCTCGTCGAAGGATCGTCTTTATAGCTATCAAGCAAAAAGAAAAGAAGCGATCTGTCTACACCTCCTGATGTTTCAATCACCCACGGTACAAGCTTTTCGCCATTTTCGTCTGTATATGAAAGTTTATGGCGAGAAAGATCCCAATCTCCCCTGTGGTGTATTCCCTCAAACTCGGACCATCCGAAGGGGGCATCATACTCTATATCTTCTGCAAACTTGGCATAATGGGCGCGCTCGTCATCCTCATGCTTTCGAAATCTAAGCTTCTCCTTATTGAAACCCAAGGAAACATACCAACTCATTCTCTCTTTTTTCCAATAATCAAACCACTTATTCCCCTCTTTGTCTTCCGGGCGAACAAAAAATTCAAGCTCCATCTGTTCAAACTCACGGCTTCTATAAGTAAAATTGCCAGGCGTTATTTCATTTCTAAAGGCTTTCCCGATCTGTGCTATTCCAAAGGGGATTTTAACCCTGGTAGATGAAACTACATTTTCAAAATTTACAAAAACACCTTGAGTTATTTCACCACGCAGGTAAACAGTTTGCTTTTCACCCTCAATGACTCCCAGCTTTGCCTCAACCAAAAGATTAAACTTTTTAGGGTTTGTCCATTCAACTTTTTCGTTATGAGTTTTTTCGTGAATCTCGATCTCTTCTTTTTTGTCTGCCCGAAATCTGGAATGGCAAGCCATACACTCAACTAATGGGTCTGTAAACGCTTCCAAATGCCCTGACGCTTTCCAAACTTCCGGGTTCATCATGATCGCCGCGTCAACTCCTACAACGTCTGATCTGAGCTGAACCATCGATTTCCACCACTCTTGTTTTATGTTTTGTTTGAGTAGGGCTCCCAAAGGTCCGTAGTCCCATGTGCCCGTAAGGCCTCCGTAAATTTCTGATCCGGGAAAAATAAAACCCCGCCTTTTGCAAAGTGCGACAAGTTTCTCCATCAGAGCGTCGTTATTCATAGCTTTATGATAACAAAATTTAAATGATTATGCTAAAAGAGGAAGGATTCTTGTAGTTTTAAGTTTTTTTTCCAAAATCCCCTCTATGACGAATTGTGTGCTTTTTGCGGGAAGGTTCTTCTGGGGGGGCCAAAAACCCAAAAGAGTCAGAAGATTCAGCTCAAACTCATAAATAATGTCATCGTGTAAGTCTCCATCCTCAAGCCTCCTAAGCGTCTTTTCCAAAAGATAATATATGCTCCTATTTTCCTGGTGCTCAGGGCATAGTTCATTTACGAGCTCGCATATATAAAAAGCAAGCCCTGTCTTCTTGAGATCTTTTTTTATAGAAGGGAAAGAATGAATAGTCGCGGCTTCCGTGAGGATAAGCATTTTTCTTCCTTCATAAAGCGATAGGGAGGATTTATTGAGAAGCTCGATGTGCGCACCTCTTCTGCTAGTTATCTTTCTGACTCCGGGCGCCTTGATGCTTAACTTACCCCTGTGCTTCGTAAAAACCGTAATAATTCTATCCGAATCAAAAAGGCTTATCCTTTTTATAACTATTCCTTCAATTTTTGTAGACCGCATATTGAGAAACTATTCAACGCTTATTGTTTTGTCGCTTTTCAAAATAAACTTTTCGACTTCCCTACCGTTGAGTAGTATCGTGTGCTCATCCCCATCGGTTCCCGGCTGCTTTTGGATCATAAGCCTGATTGGATTTTTTTTATCTGCCTTGAACGGAAGAGCGTATTTAACCTTAAGAACTCGAGCCCCCTGAGGCCTTATCTCCAAAAATCCTTCAAAAACGGTTTTGCCCAATTCTTTATAAGGATCTTCTTTGGATTGTGAACCGGTAACCGAAACGAGTCTTGAGCCTTCCGGCACATAGATGCGGTACCAATCCTTAAGGGGTGCGTTGAGACAAAGCCCTCCTCTTTCCAAATTACAGTCTGATTGAGGGAAAGGATTTTTATAAGTTATGGTCAGAGTTTTTTCTATGGTTTTGTCTTTTTTGATAGCATATTCCTGCTCAACTTTTTGCGTTACGAAAAGATTTGATTTGGCCCCTCCGAAATTTGCCTCATTTATGTGGAGGTAGTCTCCATCAAAATTCTTAATTCTACCAGAGGCGTTGACCGTATCGATTCCCTTCTGAGCCTCTTTATTGTAAAGATAAAACATTATGTGTTTTTCATTTACCTGGGACAGCATTTCCTGAAAAAGAGGACCCCAGTAAATCTTAGGGGACGAGGAGAAAGCCTTGTTTAAAATAGCATACATCAAGTCTCCTATTATATTTTTTCTTGCTGCGTTAACAGCATTAACATCAACGTACCTAAAATCTGCCTGAATAGGAGTGCTTGAGATAGCTTCTAATTGGTAAATCGCCTGAGGACAATCGCATCTTGGATCGGTTTTAGCAGTAAAACGGGTTCCATCGACCTCAATGTCTCCTAGAATATTTATTGCTGCTATTAAAGCGTGCGTATCGACTGCTATTATTCCGTCAACTTCTTGAAAGCTTGAGGAATTCTCATACATTTCTGAAAAAACTTCCATAGACTTGACAAAATCTGGAGAAAGATTACTGTCTCTTATGTTTAAAACGGGTTGCTTGAGTAGGCTCTTCAGAGGCTCAGGAGCAGGTTTTTTTTCTCTTACCGTTGCATCAAGTGTGTAAATATTGTTTGAGCCGCTAACATGAATTAGGCCGTGCTCAAGTGTAAAAATTGAATATGCCGTAAGAAATCCTCCTGTAGGTCGAAGCTCTTTGTCGTTTTGGAAAATAATAAGGTATTTTTTCTCATCAGGCTCTCCCAGAAGACTTGGCAAAACCTTAATCAGGGGCTTTGCGTCATTGACTAAAGTTACTCCGTTATCTGTCAGCTTTATCATTTGAGCAAGCTGCTTTTTAACTTTTCCCCCAGCCAAAAATGAGGGGTAGTCATCAGGGTCTATGTAATCCATTTCCGCTTTTGCAAGAGTCAATTCTTCCGCAATCTCATCGATTTTAGGTGTTACCTTATCCATAGTTTTTACAGCTGTTTCTATTCGAAGTTCGGCAGACCCTCCTACAAAACTTCCCTGACCTTTAAGACCCAGGACATCGGCGTAAGGCTTAATAGATTCAATTAAAATATCTCCGGCTTCTACAAAATGCTCTCCCGCAACGAGCGCATGACGAGCATCACCATAATAATTGCTAACAAATGGGATAACTCGCAAAACAACTAAAAAATTTACTTTTCTTTGCGTGTCTTTAAGGCTTTCCCTGGTCTTATCCATTTCCGTAGATGCCAATTCAATGTTTTGCTGTTTTAGAGCATAGAGTGTAGCGTTGAGCTGAGCATAGGTCTTTTTAGCAGAGGCGTAGGCCAAAAATCCTGGAAGGATAATTCCTATCAAAAATATGAGAATGAAGACCACGAGCCCAATCCTAAACCTTTTGCCTCTCAAAAAGTGAAGCCTGCTTTTCTTGTTTGGGTTTGTAACTACGCTTGAATCTTCAGGGGACAACGAGTCTTCCTTCTTAGGCGAAGTGAGTTCAATTTTTTGAAATCCATCCATCAATATATGATACTAGGTAAATCAAAGCTGTGTCAAATGGAACTTAGGCTAAATCAAACCTAGAGGGCGCCTTTACCTGAGATCATGGCCCAAGGGGTTTTAAGGATTATAAGAAGATCGTACAGAATTGATCTCTTCCTTACATATGTAGCGTCCATTTCAATCCTTTTATCAAAATTGATCTCAGATCTTCCTGAAACCTGCCAATACCCTGTAAGACCAGGCCTTACTGATAAAACTATTTTTACAGCGTCCCTAGTGTTAGGATATTTCTTTTGCTGTTCTCGCAGTTCATCAGGATAATAGGCTCTGGGTCCAACGAGACTCATTTCACCTTTTAGGATATTCAGGAGCTGCGGGACCTCGTCAAGCGAGTGCTTTCTAATGAAATGCCCCATCCAGGTTATCCTTGGATCATCTTTAAGCTTATAACTTCCCCTTTTATATTCGCTGTAAAGTGTCGCAAATTTCGGGTTTTCACGAAGAATCTCATGAGCATTCTCTACCATCGAGCGGAATTTATACATTTTAAAAAGACTTCCGTTTTTTCCAACTCTCTCGGGAGTATCAGCGAGAATCGGGCCCTTTGAATCAATTTTTATAGCTATGGCAACGCACAAGACAATTGGAAGAAAAAGCAGCAAAAGAAAAGCGGAAAGAGAAATATCCAAAATTCGCTTGATCCACTCGTAAGCCCTGCTTTTTTTTATCTCAACGTACGGCATAGCTTCAGGTTAAATGTTCGAGGGGAGTACCAGTTAGGCTCTCTACCAACTTTTTAATCTTTGGTACAGACTTTTTAGGACAAACCAGTATAACGTCATCTGTATTTATAACGATTGTCTCCTCAAGGTCTAGGCCTACCACCAGCTGGTCTGTGTAATTGAAAACCAAATTGTCAGATGAGTCTTCAAGAAGAACTTTCCCCCTCGTAACGTTTTCTTTTTCAGAAACCTGAAGAGCTTCCTTCAAAGCTTCCCATGCCCCTACATCGCTCCACCCCAAATCCGCAGCAATAACCGACACTTGACTAGGATCCATTTTCTCAAGAATCGCATTGTCAAAACTTATTTTTTCGAATTTCGGATAAACTTCTTTTAAAACCTTTTCGTAGTTTCCCTGCCCTACTGCTTCTTGGATTTGCATTATTCCTTTCCAAAGTACGGGAGTGAATTTTTCGTATTGTGACAGGAGAAACTGCGGAGTTGTAACGAAATACCCAGGGTTCCAGGCATATGTCTGACTTTCTAAAAATCTTTCAGCATCCTCCAGACTTGGCCTGTATATAAGCTTCTTGAATCTGAAAACTTTTGTACCGTGAATATCGTCAATTTCTTCTGCAAACTCTATCCACCCTAAATTCTGATTTGCAAAACGGGCGCGCTGTCCCATAAAAACTAGCGAATTTTTGTCTTTTATTACCAGTTCTTCTGCAAAGCTCAGAACCTCCCGAAATCTTCTTTCCTTCTTGACAAAATGGTCGCTCCAAATAATCGCAACAGGAGAGTTGGGATTGTCTTTTCCGACAATTCCCATAGCAACTCCTACCGCAGGACCAACGTCTCTCATTTCTGGCTCGAAAATAAAGTTTTTCGCAGGAATCTGGGGAAGATGAGCGCGAACTATTTTTTCGTACTTTTTCCCTGTAGCTATGTATATGTCCCGAGGCTTAATGCTGGGCTTGAGTCTGTCAACCGCTAACTGAAGGGTAGACTTATCTCCTACTATTTTCTCAAACTGCTTGGGGGTACTTTTCCTTGAAAGCGGCCAAAGCCTTGTTCCTACTCCTCCTGCAAAAATTACGATCTTCATATTTTTTCTGAATACGCACTCAAACTATTTTCCACAAAATTTAAGAACTCTTTCTCAAACCTTTGGGGACCAAACCTTAAAGCTCTTTCCTTTATATATTCTGAATTATAGCTTTTCTTGTCAAACATTTCCAACGTAGCCTGAAGCGATGAGCTGTCGTGTTTGTTAAAAAACTCTCCAGTTCTTCCCTCCTCAATGATCTCAAGCGCACCCCCTCCTCCAAAAGCCACTACCGGAGTGCCAAAAGACTGGGCCTCTGCCATAACTAATCCAAAATCTTCCCTTCCGGGAAAAATTAAAGCATTTGCCCGTTGATACAGATCAAAAAGCGCTTCATCTGAAACATCTCCTAAAACTTCTATATTGTTTGGTAACGACCCTTTTAAAAACCGCTCGCCCAAACCTGCTCCAACTATTTTTAATTTTTTCCCATTATTCTTAAATACCTCAATAGCAATATCTATTCTCTTATAGGGAACGGGTCTGCTTACTAGGAGATAGAAATCTTCCTTTTTTGAATTTACATTTCTTCCAATACCTGCAACAGGCGGATAAATAATAATGGAGTCTCTGCCATAATATTTCCTAACCCTACCTGCAACTTCTTTTGAAATTGAGGCGTAGTAGTCAGGCCTTTGAGAGGCCACTAAATCCCAGCTCTTTAAGTAAGAAACTGCTGGCTTGGAGAGAAACCTAAGGAGCGGGTTTTTAAAATAGTCTCCGTATCCGCTCCAAAGATATCTAGTCGGGGTGAGACAGTAGCATATATGGCAAGTCCCAGGCTTTGTAATTATTCCCTTGGATGCTTCGCTTGAAAGCGAAATTACCAAATCGTATCCATCAAAGCTTAAAGACTCAAAAGCCAGGGGCATAAAAGTAGCGTATAATTCATGCTTTCTGCGCGCTAGGGGAAAGGACTGAAGAAAAGAGGTTTTTATATCAAAAATCCCGGCCCACCCTGCGGTTTCCTCGTTATAAACAGAGGTAAAAAGCGGAGCCCTGGGGAACATTTTATGAAGCGCCAAGAGAACTCTTTCTGCGCCTCCCCATTTGTTAACACGATCATAAACTAAAGCCACCTTCATAGATTCGATAAACTCACTATGACTCTGGGCTTGTCGAAGAGTCATAAACTTTAAGTGTTTCTTTCGCCATTTTTTTCCATGAGAAATTCTTTGATCTTACTAATCCTTTATTTACGTACGCTTCTTTATTTGAACCAGAAAGTGCAAATTCAATTTTCCGAGACATATCATGTATGTCCATTGGATCAAAATAGATTGCCGAGGCTCCTGCGATTTCACGCAAAGACGGAATGCTTGAGCAGAGCACCAAACAGCCGTTAACCATTGCCTCAAGAACAGGCAGCCCAAATCCTTCCATTAGGGATGGTGTTATCAAAGCGCTTGCGTTTTTATAAAGCGAGGCAAGCCTTACGTCATCAACGTAGCCGTAAAATTTAATAGAACCTTTTGTATCTAGCTTTCCTACCTTACGTTTTAGATTATCGTAGAAAAAATCCTCCTTTCCAACGAAAATTAACTTGGCATCCCGAGGCTTATCTGCTTTTAAAAACGCTAGAATCATTCTCTCGCTATTTTTGTGAGGATAAACATTTCCCACATATAAAACGTAGGGATCTTTAGGCTTTGACGCATTTTCTTTCGAAATAACAAAGCCTTCTACTCCTTCATAAATTACTGAAACCTTATTTCCATCTACGCCGAGATGATCTACGATCTCATGCTTGGTTGCAGCTGAAACTGCAATAATCTTCTTCGCATTTCTGGCGGCCCTTTTTATAACAAAAAGATATGCACGTCTTTTCAAATTATAGTAAAGTAAATTTTTGGTGGAAGCCTTACCTGTAGGAAAATGGTTTAAGATTAAATCATGGACAGTCAGGACATACGACCCTTGGTAAAAAACAGGAAGGGAAAAATAGGGAAAGTGCACTAAATCTAAGTTTTCTCTATTAATAATTCTCCTAAATTTAGTTTGTTCCGAAAGCGTATGCCATCTTACGTCAGTCGGTACGATTTTAAAGTTGTCATTTCCTAGAGCCTTCCTGATACCTTCTACATCTTCTTCTATCGCAAACAGAATGTATTTATTCCTCTGATCAAGAGTCTCTAAATTTAAAACAAGATTTCTTATGTATCTTCCTACTCCGGTCTGTGACCAAAGCCTTACATCAATACCTATTAACATAGGCTAATTATATCCGATAGATGCGGGGGGTGCTATAGTTCTTAGTTTGTCAAAGGACCCAAACGGGAAAATATAGACTTTTTATAGAATGTAGTCAAAGAGTAGTTTACTCTTGAGGTGAATATGGGATTAATTACTGAAGTGAATTCTAGATGTCGTTATGCAGCAACGGGAGCTCACCTTGTAGCCCGATAAGTTATCGCGCCAGAGTGTGAATATTTATCAAGAATTCGTGCTATATTTCGCATTTGATCTGGGGTTGGCTGTGCTTTTTCTGTCTTCACTCTTTCTTCTGCTCCTTGAGGCGTCCCATCGGGAGACGTACGCGATTCGTAAATGTCAACAGTTCCATGTGCTTCTGCTAAATTTATTTCAATTCCAAAGTTTTCAGAAGGTTGGCCTTCTGACTCACCTTTAAAAGTAAAACCAAGTCTAATTACCCTTCCTTGAGCATCATCTGAAAGCCTAATAAATGCAGTATCCGGCTCCGGAACCGGAATCGAAACTCCAGATTCAGGACTAGGCATATGGATATCTTCTCCTTCTAATAGCTTCAATATATCAGAATCAAAAGAATCATAAATCAAGTCAAGCTCAGCACCCTCGTCCAGCGTATAATCAACTAACTTGTTTGTAGGGGGTTGCAATTGTTGCCAAAAATAACTTTCTAAGTCAGCATACACTTGTTCGAATGTTTGAGGCTGCTCAACTTGATCTATAATATTATGAATTGCGACATGCTCAAGTGTTTCCTCAATAAGTTGTCTTTCTGTTTTTGGTTGAGGAATACCTAGTAAGCTTCTAAGCCTAGCCTCTGCCAATGTAGCAACTTCTAACTCTGTTTCCTTGTCCCATCTTTCTCTTCGCGGATTAATATGGTCTGTCGTAATCATAGAAACTGCGCTAGGTCTTGCTGACATCCTACCCCCTATTGTAAATGATTCATACAGATCGCTTTCGTTAGGGTTTTGCAGGTTAAAAAGACTTACTCTTCCTGCCGCATTTCTTTGAAGAAGAGATAAATGCCAGAGACTCCCATCTGGATCTACGAAACCAATACCGTCAACTGTAGCGTTTGGAAATTTACCTACAACATGTGTTTGAACTAAGTCAAGAACTGTATCTACTTTTACTATTGCTTGTTCAAAATCTGGAGGAATTGGGCCTTGTGCTGCTCTTGCATCTACTCCTGCGGAACCTCCTGCTAGTCGTTCTCCTGCCATAATAAACGTAATAATATCACTTTTTCTTGGATTGTCAATCCGAATTTAATTCTTCTGTCTTAAGAGGATTTTTTGAGTTTTCGAAGACTTCTCCATAGCTTTAGTGTAATTGCCAGTTTAACGAGTTCTGTTACGAAGAAGGGGTATTTTGATGAATAATGTTTATCATAGAAAATTTTCATTGCTTGGAAACGAGAATTGGTGGCAAGAATCTTTGTCTCAAGATCTGCGGTAGTAATTCCCTCGGATGTCTTTTTTATTCCTCCGGAAACTCCTTTATAATGAAAGGCTGATACCTCTGCGACAAAATAAACCTTCCATCTCTTTTTTTTAAGCATATAGCAGAAATCGAGATCTTCCCCATAGAAAAAATAGTCCTCATCCCACCAGCCTACGTCCTCACCCGCAACACGTCTTACCATCATAAATGCTCCTGCAAGCGCATCTATTTCGTGCGTTTTGTTTAAATCGATCCATCCCATATTGTAACCGTTAAATATCCGAGACTTGGGAAAAAGCTTAGACATCCCTGAAAAATACATCAAAGAATTCCAAGGCGTAGGAAACCCTCTATGAGATGCGTCATCTATTTCGCTTTCAGAAATAAAAACCTTACACGTGGCTGCCCCCACATCTTTATTTTGATTCATAAACTCAACCATCTTAGAAAGGGTATTCCTATGAATTATGGTGTCCGGGTTTAAAAAAAGAACATATCGGCCTTTGGATTTTTTTACTCCAATATTGTTTGCCTTTGAAAAGCCTAAGTTGTTTTCGTTTGGAACAAAAATTATTCCATCCAGATTTTTTAAAAATTCTTGGCTTCCGTCTCTTGAGGCATTATCGATAACAATTATCTCGTATTCTCCATTCTTTAACTCCTTAAGTGAATTCTCCTTAATCGATTCTATACACCGAGATATAAAGTCCAAAGAATTATAGTTAACTATAATTATAGATAGTTCTGTCATTTAACCACTCTTTCATACACATCATTCAGCTTTTCCGTTATCTTCTCCCATTTATAATTTTTTTCAATAAAGACTCGCGCATTTTTACCAATCTCCTTTATTCTTCCCTCATTCCAAAGAATATCAGTAATTTTATTTGAGAATTCCCAAGGCTCTTCTGCAACTATAATTTCTTCGCTGTCTTTTGCCCCTATTCCTTCATTACCAAGTAATGTTGTAACCACGGGGAGGCCTGATGCCATTGCCTCAAGTATCTTAAGACTCGTACCTCCACCAACTCTTATAGGAGCGAGTAGAATGTCTGCTTGCTGAAAGATGTCTTCAGTTTTAGAGGTAGGGTTATCTTCCAAAACAATACCTTCTCTTTTGTAGCTGCCTACTCTGTCTACTGCGTTTTTTCCTACGATCCAAAGAGTAACGTTTTTATTATTGGCAGAGATGAGTGGCCATATATTTCTTATTATCCACCTTGCTGAATCCTGATTTTGGATATACTTAAAATCCCCAATAAAAAGAATCTTTTTATTTAACCCTTTTTTATAATTTTTAAGCTTGAATTTATCTACATCTGCACCGTTAGGAACTACTTCGACATTATCTCTTCCCATAAGTTCTTTCTCTTTTTTAGAAACTGCTACCAAGGCCGATGCTCTATCCCAAGCCTTTTCTTCTTCCCTTTTAAGCTTTGCTACATCTATCATTAAAAACGGGCGAAGTATGGGAAATGCATTCCGGGCAAACCTTTCGTAAATCAAATATTCAATGTTATGCTCAACTAGAACAACGGGCAGATTAGTTTTAGGCAAATTGTGCATCACGTAGAAAGTCTCAACGTGTATAAGATCAAACTTTTCTTCTTCCAAAAGCTTTGAGACTATTTTTTTAATTTCGCTACTTTCATGACCCACTAGGAGAAACGGGCTCTTTGAAAAAGCGGTCTTAAGAATATTTGATACAGACCACTGTTTCTTACGCGGAACGGTTATTACTCTACTGCATACTTCTTCCACCCTTTTTATGTCTGCTTCTTTCTGATATGACCTCTTCTCACACACCAGGACTACCTCATGATTTTTTTGAAGATATTTTAGTATGTTGTAAAGCCTGATATTTCCTCCCGATAGGAGAGGGTAGGGAAGAAAAGATGAAATCAAAAGTATTTTCATTGTACAAGCTTAAATATCACGAAATCTGAACCTTCACTTATTGTCTCGTATATACCAAAATCTTTTAGCTCACCAATAGTGGGATTAAGAAGTATTAGATATCCGGCACCCGCGTCTATAAGCTCTGGAAGTGATCTATCAAAAACCGGCCACCCGGATCTTTTTGTTTGGTATAAAAACGAAGTATCTCCGCCGTACGGCGCGATAACCTTAGAACCTTCCGGAATTACTCTGTTAGCTTCCTGTCCTACCTTTATAATTGCAGGATTATTTATGTTGTAATAGTCTCTAATAAAATACCAGGAAAACATTAGACAGAACACAAAAGATACAATAAAAACACCGGGACCTACGTATTTTGAAGAAAAATCACGCGCGCTTCTCAATAGAAAATTTGTACCCAGACCCATAAAAATCGCAACCGTAGGAAGAATTAAAATCTGATAATAATCATGCTGGACGTTTCCGCGCGCTACAACAAAAAGATATAAAAGAGATGATAAGATAAAGGACAAGAAAAATAAGAAATCCTCTTTTTTAAACTTTGCAAAAAAACCAAAAATAAATATTGCTATTCCCCAGTAACCTAAGATTAATCTTCCTACTCTATCAGCAAATATCCAGTAGAAAAACGATCCCTTAAATCTTATGTTACCCTCGTTAAAAAGCCATGTATTGTGCGGTATTCCTTCAGGAAATTGAGTCATCCATACTCTCCACAAAACCAAAGGCAAAAGAGTTAACACGACAAAAACCCAGAGATAAGGACTTTTGAAGCTCTTCCTGCCAAACTTTTTAACAGCCAGATAAATCATAGGAATAGTGAAAAATATTGCAAAAGGTTTAAGTAGCAAGGCCACTGCGGTAAGAATAAGAGAACCTGCGAAGAAAATTAAACTGACCCTCCTGAGAGAGGGATTTTCTATCCACTTGTCAAAAAAGTAAATTCCTCCCAGAATAGAGGCAGACATCGAAGGATCAGGCAGTATAACTCTTCCGTAATAAATGCTGTATGGAAGTAAAGAAAAAAAGGCAGCAGAAAAAATACCTGCAGTAAACCCGGCTCTTTTTTTCACTATCAAATAGATGAAAAGGGAAGATAGGGTTGAGGAGAAAATCGTTACCAGTCTTCCCCATTCTTCCAAGGAGAAGATACCAAACGCTTCAAAAGACGCGGCCTGTAAAATGTTGTAGATGGGAAACTCTACAAAACGATAGCCTTGAGGATTGTCCCGGCCCGTTGGAGTAC
Source organism: Candidatus Levybacteria bacterium RIFCSPLOWO2_12_FULL_41_12 (assembly GCA_001784155.1). Classification (GTDB taxonomy): domain Bacteria; phylum Patescibacteriota; class Microgenomatia; order Levybacterales; family UBA12049; genus UBA12049. Next base: position 58,721 of record MFPL01000007.1, on the reverse strand, counting down.
TGGATAAATCATGGAAACGCGGATGAAGAATGTCAAACCCATCCTTAACAAAACTTCGAGAAACAGATGAGGTATCTGACTGACGCCATGAATGCCAATCTGCTATTGGCCCGTTGAATTTGTAAAGGCGGAGAATAAATCCGAGCAGAAGAACTAAAACCAATAGGACTATTTTTAGTTTAGCCATTAAGATTATTCTAATTTATTGGGAAGCTATTATCAATTCTCGACGAGAGGCTTTATAAAGTGAATCTGCTCAACGCTTCCGTCCGGATTAAACCTCAGAACTATATCGTTTATTGTATAACTTGGCAAATCAAGCTCCTCCAGGCTATTGTGAATGAACACTCTAGTATCGTCATTTTTGAACGCAAACCAAACTGCGTCCGAAAGCCCAACCGGAAAAATCCATGCTTGTCCATGCCTTATGGGAACATTTACGAAGTGGAACCTTACGTCTTTTGACCATTCATCATCATACAAGGCATCAATGGACACGAAAAAGTTCTTGCTGTATTTTCCCGCTTCGTGCCAATCAAAGTAAGCTTGCTGGACCTGAATTATATGAAACAATGCAAAAACCAAAAATATGAGAGTGGATGCTCCAATAGCTATCTCCCTGCCGCTTGCCTTTAGATACTCATATGACTTCCGGGCAAGCATAACCAGTATTAAAATCGGACCTACGGAAGCAAGGTAGCTGTATCTTGAGGTAATATTTCCAAGCCCTAGGAACGGTAGTAAAGCTATGGTGAAAAACGCGATACCAAATAAAACAACCCTTTTATCGTCTGAACTTAACTTCTTATAAACAAAACGGTAGACAAGGTAAAGAAGTATTGCAGAAAAAGAAATAGCAACAATACCCAGGATCATGTGTCCCCTTGCTAGGCTTCTTAAAGTTTCGTAAAAAGGGAGAGAAATTGGTCCCAAGATTATAAGAGATAAGTATCCCAGAATATTTCCGAAAAAATTAAACGGAAGCTTTAGGATATCGTAACTATAGTCCCCGCTAAACCAATGGCTGTGGGAAGCATAGCGAAGGAAAAGATAAGCGATACCAGGTATGAAAAGAGTCAAAAAGTCGAGCCTTGCAAGCATTTGCCTAATTCCCGATAAAAAGCCATCCTTCATTTTATACGCCAGAACTAAAAGCGGAAATACAATACCAAGTTCATGAAATAAAAGAGCTAGGGCAAAAGAAACAAACGCGCCGATATAGTAATAAGCCTTCCTCTTCTCTTCCCACAATATAAATAACATAAGTCCTAATAGTCCCAGTAATGCATTAAAAAGATGTCCGACTGATGAAATCCAAAAAACCGCCTCTGCAGGACCCGCCATTACGAGAAAAAGAAAAGCCGAAGATGCTGCCAAAATCTTTCTTCTTAAAACTCTCAAAGCCAATAAATAGAAAAGCGAGGCTACAGCAAAATGAAGCAGTATTGATACCAAGTGATACACGTTCTGATTTAGCCAGAAGGTGGAATACATAAAGTCAAAGAAGATTTTAGTTCCAGGCCTATAGAAAAAACCATCAGACTCTGTAAAGTATTTTATTACTGAGGAAAATGAAGAACACTTATCCCTACAGTCTGCCGCCCATCTAAGCCAAGTAAAGTCGTCCCCTACGAAATAATTTTCCATAATTGGTGAGAAAAGCACGATAGAAAGCAGGAATAGATAAACGAAAACGGCATATGTTGAAGTCGCTGCCTTTTTTAACTCGCTAAAAAGATTAAGCTCTTTTTTTGCTCCCGAAACCAAAATAGCCAAAGTAATTCCTACAAGAGTCCATAGGAGAAACGCGATCTTCGATGCCTCGAAAACATCGATAAGCAGGGCGTTGAGAGAAAGCCCGATTAAACCTGCAGAGAAGCCCAATACAAAACTCTTTGAGACGCTTGACTCCAGATCACGGTAAAATCTTTTTATATAAATTCCCAAAGAGAGAAATATAACCAAAAATGAAGTAAATCCCAGAATTCCAATTTCTCCTAATATACGCAAATAATTATTATCTACAGCCAGACTTACAGATCCATAACCGCTTCCCACTAAAATGTTTCGCTCGAATGCCTCTATCGCCCTAGGCCATTCTCCCTGAAATCTAGTTGTAAAGGAAAGATCGTATGCAGACGCTTTTTTAACTATAAAGTCTCCCTGTATCACGAGAATTTGAGCAGAAATAGTGGACTCCACATTAACATTAGGAGGAAGTTCATAGAAAAAGCTGGGGAGTCTTTGCACAACAGGGGAAAGAGGCAAATTGATATATCCCGTACCCTGGGGAAGATTTTCACCGTTAGAAACATTCACTGCAGTTACAAGCGGCGAATTGTCCGGAATAAGACTGGAAGGATAAATCGCAGATTCTGTAGGATCCTTAACGCTTGTCTCCTTACCCATTATTGCATACGCTAAATCTGCTTTATCCCTGACTATTCTTCTCAAAACTATTTTGTCTTTAAAATAATCTTGAGAAACAAACCTTACATGACCCACAGATTCTCCGGTATTTGCGTCAACCAAAACATCAACTTCAGACACTGTCCCTTTGAATCGATCAAGTAGGGTTGGTTGAAATGTTATAAAAAGAAAACCTAATAAGATAGCTGCAGGGATTGAGAAAAGTATTACTTTTTTCTTTTGAAAAAATATAACCACAAGAAGCGAAACAAAAAGTACAAAAAAAGAAACTCTTGAAACTGTCATAAAAAGAAGAACTATTCCTAATAGAGAAACTGTTGCTAACGCTGCTCTTATTAACCAACTTTTAAATCCGAAAATTAAACTAATAAGAATTGGGATTATAAGAACTAGGTATGCTGCCAGATCATAATGTCCTGCAAAAGTGGACGGAACCCTTGAGAGTCCGGAGAGAGTGATAGGGGCTCCTTTTGCAAACTCTTCGTTCATTGTCAGGTAGGCAGGAAAACCTAAATACTTTTGGCCAAACCCATAAAGAACGACTCCAGAAAGTGTCGTAACCAAAGTCCCTATAACAATAGTCAGCCTTCTCGGATCCTTCATTCCAAGATAAGCAATAAAGAAAAGGCTCATGTACTCTATATGGCGCATTAAACTTAGGAAAGCTACATTGGGAAATACATTTGCAATTTTGGGGAAAATAAGAAGTACACCATGAATTGTGGCAATTGCACCAATAATCCAAAAAACAAGTATGGGGATCGTTAATGGGGTACGGAGGCTAATCCTTCTTTTGAAAAGAAGGATTAGCATTGAAAGTAAGACAAAAAGAACCACAAAGTCTTCCGCTCGTATATACACCCAGGTATTCTTAATATCCAGTAAGGGAAGCTTTGGGTAAAGGGGAATAAATGCCAGAAGAAATATTGTTTCTACAAAAAGTACATTGTCTGAAATCCAGGAAACTATTTTCTTCATAAATTTTAGCTACTCAAGGCTCTCATAGCTTCTCTGTAGGTATTAACATAATATCTGTTTCTAATGATTTTGCCTAGATAGACAATGAGCAACGCCTTAGTCAGTAACAAAAATCTGGCAACCCTATATTGCCAGTGCGGCATATGCTTTTTATAGAAATACAAAATATTTTTATAGATACTTACTATTGCGAAGGCTTTGTTGCTGCTTCCGACGCTTTTGTGTCTGACAATTGCTCCCGGAAAAAAGTATGTTGCAAATCCCTTCTTCTTGGCTCTAAAGCAAAGCTCATGATCTTCCATATACATAAAAATGTTTTTATCAAACATGCCAATCTCTTCGAACACTTCTTTCCGAACCATCGTAGCAGCTCCCGTTATCCAATCAACCTTCTCTATTCCTTCGGGAGACTTTCTTTTTTCTAGACCTAAAAGCATAATTAAAAGGTTTGGGAGCCCATAAAAATTAGCGGCCGATGGTTGGATTGTACCGTCAAAATTGATAAGCTTTGGCCCCAAGATTCCAATATTTTGATTTTTTGTCAGGAAATCAGCCATCTCAAGAAACCCCTTATCCAGAACTTCCGTGTCTGAGTTGAGGAAGATTAGGGTTTCGCCCCGTGCTTGACTTGCTCCCAAATTATTTCCTTTTCCAAACCCTAGATTCTCTCTGCTTCCTATAAGACGCAGTCCTTTTTTATCTGAAATATATTTCGATATGGCTTCCAATGAACCATCTGATGAAGCGTTATCGACCACTATTATTTCTATTTCTTCCCGCTTAAGTTCATCCTCAAATACAGATAGGAGAGATCTAATACATGCGATGGTAAGGTCGTGAGTATTGTAGCTTAGTATTACTATGGACAAAGTCATAGAAGATTAGCGAAACCACGCTGCGCGGCCTAATTTATAAGCTTGATTTTTTGGTCTTTCTTTAATGGGTTTCGCAGGAACACCACCAACTATCATGAATTCTTCTACGTTTTTTGTTACCACTGCTCCGGCTCCAACCACCGCTCCTTTTCCTATATTAACACCCGGTAGGATAATTGCCCTAGGACCGATAAAAGCGTAATCACCTATTCTCACAGGCGCTCTCACCGCACTAAAGTTAGGATCCAATACATCATGCTCTGCATTGAAAATCATTACATCTGTTGCAACATCTACGTGATTTCCTATTTTCAAAACATCCCGACCATCAAGCACGGAATTTTCACCAATTATGGTATCTTCTCCTATTGTTATGTTCTTTGGATTATAAAATCTAATTCCCATATGAAGAGAGGACCCTTTGCCGATTTTTACCCCTCCAATTCTGTAGAAGAATCTCCTGACGTGGTGGCTTGGAAAATAGCCTAAGAGGTGAAGCAAAAAAATATCAAACTCCAAGAAAATGCTTTTAATCCTACTTCCTGTTTTTCTCGCTACTTCACTGCCCGATAGTTCTTTTCCGGTTCTGTCTTTCATTTATTTAATCCTTCAAGCACCTTAATAGTCTGCTCTGCCGTTTTCTTCCAGGAAAACTTTTTCACCTGTTCACGCCCTTTGGCCACAAGCTCCTTCCTAAGACTATCATCTTGCAGGAGCTTTTGCATTTTTTCCGTAATATCCTTGACGTCTTCGGGATTCACATATAAAACTGCGTCTCCCCCTGCCTCGGGCAGGCTTGAAACATTACTAGTGATAACAGGACACCCATATTCCATAGCTTCAAGAACAGGCAAGCCAAATCCTTCATAAAGACTGGGCAAAATGAAGAAGATTGCGTTTTTGTAGAATGTGGACAAGTCTTCATCTTCTACCGAGTCTAAGAATTTCACTCTATTCCCAACTCCAAACTCAGAGGGGGAATTTATTATTTCATCATACATCCATCCCTTTTTACCTACGACAACTAAGTCAACGTCTTTATCTTTAAGCTTTGAGAATGCCTCGATTAGCCTTTTTATATTCTTCCTGGGCTGAAGAGTCCCAACAAAAAGAATATATTTTCCCTTAACTCCGTATTTTTTATCTAATTCATCCATAGGTTTATCTTCTTTTTCTCTCTCAACTAAACCGGGGTAAGCCACTGTTACCTTGTTCGGACTTAGACCATATGCTCTGATTATATCACTCCTCGATGACTCACTTATGGTAATAACAGCGCTTGATTTTCTTATGGAGTACCCTCCCCAAATTTTCAGCTGGTAGAGATCTTTCTTTTTAAAAAGTTTTGGAAAATGAAGATAAGATACGTCAAGAATTGAAACGACGGAAGGGCAGGGAACGAATAGTGGAAGATAATGTGTAGGAGAGAGAAAAACATCAATCTTTTCTTTATCAGCATAAAGCCTTTTGGAAAGACCTGTCATTGTCCACAATTTCTTTGTCGTAAAAACAGAATATCTGAAATTTTCGGTCTCTTGAGGCATATCTGAGGTTGGAGCCTTGGGAAGATAAATTATATATTTGTTATTTGTATCTTTTGAAAATTCCGAAATCAGCCTGAATGAAAACTCGCCGCTTCCCACCCTACTGGGTAATCCCTCTTTATCGTAGCCGAAACGCGGAACTACTGCTTCGTATCCATTTATTCCAATTACCATAGTATTATGTATAAAGAATTATGTATTAAGTATAATTTTTCGAACTTTTTATAAGTCCATTAATTAATTTATGAACTGTAGTTGTTTGTTCATCAATCTCTGAGAACTTTTCTTTGTTAAGATATTTTAAGTCTTTTGAGAGAAGTAATTGGTTTTGAAGCTCAGTCAATGAGCCAAGTGCCATATAATAAAACTGTCTTTTCTCTTTTTGGGAATTTCTAGAAAATCCTTCTGCAATATTACTTGAAATAGAAATTACGCACCTTCTCATCTGGTCAACAAGAGAGTAGGCTTCGCTTCTTGGAAAGTTATTTGTCATTGAATAAACAAGTAAAGCGAGTTTGTGTGCCTCCTGCCAGGTAATCAAATCCTTAAATGTTCTAATTTTACTGTCCTCCATACTTACTACTTAATACCTGGTACTGAATACTAATTAAATTCCAGGGTATATTACTTCGATTTTTGATTTATCTATTCCCAAAATATCGATGGCATCACTTTTTGCTGACTGCGATATTGCAAAAAATTTATCGGTTTCGTTTTTTGCCCAGCTTATTTTTCTTTTTTGAACCTCGACAATTCTTGGATGAGTCTCTGCGGGATATTTATACGCAATTAAGTCATAGAGTATTGTTACTTTTTTAGCATTCTTGGCAGGCGGTTCTACCCAATCTGAAGTGATAAAAACATCCACGTCTCCTATGAAGTTTTCGATCGGAAAAAGGTGGAACTTATTCCAGAGTCTCTCAAGAAAAGTCGGAGGGAATTTAAAAGCTTTTATTTTAAAGTTGGGGTTTTTTATATCTAGCACAGGCACAGGCCTTCTCAGGGAAGAGTAAAAGAGAATGTAGTCATTTTTCTTATCAACCAAAGCCAGACTTTCTACTAACTTCTTCAGATAGTTTGCAACACCAGTTCTTTCAAAAGCCAGCTGGCTTATATCAATCCCGATTTTCATACCTACTGTTTATTATGCAGGTTTTTGATATGTAATAGAAGGGACAGCAAGAAGAACAAAAAAGCGTAGATGACGAGGCGCTGGGCGGTGAAGAAAATCCACTGAGAGAATAAGGGGGCTGAGAGTACCAGACAAAAAATTCCCGCCAGAGCAAACCACATTGGATCTCTTTTATATAATAAGGGTAGCAAAACCAGTAAAAATAATATGTCTTGAGGCTTCATTTAAAATTAGTCGCTTTGCTCTTTAACCATGACTTCTTCGCTTTTATTGCTTTTTGTGCCGGATATAAAAAGGTCAGCCAGAAACCCCGTGAAAAAAACCTGAATACCTGCCAAAGTAAAAAGAACGCCGAAGATAAGAAGCGGTCTTCGACCAATGGATTCGCCTTGAAGCCAAATGATCGAGAGATAGAATAGAATTAAAAACCCTAAGAGTCCAAATATAAGACCTATAAGCCAAAAGAAGTGAAGGGGTCTATTGCTATATTTTGAGAGGAATAACATCGTAAACATATCGGGAATGTCCGTAAAAACCTTCATGAATGTGTACTTCGATTTCCCAAATTTACGCACATCATGAACTACCGGAACTTCAGTGACTCTAAATCCCTCCTGGTGAAGAAGTATTGGAATAAATCTGTGAAGTCCCCCGTAAAGATTTAAAGACTTCGCAGCACCCTTTCGATATAACTTCAAACCACAGTTAAGGTCATTTAGCTTAAGTCCCCAGAATGCACTCGCCATAAGATTAAAGAGTTTTGAGGTGAGCTTTTTGTACGGGGAATCTTTTCTTTCATTCCTCCAGCCCGATACCATATCCCACTCCTCATTAATCTTCTTCTGAAGCTTCCCTATCTGATCGGGCCTATCCTGAAGATCCGCATCAATCGTTAATACAAAGTCGCCTTTGGATTTTTGAAAACCAATTGTTAATGCCTCGGCCTTACCCTGGTGCCTTCTGAGGGAAAAGTATCGAATATTTTTATTTTTACTGCCGATTTCTTTAACAAGAGAGAGGGTTTTGTCTGTGGATCCATCGTCCACAAAAATCACTTCATAATCCTGAGGTAAGAACTTTTTTAATTCCTTAAAAAATGCCTTTATTCCTTCTTCCTCGTTATATACGGGAACAACTACGCTTAGCATAGGGCAATTTTACCATTTTCGGCGTAATCTACCAAATACCATGAGGCTAACAACACCAACTGCCGTAGCAAAGCTTAAAAGAAGCCCCCTCCCCACCCATAACTGCGGGCTATAGAATACTTTAATATCTTCAATATCTTGCACAAAAAAACTGTTAAGTCTTGATTTGTAAGGCGTGGCAGTAACCCCGCCCATTTTCCACCCCTGGTCATAGGCTTCCGAGAAAACAACTAAATCTCCCGGCTGTAAGGTATCGGTTCTGATGCTATATTCCGTAGGATTTATGAATTTCCCCTGTACTTCTCCGCCGGATGGAATAAAGAAGTGACCTCTGTAGCCTCTCGTTTGATAAACTGCTAAATTACCAAATCCCTGAGCCCTCTTAAACCAGACCATTTTATCTAAAAAATCAACGGTTTTCTTATATTGCAGCGGATCGTATTTTCTATCCTTAAGAAAAATCTCTCCGTTTGAATCCGTAGGAACAATAATGTATTTGACCGAAGATTCTTCAAGTAATTTTTGTACATCCTTCATTCTCAAATTCTTAAGAATTTGAGAATGATTGGTTGTTTTGAAAAAATCCTGCGCGGATATTGTAGGATGATTGGGATCGAAGTATCCATACTTCTGTCTTTGGGGAAGCCACATAATTCTGTAAAAATCTTTATCCTGACTTAGCTCGGTTTTTAAAAGAAGATAATCCGTGGGTATTGGTTGAGGCCTAAAAATACCGGTAAGCTCTCCACTCCATGCAGGCCTTAGAATGAACAAAAAAAGAACTATAAAGACTCCTGCAGTCAAATGCTTAAACCTGGAAGGTAAGTTCTCAATGAAATAAGGAATTAAAATGCTGAAGGAAAGCGCAGTTAAAACATAGAATTTAGTCGAGTCTCTAAATAGACTAAAGCCGGGAACGTTATCGAAAAGGAATAGGTAAGCTTGGCCAAAGGGATCACTTGCTCCTTTTGCTAAAAAAACGGAGAAGATGGATAGTCCGAGAAAAAAAAGTATTTCCTTCTTAGGTTTTAAAAGAAGGGTGGCAAAGGCAAGAATCGGTAGAATCAGAAATTCAGGCTTAAAAAAATATATTTTACCAAAAATGTTTTCAGGCCAGTTAGGGTGAAGAAGTGAAATGCTATCCGAAAGCGTAGCAAAGCTAAGAAACTTCACCCCTGCTAATGACGCGTAATTTGAGAATCCCGATAAAGACCCCTTCGACATTAAGATTGGCAAAATCCAGTAAAGGTTTAAAGCGCCAACTATTATAAGGCTCGAAACAACGGCTTTTATTTTTACCTTGGTAAATTTTCTGCCAAAAAAGACGAACCAGAAAAATCCGACAAGAAAGATAAGAGACGCAACTCTTGGATCCAAAGCTATAAGTATTCCTGAAGCCAGTCCTGAAACGAGAACATTCAGTACCGTTGGTCTATCTAAAAGTTTAAAAAAAGCAAACAAAGCCAAAGGAGCCAATGCGTAAGAAAAGGCTACGCCAAATTGTCCCCCACCCAAAATCATGAGGATATAGGTGTTGAAGCTATAAATTAAAACTGAAGCAATTTTAAGCAATCGGTCTCTTAAGAGATAGGAGGCAAACACATAAGAAGAGGCAAGAGATAGAGAGATAAAAGGCACTATCCAGAAAACTCTTTGAGATAACCACCAGGGCATGTTTGTAAAGTTTGTTATCGAATAGACAAAATTGGCGTAAAGATCGATCCAGATTGTTTTAAATGCCGGCCCGCCGATACCGCCGTTCCCCATATAGTCCCACGCCATCGCCCAGAACGGCGAAAAGGTTCTAGACTCTCTAAAAAGAAGCGGCCAGTCGTTTGCAACTAAAGGATCTGTTGATAGGAAAAATCTGTAAATGAGAAAAGCAAAAAAGAATAAAAGTATATATTCTAATTTTCTAGGAAATTTCATTTCTTAAAAAAACTGTAGCCTCTTCTAGCATATACACCGTTAAACATACTAATATTAGAACTGCTAGCTGATCTGCATGGTTAACTACTTCTGTTATATATAGAATAAAGCTGAAAAATGCTAAAAAAATGATGAAGATTGTATTTTTATAAAGTTTAAATAAAATTAAAATGGAAATGAGCGCAACTCCAAAAGCAGCGTTATCGGGAAAAAAAATATTTAAGAATGGTATTTCCTTAACTACTAAAAATAGCACGCTTAATGATAGAATTACCAAAATTCTATTTTGTCTTTTATAAAAGTATTCTTTTATCCTATTTATGTTTATAAATTGCATAGATTAGATAAGTAAACATTGTTATCATAAATGCTATCGTTATGAACCAACCGAAATAAAAATACTTCTGCGAGCTATATTCGACAATTAACGTGTATTCGCCCGTTTTGGAAATATTCCAAGCATTAGCAAAACCATTTACCATAAAATGCTTGGTATTCACATCTTTATCCGAAGTTTTCCAATTAGAGTTAAATTTGTTATTAAGTACAAGAATATAAGGACTATTTGCATTTACTCTTACTTCATATTTTGTTGGGTTTATTTGCGTTACCGAGATTTTGTTATCATTTATTGTCGGTTTGTTGTCTGAAGATATAAGAGCTAGCGCAGGCGTCTGGAATGGTCTGAGGGATAAATTTTCAATATGAATATTTGAAGAATTTTCATAACCTGAAGAAGCACATATAGAAACCTTAACCAACTGAACGTTTTTCTCAGTTGCTATTTTATAATCAAATGTTTGAAAGATGCTATTTGCCTTAAGTTGAAAATCCTCATCCCTTACATCGTCTTGAAGTACTTGTTCTATTTTAACAAATGGTCCATTATCAGCTCCTACGGATCTTTCCGTTAAGTAATCAAAGTTAAGAATGTAAATTCTACTGGAAAGGGGTTCTATTCTAAACACTCTGCAATCCGGCTGTAGAGGATTAACATCGAAGTTTAAATCATCATCATTTCCTTTACTAAGTAAGTTATCCGGATTTTTTAAGAATAGACTTATTTCATGAAAGCCCTTACTAAAAACGTTCACTCCGAATGAATAATAGTGGCTGTTTTTATTAAAAGTTTTTAACGGAAGTCCTTTATTATCAACTACTGCCTTTTCAACTACTAAATCCGGCTTAAATTCATCTTTTCTGACAAGAATTTCATAACCTCCTTTTTTATCTATTGTGAAGTGATAACGTTTTTCAGTATTTTCCGGATATAAAGATTCATATTTCCTGTTTTCTTGGGTTGCTAGGGATATAAACGATCTAACGTCTATTAATTTATCTCCCGTAGAGGCATTTGCGTCGTTGGAAATATCAGCTAGGATTCTATTCTCCTCTCTTAAGAAATTATCTATTCTTAGTACTAGAAGCCTCATGTCTCCTCTGCTCTTATCCATTTTGTTAACTGAATCTTGCAGGAGTATCAATTCCTTTTTTAGCTCATTAACAGCACCGTTTGTTTTATTCTCATCCGCACCCAGATCAATCAAATGTTTAATTTCAGCCAGTCTCTTGAGAGTTGTCCCAAGGTGAAAATCTAATTTAGAGTTAATATTTTTCGTTAATTTATTTCTTTGACTATTTTCTTTACGTTTAACTAAAGGGTAAAGAATAGAGCCTGGAAGAATTCTTGTTCTTGGTAGAAAAATGGGTGTTTCTTTTTGTTCCTTATCGCAGAACAAACAATTTTCTAAAAAAATTGTAGTTTTTAAATTATCTGATGTATCTGGAGAATTTATAACAAACGGGTCATCGTCTAAGGGCAAATCAAGAACATTTTCTATGCCAAAATATTGATTTTCTAAAACATTTTCATTGTTATATATGCCAATTGCATCGTTATCAATATATAATTTACTTTTGAGACTAAGGCCCGGAATTTTATAAAGCTCCCACTCTCCAAAAACTTCTTTTTTTTCAAAGCCCAGTTCTAAAAATCTTTCTCTATACACCCTAGGGTCTTCTGTTTCGAATTTTGGTGCATCATAATAAAAATCGTTATGTAAGAGAAAATAGTTTATGCCCAAAATGTTTACTGATTTTTTCCACTCGTCTGTTCGGTTCAAAATCGAGTCATATATCAATTCTGTGAGTTTTTTTTCTGGATCTGTCATAACCCTATCGTTTGAGACTATCGATTTGTTCGTCAAGAGGCTCTCGATTGGTGCAGTACTCCAATATCCCCATTTATAAATTGCGCTATTCCATCCCAGATTCTGGTTAGGAAAGGTTAAAACTCTATCGTTAAAAGAGAAATTTGAATTAGCATATTCGGAAAAATCTAACACATACGATGGTAAATTTGTCATTGTGGAAAACGGTTCTTTCCAGTTAAAAAAACTTCCGGTAAAAAAGGGAAAACTGTAAATAAGGATTAACGGCAATACCAAGAATCGTAAAGCTGACCTTATTCTTTTGAAGTTTTGAGTTAAATAATAAAAAGAAAAAGCAAAAAGATACGCGTATGCAAACCAAACAGCCGGAGCAAATTTATAAAAAGGGGTTCTAAATATAGCGAATCCGGGAATAAAGGTTAAGAATAAATTATAGATTGCTCCAAAAGGAGGATGTGATCCTGCAGTAAAGATTATTCCTAAAACTGCCAGTATGTTAAAAAAGATTATATGTCTTCGGTACTCTGGGATTTTCTTAATCAGGAATAACGAAGAGAAAACAACAACCGGTATAAGAAAGCTTACCAAAATCAGAAATGGGTTATTTAAGAAAAGGCCAGAAAATGGATGGCTGGGATTATCATACCAATCAGGGATTCCCTGAAGCCTCATTACATTCAATATGCTTGCGAACTTGCTAATTTCAAATGACCAAGCGATAACTCCTGATATCCCACCTATTGATGACAAGCTTTGACCATAAGATGACAAAACGCTTACTAACAATGGCAAAACCCAATAGAAATTTGCAAGAATAAAGCTTGCTAAAATTCCCAAAGCAATTCCTGTTAGTCTTTTTACTCCTGTTTTGGGGTTTCTTCTTAAATGTATAAGGCCAAAAAATGCAAAGGCAGTAAAGAGAGTTAAAAGTAGTCCCCCATATAGGGGTAATCCTCCCCCTCCGTTGAAGAAGAAAAAAACTAAAGACATTAACGCCAGACCTTTAATTTTTGAGATTCTCCCCTCTATCATGCTAATGGTTAAAGCTAGAAGAATTGGAAGAGCAATGAATAGAGATATTTTTGTTCTTTCTGCTATGAACCAGGCTTGAAGTAAAAAATGATTAAACATGTAAAATAGGCTTCCGGCTAACCTTATAAACCATTGATCTTTTTCCCTATGAATGGTGGAAACAAAATAATACATCGCAAGACCGGGCAGAACGAACCAGAAAATAAACACTACCTTTTGAACGAGGAAAATGGGTACACCAAGGCTCGCTACGGCTGCCTCAAATCCATGTATTAGAATCGCTGCAGAACCTAAAGTCTGATCCCATCCAAGTCCTACGCGGTCAGTCCACAAAAATGTCCTGTCTTTGAAGAAAGATATTGGATCGATTGGAAATCCCATATCGTGACCTAAGGCAAGAGAATTTGGATCCTTATACCAAAGAAGAGGTGTCAAACCCAGAAAAAGGATGATCAATATTTCCCAGTGTTTTCTTAAAAAATTCATTTAGGAATAGCGCTTACCGTAGAGATTCTTTCTCTTGTTTCCAAAGTTATATCAACTATTTCTGACTCTTTACTTTTAATAAAGTACGCCCAAACATCTTCGGATTTTATATTATTCTTCTCCATATCCTTTATCATTTTATCAATATCCTGATAATACCCAAATCCCTTATTCCTACTTCTCTTATACCCCTCATCACCCAAATCCCACAGGAAATTTTCAGATAAGAACTCTTTCGGAATTTTCCCTGTATCGTAATACCAAGCTTCTAGAACATATCCCAACCCGTTTTGAAAAGGATTTGTCACTTCACCATAGTAAGCTTTATCGCTTGTCACGTAAAAGATTGTATTCTCTGAAGGATTAGGATAAAGAGTTTTGATCCCATTCAAGACGGATACGCGCTCATTTCCCAGCTTGACTTGATGATTAATGTCCGATCTTACGATAGCCGCATGATGAAATAAATAAACAGTTACCAAAAATAGTGTGACCCACTTAATATATTTATTAAATGTGGTAAAGAAATAAACTGCATATCCAAAAAGAATACCTGCAGGAATCAGTCCTACATAGAAATACCGCGATGAAAGATATGAACTATCTCGATCGAGCGCAACATAAGGCAGAAAGCTTAAGAAGAAAAAAACAATTGCAAACCGGACATTCCTACTAATAATTTTATCCTTAGACCTATGCACCATTAAGATTGAAAAGAATAGAATCAATATTGAACCCATGATAGCTATCATGTCTGCTACTATACTTTGCGCTACCAAATCAACCAATGGAGAACCTACTAAGAACTTATATTGCATCTTTGTTATGGCAGGGGTTATCGAATATAAATCCAGAGGCGGAACAAAAATTTGAAAAAGTGAAGTTAGCGGATATAGAATTGTTCGCAAGAAAACTGCGTAAATGAAAGAACCACTTCCCCCCCCGCTTGCATAACCTGCAACCTCTTCTGTGCGAAAAAAGGTTGAAATAAATCTAACAGCAAACATTAAAAAACCAAACACGAGGAACATCAGATTGTCCTTCAAAATAAACAATAAGTTTTTCTTAGTGAAGGATTTATTTTGATAAATGAAGGGTAATAGTGGGAGGAGAACAAAAAGGAATAGCCCAATACCCTTGAAGTAAAGCGAAAGAATGGCTGAGATAATGCTAACATAGAAATACTTCCTCTCTTTTTTATCTAAGTAATTAAAATAAGTTATAAGAGAAATTAGAATTAGCGTCGCGGCGGGTAAAGTGCTATTCGCCGAAACCCATGTCACTGCTTGATGTGAGACGCTATTTACTATAAGAAATGATGCGGAAAGAAGTGCAATGAGCTTATTCTTAGTTATTTTGCTCACCAGGACAAAGACAAGCATTGAGTTTAGGGCTTGAAAGGTAATCGCAAATATTGCCGAGGGAAAAACGGTAAATTTGAAATATCCTAAGAATAGGGAATACATTACCGTACTTAAGGGACGTCCTTCGCCAAAAAAGATCCGAACCAGGTTAATGTCTCCAAGAGCTGAGCCTGACGGTCCAGCAAGATTATGGCCTAATGTTTGCCATTCATCCTGCTGATAAAATGTTTTGGGAAGATCGATAAAAACGGATAAAGTAGTAAAAAAAATTACCAGAAGATAAATCCAATTTCTGAAAATAAAATATCTCACTTAGAAATAACCAAGGTCTCTTAATCTCTTCATTATTACTTCTCTTTCTTTTTGCCTTCCAGACCTTTCTCCTCCACTTCTAGTTGAGGGCTTCGTGAATTCTCTCTCTCCCAAAGACCTGTATCCTTTATCATATAAAGAAATATAAGGAAGACGGAACTTTTTTATGTATTTCCAGATATCTTCTTCTGTAAAATGAAGGAGCGGATGAACCCTCACATGGCCTTCTCTGGGAGAGAAGTATTTCTCCGAAGCGCGTTCGGGATGCTCATCCCACCTTATCCCTATTGCTAGAGCTGGTAGTTTCTGCTTTTTTACGGCTTCCTTAAGAAGAATTATTTTAAAAATACTTGCCAGCTCTACCCTCTCCTTTTTCGTTTTCAAAGAGTTATATTTTTTCATCATCTTATCTGTAGTTTTTTCCGTAATTAAATTTATTCTCCACTCTTTTTTGATCCTTTCTATAAACTCGTAAACTTCATCAAAATCAAGTTGTGTGTCCAAAAAGAGAACTTTTAGCTTATTTTTATTTCCAAAGATATTCCTTATCATATGTAGTAATACAGTAGAGTCTTTTCCACCCGTCCAGAAAATTGCTATCCTATCTCCGTACTTCTCATATGCTTTTCTAAGCACATTCTCGCTTTCATTTATTTTTTCTGCAAGATCGGTGTGTTTTATTATTTTCAATTTATACTCGAAACTATATATACTTTATGAAAAAATTTCAACATCAAAGCTATAGACTCAATAAGTCTACAACTTCCATTAAGTTCCCAACTCTGTAAATATCGTTCTTTTTTTTCATAGGACTTGACCCCTTCTTGAAAAGTACACCTGTGCCAACATTCATCTCCATAAGGGTTTCGAGATCATCCTCAAAAGAGTTACCGATCATAACAAATGAGGAAATATGTATCTTTTTTTTCATATCCTTCTCTATGGTTTTTATAGCACGCTCATAGTATCCAGGCAATGGCTTATCTTCGGGATCACCTACTATAACATCCCGGAATTTTAGCCCCTTAAGTGAAAGCGCCTTCATTCTATTTTTCTTATAACTTCCGGACAGCTTAGGATCATACTCGAAAAAACCGTTGTTTGACGTAAGCCTGCCATCGCTACTTGTTAACAAATATACAGGGTAACCTTTTGAATACAGATGCGATAGAAGTTTTTTGCCTTCCTCAAGGGGCTCTGTTAATCGGGTTATGGTATCCCAGTAAACTGTTCCTAGCTCAAACAATGCTTGGGGGGTAATGTCTACATCAATTTCTTCTGCCGCGATCTTAAGAAAAACCTCCCTACTCCACTTTTTAATAAATCCCCACTTATTTTTCACTTCTTCCTGATGCTTGGTAATTAATTTCATAAGCTCAAGATACGAAGTCCTACCACCTCTAATTTCCTTCCATTCTTTATCGGTTTTGAGCAGGAAACCAGCAACCATTAGAAGGAATATCTCATCATACCTTTCAGTGATATAACTAGCAGATTTAGCATCGGTATGTTTTTTTAAACCTTTCTCGAGAACTTCAAGTGCTTGCGTATGATATAAGGCTGTATTTATAAGAGTATGATTTACGTCAAATAAAAAAATCCTTCTGTTGTCTCTCATTTATTTTTAAATATCTCAAAGAGAATTCTTCCCTCCATATCGAGAGGAATGTTTTTCCCAAACAGATGCAGAATAGTCGGCGCGAAATCTAAAACTGAAATATCCTTTATTGTTTTACCTCTAATAATTTTATCTCCATATGCAGCAAATATGCCTTTCCTATCGTGCCAGCCGCCATCAGGAGTTTTCTCGATTGACTTTATACTTGATAAAACGGTTGTTATGATAATGTGCTCGCTTTCCTCATAAAGAATATCTGGCGCCATTAAAAGATGGTCTCCGGAGTAGATATTCTCTTTTTTATAAACATTCTTAAATATCTTTTTGCCATTTGTATCACGAGCGCTTTTCATACTTTTAATTATTTCATTTCTAATATTATTGTATTCTTCTTCTGAAACCAGTCCGTCCTTAAACCTTACCTTGTCATTTATATAAATTCCGGTTACGTTTCCCCCCGAAATGCTGTATGCTACCGAATTTTGTGGATCAATCTCATATCCTACGTTAAGAAACTCAGATGGTATAATTTTTTTGGCAACCGGGATATATTTTGTTATCAACCGTGCAAAATGCCCTGATAAGAGATATAAAGAATTATGATTAATAAGAATCGTAGAACCAGTGCGTACCATATTGGGAAAGAGTCCCTTTACTCTTCCCCCGCCCTTTATGATCCTGTCCGGGGTGAGTGGTATTGATGAGTTTAAACGCAACCTTGGAAGTTTTTGTTTAAGGTAACTATTTTCTCTCAACCATACATTTATATGAAAGTATGTGGAAACAGACTTAAAGCCATGGTCGGAAATTAGAATAAGAGTTGTGTCTTTTGAAATATTGTCTAAAAACCATCCAATATAGTTATCTAAATCAATATATGCCTGCACAAATACCGATGACTTCTTATCCTTCCCGGAAAGCAAATATTTATAACGCTTATGCTGGATCCAATCCGTTGCCATAAACATTACAAAGAAAAAATCCCATTCAAAATTCAGAAATAATTTTTTTGCAATTAGGAATTTGTCTCCTTCAAGCTCCCTTGCATCTTTGGCCATAGCTTCCCCTTTCCCAATTCTTTGTTTGAGAAAATCCGTAACCACTCTATAATTTTTAATCTCTGGTACTTTGTTAACGATATTTCTGGGATACACATCCGAAGAGTCAGCTGCAAGAAAACTTGGAAGGACAATTCCTTTTTTTATTCTTGGAGGGAAGGAACAAGGCATGTTTATAAGAATGCTCTTCTTTCCATCGTTTTCCAGTATTTCGTAAAACGTTTTCCCTTTTATTTTTTCTGTACTTATAGGATCGACGTTTAGCAGGCTATCTGTAGGAATTGCAAAGTTGTAACACCCATGTGCGCCCGGATTTTTTCCTGTCGCAAATGATACCCATGCTGGCCCTGTTACGGGAGGAAGCGTGGTAATTAAGTTAGTTGAAGTCCCTTTTTCTAAAAATCTATTAATATTAGGAAGCCAACCTTTTTCTGCCCAAGGTTTAAGAATATCCCAGTTGGCACCATCAAGACAAATAACTACCACCTTTTTATTTTGCTGTTTTTCCATAAAAGTAAACCACGAGTCTCCGTTATTTTCGAGACAGAATATAAGTGGCAGGCCAAAATAAATTACTTTGTGCTACCGCCATTGCAATCTTTCTCGCAGATTTGTTCTTTATATATTCTAAAAGAAGTGGAACCTCGTAGCGACCCACATCTATGTTTTCCCTCCGAAACCCTGCCTTAGCGAAAATCTTTCTAAGTTGCGAATCGGTGAAGGAGTATTCATATCCATATATCATCCTTTTTCCCTTAAGAATCTTGATGTGAACAAATTCGGCAATTTGTTTAAGCACGGGTGCGCTGGGAATATTCCCCCACATTTGTCTATAAGTTAGTGAACCCAGATTAAGCTTAGGAACGGAATTAAAAGCAACGCCACCCTTCTTTAATACTCTGTGATTTTCTTTTACTACTCCCACCGTATCTTTAAAATGTTCGATTACTCCTCCACCATAAAGGATATCGAAGACATTGTCCTTAAAAGGCATCTTAGCAATATCTCCACACACAAGCAAATAATTATCTATTCCCTCTTCATCAAGATAAAATTTTGCGAGCTTCAATGCGTTCATTGAATAGTCTATTCCCACTACAAAAGCTCCTTTTGTGGCAATTTCTTGACCTATAAAGAACGGGCCACATCCTATCTCCAGGTATTTCTTGTTTTTATAAGAGTCAAATAATTTTTCTATATAACTCATGGTTGACGAAAGATATATGTTTTTGAAGTTTTTTTTAAGACTTCTTGCCTTATCTTTATCTACTGTTTTTTTATATTCAGCGTCCCATTTTTCCCGGGATAGCTTTACGTCTTTTGCCATAGAGCTTGACACCAAAACCGGAATACTTCCTATTAAGGGGTATTCGTTTTTACAAATACTGCAGGTAAATTGCTTATCTTTGATAGAGAGACTTGCTCTACAGTCGGGGCAGCAAAGAAAGGAAACGTATTCTTTTTTAAACATCAGTTGCTATCAAAATAAAATTATAGCACGCATAAGCTTGCCATGAAAGCAGATCTTAGCTATTATCTAGCAGTGGAATTATCAAAAGACTCAAGCGTACTCATACTCTCCCATTTCTACAAAAGGACGCAGTCAGGCGGAGGACCACCACAGGAAATTAGAGACTTCTTTTTGCCAAAAGTTAAAAATATCTATTACGTAGAGCATCCTTTCCCCTATGCCACGGATCGCAGATCCTCTCTAACCATATATGAGAATGGGAAGAATATAAAGCAGTATTTCACGCCCAATGTGAAAGGTCCCGAACTCCTTTTTTATATTATGGATCCACTGTTTACTTTATATTTCTTAGCGCTTTCCAAAACCAGGCTTGACCTTTGTATTGCACTTGATAACCTAAATACTGTTTCGGTTTTACCATTTAAAAAAGTTGGGTTAATAAAAAAGATTGTTTTCTACACGATCGATTACAACCCAAAAAGATTCGAAAATAAAATTCTTAATGAGATCTATCACTTTTTGGATCGGATTGCTTGTTACTGGGCTGATGCAATTTGGGTTTTATCAAAAAAGATGGACTCAGCCAGAATAGGAAATAGGGTTAATTCTAAAAAGATGGCTAAGAGCATACTCTTACCCATGGGTGCTAATCTTAAAAGAATTAAAATTCTACCAGTTAGTAAAATCAAAAGAAATCAAATGGTTTATGCCGGTTATCTTTTGGAGAAACAAGGAGTTCAATTGGTTTTAGAAGCTATGCCTAGAGTTATTGCAAAAATCCCAAATGTAATGTTTGTAATAATCGGGCAAGGAGAATATGAAAAAAAATTAAAAGAACTTGCTAGGGGATTGAAGATTAGCAAACACGTCAAGTTTAAGGGTTTTATAAAGAAGCATGAAGATTTGGAAAAAGAGCTTTGCGAGTCTGCAATTGGTATTGCCCCATATGTAGATGATCCTGATAACTTCACGAGGTACACTGATCCAGGTAAACCTAAGCTCTATCTCGGCACCGGACTCCCCGTAGTTATAACTGACGTACCTGCAATCGCTCGAATAATCCAACAGAAGAAGGCTGGATTCATAACGAAGTACGATTCTGAGGATTTAGCAAAAAAAATAATTAAACTCCTCTCGGATGATTCTTTATACAAAAGGTATAGAAGCAATGCACTAATACTTTCGAAAGATTATGATACCAATACTCTCATCACCAAAGCGCTAAGGGAAACTTAGTATTTTTTTGCTAAAACACATATCCCAAAGCAAAAAATGTTATTTGACTGAGGATAAAGTTTTCCCAGAATCCTCAAGGCCATAAGCACTGGTAATGTCAACGTAAAAAAGGGAAGAATACAAATCAAAAATATCTTGTTGTAGTCAAAGATGATGAGAGGTAGTCTCAAAAGCTCCATGCCCAATAAGTCAAAGTAATTTCCGTACGCATATATTTCCTTGATTTTATATCCGTATCTTGGAAGATTTGTTCTATAGAACTGTTCTGAAAACCCTGTGTAAAAAAAATAAGGATAAAAATGTGTTAAGGAGGCAAACGGAGCAGTCAGTATAAGTGTCGATTTATTTATCCTGCTTATTTCTTTTAATGCCTGAAGAGGATCGGGTATGTGCTCGAAAACCTCTGTGCAGAGCACATAGTCAAATGATTTATTTCTGACTGGTATAGAAGTAATATCGGAAATAATATCCACACTTTTAGTATCGTACTTTCCGCTTTTTATACCACTTTTTGTATTTTCGCCTGTGTACTTCCCAAAGTCTTGACTTTTATATTTGAGATGCCTGCAGTATGTCTTATAAGGCATTTCTCCAGCTCCAACATCAAGAATGCTTTTACCTTTGGGGATTTTAGCAATCTTCTTAACCACCCATTCGTTTCTCGCTGTTTCTGTAGGGGGAGCGAGATATTTGAGTACAAAGCGTTTTAGATCCATATTTTCAAATTACAGACCTGTTCCATTCAATTGTCCTTCGGAGGCCTTTCTCTATCCCTACCTTAGGGACATATCCGAATGTTTTTTTGAGCTTGGTAATGTCCGGAAAGACTCTGTTCGGAGCGTCTTTTAAGAAATTCGCTCCTTTCTTTTTTACCCTAACTGGCTTTTTTATATTGCAAATTTTATGAACCAATTCCGCTAATTCTTTTATACTCACCTCTTCCAAATCAGATGCCACATTAAATGGTTCTCCGTCCTTAGACGAGAGGAGAATTTTAAAAAATGCGACTGTTGCATCGGATACATAGCAGTATGAGCGAGTATCCCGTCCTGCGTTTAACATTTCTATTGGCTTACCTTCCAACCCGTTTTTAATAAATTCTGCCATAACCCTTTTGTCGTCAAACCGAAGGCCGGGTCCATAGACAATAAATGGACGAGCAATTTTTACAGGTACATTATATTTTTCGAAATAAATACTGCAGAGGGTTTCTGCCAGTCTTTTTGAAGAGGTATAGCATCCACGCGGATCAAGGGTAGATACATTCCCTTTATAGGTTTCAGGGGTGGGTATATTCTCCAGGGTTGGATTTCCATAGATTTCGCCACTACTCATATAAAGAATGCTTTTTACTTCATTTTTCCTCGCATATTCTAGAATCCATCGAACGCCAGACACATTTACATCTATAGTGCCCAAGGGGTCTTTTAGAAAAGCTGCAGGTGCTGACACTCCTGCAGCGTGAATAACGTAATCTATCTTCTGATTACTTTTATAAGGAGCGGACGCGTCGTGGGAAACAAGTTTAACATTTCGGTTATTCAATAAATGTCCCAACCTACTATTTTTTTTAACTTTACTTTTTTGAAGAGCTATTGCCTTACAGGACTTGAGCAATCTATTCTCATTAAGATAGACTAGCGTATCAACTAAATATCCTCCAATTAAGCCTGAGGCTCCTGTTATCAGAACAGTTTTACCCGATAAGCGGTCTGCATCTTTCCCCAGCCTATTAACTACGTCTTTAATGTCTTCTCGTATTATTGGACTTAGCATACATGTACAAAGAGAGAACTTCATTAGCTAAATGTTTTTCCGATAAACCATAAGCGTTAAATATCTCATGTTTATCGCTAGCGTAAATTTTCACGAACTCGTCCCGAAACCCCATTGCTTTAAAAAGTGCTTTATTATCAGGAATTTGTGCCAAAACGGAAGATATTGCACTGCCCAACCCTCCCATAACACTATGTTCTTCTATGGAAATTATTACCTTATATTTTTTCGACAAATCCCCAATAAGTCGTTCATCTATGGGCTTTATCGTATGCATATTGATTATCTGACAGCTTATATTTTCCTTTTCCAGGATGCTTGCAGCATCCACGGCAACTTCGACCATATCCCCCGTAGCAATGACTGCCACATCTTTTCCGTTTCTAACTACTCTTGCCTTTCCTATCTTAAAATCTTCCCTTTTATAAATTAAGGGTTTAGACTTTAAGGTAAGTCTTATATACACGGGTCCCACGTGTTTTGCCGCGGCAAATACTGCTTCTTCTACCTCCAGAGGATCCGATGGAGAAATGACCGTCATATTGGGCAGTGTACTCATTAGAGCTAAATCGTCTAATGAATGGTGGGTTGACCCCATCGTCCCATAAGATGCACCGCTCCCCACACCCACAAGCTTTACATTCGCGTTGTTATAGCATACATCTACTTTAATTTGCTCGTATGGCCTTGCCGTAATAAAAGGGGTAATGGTGTAAACGAATGGAATTTTCCCAGACATCGCAAGTCCCGATGCAACCCCGACCATATTTGCCTCTGCGACTCCCAAATTAAAATAATTGTTTGGAAAATCTTTAATATAATTCCTTAGAAGAAATGCTCCAATATCTCCTACAATACATAAAACATTTTTATCCTTTTTTGTTACTTTGTATATCGAGCTTATGAAAGAATCTCTCATATCTTAAGCCTCCCCTTAAGCTTTTTGATTTTTGTATCTAACTCATCCAACGCGAGCTTAAGCTCTTCTTCGTTGGGAAGTCTACTGTACCATTCTTTTTCATTTTCCATAAAAGACACTCCTTTGCCTTTAATTGTATTTGCGATTATGGCAGTAGGCTTAGAATTTTTCGTTTTGGCATTAAATGCAGTTATTATTTCCTTAAAATTGTGACCATTGATTTCAATAACATTCCAACCAAATATCCTGAATTTATCCGCTAAAGATAAAGGGTTTAGAATATCCTTAGCGAAACCTGAGATCATAAGTTTGTTGTCATCAACTATTACAGTTAGATTATCTAACTTATGGTGCGGAGCTACCTGTGCCGCTTCCCAAACCGACCCTTCATTGCATTCACCATCACCGACTATACAATAAACCTTAGAATTACTTTTGTTAATCTTACTGGCCAACGCAAATCCTACGGCCACAGGAAAACCATGACCCAAAGAACCTGTCGAGGTTTCTACCCCCGGTATTCTTGTGCTATCGGGGTGTCCACCCAAAATACCCTCTCTCGTGCAGTATTTCCCAAGCTCACTCTTTGGAAAAAAGCCAAGATTTGCCAAAACAACATACAAAGCTGCGCATCCATGTCCTTTACTTAAGACAAACTTATCTCTTTTAGGATCATTCGGTTTTTTGGGATTTATTCTTAAAACATGATTGTATAAATAAACCACCAAATCTACTATTGAAAACGCACTCGCAATGTGGGTTCCACGGGCACTTACTATCATTTCTAAAATTTCTTCTCTTGTTTCCGCTGCCTTTAACTCCAGGCTTAAAGGTAGATTATTTTTTATCATTTTTTTATTTCCAAAATATCCTTTATGAAAAAGTCTGCAAAAGCTTCTTCAAACCATAAGTTTATAAATTTTTTATCAGACAACAATTTCTCAATGCTTTTTATATACTTGGCATACTTCTGTTCGCTAATTGAATTTAAAAATTTTAGAAGCTCATCATAGTCCTTGAATTGCCTAAAATCAATAAAGCACTCCCTCGGAATATAATTTTCTATATCCGTAGCACCCCAATAGACGGGGACGCATCTAGCTTTTAGACAATCAAATATTTTCTCGGTAATAAACCCTGTGGTATCAGTTAAGTTCTCGAAGCAAATAGAGTATTTAAAGCTTGATAATAATTCTATCTTATCGTCGACCTCACCTTTGTAGGTCAAGTACTTCTTTGGACCAATAATTCTCTCAGTTAAATTATGCTTTTTGGGTTTGTTCCAATCTCGCCCGTAAAGATAAAACTTTTTTGGAATGGTCTTCTCAAAAAATTCGATAGCTCTTATTCTCTCCGTATACAGCTCTTTTCCGAACTTTAAGATAATTTTGAATGGGTAAAAAGGCAGTATGTTTTTATTTATAAGAACTAAAAACTTCCTCTCTTTAAATTTTTTTGGTTTGATGTTAAGACCTAAGCTTGTTTTGGGCAAAAGTATTTTAAAATATTTTTTGTTGTCTACCAAGCTATCATTCCATGTATAAACTTTTGTAAAGAATGTATGAAATATTTTCCAATAATTAAATGGTATTACAATAGGAGGCTCATTGCAGATCAGGATATTTTTGTTTTTGTTTGAGATTATCTTTACCCATGCTTTGATATTCCAAAGATTTGGTAAATCAAAATATACATACGTATAAAGTTCTTCTTTTGTCACTATGTCATATGTATTTACTTCTATATTTACCTGTTTTAAAGACTTTTTTAGTGTCACGAAGATAGGAGTCTCAAGACCGTTTAGATTTTTATTAAACGCTGCATTCAATAAGTACCTGTGATCATTGTAAGGGAAAATGCCTACATATTTTTTCATAGCTTTATATGAACAGGAGCTAAATTATATTATTATTTCTGAGCAGATTGTAGATCTTAATTCTGTATCTAGCTGGCGTAATCCATAAAGTTAAAAATTGAAAGATGTTATAAATTGCATCAAATAAGCTCGGCCTGTAACCGTATTTGATTATAGCATCTAGGCGAATTTTAAATACTAATATCTCTAGCTCCTTAATCTCCTTATGGCTGCTAGACTTTTCATTCAATCTATACCTCAAGAGCAATTTGGGAACACTTTTAAATTCGTATTTCACTCCCAGGCGAAACCACAAATCAAGATCCTCGGTTGGTGAATATTTTGGATTATACCCACCCACTTCTTCAACCATTTTCTTGCGAAACATCACAACTGGATGTGCGAAAGGACTGTACTTAAACAAGCATCTCTTTAACTCTCTCGATGTTTCCGGATAAATGCGTGTGGCGATATCCTTCTCTCTCGTATCCATAATTATAATATTTGCCCCAACCGCAGCTATATTTTTGGCGGAATTAATAAGCTTATATTGAAGCTCGAATCTATTGGGCATTGATATATCGTCCGCATCCATTCGAGCTATTATGTCTGCGCGCGCAGCTGCAATACCTTTATTCAGAGTGCCTGCGATGTCGAGTCTTTTTTTGTTGCTTATGATTCTTATCCTAGGATCTTTTCTCGATAATGCTTTAAGTTTTGAATAAGTATTATCAGTTGAGGCATCGTTAACTATAATTAGTTCGAATTTTTTAAAAGTTTGATTCAATACGCTTTCCACCGCAGTGTTTATATCTTTAACAGCGTTATGGGCAGGCATGACAACAGATATTAGGGGCTTATATTTCATGTAATATAATTTCGTTCGCGAAGATCATATCAATTTTTCAGTACAGGAACAATAAGAGAGTGCCGTTTCAATTTTATTTCAACCCGATAGTTGTAGTTGTAATCATCTTTACTTATATATATTATAGTCTCGGAAATATCTTATGACGAAAAAAGTTTATAAATATCGCTCGCATACTCAATTTGATGTTGTGATAGTCGGATCCGGACCAGCAGGAGTACATGCTGCATACCCATTAACCGAAGCAGGATTACAGGTCGCAATAATTGACGGCGGATTAGACAGTAAGAAACGGACTTCAAAACCGGTTAATTTTTCGGAGACTGATTCTTCTACTGCGGGTCACGCCTATGACTTACTTAGAAAAAGCAGTTACGTTTTTTACAAAACCTATCAACTCTTAAAAATTAAAAGCGATATTGAAATTATTCAAAGCCTAGCTAAGGGTGGGCTATCCGAAATTTGGGATGGGATTTGTGATTTTTTTTCAAAAGAAGAACTTGAAAAAATTGGGTTACCAGCTGATATAATCCAGCAGGAATATCAAGAAGTGGCAAAACTTATAAATCTTAAGCTAAAAATCCCTCTTGATACTCATGGAAGATTAATTTTGCAATCCGCTAAAAATAAGGCCAACTTAAAAAATACGGTATATCAACTACCGACCGCAATATCATATCGTGCAAGCTCAAGCATAGAAGACTTAAAACGGTTTAAAAACTTTACCTATATTCCAAATCAGCTAGTCTATACTGTTAAGGACAAAATTGAATATGTAGAAATTCAAAGCTTTTCAATTGATAACTCAGTGATGTCCACCAATCGAGCAAATTATTTAATTCTAGCAGCTGGCTCAATTAATACCACGAGAATTTTACTTAGAAGCTTAGGATTATTCGACTACAGAACAACATTCTTAACAAAAGCCCATTTTTTGACTGCATGCCTAAATTTTAGAACTTTAACAAAAAAAACTAATTCTAAAAAAAGTAATTTCGGCCAGTTGGCCATTTTAAGTGACGAAACCTATCATGGATTAGTAGCTTTTTTTGTCCAACTTTACAGGTTCAACACCGAAGTGCTACATAAATCACTCAAATATATTCCCCTACCAAAGGTTATTGCCTCAATGCTATTGTCATTTATTATTTCATCGCTAGTGATAGCTGATATTAGATTTCCAGTATTCGAATCAAAAAATAAATTTTGTAGATTACTGAAAAAAGGAGATGAAGATGTTCTAGAGATATCATATAAGGAGAATCGTAAGGAATTAGAAATACATAGGAATGAGGTTAATAAAATCTCGCGACAATTGCGGTCATTGGGATTACTTCCTTTAAAAACGGTTAGTGATTACGTTACGGTCCATTACGCTGGAGGAGTCCCCTTTAGAGAAGTACCTACATTATTATCAGTGGATAAGAATGGGAAATTACATCAAACCAATAGAATATACAGTGGCGATTCCTCGACATGGAAAGCACTTCCCGCGAAATCTCCGACCCTAACAATAATGGCTAATGCCAGAAGAGTAGGAAAAAATGTTTTAAGAAAATTCAACTAATATAGGTGGATGCGTTTTACAAACCTATGCTATAATTGCTGTATGAAGAAAATTGCAATCGCCCTCATTTTGATTTTTGTTTTTTCGGGAGTTGGATTTGCACGCGACAACTCTACCACATCAGCATCGGTAAAATACGATCTTCCTTATCCGGGAATGCTTCCCGATCACAAACTTTACAAGCTTAAGGTTTTAAGAGATAAAGTGATGTTATTCATAATACAAGACCCCATTAAAAAAGCTGAGCAACATCTTCTTCTGGCAGATAAAAGAATACTAATGGCTAAGATATTGGCAGATAAAGGGAATGTGGAACTTGCCAAGGAAACGGCTTTAAAAGGTGAGAATGAGATAACCCTTTTAGTATTTCTATTCAAAGACGAGAGAAGAAAACCAACTAAAGAGCTTTTCAACCGAGTAGAAAAAGCTTCTTTTAAGCACCAAGAGGTTTTAAACGATATAGCCAAAAAGGTCGAAAAAAAAGACAAGAAGACTTTTGAAACAGTAGTTTATTTTTCAACCGTTAATCTCGGGGAACTCAGGAAAATTTACAAAGACTACTAAGCTAGTCTCAAAGATTTCTTCAAAATCCACTTAAATTCTGAATATCCATATGCAATAAGCATTATAAAGCAGATTACAGGATGGAGAAACCATGCGCTATCTCTTATTTTCAAATATCCCCTGGCGCCTTGAAATAAGGTGGGAACAAAAGTCAAAGAAAAAATGACGTATTTGATCAAATTAATTCTATCTTTTTTTGAATTTATATCAAATATAAGAAATCTGCGATTATTGCGTCTATCATCAAAAAACTTTTCCTTTAACTGAATTCTTCTTGTCACAAAGCGCTTAATGTCTGAAGTAATAACATGAATTATCGAAGCTTTGACTACACCACAGGTATCATAACCTAAATCAAACATTCTGGAAAAAGTGTCCAAGTGAAGATATTCTTTTGGATCTTTATTTACTTTTTCCATTACGCTTCTTAAAACCATCTGGCCATTATCACCGAGCGGAGGAAAATTATCCTTATTAAATTTAACAATATAATGGTTCTTGTTTTCGGAAATTATGGTTCCTTTATTGTAATTACTAGTGGTCATTGCAATCTTTTCAATCTTATCCAAAAAATAGGGGGATATTAGAGGGTCGTTTGCTCCAATGAGCGCTCCATAGCGAGTTATAGCGGACATATCTTTTGTGTAGCTATAGCGAGCGGTATATGTGCAAAAAACTTTTTTGTTCTCTACGAACGGCTGAACCATTCTTCTGAGCCAATCATTCGAAGGCACTAAATTATCGGATTGGATTATTAAAAGAATTTTACCTTTTGCTTTTTTGAAACCTAAGGATGCACGAACTTGTTCTTCTTCCAAAAGCTCCGGATGAACATATACTTTGCACCCAAATTTTTTCGCAAGCTCCACTGTTCCATTAGATGAACCAGCATCCATAACAATATGTTCGATCAAACGTTTGGGGTAAACTTGTTCTCTTAAAGCTTTTAATACTTTTTCAAACAACTTAAGATTCACATTATATGTACATGTAACAATAGAAATAGATGGAAGATTATTCATATAATTTTTGATTTTTAGAATACCATTTAATTGTTTTTTCTAGACCCTGCTCGATGGAGTATTTTGGTTCCCATTTTAGAATTTGCCAAGCTCTTGAAATATCAGCCTCCCATTTCTCTGGTTCTATAAACCTATCTTGCTTTTTAACACTTCCCCATTCAACTTCCGAATAGCTTTTCGTAATCTTCAGAATCAAACTAACAATCTGTTCTATAGAATGTTGTTTTCCTGATCCAATATTAACTATTTCTCCAGGTTCAAAAGAAAGCTTTGTCACCCTTAAGTAAGCATTAACAACATCTTCTATGAATACAAAATCCCTGACAGTTGTTGGCACTGAAACCCGTATTGGTTCATTTCTCAAAGCGGAAAGAATCACTGATGGGACTAACCGAGTCTTGTCTTCATATTTTCCAAACGGGGTGAATAAGCGAAAATTAACAATCGGCAATCCTTCCTTAATGCCCATTCTCTGACCATAAAGTGTCGCCGCAGCTTTTGTAACTCCATAGTCATTGATAGGAGTTAAAACATCAGTTTCTCTCATTTTTCTGTTTTTTACCCCATACTCTACAGAAGTCCCAGTATTTACAAATAGTTTGAACGGATTTTTCGAAGCAGCATTTATGAGATTTACAGCTCCTTTTAGATTTACGTCTATCATTTTCTTTGTATTTTTCTCGTTTGGTAAAACACCATACGCGGCGAGATGAAAAATATAGTCAGGTCTTATCTTTTTCAAAGACGGAACCAGATCGTCTATAACCAAGTCTAATTGGTGTACATCAAATTCTTTTATTATGTCCCTTAGTCGCCAATTCAATTTTTTGTCTCTTGTAATAATAGTCACCTTCTCTCCTTTTTTTATAAGAGCTCTTACGATATTTGAACCTACGAAACCTGTTGCACCTGTTACTAAATATTTATTTTTCATCGGTAATTTGTAAATCTTGACTTTCTTCTGGTTTTTTGAACTCGTCTTATCAGGAAATTTTCCTAGCTTAATTTTTTGATTTCATTTTTTTATGGGGAATAAAATCAGGCCATGCAGAATCTTTTTCCGATACGGTTACGTTTTTTACTGGCCATTTAATATTGAAGAATGGATCATTCCATCTTATTCCCATCTCATAATTAGGGGTATAATACTGTGAAACTGGATATTGAATAATTGTATTCTCCTCAAGTGCTTGAAATCCATGAGCACAACCCTTTGGGACATACATCATTTTTTTATTTTCATACAAAATTTCTCCAATCAACTTCCCATAAGTCTTGGAGCCTAAACGCAAATCCACTATCACATCAAATATTGCTCCTTTTATGCATTGAATCAGTTTATCCTCTGATTTTGGAGCTTTTTGCATATGAATGCCTCTTATAGCACCTTTTGTAAGAGACATTGACTGATTTTCCTGAACCATTCTGAAATTCATATCTCTTTTTTTAAATTCATTGTAATCATAAATTCTTTGAAAATAACCCCTCTCGTCTTTCTTAGGTTCTGGCTCAATGAGAAATACTCCTTTAATTTTAGTTTTTGTAAAAATCATGTTTATACCAATCTAAAATCTGCTCTATAGTGGAGTCTAAACTATAATTCGTTCTCCATCCCAGCTTTCTCACCTTAGAATCATCCAAATGTTGATAAGGAATTTCATTTTTTGCAATATTTAATATTTTGTAGCTTATCCTTTTCCCAAGCCTCTTTTCGATTTTTTTTATTACTTCTACTACCGATAAGTTTTCAGCGGATGAAAAGTTAAAAGCTTCACCCTGTACTCTGTTTATTTTTTGGAGCAATAGTAAATAACCGTCTACGACATCTTTTACATAGATGTAGTCTCTAACATATTTACCATTACTTCTAATCTTAAAATCATCATTTTTAATTAAGGCTTTGCAAATTCCGGGGATAATTCTGTCAAAATGTAGATCTCCCTCACCATATACATTTCCAAACCTTGTTATTACAACAGAAATACCGTAAGTTTTGTAATATGCCTGACAAATAAGGTCAGCGGAAGACTTTGAGACATCGTAAGGATGGTCTCCTCGAAGCGGGGATTTCTCGGTGTAAGTTTTTTGTGTTTTTCCGTACGCCTTATCAGATGAAGCCGCAACAATGCCTTTTACTCTATATTTCCTGACAGCTTCCAAAATATTTACTGTTCCCATAATATTTGTTTCAAACGTTGCATGTGGATTGTCATAACCTTCCCCCACAATTGGCTCTGCTGCAAGATGACAGATATAATCGAAATTAAATTTGTTAAAATAACTAAATACTTTACTTTTATCTCTTACATCTAAAATCTTAAAATTTACTTTATTTGATAGTTTATTAAGGGAAAAAAAAGATTTAGGCCTAGCTTCTAGGTCTATAACAAAAACTTTCGCTTGATTTTTTAGAAGTTCTAATACCAGGTGTGACCCAATGAAGCCAGCTCCTCCAGTAACTAATATTTTCTTACCATTTAATCCTGCCATATTTTCCACTTCGGATCTTCTTTCCACATCTTATTTAAATTATCTACGTCAGGATAGGTATCCATGCAGTGCCAGAATCCATCATGAGTATAAATCGACAACTGTCTCTTCTTTATCAATCTTTTGAGACTTTCATGCTCCATCTCCCCTGGTTTTAGGAAATTAAAGAACTCTCGTTTAAAAACCATGAACCCGCCGTTCACCCACTGATTAAGCACGGGTTTTTCTACAAAAGATGTAGCGGTCTTATCCACTTTATCAATATTGAGAAGACCCCATTTTGTACGCGGATGCACACCTGTAATAGTTCCAATTGTTTTTTGTTTTATGTGAAATTTAACAACATCTTTTATGCTTATATCCGATACCCCATCTCCATATGTAACCATGAAGTTTTTGTCAGTTTTTGGAATATAGTCTTTTATTCTTAAAATTCTCTCTCCGGGAAGAGATTCTTCTCCTGTATTTACAAAGGTAATGACAAACTTATCGGACTTGATGCCTGTTTTGTGAGGCTTAGATTTTCCTGTAGACGTATTCAA
Source organism: Candidatus Levybacteria bacterium RIFCSPLOWO2_12_FULL_41_12 (assembly GCA_001784155.1). GTDB lineage: Bacteria > Patescibacteriota > Microgenomatia > Levybacterales > UBA12049 > UBA12049. The sequence continues at coordinate 26,334 of MFPL01000007.1, read as the reverse complement.
AGTAAAATCATAAATCATGTTTTGTTCGTTCAGAAAATATTGCCTTATGAGGTCTCCTTTATATCCGAGAGCAATTATAAAATCGTTAAATCCGTGATGGGCATACATTTTCATTATATGCCAGAGTATAGGCTTTCCTCCTATCTGCACCATGGGTTTTGGCTTAAACTCTGTTTCCTCTTTCAGTCTGTATCCTATACCTCCACAAAGAATTACAGTCTTCATAAATTTTGCTTATTATACAACTAAGCAGTTCTAGCTACAATCGAAAGGATTTCTCCAGGAATCTATCCCTGTAAACTCGAGACACTTTTTTCGGGTTTCCTCAAGAACTTTTTCCTTGGACAGATTTTCTATGAGCACCCGACTAACATTAAAACTTGCGGGAAAATTGGCTTCAAGTCTTATTTCTTTGAGATGAGTCCCGCCTTGAGGTATCTGAAATTCGTAATCATGATAGGCTCCATCCAGAAAGATAGGAATTTCACCTAGCACAGCACTGGACACGGGATCGTCTTTGTTTGTAAATGTTTTTATCTTTAACTTTGCGTTTTTTTCTAAATACGCATACGCCTGCGCAACTTCCTCAACATCAGAGATACTCGCAAAAGGGTTATCTTTCATTCCGAATGCCTTTTCTATATCCATCCTATTAAATTCATCTTCTAATAGTTCTATTTCCGCCAAACTCGGACCTGGGCCCGTCGATAGACTTACAATCGTAAGCATTACGTAACGGGCATTAACGGGATTGAAATCGACCGCCACCAGACTATTGTCGGAGTAAATGTTTCGCTTGCTCAAATTCTTCACACCAGTCCAGTTCTCGCCGTCACTTGAAACATTAATTGTAAAATCTTCTACAGCACGGGAAGGAGACTGTCTCCAAAGAGCCGTCCCTATGCTTCTCTCCTCTGAGAGATCTATTTTAATCCAAGGCTTTATACCCACTTCCCATCTGCTTTGATCGGAAATCCAGTTGGTGTCAGGATTATCATCAACTAAATACGACGCAGGGTTCTTCTTACCAACGTGTATGGATTCAACCTGAACCCTCACGCTTTCATAATATTTCTCTCGAGAAAGAAGATATTTAAAAATTTTCTCTTTTTCACTCTCCGAAATAGACTCCGTTAGGCTTGCGTTAAAAGAGTAAGGAAACGCAAACGCTGACGGCGGAAGAGGGGTTGCTTGAAGACTCATCCTTAATGAAAGCGGGGTAAGGCTTGATACTCCCGCTGTATTTATGCTTACCGCATTAATTCCCTGTTCGTTTTTGTATGTTATCTTATCGCTTGAAATCACGGTAGAACCACCACTTTCTAAAAGACTGAATACATCGTCTGTTGTGTCTTTAAGACCACTCTCATCGTTATAAAACGTATAGTAAACAGGTTTTTTACCCTCTGGTGTATAAAAAACCAGACGTAGAAAATCTTCGAAAGTGTCCGTTATCTTAACCGAATCAACCGATATCCCGTAAGGAAACGCCAGGTTGACGCTGTTGCCCATAGCTGCGCTGAGAAGTACATTTCCAAATCTAGAAGATACGGGATAATAAGACGCTCTATCAAAATAAAATATGTTGTAATTTGAGTCTGAAAGCGCGGGGACATAAGTCTTTAATTCTTTAAAAAATTTTATCGCAGGCTGACTTCGGTCTTCAAGGACCCGTTCCTCATAATCTCTGGAGAGTGATGCAAGAACTAAAATAAGAAAAAATGCCAGGGTCGCATAAATTCTCTTTTTTGCATTAACATTTATCTTAGACAATATCTGAAGAAACAAATAAAAAAACAGTGAAATCAAAATAGAATAAAAAAGAAACGATATTGTTAAGTATCTATTTACCGGGCCGTTAGCATCAAAATCTACGTTTAGAAACATGTTTCCAGCGTAACTTTGTATTGTCAAAAGAAAAACAGCAAAAATCACTCTGCCGTTTTTTTGCTTTTCACGTCTGTAAATAACTATCGACATGGCAGTTGCCAGCAGAGATGTGGCAACTCCCACAAACGAGTAAAAATCCTGACTTGGTACGTATTTAAAGAAATCCGTAAATGAAGGCAATAACACGAACTTACCCAACACTGCAAAAAGTTCTTTAAAAAATAACGGATTAAAAAGCGTGTAGATCTTGCTGTCTGTTTCAACCAGATTCAAAAGATGAACATTTTCGGTGCCATGTGTACCGTAAGAAAAAACTCCACGCTGGACTGCAACAATGAGAAAGGGTATGTATCTTAAAAATAAGCTTACTACTTGCTTGAGCATATTTTTGAGTTTTCGCGGTTTAAAACTAAGTACTAATTCCAGAGAAGGCAGAAATAAAACCAAAGGATATGCTCTGTGTGGAAAAAGAAGCAGACTAAACCAAAACATAAAAAAAGTTAAGAAATAGTATCTGAGCTTCCTTGTTTCGATCCAATAAATTAAAAGTATCAAAGTAATACTGACATTAATAACATTCAAGTTGTTAATTATCGAAACAGCGATCATGCTAAATTGATCTAGCCCAATATAGCCGGTTGCAAAAATAACCGAGGCTACTGAGGAAACCAGTAAGTTCTTTGTTAAAGCTTTGGCAAAAAAGAAAACGCTTACTGAAGCAAAAAAATAAGTTACTACAGCTAAGGTAAAATAAGGCTGAGCATTGGTTCCGAAAAGCTTATATATAGGGCTGAATATAGATAGGACTGAGTTGTATGGCCATCCAAATTCAAGATTGTTTCCGAGATAATACAAAAATGCGTAATCGTCAGTGAAGAAATAGTAGTCCAGGGTTTTTCCCAAGGAAAATAAAACAACGACTGCGAGTATAACGAGCAAGAATAAAAAATTAATTTTCTTCATCGGGATGATGATTTGCTTTGATTTTACCATATAAACTATAATGTAGCGAAATGAGGGCAGGCTCATCGAGTAAAAGAATTGTCATCACAGGAGGAGGAGGCTTTATTGGAGCTAATTTAACACGCCGTCTTGTAAAGCTGGGATATGAAGTTCATGTTATACATAGAAAATCCTCAGACAACTGGAGACTTAAAGAAATAAAAAAAAATATAACGCTTCACGCAGCTCCACCTACTAAAAAGTCTTTGAAGAAGTTAATGGAAAAAATATCCCCAACGGCTATATTTCATTTGGCTACTTATGGTTCGTACAGAAATCAAGAAGATGCAGAACAAATTATCACAACATCCGTAAACGGGACATTAGAATTACTCTATGCAACTATTGACGTAGATTATAAAATTTTTGTTAACACGGGGTCTTCCTCAGAATATGGACTCAAGCCCAAGCCAATGAAAGAGGCTGATATTTTAGAACCGATAAGTTTTTATGCAGCAGCCAAAGCCTCCCAGACGCTTTTATGCCAGGCTTTTTCGTACCAATATAAAAAACCCATCGTTACCATTAGACCTTTCTCCGTATATGGACCATATGAGCAAAAAGACAGATTTATTCCGACAATTATGCATGCACTGATTGCGAAACGTCCGATAATGCTTACCCCCGGCAAGCAAAGACGTGACTTTATATTTATTGACGACCTCATAGATATTTATGTTGCTGCGTTAAAAAAATCAAGCAAGCTATCGGGTGAAATAATTAATGCCGGTACCGGACATGAATACACAAACGATGAGATTGTAAAAACTCTTTTTAAGATGACAGGCCAAAAAACCAAAGTGATCAAGGGAGGATTTGAGAAAAGAATGTGGGATAATCCCCATTGGATTGCAAACATAACGAAAGCTAAAAAAATGTTGAATTGGAAACCAAAATACTCGATTGAAAAAGGACTAAGCAAAACTTATAATTGGCTCGTTCAGAATAGATTGACGGATGAATAAATACGACTTAAAAAAACTTTCTAAAGGACAAAGAGATATCAGAAGAAGAATTCTTATAATCTCTCACAAACTGAATTTATCTCACTTGGGATCATGTTTGAGTAGTGTTGATCTGATAGATGCAGTTTATAGTATCAAATCAAAAAACGAAAAATTTATTTTATCAAATGGTCATGCCGGAATAGCGCTGTACACTATTTTAGAAAAATACGGCTTATTAAAAGCAGGCGAATCCGAAAAGCTGCATGTGCATCCTGATCGGAATCCAGCAGTTGGAGTTGATGTATCAACGGGAAGTCTAGGACAAGGGCTTCCAATAGCTTTGGGCATTGCGCTTTCAAATAGAGGTAAAAATGTATATTGCATGATCTCTGACGGAGAATCAACCGAAGGAAGTATATGGGAATCACTAAGAATTATTCGAGATCAGAAAATTAATAATTTGAAGATTTTGATTAACGTTAACGGCTGGGGAGCATACGCTCCGATCCCCAAAGACTCCTTATATAAAAGGCTAAAAGGATTTGCTCCCGATATAAAAAGAATTAACGGGCATGACACTCAGCAAATAGTTAAGGCTTTGAAAAGCAAAAAAGAAAATATAATTTTTGCTGAAACGAAAGTAAATCAATTCCCCTTCTTGAAAGATCAGGGGGCGCATTATTACATAATGAGCAATGAGGATTTCACTCTCGCGATGGAATTATTACATGACTATTAAAGATAATCAAAGAGCAGCATTCGCAGCTTCCCTGCATTCTCAAATGTTAAAAAATAAGAACATTTGGGTCGTGACGGGAGATCTTGGCTACGGTATGTGGGATAGGATTCGTGATGACTTCCCGGATAGGTACCTTAACGTAGGCGCATCGGAACAAGCTATGATGGGAATAGCAATAGGACTGGCTCTTGAAGGGAAAATTCCATTCACCTATTCGATTACAACGTTTCTTCTATACAGACCTTTTGAAACGATACGTAATTATATAAATTATGAAAAGATTCCCGTGAGATTAGTCGGTTCCGGAAGAGACAAAGACTATTCGCATGATGGGATATCCCATTGGCCTTTAGAAGACAAGCAAGTTTTAAAAATTCTTGGTAATATTGAAGCAAGATGGCCAGATGACGTTAAGGAAATTCCAAGCATCGTAAGAGAGATGGTAAAGAATAATAAGCCTTGGTATGTAAACCTAAGACGATAATATGAAGAGAAGAAGAGATAGAGAAAAAAATATTTCAAAATTTAATAGAGACGTCAAGATGCTTGGTGGTTACGCTTATACAGACCAAAATATTTATTCTGCTGTTGTAGCGTCAAAAAAACAATCGGATGGTATTTTAAAAGCAATAAGATCACAAAAATTTAAGAAACCGCTGAAGATACTTGATGTAGGATCCGGAGACGGAACCTATACCTTCGAGCTGTATCAGAAGTTAAGCCCAAAAAAAATTGTAGGTTTTGACTATGCTGAAGAAGGGGTGAGGATTGCAAAAAAAAAGATTCGTAAAAAAGACGCCAAAAGAATAAATTTTTTGGTCTCAAGTGTTTATGTAGTTGATAAAAAAATTAAAGAAAAATTTGATGTTGCTGTAGTAAGAGGAGTTCTGCACCATTTTTATCAACCTCAAAAAGGAATAAACGCGATTAGCAAGCTTGCTGATGTAATTATCGTAGCAGAACCCAATGGATACAGCCCGATTATGAAAATCATGGAAAAGGTTTCAACTTATCACAGGGAACACGAGGAAAAATCATACTGGCCGCCCACTCTGAATAGATGGTTTGAAAGAAACGGGTTTCAGGTAAGGAAACAGTGCTTCTTCGGAATAGTTCCTTTCTTTTTCCCCGAAAGGCCGGCAAAGCTAATAAAAGCTGTCGAGCCAATCCTTGAAAATATCCCATATCTCAATAGAATCTACTGTGGAACAAATCTTATTGTATATGAAAAACAGACTTAAAAGGAAAAAGATTTCTGCAATTATTGCATGCTACGGCGACGAACGTGCAATCCCCATAATGCACAAAAGGCTTGTTAAAATTTTCAAAAAAATCGGGCTGAATTATGAAATTATTTTCGTCAACGATGGTAGTCTGGATAATACTGAAAGTGTATTAGCAAGTCTTTGTAGACAGGATAAGCATGTAATCGGGGTAAATCACTCAAGAAACTTCAGCTCGCAAATGGCCTTCACAAGCGGCATGGATATCGCGACAGGAGACGCAGTAGTTTTGCTCGATGGAGATCTTCAGGACCCTCCGGAAATTATCGAGAAATTCTATCCCAAATGGCTAAAAGGATTTGACATCGTGTATGGTGTACGTGTAAAACGTGAGGCGCCACTTTACATGGTTTTCTTATACAAGTCGTTTTATCGTGTATTTCATAAGCTTTCTTACATAAAGATTCCCTTAGATGCAGGGGACTTTTCTCTAATAGACAGAAGAGTAGTAGACGCACTAAAAGAGTTTCCAGAAAGAGACAGATTTCTTAGAGGACTTCGCGCATGGGTCGGCTTTAAGCAGACTGGTGTTCCTTACACTAGACCTGAAAGAATGTTCGGCAAGACAACCAACAGTATACTAAAAAATCTTAACTGGGCTACAAAGGGAATTTTTTCCTTCTCCTACGTTCCGCTTCAATTCCTAGCTCTTCTTTCTTCTGTAATATTTGTCTTCGCGTCCCTTGCAATCATAGTTCTTGTAATTCTTAAGCTTATTAACCCTGACATTCCGCACGGCGTCACTTCAATTCTTATAGCAATTCTCTTCTTCGGAGCGCTTCAACTCTTGGGAATAAGCATTCTGGGAGAATATATGGGGAAGATTTTTGAGGAAGTTAAAGGCAGACCAAAATACGTAGTAAAAAGTATATTTAATGACCCAGGAAATAAAATTAGAAGAAACAATTAATAATTTATGAGAGAACTTAGGTCTCTTTTCCTCATTTACAAGCCGCAAGGAATCCTAAAAGCTTTATGGACGATTTTAAGAATAGTTATTCTGCCTTATGACAAGCTCGACAAAATCATTCCCAAAAAAGGGATTGTTTTGGATATAGGCTGTGGAAATGGCGGCTTCACTAACTACATAGTGCTCGGGTCAAAAGAAAGAAAAGTGACCGGCATTGATTTCTCAAAAGATAGGATTTCTCAAGCGGTAAAAAGTATTAGAAAAAGAAAGAACATCAAGTTTATATTTGGAGACGTAGTCAAAACAAATTTACCAAAAGCAAATTGTTACCTTATGATCGATATGTTACATCACATTTCTTTTAAAAACCAGGATAAAATTATTCGTTTTATATCAAAAAGGCTTGATGGTAATTCACTGTTGATTATAAAGGAGGTCGATTCCTCAAACAGAGTGCCTTTTCTTTTTGGACATATTATAGAAAAATTTCTCTATCCAAAAGATATGATCTATGCAAGGTCAAAAAAAGAATGGGAAAGGTTATTTCTATCTTTGGGATTATCGAGCAAAGTTATTCCTGGCGTCTTCTATTTTCCCGATTCAACGCAAATTTTTGTTATTAGACCAATAAAAAATTTATCTAACTCAGATCGGTAATTTAGAAATCACTCAGGAAAAATATAGCTGATTAACTAGAGAAAAAATAAATTTAATCCCCGTAATTGTTCTAAGTTTTGACTTGCCCCATCCACGCGCCTTTTCTCTGCTCGGAATTTCCTTAACCACATATCCGAGTTTCAAACAGGAAACCACCATCTCCTGTTCAATTCCAAAATCATCTGAATGCAAAGCTATTTTCTTAACTGTAGACGCTCTAATAGCCCTAAAGCTATAAAGAATGTCTGTTAAATTTGTTTTAAACTTATGATTCACCATCGCTACAAGAAAATCACATCCTGCAGATCGGACAATTCCTGTAAGATTTACAATTATATCCGCGCTTCCTCCGGTTCTCCTTGAACCAATTACAAGATCCGCCCTCTTTTCCAAAATTGGCCTAACAAAATTTGGTATATCTTTTTCATCGTGCGACCCATCAGCGTCAAAAAACAGTACTACATCCTTCTTTGCTTTTTTTATACCGATCTTCAATGCGTCCCCACGTCCTTTTTTATTGTCTAAAAAGAATCTTGCACCAAACCCCCTAACCATCTCTTCTGTACCATCCCCTGAATGTCCATCTACTACAATTATATCGCTTGAATATTTTCTTACCGATTCGAGGACTTTTTTTATTCCTTCGCCTTCATTCTTACAGGCAATAATAATTGATACCTTGGTTTTATCCATTGAACATTATTTTGATTTTTTTACCCTTACGACACAGTATAGGGAGAGGTCTAGAGGCAGGAAGGGAAAATAATGAATCATTTTGTCTACTCTAACTTCCTCTCTTATTCCCTTAAGGATCTGCTTGTGTCCTGAGGGATGAATATCATCGGGGTTAAAGCTTAGGAAGTGATCAATGATATAATCCGTCATGGGGTTCTTCACGGGAAATCCTAAAACAATAATCCCCCCGGGCTTTAAAAGATTGTACATTTGCTTAACAGCATTGTTAATTTGCTTTCCCTCAAAGTGCTCAAGAACACTTACGCAAACAATCAAATCGAAAAATTCTTTTTTATATGGTGGTTTAAATATTGATCCAACTGTAAGATCAGCTGATAACCCTTCTTTCTTTAAAATCTTCTTAACCTTTTGAGGATAAGGCATCGTATCTATGCCATATACTTTCTTTGCAGCTTTACTAAGCATAGGAATAAAGGTGCCCCCTCCGTATCCTACGTCTAAAACCTTATCTACTTTCTTCTTCCCAAACATTGAGGCGACAAGACCCAGTCTTTTCCTCATGAAATACCCCTGTAGCGGCCTGTAATATTGATCAATCGTGCTATCGATATACTCAAACTCCAATGGAATTAGATTTTCTTTCTTCGGAATAAAGATATTCATTTATTGATAATTTCTATACCACTCTATCGTCTCTTTTAAACCCTGGTCTATATTGGTTTTAGCTTGAAATCCCAGCTTTTCTTCTGCCTTACTATTGTCACTGTTTCTTCTGGGACTGCCGTCCGGCTTTGATAAGTCAAACTCAATTTTAGCATTAATTCCGGATATATCCAATATCTTTTTTATAAGCTCCTTTATTGAAATCTCCTCATCAGTGCCGAGATTTACTGGATCGGGCACGGGATATTTTTCTATTGCCTGGATCATTCCCTCTGCTAAATCATTTACATACAGAAATGCTCTTGTTTGTTTTCCTGAACCCCATACCTTTATAGGATCCTCCCCATCAAAAACTCTTTTTATCAAAGCCGGGATAACATGAGACATTTCAGGATCAAGATGATCTCTAGGACCATAGCAGTTGTATGGCCTCACAATTCCCACCTTCATCCCAAATTCCTCAGCGTAATACATCCCCAACTTCTCAGACATTCTCTTGGCCCATCCGTAACCTCCATTGGTGGGCTCAGGTTCGTCTAGAAAACCTTCCGATTCAGGAGTGGGAAAAGAACATTCCCTTGGATATACACATGCAGAGGATATGACGAGAAACCTCTCAACGTTATTCTTACGAGCAGCTTCCAAAACTACTGTTCCGATGAGTAAATTATCCCTTAACATTGTCGCCTGGTGAGTCCTGTTGTATTCAATTCCTCCAACTTTAGCTGCCAAGTTCATTACAATATCCTGTCCCCTACACGCTTTCCCTGCGACCTCAGAATCGGTACAGTCTCCCTCTATGAAACTGTAATTACTTTTTACATTTTCCAGATTCTCAAACGAGCCGTTTTGCAAATTATCCAAAACCGAAACCACTGCCTCTCTTGCAACTAACTTTTCAACAACGTGACTTCCTATAAAACCTGCCCCACCTGTAACTAGAACTTTTTTACTTTTCCAGAATTTTGATTTCATAACTTAAATCTAGGTATAAATTGTAAAGAATCCAATGAGAAATTAAAAGGGGTTCGTCCAAAATCTATTACTACTGATTTCACATATTTTTTAAGAAAATTACCGCTTCCGGAATAGATTTCTCCTTCATTGAGATCTAAGGTTATTTGTTGGAATGAATTATTAATATTATACTGAAAATATAAAACTTGACCATTTTCCCCCAGCGCTGTCTTATTTGTCTCCCAGGACAACTTGCCCCAATAAGTATCTAGTCCCTTGTCTCTTAAATAAGATAAATCATCCTGACCTCCCATAAAGTCAAACATGTTGTAGTAGTCAGTCAATAGTTTATCTCTATCTTTGTAGTATAAGAGAATATTTTTACTTGAGTAGGAAATCACTTCAAACTCATCCAGCATTACGAAGTCTCCTCCGGAAGTTGTGTTTATATCCATTCTAACAAACCTTGCTATATACGGCTTATCAAAAACATCAATGCTTTTAGCATAATTGGCATTTTTAACATCTTTTGCTTTTACCCATTCCCTTCCGTCTTTTGAGACAGATATCGAATAGGTTGCTGGCACTCTGGTAGATCCATCTATTGATCCCCACGTAGCGGCAATAATCTCCCTCTGTTCTCCCAGATCTACCTGTATCCAGGGGTTCCATGCATCTGCAATCCAAGAGTATCTATTTCCCGTATTGCCATCGATCAAATTCCCTGGTAAAACATGATAAAACGGTTCTCCCTCCCGCTGTGACATAGTATAGGCGGTAGAAACGGAAACAGTTTTCAAGTAATTAATCCTATCAGAGGAATAATCTACCAAAGCTCTAAATTTTAGACTATCGGAAGATTTTCCAACAAATTGACTGTTTTCTGAAATACCCAGGCTAAGGTCAATATTATAAGGAATGTCGACAACTGGCCCTTCAAATGAATTGCTTTTATAAAGCGCTTCGCTTGCGCGATTAAGTTTTACCGGATAGCTCTTCTGATTTAAAAGTTCTCTTCTTACCTTATCCGTTTCATTTAAAAGACCACTGCTATTGTAATCGAGAAAGAATACGTTAGACAGTTCTATTTTGCCTTTTTTTACCTTATCAATCACTGCAATTATCTGCGATTCTATCCTGTATGGTTCTCCAATCAGATTTAAATAGGAATCTCCCTTTATCAGGTACCATTCCAGGAGATAGTCGCCTAAACCGGAGGAATGTGGATATAAGTAGAAAACGGCTTCTTTGGGAAGTGTGGGAAAAAATGATCTCAATCTCATATTAAATTCTTTTGCCGGTTTATAGGAAAGCGCGTAAACTTTCTGCTCTATCCTCCATAACATTACCAGATTTAAAATTACTACAATTGACGCTACAAAAACTAACGCTCTTTCTCTCTTCTTGAATATCTCTGCTAAGATCACCGCGAGGAGAATAGAGGTTCCCAGAAACGCAAAGTATCGATAACGCATCGTATTGTACTCATATGCTCTAGCTAACACTTCAGGAGTATTAGGAACTGCAAATGATACGAATACAGAAAATAATCCAAGCCATAATAGAAAAAATAGAAAAATTCTCGCGTAGTTAGACTTTCTCAACTTTATCATTACTGCCCCTAGTCCGCCAAAAATTATCCATCCGAGAGCAGGGAAGAAGTATGTATTTTCGGGTCCAAGCTTTGAAAAACTCTCTCTAATTAAATTTAACGCTGGATAAGGTATGATTTGGGGAGGGATGAGCTTTCCCATTGTTAGAATAACAGCTTTCGCGTACTCTAAATAAAGTCCGTCCTCAACGAATCTCATTTGTAATTTTACATTACTGTCTGCGCTATCACCCGGAGTTCCACCGTAAATAGACCTTATGACGAAAAAGGTTAAGAAAGCAATGTAAAAAGGGGTTTGTCTTTTGACAATATCAATTATTGTTTGTCTGCTTTTAAGATTATTAGAAAATATGAGATCAAATATTGTAAGCATTGGCACAATGACTAACCCCGTTTCTCTAGTGTAGAATCCAAGGAAAGCAAAAACTGTTGAAATAGTTAAAAAGATCTTCCTCTTAGTTTCCCTATATTTAGCAAATGCTATTAAAGATCCCAGCATCAATATTAAAAGGAGTGGATAATATGAATTAAAACTTCCCCAGGTTAAGACATCGTTGTACGAGGTATTAGCGACAAAAAATATAGATGCTATAAGAGAAAGGAGTTTATTCTTAGATACTAAATACACAAATTTAAACAAAAGGAAAGATGCTATAAGATGGAGAACGATGCTAGTGAGATACCATCCCCAAGGATTCCATCCAAATATTTTCCAGTCAATATAATAGAGGAAGGCATGGCCCTTTAATAAATTAGGGATATTATACTCGCCAACTCCTAATAACCACGTCGCCTCATAGCCCTTAAAGAACCAAAAAAATAACGTGGGAAGCCATGCTAAAAGTCCAACCAAGAAGATTAGGACAAGGGGTTTCTTAATTAGGTTCATTCTCTGTATTTTTCAAGCTCTCCGCTAGATAAGTAATAATAGTACCTAATATTAACTTTCCTAGTCAATTTGGGAATGAAATCCGCATCTCTTACTTTTCTGATTTCCTCCTGAACTTTGCGTCTTTCCCGAAGAAGTTTCCCCACCTTAATAATATTCCAGAGAATAGCCTTCTGAATTGCTAACGTATACCCAGGTCGCCTCATAGCCAAATACAGAACTGAAGATACCTCGCAAATAAATAGATGCGGTACAAATATTTTATAAATATTTACCAGACCGAAATTCTTTAGGTAGGTAAAGAGTCTATTTTTGAAAGAGTGGTACTGTATAAAAGAGCTAGGTAATTTTTGGGCTGTCTTTGCACCCTTATGGTAGATTACAGCTTTTGTATAAATCTTCACTTTATGGCCTGAAAGCCAGACCCTGTGACTGAAATCAGTCTCCTCAAAGTAAGCAAAGTACTCTGGATCAAAAAGTCCAAGCTTATTAACAAGTTTTCTATTTGCCAGGAAACACGCTCCGTAGGCAGTATAAATCTCATATGACTCTCCATAATCTTTTTCAATAAATTCTTTTCCATAGTTAAGGTGGTAGAGAAATCCACTATTTAAAATAAAACTCCCTACCGAATTTATCTTTCCATGAAGTGACTCTCCTGGACGATGAAAAAGAATCGCAGGCTGTACGACAGCGAGTTTTTCGTCTTTTTCAATAAAGCTTACGAGCTCTGTTAGAAAACTTTTAGTTACTAACGTGTCGTTATTGAGAAATAAAATGTATTTTCCCCGGCAGTGCTTAAGACCAAACTCATTTCCTCCCGCAAACCCCAAATTCCTATTTGCCTTTGCAATTATTACTCCTGGATAATTTTTCTTTACCCAGCTAACAGAGTCGTCAGTTGAGCCGTTATCTACTATAATTACTTCATAATTTGGGTAATCTATTTTAAATAGAGACTGTAAACAATCCTTTAGATTTTCTTTGGAATTCCAGTTTACAATAAGGACTGACACTAGGCTTTTCATAAAGTATTTTGAAAGGCTTTATTAAAAATTTTCTCCCATGTATACTTTTTTGCCAGTTCAAATGCGTTTGTTCTGTATTCCTTCAGGAGATTTTTGTTAGATGACAGTTTAATTATTGCTTCGGAGAGCTCATTCTGATCATAGCTTATTGCTATGCCGCATCTCTTCTCATCAATTACAAAAGCAAACTGAGGCACTTTAGTTATTATTACCGGCAGGCCACAGGAAAGATAGTCTTTAGGTTTTCCCGGATCGGTATAGCGAGTGTATGTTTTTTCGTCATCTACATAGGGTGCGACTGCAACTGCTGCGTTTTTCAAAAGATACCTTACCTCGGAAAACTTCTCAACAAATCCGGATAGTTTAATGCTTTTTTCAAGCCTGAGCTTATTAATTTTCAATCTAATTTTATTTTCAAGCGGACCCCCACCTATAATCAATAGGTGAGCTTCTGGAATTTTTCTGATGACATCTTTCATTGACGAAACAAGCATTTCAACACCCTGACCTTCCCTAAGATGTCCCATAAATACTATTTTATTTTTGTCTATCTTGTTAAATTCCATAGGGGGGGCATTTATCTCTGTGCCAATCGGCACGACGATCTGTTTAGATCTAAATTTTGTGTTTACTCCTCTTTTTTCTCTTTCATCTGCCATTTGAGAGGACAGATTCCAAACTTTCAGACTTTTGGAAATGACGAATCTGTCTAACCAGTGGTATATGTAATTCATGATTTTGCTATCAAACCTATTGGGAACATAATCAATTGTATAAAAAATTACGTCTTGTACTTTACCAAATTTTTTTAATATATACCCTGAAAAAGAATTGAAATTATTAACTCCGAAAAAATATTGAGTGTTTTTTGAATACTTAAGACACCAATAAATCGTCAATAAAAAATCTTTTGCATAGAATAGAAATTCCGATCTCTTCATTTTTATAAATTTTTTTTCGATTACTAAGTCTCCTTTTCTGTAAACTCTAATAAATGATCTTGTATCTTTAGCAAAAGAAAATGGATGCCCTATAAATACTAGGTTTTCAACTTTATTTCTAAGATATTCTTCGAGCTTAAAGGAAGGGCCGGTTGCATAAACGTGAGTAACAATTGCAATGGATAGGTTTTTAAAATTATTCATTCTTCATCAGGCTCAGTCCCTCGATTACTCCTAAAGGCCTTATTTTAAATTCTTTTTCTATTTTTTCCGTATTAAAACACGTATTCTTTGGACGCGGAGCGATATTTTTAAAAAAGTCGCTTTTTACCGGATTGATTAGGGAAGAGTCAAGGCTGAAAACATCGGCCACCTTTTTTGCCAACTCGAATCTGGTTATACAGTCTTTTCCTGAAACATTGTATACCTCATTTGGTTTTCCTCTCTCTATGATGCTCCATAAGGCCTCAGACGCGCTTCCTGCGTAAAGGTGGTTGTTGTAAATGTCGTCAACAACATTAATTTTTCTCTTGTTGAGAATTTCATCGATCATCCAGCTTACGGGATTTCCCCTACCATCCGGGGGTGGCCAGCCATACATTGTCATTAACCGAACGATATTGTAAGGCAACCCACTAGTAGACACTATATTCTCCCCTTTAACTTTAGTTCTCCCATACTCATCAAGAGGCTTTCTGGGTGAATCCTCAGAATATGGAGGGTTTTCTCCGTCGTATACCGCATTTGATGAGATAAATATTAGCTTTGCCCCCGCCAACCTGCACGCTTCTACAACGTTTATTGTCCCCTTTACGTTCACCTCATTTGCTTCTTTTTCGTGAAGTTCACAATAGTCAACACTGCCTATTGACGCTGCATGAACAACTATATCCGGTTTCACTCCTTTTATTAAAAGTCCCGTCTTTCTTTTGCTGGTAATATCTAGTCTAAGAAAGAACTTTTTTCTTGCCCTCAAGTTGCTGTTGTAGGTTCCTATTACTTCATATCCCGGAGGAACATTGGCTAAGAAATATTTTCCTAAAAGTCCTGTCGCACCCGTAAAGAGCACCTTCTTCATATTTTATCCGCTTCGAAATATTCATGGAATTTTTTTATTACGTAATCAAGTTCTTTTTTCCCGAGACTCATGTGGCATCCTATATAGAAAGCTTTATGGTTAAGGTGTTTTGAAATAGGGTATTTACTTTCTATGTCTCCAAACATTTTTTTATAGACTGGTTGATTTAAAAGAGGCAAGAGATATCTTGTTTCAATTAAATTTTCTTCTAAGAAATTTACAAGATTATCTCTGTCTACTTCCCTTTTAACAACTATCGGGTAAAACATGAATACGTGCTCTGTGTCTTTTCTCACTTTGGGCAGCTGTAAATATCCGTCTAAATCCTTGAGTCCCTTCGAGAGATAGGTTGCATTTTTTTGTCTTTTCTTTATCATATTTTTATAACGCTTGAGTTGTCCATATCCGATTGCAGCTTCCAATTCTGTAGCTCGATACGAATAGCCAATATGTTCGTATCGAAAACGCTTGCTTACGATATTAAAAAGAGTTTTTCTGTCTGATACTTTATCATCATCAATTGATAAATAAATACTGTCACGCCCATGATTAAATAGACTTTTAATAAGGATGGCAAGTTCGGGATCGTTGGTAGTAGCAAATCCTCCAACTCCTGTTATAAGAATATGAGCAACATAAGTGGAAAAACACGAAACCTCTCCCCAAGAACCGGCTGGTGAGCCTTTGTATTTAGCAAACATTGTTTCGCATGAATCCTCTAGGATTTTAAGATTGTGTTTTTTTGCAATTCGAAGTATCGGATCCATATCACAGGGTTGTCCTCCTATATGAACAGGGATTATTGCTCTAGTTTTCTTACTTATGGCTTTTTCAATCTTCGCAGGATCTATCTCGAAAAAATCAGGATCTACATCCACAAATACTGGCTTAAGTCCATTTTGGATAACTACATTCACCGTTGCTACAAAAGTTAGTGCTGGAACTATTACTTCGTCTCCATCTTTCCAATTGTATTTTATTTTTAGAGCATGTAATCCAGCCTGAAGAGCGCTTGTTCCGCTATTGCAAAACATTGCAAACTTTCTATCATGAAGCCTTGCGAATTCATGTTCAAACTTTTGATGATACGGCCCATACGAAAGCCTTTCTTTATTAAGGGCATCCATCACATACTTTCGTTCAAGTTTCCCGATTGAGGCGTCACCGACACCAATCTGCTTCATATCACTTGGAAATTATACCATGAATTTCTTAAGCTGCCTATTAACAACAGCCATGGAGTAAATTGTTAGAAAGCTAAGGCAAACAAAAGGATGTAGAAACCAGGCTGCGTCGCGAACCTTAATAAATCCCCTTATCGCGTCCAGGGTGGGCTTAACTAACGTTATTGAGTAGAATACGAACCTCAAAAGACCTATCTTGTCCTGCGAGCTCATAAAAACAGCGTATCTTCTCCTCTTTAGGCTTTCAAAATACTGAATCTCCATTATCTTTCTTCTCCTCATCAGAAATTTAATAAAATCAACAAATCTCGTTTTCTTATAATGAATTATGTCGTCTTTTACAAAAGCGTAGGTGTTATAGCCTTTTTTTATGAGGTCATAATTTATGTCAATGTGAAAAAAGGAGTCCGGATCTGCCTGTGCATACTTTAAAAGTTCTCGCCTGAGAAGCGCTCCGTTGGCTCCCAAAGTAGGAATTTTACCGTTTTCAAACTCGACCAAAAAATATTCCCCCATATCCTGACTTTTTCCCAAAAGATTGTAATTATCAAAAGCCCACGAAAGCCTGGCATCTTTGCCCAGATAATAAGGTACAGGATCGACTCCGCCGATGAGCGCAAAATACCGATCCAAAATGTTATCGCTTTTTCGGTGCGAGAACCTTAATACCTCAACACCTGTGATTTTCTTGTTTTCCATAAGAGGTCTTACCATTTTCTTAAGCCAGTTTTTGTGAGGCAAAATATTATCGTGGTCTATTAATAGAAGAATATCGTTCTTAGCGTAGGATACCGCAACGCCTTTATTATATTCTGCCTCCTGCTTGCTGGGAGGAACGTTTATGGGCTTTATGCCGTAAGATGAAAGTATTTTGAGGGTGCCGTCAATTGATCCTCCATCCGCTACAATAACCTCAATCTTTTCTTTGGGATAGTCTTGGAAATAAAGACTATCTAAGCAGAGCTTAAGAGAAAATTCTGAATTGTAAGTGGCGAGAACTACAGATATGGTAGGGTAATAGTTTCTCATAAGATTATTGTTCGGTATATAAGAGAACAGCCCAGATGTTCATAAAAAGAAAGGCAACGAGCCACAGATAACTCGAGGCTTTGCCTATTTTCACAATCTTTTTATTCTCAATAAAATAAGGCAATAGTGCGAGTAGCCATGACGCGATGATTAATCTAAAAAAGGGATACGAAAATCCAAAAACGCTAGCCCAGGTCAACTGAAGAAGTGATGTTCCTATGAAAACAATAAAGAAAAAAGTTGTTATAAAATTTTTGGTAAAATATTCTCTAAGAAAAAGGGCTGTAGCTGAAATTAAAAATGGATAAAAAGGGTATCTGTACCATCCGTGTCCGGCTTCATCCGGAATTGCTGACAGAAAAACTAAGAAATAAGAAAAAACCGCAGAAATAAGTATTAGATGTTTTTTCTGATCTTTCACAAATAATAAAAACAAAGAAAACCAACCGAAGTAAATCCATCCGTCTGTATAGAATCTGTCAGTTAGATATGGTTTTTGGAAGAGAGCGAATATACTGTTGAAGGAAATATCGTATCTATTAAGCTGTAGTCCCCATAAACTTAGGAAAAGATCTTTATCGTAGTAAAATCCGTATGCAAAATACAAAAGACCTATCGGGACAAAGATTAAGAGAAATTTATATAAATCCCCTATTCTTTTCGTGGAGAGAAAAATCAGCACAATTGAAAATCCCGCTGCTGCCCATGGAACTTTTGCCAAAACCAGAATTCCGCATGTAAAAGCGGCCAAGTTTCGGTATAAACTTCTTTTATTCTTGAGAAATTTGGCAATAAGATAAAGAGAGAAAAGCCAAAGAGGAATAAAAAAATTCTCATTCTGCACTAGGCGTGAACCAATAACCACAGAGGGTACAGTTGCGTATAATATCGCACCAAGGACAGCCACTTTCTTATCGTATATTTCTGCCAGCAAAACAAAGAGGATAAATACAGACAGAACACCAAGCAGGAGAGCAAGACCTCTGATATCCTCAAGGCTAAGCTGATACATATCGCTAGCCCCATTCAGCATTGCGTAGGATCCTGCTACCAGGCCGAAGACAGGAGGATGCTCAAGATATGGTTTTACCACGTAGAAAGCGGTGTCTTGGTAAATTACAAGCTTCTTATCTGTGTATTGAGGGTGAGGAGACCACGAAATTGGTATACCATTTTTTATTAGGTTTATCCCCTGCCAAGTCCAGGCATATTCATCAAAGGTTGCACCTTTTCTTGGCCAAGTATATAAATTATCAGCTCTAAGGAGGTAGGAGATTAAAAGAATGAACCCAAGAAAAAGTAATAATAATCTTTTTGAATTCATTTCTTTAAAACTTCTAAAGCCAATTCTGCAGTATAATCCCAATTGTACTCTTCCCTATTCAGCTTCTGTTTTGCTAGTTTGCTGAAAAACCCCTTGTCATTTAATATCCGCGTACATTCCTCGGCCAATGAGGCTGGTGTGTTGGTTTTAACCATCGTCTTAAATATGCTGCCTTTGAGTACATCCCGAAGCCCAGGAGAATTGTATACAACAGAAGGTGTACCTGCAAAAGCTGCCTCGGGCACAGTAAGTCCCCAGCCTTCTTTAATCGAGGGGACAAGAAGAATGTGAGCCCTACCAAGAAGCTCAAATTTCTTATCTTCATCAACGAAACCAAACCACCTAATCCTATTTCCTACGCCGAGAGAATTGGCTAATTTTTTTAGCAATATTAAATATTCTTCATCTCCTCGACCCGCTACCCAAAGCTTTATTCGCGGTATTTCCTTAGCAATCCTTTCCAAGGAAATAATTGCATCACTAATCCCTTTTGACTTAGAAAGCCTACCTACAAATATTAAGGTGGGATCTTCTTCTTTTTCGTAAGAAATTAACTTCGTTGGAAAGTTCAATCCCATAGGAAGCACGGTTATGCTTTCCTCCTTAACTCCGTTCCTAATAAGTTCACTCTTTGAAGAATCTGAAATCGTTAGGATGTAAATACTTTTGTATAAATATTTTAAAAAGATCTTTTCAACTACTCTTCCCAAAGATCCAAAGAATGGACCAAACATTTCATTCCACAAGTCTCCAGCTACTTCACAAATCAAAACAACCTTTTTTGCTCGAACGTAAAAAGGCGTGAAAAATGGAAGTCCATGAATCTCGTCTACCACTACGTCAAACTTGCCTCTAAAATTCTTAATATATTCGATGAAAGCTAAGAAATGAACTGAACCTAAAAGAAAGCGCGCATCTGGATGTCCTCTCCTAATTATGCGTACTCCGTCCATCACTTCTTCCCTCAAAGAGCCTTCAAATTCGCTAGCAAATTGAACTACAGTATGTCCTTTTTCTACCCATCGCTTTGCCATCTCATGAGTAAGTATTTCCGCGCCTCCGCTTTTGGGATTTTTTATGTCTCTCCAGTTAAGTATTAGGATATTCATGAAGTCAACCAATTTTTTTTGTTGCTTATTCTATAGTACTTGAGAATTCTAATTCTGTAGAAAATTCCTAAAGTATCCCAGAATGACTTAAGTAAAATGGCTATAAGGCCACTGTAGGAGATACTCCCTGCTTCGAAATTAAGCTTAACCGGGGCTTCATAAATTTTCGTGTAACCTAATGTGTTTGCTACCGCAAGCATCTCTATGTCAAAGGCAAATTTTTTAACTAAAAGCCTGGGAAAAACATCCATAGCTACTTTTCTTTTGAATAATTTTAATCCGACTTGAGTATCGAGAACTTTGAAACCAAATAAGGTCTGCGTAACAATTCTCGTACAGAGCGTGATCAGCTTTCTATACAACGGATAATTCACTACTGAGTCGGGATGGGTTTTGCTACCCACAACAATATCCGCATCGTGAAGCTTCATGAAATCCAGAAGAATAGCTATGCCTGAAGGGTCTAGGTCCAATCCTGAATCTATAAAGCCTACGACGTCGCCCTTTGCCTTTTCAATTCCATATTTAACCGCGTAGCCTTTCCCGGAATTAACTTTATTCTCGAAGAGCCTAATTTTGCCATTTCCAAGAGACTTTACGATCTCCGCTGTTTTATCAACGTGTCCATCAATGACGACAATGATTTCGTAGTCTACGGGAAGCCCTTTGAGCACTTTTTCAACCCGGGAAAGGTTTTCTCTTATCGTTTTTTCCTGGTTGTAACAGGGGATTACCAAAGATAATAAGCGTGGTTCCATTATATTCTAGAGGTCGGGAAATTCCTTCCTCACCTTGTCCCAGTTGAATAACTCTCCGTCCAAAGATTTTACCTTTGCAACAGAATATGGAACTCTTCCCTCTTCCTGTGGGCTATACAGAGCTGTCGGAAAGTTTAATAACACTGCCGGCGTTTTTGACACCACCATAAATCCGTGTAGTGTTCTTTTCGGAATGACAAGAATATAGGGTTCTTCATCGCTTTTTTGATGAAAAAGATTTAAAATTCCCTCTGTTTCTGATCCTTCCCTGTTATCTGCGACGGCAGTTATAATTTCCCCATAAGCCACGAGGAATCTATCCTCTTGAGAAGTAGGATGATAATGCCATACGCTTTCGTCCCTTGCAACTCGAGGCTCTGTAACTGACATGTATTGCATTGCAAACTCCCTATCCCCTCCATATATACCGGGCCAATCTTTTCTTAGCGTTTCAATGAGTATCCCCGATTCATCTCGATTCACTTTAAGAGGATACATTAAGACACCCTCGATGATTTTATGATTATCTTTATTTTGAAGCGTAATGTAGTCCATATTGCTTAATATAATATAGCAAAAGAGTGGCCAAAAGCAATGTGCAGGCAGAGATACTTATATATATAATTTGCTGAAAACTTTCGTGAAAAAGCGATATCAAAACGATTTGAAGCACAGACATGAAAAGACAAGGTATAACAATCTTAGTCTTTTTAATGGACAGGAAGAAATTCACAACAACATTGAGAAAACTGTATAATGAAATTAAAATTGCAAAAAGTCCTATTAAAGACGCAATCTTCAGATAATCTCCACCACCCAAGAAGAATTTAACACTAAACTGAGGGAAAAGAAAATAAAATAAAGTTATGGCTACAGACGGAAGGGTAACCAAAACCAACGAGAGATGAAATAGGCCTCTGAAATCCTCACCTTTCGTATGCTTCTTAACTATTAGTGGAAACATAACAGCTGGAATTGGAGCTGTAAAATAAAAAATTACTTTTCCTATTAAAGAGATTCCGCCGTATAAGCCAGCATCAGTTGGGGAGAAAAAATGTTTTACCAAAATAAGATCTGTAGTAACAAGAGAAGTAACGGAGAGAACAATTACTATGCTTGGAAGAGCGTAGCGAATAATTTCCTTCCAATCAATCGACAATTTTTTAACATTACTTTCAAAAAAAAGAAATTTCAGAGGATAAAAACCTATAATATATCCGACAACGGACATTGCTGCAACCGCCCATAAAGCTCCCCCTACTGCATAACCCAAAGTGATAAAGACTACTCCAAGAGTTATTTTTACAAGCGAGCCTACAATATAGAGAGTGGATAAGTATTTAAACTTAAGTAGGCTTTGGAGAAAAGAAATATTTACCATACTCATGTATGCAAGCGATATGGATATTCCGCTTATAACCACATACAAATTATTTTCTATACGAAGGAATGATGATATTTGAGAAGAAAATATTGCAACGCCACCAAAAATAAAAAGAGACAGAATGAACCAAAAAATAGACATTTTCTTATAAAAAACTGCAGCTCGGCCAAACTCTTCTTTGGCAAAGAAATTAGTCGCAAACCTTACAATGGTCGAAGCTAGTGATTGGGAAGGGATTATGGCGAGAGTAAAAAGAGAGACAAGGCTGGCTAAAATTCCGTAGTCTGAATAGCTTAAATTCCTAGCCATGAAAAGGTTAAAGAGGAAAGCTATGAAACTCGCAATAAGCCCTCCTACAAATATATAAAAACTCCCGGTTATGAGTTCGTGCTTTACAAGACTTTTTATATGAGGCAAAATACTATTCATTTTTTAAAGCTAATTTGTAGGCGCTAACGGTACTTGAGACTGTTTTTTTCCAGGAAAAATTCTTTGAATGATCAAGCCCATCATTAGAAAGCTTTTCCCGCAGAGCTCTGTCTCCTAAGACTTCCCTTATCCCTTTTTCTATTGAATCGACACTATACGGATCTATAGAATGGGCCGCATTACCTGCAATTTCTCCCAGAGATCCCTCTTTGGAAGAAATGACTGGGCAACCGCAAACCATTGCCTCCACAATAGGCAATCCAAAACCTTCGTAAAGAGATGGCATAATTAGTGATGATGCAATATTGTATAGCGCGTTTAAATCTTCGCTTGAGACTAAACCTAATTGCACGAATCTATTATCTCCTTTTGTTATTTTTTTAAAACCAATAAGCTCTTTGTTCCACTTATTGTTCGGTTCAACCTCATTACCAACTAGTGCTTTGCCCACCATAACTAGCTTAAAGTCAGTTCTCTTAACTGCCTCCGCCAATCTAATAAGATTTTTGTTCCACGTAGCGTCTCCCACATAGAGCAAGAAGTTCTCAGGCAGGTTGTATTTCTTTCGTATATCTTTTTTATCCGGCTCTTTTTTGAAAGCCTCGGAAGGAGCAAGATAAACTACGCTAATCCTAGAGGAAGGAATACCCGCCTTGGTCTCAATGTCAGTTTTAGATGCATTTGAGTCTGTTATTATTCTGTTTTTTCTTCTTAATGAGGCTTTCTGTATGCTCCATTTTATTTTCCCTTTTATTCCGGCTGGAAATTGTTTTGGGAAAACTAGTGGGATTAGATCATGAACAGTAACCACAGACGGGATCCTACTCTTTTGAGGAAGAGAAAGAAAGAAAGGCTCAAAGTAAGGATAGTGAACTAAATCTACATCTTTAGGAGTTTCTCCGCCTGAGACAAAAACATAGCTATTGTCTTTGTCGTATTTTGGAAGGTAGCTGGTTAAACCTTCTATGTATTCTCCAGATCCCCTTACCTTATGCTTCTCTAGGTTATCTTTATTAAGTCTAGAAACATCGACAGCTATCCTCATTTCCTAATTATAGTATAGTTCCTAACCAAAAATAGGACCAACACCAATGCTGAAATAATACTAACTAAAGAAGCTGTTGACTGAATATTAGTTCTATTAAGCCTAAGATTTGCCATGTGCTCTCCCCCTACGACAACAAATTTTATTTGCCCGTTTTTATCAGGAAAGATTTTTTCTTCTCTTCCATCTACAGACAATACCCATCCCGGAAAATACATCAGAGAAGATCTTACAATCGCTTCCCCACCTGTCTCTATTTTTAAGTCATAGCTCGTAGAGGATTTTTTGCTTATTTTTATTTCTCCTACTCCTTTTTCAAACTCAAATGATTTTATTTGATGTATTATGTCTTTTGCCCATATGGTATTGAAGACATCTCCAGGGCTATTTGTTCCTGAAATGAAATTCGGCCTTGTTGTGTAATGATTATCTTCCCTCTCATGATAAAAAGCCGGCTTTGCATAACTTAATGTAGTTAAAACAGGAACTAGCAAGATGAATGCTAGAATTAATGACTTAAGCTTTCTGGGAAATATTTTGGCTTTTGTGATTTCGGTGGCAACAAATCCAGCCAGAAAAGAAACTATGAACATCTCAAGTGACAAGAGTCTCCAGGGAAATTGAAAGTAGCTAAGGAGAGGAATATTGTCCCAGAGAATGATTGAATTTCTTGTCATAAGAAAAAAGACAACAAAAAAAGAAACCAAGAAAAAAAAGATTTCCCTTCTCAACTTTTTCCTTAGTCGAATAACTAAAATTGTAGATAGTAAGATTACAAACAGATTGCCAATTCCTATCTGAAACGACATTTGGTTGGTTATTGCACCTCCAGAAAATCCGCTTCCCCAAGAGGGAATGATTAATTGATATATGTCTGGAAAGTTTTCTTTAAAATTAAAAATATCAAGACCTCTAACGTACCTTTTCTCTAAAAGAGCAGGTACCCAAAATACACTGGAAATACCGAGACCTAGTAACATTGAGGCTATGGCATTTGCGGTAAACTTCTTATCTCTCGTAGGCAATGCCATTAGACCAACATATACCGCAGAAAATACGAAAAACATCAAAGCCAGGATATTGTGAGAAAAAACGACAAGAGCAAGAAACAATCCTGAAATCGGAATATAAACTTTATGTTTTTCTACATACAATTTTGTTATAGACCAGAGTAAAGCAGGAAAGAAAGCTAACGCCCAAACTTCTCCTACCGATCCCCTTATAAAGATGTCTAGAAACCTATACGGAACGTATGTGTAATACACCGATGAGACGAGGCCTCCTATGTTTCCGAAAAAAATACGGGAGAATAAAAACATAAAAATACTACCCACAATGGTCGCAAAAATTAGATTAAGCTTAAACGAATCTATAAATGAAAATCCGAACGAATGGGTAAATGAAGAGAAATAATTAGGCAGTGGATAAACGTAGTTAAAAAGCGGAGCTCCCATTCCGTTATTTAGATCAGCTGCCCACCTGGGATATATGGTGCCTTCACTTAATACTTTATGGAATTCATAGAATCTAATAACATGGTATTCCCCATCATGGGTCGGAGGAAGTCCTGAATGGAAAAGAGCTCTTACCGAGAAAGTAGAAAGAACCAAAACAAGAATAATATATTTATACCTTAAAAAGGTTTTTACCATTTTCCAAGCATGTTCTTTAATCTAGCAAAATAATAAAATACGTATACAACGGCTGGGACAATGATAATAACAGTCTTAATAATTGGAGTCGAACCAAAGTGAGATCCCGTATACATGAAGGGGACATATCTGAAAAGTAAAAATAGCGTGAGAACCAAAGACAATCCCCGTAAAAATTTATTGTGAGTCAGGGATGCAAAAATGAAAAACCATATTGCATACCATGGATATATCTCCTCCCTAATGAAAGACAAAAAGAAAACTAACATCATTGAATATGAGGCAGCTATGAATATTTTATCCCAATTTATATTTCGCTTCCGGAGGCTAAGATACTCTAAGTATGCGTACAGCGGCAGAAGGAATACGGTAGCGTATTTAATAAGTATCGATACTACAATAGAAAGCAGGGAAAATGCACTTTTCCTTTCCTTAATAAAATAAAATGCTAGGAGAGCAAAAAACATCATCGCTATATCATTATGCCCGCTCAGAAACGTTTCAATTAGAATTAGAGGGTTTAAACCGAAAAAAAGTACACGATAGTAGTCTTTTGAAATTCTAAGGATTAGAAATAAAGACAAAGCATAAAATAACACGTTCAAAAACTTGAAGCCTAAGATTTCTA
Organism: Candidatus Levybacteria bacterium RIFCSPLOWO2_12_FULL_41_12; assembly: GCA_001784155.1. Lineage (GTDB taxonomy): Bacteria > Patescibacteriota > Microgenomatia > Levybacterales > UBA12049 > UBA12049. The sequence goes on along the minus strand of MFPL01000007.1, from coordinate 500 downwards.
AAATAGTATTCCCAAAACCCAAAAGATATGGGACAGAAGTAATGCCAATCCAGGAAGGACCGTATAATGCGAACTTGTTAGCTGCATGAGTAAAAAGCAAATTTTGATCCCGAGTAAACTCGATTGGCATTACCAAGTATGGATTTTCTCCGTAATGGTAAAGAACCTTAGCCGTAGTTAGATAATTGAAAATATCGTATGACAGCATTGCAGGATAGGAAAAAAATAGAACAACAACGCTTCCTGAAATTATTCCTATTGCCTGGGCCTTGTTTAATTTTTTATTCTTAAACATCTTAAGAATTCTTAAGTAAAGCATGAATGAAACCACAACTAGAGATACGTATGTGTAAGAGACTAGAGCTTTGTGGCTAAAGGCAAACCCTGAATAGATTCCCCTTAACGGATGAAAATTGGGGTCAATAAACAGGTAGGACAAAAAGACCAACAGGAGAAGAGTCGTAAAGTAGAAGTAAATTACCCTCATTTGTTTTTCCTTA
>MFPL01000006.1:71535-161195 GCA_001784155.1 Candidatus Levybacteria bacterium RIFCSPLOWO2_12_FULL_41_12 | reverse complement strand
TTTCTGATAAATCCTTCACCCTTACCTACTCTACGGATGACTCTGTAATTGGAAGCTTAAATGTTGGAGTCTCCGATGATACAGAGCAAATTATTCTGGATGATAGGGATCAGCTTTCCCAGTCCCTGAATCCCTATAAAACACATAGTATTACCGTAAAAAGCCTAGAGCCATCTACCAATTACAAATACTCTATAACATCAGGTTCAGAAAAAGTTCTAAATGAAAACAAGTTGTTTGAAATCTCAACTGCTAATGAAATAGATTCCCTTCCGTCCGCTCAAAAACCAATAACCGGTAAAGTAATTACAATTGAAGGAGATCCATCTGTTGGGTCTTTAGTCTATCTGTCAATACAAGATTCGCAGGAAATCTCAACTTTAACTAAGGAAGATGGATCATACCTACTGCCCCTCAATTCGCTAAGAAGCAAAGATTACACAAATTACTATACTTTTTCCGAGGAGGATGAATTAAAGCTAGTAGTAACAGACGGGCTGTCTACATCTAAAGTCAGCCTGTCAATGAGACAAATAAATCCGGTTCCCACCATAATTCTATCTAGTAATTATGACTTTAGGATAGACCAAAACCCTCTTGCGCCTCAGCCCTCGGAATCTACTTCAGATACATCTTTCCCTGATGCAAAACCACTAGAGAGCGGTGCGGAACCGATTATAGAAAACCCCAATCCCGAACAAACCTTCTCAGACGATCAGCCTGAGTTTAAGGGTTCTGCAAAACCCAACGAGACGATAGAGATAGAGATCCATTCCGATGAGAATATAAAAACAGAGGTAATAACTGACGGCGATGGGAAATGGAGCTTTAGACCCCAAACCCCTCTTTCACCGGGAGAACATACAATAACAATTAAAGCCAAGGGCTCAAATGGGATAGTAAAATCTATAACCCGGAGATTTACAGTCTTTGCTGCAGGTACTCAGGTTATAGAACCCGCTACGCCTTCAGGACAAACCGCTACCCCTACACCTATCCCAACTCTCATCCCGACGGCTACTCCGACTCCTCCTGCAGGAGAAGTAGAACTGTCTCCCAGCCCCATTCCAACGATTGCTCCCACAGGACCCGAGGCTACTGTTTTTGCAGGTCTTGCAGGCGCGGTTTTAGCAATCTTCGGACTTGCTGTTTTTGCTATAACTCGCTATAAATTACCTCTATGAGGATTGGCATAATAGGCGCCGGGTTTACGGGCCTTTCAGCTGCCCATAATCTGCTAAAAAACGGGCATTCTGTCTCAATATTTGAAAAAGACGAGGGTCCAGGCGGCTTGGCGCTAGGCTACCAAGAGAGGGACTGGAACTGGTCTTTGGAAAAACACTACCATCATTGGTTTACTAATGACAAGGCAGTACTTAATTTAGCAAAAGAAATAAATCATAAGGTAATAATTAAGAGACCTAAAACATCTGTATATGTTAAGGGTGATATTTTTCAACTTGACTCCCCGCTAGCAGTTCTTAAATTTCCCTACCTTAGTATTTTGGAAAGAATAAGAATGGGGATCGTATTAGCATTTCTTAGATACAATCCCATATGGCGTCCTCTTGAAAAAATAAATACCAAAAGTTTTCTGCAAAAAACGATGGGACGAAGAGTCTACGAAACGATATGGGAACCCCAGCTTATAAATAAGTTTGGGGGGATGGAGGAAAATATTTCTCTCGCTTGGTTTTGGGCAAGAATTAGAAAAAGGACAGCAAAACTTGCGTATCCCCAAGGAGGGTTTTTGCATTTTGCCAACGCTCTTGTTTCTAGGATCAAAGAATTGGGCGGAGAATTTGTTTTTAAAACAGAAGTCTTGGAGCTAAAAGAAAATGGTGGAAAGGTTTTATTAAAAACGCAGGGATCGGAGTATGAATTCGACAAAGTCATCGTAACTCTGCCTTCTTTCTTTTTCATAAAAATTGCACCAAGTCTTACCGGAGAATATAAGGAAAAACTTATGAAACTTAAGGGCTTGGGCGCTGTAAATCTGGTTCTGCGTCTTAAGAGTAGTTTTTTAAAAGACGGGACATATTGGCTCAGCGTTTGTGATAAGAAATCTCCCATTATGGCTGTAGTTGACCATTCTAATTTCATGGATGTGACAAACTACAATAGGGATCACATTGTTTATCTGGGAAATTATCTTCCTATGAATCACAGGTATTTCAAGATGGATGCGAAAGCAATCCTCAAAATTTACGACCCTTTTCTTAAAAAGATCAACGAGAAATATAAGAGTAATCTTATTGGACTTGAAGTTTTTAAGGCTCCTTTCGCCCAACCGATAATTCCAGTTAACTATTCTAAAATGATTCCACCCTTTAAAACTCCCATAACAAATGTTTTTCTTGCCAACATACAACAAGTATATCCATGGGACAGAGGAACAAATTACGCAGTGGAGCTCGGAGAGAGAGTTGTAGATTTTATGCTCAATGAAAAATAAACTTCGAAGTCTCTTCAAGACAAGCTACCTAGAGATCGTACTGATTATATTTACCTTCTCGTTTTCCGTTTTTCTTATGTTTTTTACGTTCCACAAAGAAGACGGAACACTCTTTATTGCATCAAAAGCGTGGAGTGATTTTGGCTCACATCTACCGCTAATAAGGTCATTTTCATTTGGCAGCAATTTCCCTCCGGAGTATCCTCTTTTTCCAGGACAACCTATAAATTATCACTTTCTTTTCTATTTTCTTGTGGGACTCATCGAAAAAGCAGGAATCCCAATAGATTATGCACTTAACATACCTTCGACGATAGGACTCTCTGGTCTCATTCTATCTATATACTTTGTAGCAAAAAAAATCTTTCAATCAAGGGCTGTTGGCTTTCTTTCCGTAATCTTTTTCCTATTTAACTCTTCTTTTTCTTTTATCTATTTCCTGCAGAACCATAAAAATTCTCCTAACTTAATTTTGGATCTGGTTACGAATGATAAGTTCTCTTCTTTTGCTCCCTACGGGCAGGGACTAGTAACTGCATTTTGGAATTTAAATATTTACACAAACCAACGCCATCTTGCTCTTTCATTTACTCTTTCTCTTCTTATCATTTTTCTTATTATTTATCCTTCGCTTTCAAACAAGAAGATAAATTTAAAACTATCTTATTTTCTCGGAGTAATACTTGGTCTTTCTTTTTATCTTCATATAGCTGTGTTCTTCATAACGCTTATAGTTTTGTTTTTTCTTTTTATTGTTTTTCCAAACCTAAGGAAATCTATATTTATTCTCGGGATTCCTGCGTTTTTAATTTCTTTCCCGCAGTATCTTTATCTTCAAAGCGGTGAGGGAGGCTTTGGAATAAAGTTTGTAAACGGTTATCTTACCGCATCAGAATCAAGCCTCTCCTTTGTAAAATTCTGGGTTTACAATCTTGGAATATCGGCTGTTTTAATTCCTCTTGGTTTTATCAAGTCTTCAAAAACTGCGAGAAAAATCCTGTTCTGTTTCATTCCGCTTTTTTTAATAGGGAATTTTGTACAATTTTCACCTGAAGTCGCAGCTAATCATAAATTTTTCAATTATTTTCTTTTGGTGGGAAACATGTTTTCAGCATTTTTCTTAGTGTTCCTTTGGAAGAAAAATCTCTTTCTAAAAAGTGTAAGCGTTTTTCTCTTTCTGTTAATGATCCTTGGCGGAATAGTTGATTTTTTCCCAATTTTTAACGATAACAGGGGAGCTCTGGCAGATTATGAGAAAAACAAAGATGTTTCCTGGATTAAAGAGAATACTCTTCCTGATTCTGTTTTCCTAAACACTACCTACTTTTACAATCCTGCGTCCCTTGCTGGCCGAAAAATATTCTTTGGCTGGCCTTATTTCGCTTGGTCTGCGGGATATGATACTCACAAAAGAGGCCAAATGAGGGATAGGATTATTCAGGCTCCTACCAAAAACTTAGCATGCAGGCTTTTATCTGAAAATGGAATTGATTATGTGGAATTTAATTCAACTAGCCCTGAGAACGATATTCCCAAGTTATCTGCAGTTTATTCTAAAGAATTTATTCCAATATATAGGACCGGGAGCGGATATAAAGTCTATTCTGTAGAAAAAAATTGTAAATGAAAAAAAGCCTAGCGCTTATTGTAATTGTTATTTTAATATCTATATTCCCTCGCTTATGGGAGCTAAACAAATATCCTCCTGTTGTCGTAGACGAACCAGCCTACCTTAGGGATATAGATAAAATGGTTCAAAACAATAATTTTTATCCCGCTGATTTCCAATGGGATGGAAGTCAAGCAACTTTTGTTTATATCCCAACTATAATTCTAAACAAGCTATTTATAAGCGACTCATTACTTGCTCTTCGAACAAGTTCCGTAATTGCAGGACTACTTGCATTAATACCCTTTTTTCTCTTAGTAAAGAGGAACACTAATGATACGGTGGCATTTTCGACAACGCTTCTATTTTCCTTCAGTTATTATTTTCTTCAATTTTCAAGGGTAGGATGGGGAGTTGTATGGGCAACAACTCTCGGACTATATCTAATCTGGGTTATTGAGAATCTAAAGAATAAGAACGACTTTTTAAAAGTCTCTATAGCGGGATTGTTTGCAGCCCTCACCTTTTATACATACAGAGCCGGAGAGATTTATATAGTTGCGGCCTCTATTTATTTAACTCAGAGAATCTTAATTTCAAAAGAACTCTTTATGAAAAGAGTCACAAAGATTGTTTTATTTTTTCTTATTTTTTTGACAATAAGCTCTCCATGGATTATAAAAATTAATTCAAACCCGGATTTTTTTAATCTGAGGTCCAGAGTAGTTTCTATCCAGAATGTTGATAAACCCTATCAAGGCCTGTATAAGGATATTGATATTTTAAAATATCAAATAACAACGTCCTTCAAATCCTGGATTTTCTTTCTGCCTTCTGACAAGGGGAACCATGAAACTCCAAGATATTTACCCAAAGGATATCCCACTGTTAATCCCTTAATAACAGTTCTTTTTCTGGCCGGAGTAGTCATAGCACTTATCAATTTAAAGCGTTACTATATTTGGTTCTTCATTTATATAAGTGGGGTTATTTTTGGACAGATATTAACGGTTTATCCACCCAACGGAGCGAGGGGACTTATAATTCTCCCCATTGTTTATTTATTTTCCTCACTTAGTCTTTTTTATATATATAAAGAGTTCTCAAAGTATAGATTTATCGGCCACATTCTTGTTTTAATATCTTTTATCATGGCTTTTCTGGATTTCTACTTTTATACACAGTGGATGACGTGGATTAAAGTATAATTATAAAACCAAGCCATGAACATAATAGATTTTTTGTTTGTTTTTAAATGGTGGGCTGTTTTCTTCATGCTGGGAACCATCTTTCTTCCTCTGGCTTTTAAGCTATTTTCGAGTTTTCTTGATAAAGGATATATTTTTTCAAAGGTTTTGGGGATAAGTATTCTGTCTTATTTAATTTTCGTCTTCGGGATTGCCCACGTTCTGCCGTTTACGAGAATTTTATCTGTAGCTATTTTGATAGTCCTTGCTGTATTTTTTTGGATTAAAATAAGCTTCAAAAAAAAGATTTTATCAGTTGGAACTAGAAAAGATGTTTTACAATTCTTAAGGAAAAACTACAAGGTAATAGTTTTTGAGGAAGCATTATTCTTCCTGGGGCTTTTGTTTTGGTCTTTTATTAGAGCCCACAATCCGGATATCCATGATCTCGAAAAGTATATGGATTTCGGTTTTATTAATTCGATCCTTCGGTCCGACTATTTTCCTCCCAAAGACATGTGGTTCACGCCTTTACCTATTAATTACTACTATTTTGGTCATCTTGTGACAGCGGTTCTAACCAAACTCTCAGGTATTCCCTCAAATATCAGCTTTAATCTTATGATTGCATCGATTTTTGCATTTACTTTAAGCTGTTCTTTCTCGATAGGAATAAATCTTAGTGCTAGGTTTCTGCAGGGGAAAAGCAAACAACTGAAGGGTGTTTCTAGCATTAAAGCTGTTACCGCAGGTCTTCTGACTTCTTTTATAGTCACACTGGGAGGAAATTTGCAAAGCATTTACTCTCTTTTCAAGCCATATAATGTTGATCATCCGGTTCCTTTCTGGCAGCTTCAATTTTCTCCGGAATCTTTCCCCAACTCCTATTGGTACCCAAATGCTACGAGATTTATTTTTCATACGATACACGAATTTCCTATTTACTCCTTTGTGGTTGCCGATCTTCATGGTCATGTTTTAAGTATTCCGTTAATCCTAACTATTATTGCCTTTTTAATGAATTGTTTCTTTGTGGGACGGCTTAGCTTGCCCCGTGCAATTTTTTTGGCTTTTTTCCTTTCGCTCTCTTATATGACCAATGCCTGGGACGGAATAATTTATATTGGCCTCACTACATTTTTAGTTTTTTATCTAATTTCTAAAGATCAAACAAAAAAATGGTATAAAAGCATTCTTAAAACAGGACTTAAAACAACCGGCATGATGGTTTTTATAGGAGTATTTTTGATGCTTTTTTCTCTCCCGTTTAATCATAGCTTTATTCCCTTTGCCTCACAGATAGGAATGGTTTGTCCGCCGAAATTCCTAATTGATGTCGGGCAGGTTGGTCCGTTTATTTTTGAGGATAACGCTTGTCAGAAAAGTCCGATCTGGCAGATACTAATTCTTTTTGGGTTCTTCTTTTTCTGGATTCTTTCTTTCTTAATATACCTATACCGAACAAGAAAATTCTATAGAGAGGACGCTTTAGTGTCAATTCTTATTATCTTCTCAGGTTTCTTAATAGTTGCTCCGGAAATATTTTACCTTAAGGATATTTATACCGGACACTTCAGAGCCAACACTATGTTTAAACTTTTTTACCAAGCATTCATTATCTTAGGCATATCAAGTGGATATATTATAACCAGGGTGTTCTCAGACACCGGTAGCTTAGGTAAAAATATTTTTGGACGCGTTCTTTTTACATTTGCATCTGCAACTATATTTTCTCTCATATCGATATACACTTATTTTTCTATAACATCCGGCTATAACCTAAAGACTTATAAAGGACTCGACGGAACAATTTATTTGCAAGAGAAATATCCAAAGGACTACAAAGCAATACTTTGGATAAATAAAAATATAAAAGGCCAACCAATTATTCTTGAAGCGCAAGGCGATTCATATACGGACTACGCAAGAGTTTCTGCCAATACCGGGCTTCCCACTGTGTTGGGGTGGACGGTCCACGAGTGGCTTTGGAGAGGATCATACGATATCCCGTCACCCAGAATTAGCGATGTCACCTCTTTATACGAGACCGGCGATATAGAAGTTACAAGAAGACTGATTGAAAAATATAAAATAAAATATGTTTTTGTTGGTAATCTAGAGAGAAAAAAATACTTGGAGTTAAATGAAGGAAAATTTCAAGAATTGGGACAGACTGTATATTTCGACGGGACTACGAGGATATATGAAATTCCTAATTCTTTTTAATTTCACAACTTCCTGTTTTTATAAGACATAAGACATATGCGTGAATTTCCGAGAAATTGCCGTTCCCTCGTCGAGGAATAAGTGTCCACTCGTAATTATATTCCTCGCTAATAGGCGGATTTATTAAAAGCCCTTCCCTATTTTGTTTCTCGTCTCCTGCATCGAGCACCCCACTCTCAATCTTCGCATTATCGAGTTTCTGTGCAAGCTTTATAAAATCATCAAATTCTTCTTGATTTACATCGGTATTAATACTATCCTGAACTGTCTGATAAAGACTGATAATCTTTGCGGGATTTATAAGTATTTGAAGAGATAAAGCCTTGCTTCTTACTGCTTCTATTATTTTTTCCTGTCTTTTTGATCGGGCAAAGTCAGTCCCCTCAGGACCTTCAGCGTGCCTTGATCTAACATATTTTAAAGCTTCTTCACCATTCATGTGTTTAAAACCTTTATCAAAATGAAGATGTTCATATCTGCAGGGAAATACTTCGAGCTGAGAGGAGGCGGTAGCTAATTTATCCAAATCTTCCTCTTTATTGCCACAAGGATCATCTTCTTTTCCTTCGACTGGATACTCATAGTCATCGAAAGATCTTTCAACATCAACGTCTATTCCTCCCAAAAGATCAACAATTTTTACGAAACCTGAAAAATCTATTACCAACGCATAGTCTACCGGCTGGTTTACTACTTTTTTGACAACCGCCTTGGAGAGGGTAAGACCTCCACCTGTCTTTTTAGCTTCTCCTTTGGCATAGGCTGTGTTTATTCTCGCTTTTAAATCGACGGCCCAAAGATCTCTGGGGATAGAAACTAAAGCTAGTTTATTGTTGTTGGGATCAATACTTGCAAATATAATTGTGTCTGTTAAGTTAGGCCCCGCATGAGTCCCTCCTCCAATCCCCAAAAGAAGTACGTTTACATTCGAGTCTGCCTTCCTTAGGTCTATATTCTCTTTGTTGAAGATCAGCTCATACACGAAAGATGAGAAATGACCACCTCGAGAGAGAATCTGGAAAGCAAATGCTGAAATTAGGATGAAAACCGAAATTGCTATTACAACCTCTTTACGCATTTTGATAAATTCCTAGGAATTCTTCAGCAGACAAACTTTTAGCACCTACCAAAACTCCATCGATAGAGTTTTTTTCAGTGAATTCACGAACGTTGTTCTGATCCACGCTACCGCCATACAAAAACACTAGGCCAGGTCCTTGAGACTTAAATCCGTAAGCCACATTCTCCATTTCTTCTGGATCTTCAGGAGCTGAGTCAGGACTACTTGTACTTATTGCATCAGGGGGCTCATAAGCAACTATTATCTGTCCATCCGGAACTTCTGTATTCTCATTCTGAACGCAAAAAATTGGCAGAAGACTTTGTTCTGTCGCTCTTTTAACTTTTTCGAAAAGAGTGTCCTTATTCTCTCCAAACCTTTCTCTTCGTTCTGAATGACCTATAATTACATAATCTGCAAGCTCCTTTAGTTGTCTGGCATTAACCTCCCCTGTGTAAGGTCCTTCTGGAAATTGTGAAACATCCTGTGCGCCCAACTTTATGTCGAGATTAGATTTAGAAATCTGCTCTCTTAAAAAATGCAAAAGCGGAAAGGAGACGCAAAGAACAACTTCTTTTCCTTCTTTTTTCGTGAAACCAGAAGCAAGCTTCGCGAGCCAGTCATTAGCTTCGGGGATCGTTTTGTTGGACTTCCAATTAGCCACGATTAAAGAGTTCTTCATGTGGTACAATAGTTTTTCAAGCCTCCTCATTATACGGTATGAAAGAAAATATTCTCAAGGACTTAAACGCCGAACAACAGAAAGCAGTATTATCTACGGACGGCTCTATGATAGTCCTTGCAGGAGCCGGATCTGGGAAAACCCGAGTCCTAACTTACAAGGTAATATATTTGATAAAAGAAAAGGGAGTCTCTCCGGACAATATTCTCATGGTGACCTTTACCAATAAGGCTGCAAATGAGATGAAAGGAAGAATAGAAAAGTTTTTTGCGCAGGATAATTATAATTTCCCTTTTGTTTCCACTTTTCACTCATTATGCGCGAGGATTTTAAGAATTGAAGGAAAACATATCGGTTTTTCCCAAAAGTTTTCCATCTATGATACCCAAGATCAAGTCGATGCCATAAAAGAGGCTATGAAAGTCCTCAACCTTTCTGTAAAAGATTTTAGGCCTTACTCTGTTTTATCAACAATTTCTGGTGCTAAAAATCAGCTTATGAACCCCGAGGAATACAAAAGGTATGCCAGGGGATATTTTCAAGAAGCAGTTGCAAAAATATACCCTGTTTATCAAAAACTTCTTAAGGACAGCAATGCTTTGGATTTCGACGACCTAATACTTAAAACAATAGAGCTTTTTGAAAAAAATCCAGAGGTCGCACAAAAATATCAGAATAAATTTCACTACGTTCTGGTAGATGAATACCAGGACACTAATCATGCACAGTATGTTCTTACAAAAATTCTATCTAAGAAGTGGAAAAATATTTGTGTCGTGGGAGATTTTTCCCAAAGCATTTATGGCTTCCGCGGAGCAAATTTTCAAAACCTCATTACTTTTAAGGAAGACTTTAGGGATGTGAGAACTTTTCATCTGTCTCAGAACTATCGTTCAACTCAAAGCATACTCGATGCTGCATTTTCAGTTATTTCCAAAAATACCGGACACCCTGTTTTAAAGTTATGGACCGAAAACAAAAAAGGCGATGAGATAGTTCTTTATGAGGCGAGAAACGAACACAATGAAGGAGAATTTATTTTACAGACAATTATCGGAATGGGGCTGCACCTTTCAGACGTAGCTGTACTATACAGAACAAACGCCCAATCACGCGTCCTTGAAGAAGTATTTCTTCATCATGGAGTGCCCTATGTTTTAGTGGGTGGAACAAGATTCTACGAGAGAAAAGAAATTAAAGATGTTTTGTCATACCTTAGGTTTTTTGCCAACGAGAAGGATGGAGTTTCTTACAAAAGGATTGAGAAAATTGGTAAAGGAAGACTTAAGAAATTCCTTGATGTTAAAGATAGTTTGTCTAACGATTTACCTACCATAGAAATTCTAGATAAAACTCTTGAGAAAACAGAATACCTATCACTTTTCGATGAAAAAGACGAGGATGACAGACAAAGACTTGAGAACATAAAAGAACTTCGCTCTGTTGCAATTGAGTTTCCAAGCCTGGACCAATTCCTAGAAAACATTGCTCTAGTTGAACAAGAATATATGCCAGACCATCCCAACAAGAGGTATGGGAAAAAAGACGCTGTAACCCTAATGACCCTGCATGCCTCAAAAGGCCTTGAATTTCCTGTAGTTTTTATAGTTGGTATGGAAGAGGGACTTTTCCCACATTCCCGATCGCTACTAGACAGAAATGAGCTTGAAGAGGAAAGAAGGCTGTGTTATGTGGGCATAACGCGCGCAAAAGAAAAACTTTTTCTAACCTATGCTAGAAAAAGACTCTTCCAGGGTATGACATCTTCAAATACTGCCTCGCGATTTTTAATGGACTTGCCGAAAGAGCTGATCTCGGGAAAAGTATATAATACGGATGATGTGCCCGAATATCTATGATTGATGAAAAAATAGATAGAATGGCGTTTAACTCCTTCGTGTCTCATCCACTTCAAGCATACGAATGGGGTGAGTTCCGGGAAAAAACGGGAATAAAAGTGGTAAGGGAAACTATTGGCAATCAAGCATTTCAACTCACAATTCACAAAGTTCCATTTTTTAAGACCGGTATCGGCTATCTTCCCAAAGGAGAAGCCCCGAATGAAAATCTTTTGTCAAAACTTAAAGAAATCGGAAAAGAAGAAAATTGCGCATACATACAGCTTGAGCCTAATGTCGAAATTGGAAATTGGAAATTGCTCGCCCCGCGAAGCTTGGGCGAAGCGGGGAAAATTGGAAATTTGGGCCTTAAGCCCAGCTTTCATCCTCTATTTACTAAATATACTTTTGTCCTGGACCTCACCCTATCAGAAGAAGAACTCTTAAAAGGCATGCATCATAAAACCAGATATAACATTAAAGTTGCGCAGAAATATGGGGTTAGAGTTATAAAAGACGATAGCGAGAATGCGTTCAAAGAATATTTAAGACTTGCAAGTGAAACAACAAAGCGTAAAGGATTCTATGCGCATGATAAAGACTACCACACGAAAATGTGGCAGACTCTTAAAGCTTCAGGGTTTGATCCAGAAAAACTTCAGGCGCATTTGTTAACTGCATTGTACGAGCAGAAAACGCTGGCTTCTTGGATCCTTTTCTCTTTTAAGGACACCCTTTATTATCCTTACGGCGCATCCTCTTCAGAAAACCGTGAAGTAATGGCGTCAAACTTAATGATGTGGGAGGCAATAAGATTTGGCAAAAACCTCGGGCTTAAAAAGCTTGACATGTGGGGATCTTTAGGCGCAACTCCAGATCCAAAAGATCCGTGGTACGGATTTCACAGATTTAAGCAGGGGTACGGACCAGATCTGATAGAATTTGCGGGCAGTTTTGATTTAGTTATAAATCCTTTAATTTATAAAACTTTGAGGCTAGCTGATAAAGCAAGGTGGACATATCTAAAGCTCAGAAAATCAGGTGGTATAAAGTCTTAACCCGTATTCTTTATCTTCCTTAAGAAGCGGTAAATCCATTTCATACTTATAGCTCACTATTCTTGTGCCCTTCTTTAGCTCTCTTTGAAATTTGGGGATAAGCCTGTCTAGGGCCTTAGGGACTAAGTAAACAAAAACTACTGAGGCTTCTGAAATATCATGTTTGAAAAAATTCCCCCGCTTAAGTTTTATCTTATCCGTTAATCCTTTTCTCCAGACCAATAATCGTGAAAGGTAAAACCTTATCGGATCTATTTCAATTCCCACACCTCGTGCACCAAATTCTTCAGAAGCGATCATTAATGCCAGCCCTTCGCCTGATCCCAGTTCAAAAACAATATCTTTCTCTGTAAGATTGGCTAGTTTAAATGCCCTGCGTGCCACCTTATTACTTGTTCTCCACCATGGTGACCATGGCGAATCAGGCGGCCAAACCATAGAAAGAAGGAATACAAGGAAAATTATAACAAGGACTATAAATAAATTTAATAACATTCAGATCTTTAAAACTACTCTCCCTAGTATATCTGATCTTGATACAGCGCCAAACTTTTTACTGTCAGATTTATTGTCGCCCTCAACGAAATATGTGTTTTTTTCTTTACCAACTATTCTCTTAACAATTGTTTTCCCTTGAGATTTAAATAAAATAATATCTTTTTCCCTAGGTTTAATTATATAAAAGGGGATACTGCTAGTTATTAAAAGGGAGCCTTCTTTTATAAAAGGCTCCATGCTGTGGCCTTTTACCTTAAAAACGGATAGAAGCATTACTTGTAGGTTACTATTTCTCCTCCAGTCGGATAGACTGACTTTACCCGTACAGGAATAACTCCTTTTGTTTTAAAAAATATCTCGGCGATATCTTGAACCACTAAGAGAAGTTTCTGAGCTGAATCCGTATCTATTCCCTGCCTCGCCTTGGCACCGAGCCTTGATGCATTTTTGAAAAGCTCAGGGAGACTTGGATATTCTTTTATATGCTCCTCTTTAAAGTAATCGTTTTGAAGCGTAGTTAATTCATTCTCAAGAAGACTTGCGTGTTCTTCCTTAACGTGCGTGATTCGTGCTATGTCATGCTCCGCTTTTGTCTCATCCTCTCGCTTGCCCTGAGCCTGCCGAACGGGTTTTACTTCGCCCAGAAGTTGGGTCATTCTTATTATAGTATGCGCAGCCAATTGTGCATTGTGAGGATCATAAATTCCGCACGGTATATCACAATGCGCATACGCGATTTTAACTTGAAAAAAATTTAAAACCGAAGCGAGGTTCATAGTCAAATGATAATAAAACTAGAGGAATCAAAAGTCAAGGAAAAGTAAAATTCCTATCAGCCACACCGAGGACAATCGTGAGGATTGTGGATCGGCTCACCATTAAATGGTTTTGAGTTATTTTTTAGAACAATCCAATCCCCTTCCGAAAGGTAGCCTGGCGGTTTTTCTCCTACTAAGGATCCTCTTAGTGCAAGTATGTCTGGGTTTGGGGTTGCTTGAGAAAGGTCAATATCGTCTTGAGCCCTAGGAGTCAAATCTGCAATTGAAGCAGGAGGAATTAAACACTTGTCTGGATCGATCCCTAACGGAATCTCCAACATAGAACAAGTATTCACTCTACTTCTGTTAAAAGTCAATGCGTTTATGTAGAGCTTTCACAAACACTTCTCCACTACCCGTTGGCTCCTCGCGTGTTTGATGATAGAATCCAAAAGCATATGCCTTTAAAATTTGTCTGGCTTATTTTGCCTTTAATAGGAATTCCACTGCTTCTTTCAACATTTGCAAAGTCTCAGATCCAAACAAAAGTCATCTCACCCTTGGTGGAGAACATTGACATTCCTTTCATGGATAGCGGTATCAAACAAATAGCGCAGGAGGAGTTGGGAAAGGAAAATAACTACGCTGTAGTTGTTAAAAATCTTAGATCAGGAGGGCTATACGCGCAAAATGAAAATGAAACATTTGACTCTGCAAGTCTTTACAAGCTTTGGGTGATGGCCGTAGCTTTTCAAAAAATAAAAGACGGAAGTTTAAATGAAAATGAAGTACTTAGTCTTCCCGTCTCATACCTAAACGACGCTCTATCTACCACCACTCCCACACCCACTCTCGAAGGAGAAATTAAGCCAACAGGAGCTCCGGGAGAATCTGAAGAAATTTCAATGAGAACAGACATTGCGATAGAAAAAATGATAACAGTATCAGACAACTATGCCGCTCTCTTAGTGGCGTCCCGCTCAGGAACAGCGTCTATCGTCAATTTTATTAAAGGATACGGATTAAAAAATTCAAATTTCCGCCAACCGCCTCAAACAACAGCAGGAGACGTTGCTCTTTTTTTTGAAAAGCTTTACAAGAAAGAGGTTGTTGATTCAGAATTCTCAGAACGCATGATTGATATTCTGAAAAGGCAGTCTTTAAATGATAGAATTCCCAAATATTTACCAGAAAGTGTGGCTGTCGCTCATAAAACAGGGGAGATCGGAGAATTCAAGCATGATGCAGGCATAGTCTTTGGTACTAAAGACGACTATATTATAGTTGTACTATCAAAGACCAAAGATCCAACTATTGCAGCCGAGAAGATTGCTAAGTTCTCTGAAAAAGTCTTCGAGTATTTCAACTAAAATACCCTAAAGTTCTCAGAAGAAGAATAGAAGAACTTATGTGTCTGTATGGGGAAGAGGTACTGTCGAGTAACGCATTCTAAAAGGGAAGCCCTTTACGCGAACTTCCTCTATAGGGCTGTATTCACGAGGGGAAACAAATTCAACTACTATATCCCTGTTTGGAGGGACAGTCATGCTGCGGAAAGGCAGAGCACCAATAATTCTCCTCCATTATTGGAAAATGCTTCAGGGTGCTTACGCAAATACCTAGTGAGCCTAGAAAAATCCTTAACCCTTGAGACTGAGTGTCTTCTACCAATTCTATACTCTGCCATTCTAGCTAATGTTAGGCTTTCTGGGCCTATGTCCAATACTAATTCATCTGGAATTCCAATTCACAACATGCTAAACGCTTCATCGACTATACCAGGACCCAAAGCATATTGGTCGGGAGGAATAAGTCTTACCCTGTTGGCAAAACACTCATGTTCATATTCTCGACCCGCAAGTGTTCCTTTGTCCACTGAACCATCTATTGGTTTTCTTACAAGATCAACACCACGAGCATATCTCATTAGGATCGGCATGCGATCTGCTTCTGGAGACAGGGGAACTATAATAAACCCAGAATCCTGGGCTGATACTCCACCAGAAGTAAGCGATTCAGACCTAGCAACTGACATTACCTTTATTTATCGTACGCCTAGGAAAAGTCATCTTCAATAAGTAATTTGTCCGTGAATCTGCTATAATGTATTTGATGCATAAAGATTTTTATGCAAGCGGATTTCTTTATCACCCACGATCCCAGCAAATTCTCTTGCAACAGTCTACTGACCCTAGCGACCAACAAAAGTGGACCTTATTTGAAGGCAAGCGCTTATTGGACGAGTCTTCTGAAATAGCTTTTAAAAGAATAGCTCTTGAAGTATTGAATATCAGACTTAGCCTTTCTTCCGTACATCCGGTTTATGAATATTTTCATTCACAAAAGGGTAGAAATCAATCCATAACTTATGGCGAGGTGAAGACGCAAAAAAAGTTCACAGTATCCAAGGGGCGTCTTTTCGGATGGTTTACATTTCGACAGATTGCAAGGCTTGGTCTGTCTGAGCAAACGAAGCAAGATTTAACCGTAGGCCAGAGAGTTATAGATTCTGCTCTAAGAAAAAGCCTCGGACAAAGAACAATAGGCTAAAGAATTAGTCCCTCTTCGTTAAATCAAAAGGCTGTGGCTGATCGCTTCAATAACCCCAGGGAGATCTTTAAAGGATGAGGCGTGTGCATCGGCGTTATCGAATTTATTGTCTGGGTGAAAAAGAATTGTCTTCATCCCAGCAGATTTTCCGGCTGTAATATCACCCTCCGCATCCCCTACATAGACTGCCTCGCTCGGCTTTATCTTAAGCTTCTTACAGGCAAATAGAAGAGGTTCTGGGTCTGGTTTATGATTCTCTGTATCCTGGTAACCCACAACAACAGTAAAAAGTTTTTTTAACTTTTCTAAACCTCCAGTTTTTAAGATATTTTCCTTAACACGGCCGGTAACGATTCCCAATATATATTTTTCACCAAGACTTCCTATAGCTTCTTCTATATCGCTTGGCATTTTCACTAACTCATCAGGATACCTTACTTCTCTTTTTCTGCCGATCTCCCAAATTTTATTTATTTCATCCTCTTCTGTTAATCCACTGAATTTTGGAATTAAATCTCGCATGGATAAATGAAAAAACGGCCTATACTCTTCTCTCGTTGGTGATCTATGACCTGCGTGCTTCATTAAATCCTGATAAAACTTAAGATTTGCTTCGAAGGAATCGAGGAGAACCCCGTCAACATCAAAAAGAACTGCTTTTAACATGAGGCAATTATAACAATAATTTCCAGAACTAAATACTAAGCCCGTTTTACCTGCTTAATTAGCCTATCCATTTTTTTATACCTAACATAGCCTACCATAAGAATTGCTATTCCTATCAATGCTAAGGCAATACCGCCTGTCTTAATCCATTCTCCTTCAAAAAAATGAATTACTGCTCCCCCCGCTGCAATGATAGCTAGGGAAGTTCTGACATAGGAAAGAAAAGTTCGATCATTTGCCAAAATTGTTCTATCAATAGCTAAGTGATCTCTTAAGATTAATTCTTCCTTAGAGAAATTTTTATAAGGGCTTTTACTTTCTCCCACACGGCAATTATAGCAGAGAGGTATATTTTGATTCTCCTGTTACAATTCCTAAAGTTGTCTGAATATCCAAATTTCTTAATGGAGTGAAGTATTGTTCGATGTCTTCGGGATGAAGACCAATCTCGAAGAATCTGTCTTCAACCTCATCCATAGATAGTCCCGCAGCAAGCCATTTTTTACCTTCCCCTTCAATAAATTCCCTTGCTTCGTGAGGGAAAACTACCCAAGCTGTTGTTTCAAGCTCGAAGAAATCGGGTCTAACTACCGAGTGGGGCTTATAACAAAGCGCTGCTGTGTAGATTTCCGCAGCTCCCATTACCCTTAAAAGCTCTTGCCCTTTTCTAATTGTAGGACCCTCATCAATAACTTCGTCAAACAAAAGAACTACTTCTCCGTGAACAGAATCTGTCAATGGCTGGAGTATCACTGGCTCCCCTGATTGATTTACATCACCGTATCTTTTTATTCTCACTGAAGATAGCTGATCCATTTTTAAATAATCGGCCAATGTCCTCGCCCAAGTCCATCCTCCTTTTGCAAGCGCTACTATTCTATCAAATGATTGACCTGATCTAATTATCTGTTGCGCCAAATCACGGGTATAGGAACCCATCTCCTCCCAGCTCGGAGCAACATAGGTGGTCCCGTCATAAGTTGTTTCCTTTAGTTGTGGTCTTGCAGACAGATTTAGTCCATCGGGAGAAGCTAGGCTTGCCGTTCTTCCCAAACTTCCTTCTTGAGGTGCCATAATGCTGGGATATTAACACGAAAAGCCTGATTTATCAATTCGTTTGTAATTTTCTCGGAAATGATGAGGCCAAATTTTAATACACGCTCCCTGAGAAAAAGAGGATGAGGATAAGAGTCGTAATTCCTGCAAATACTGCAACCGTTTGGAGAAAAAGATTTACCGCCACTTTTTTCTTTCCATCAAGATAAAGCTGGAGGGGTTGGAATAAAAAAATGTACCCCATTACCGCGGCAGAGAGAGAAAAAAGAGAAAGCGCAGCGATGGGAGCCATAACCGAATTACCCGGACGAACATACTGTGTTCCATAATACATAACACAGGCAATTAAAACTATATATGCTGTTGCAGCCCCAGCATTAACAAAAGGATTCTTAGTCATAGGGCAATTATAGCAAAGCTAAGACGTAACTCCCACTAAGCTTGACTTTTATTATTGGGCGCTTTGCACTAAAATAACTATATGGCAGAGATTATTTCCTTTGGAAAATTAGGAGGGAAGAAAACCAGCGTTTTCAAATTAGTATGGATGGAAATTGTTGGATTAAGTCTTTTTACCAAGCTGACGATTATTATTATTCTTTTAGTCCCCATTATTGTGACAAAAACTTGGGGAGAGTTATTCCAGTCTGATAACTATGCATCAACACAGACCCCCACGGTAAGTGAGGCTTTGCCCCCAAATTGCCATCTTGCAGTTGATTTCAGCGAATGTTCGGGTAAACCCTCCTGTCAACCAAAGCCTAAGCTCATCTGCGATGAAGCTCAAGAATAGCATGAAAAACAAATATACCGACTTTGCTAGGCAATACATTGCAGAGCATCCAGAATACCTACGCGATCCCGATCAACTTGCGTTTCGGTTGAAAATAATCGGAATCCCCGATAAGTACATAAAAGATATTGTTGTAGAGGCAACAAAACACGCTCCGCACCCGATAGTTCCCTTATCAACCCCCCAACAGGCTATGGGAAAAAGTCACACATTACTCTTTTTAGTATTTTATTTCATAGCCCTTGCTGTAATGCTAGCCTTCATATTTTTTGTACCAACGCAAAAAAGAGAAAAAGAGATAATCTACGTTATTCCCAAACCGGTCGTACAAAATGATACCCCTTTGCCGACGTCTCCCTCGGGAGGTCTTGTTAGAAAAGTTTATGCAAATGAATTACCAGTTAAGATGGAAAAGGTATTTTCCTATCCCGTTAAAGACATTAAGCTTGGCCCCTCGATACGGCCAAAGAGGGAAGTTGTCGGATTTATACCATATTGGGTAATAGGCTCATTCGATAAGCTTAGGGTTGAGCAGCTTACGTCAGCTAATTTATTCGGGATTGAACCAGACGGTGAGGGAAATATTATTATTACAGATGCTCAAGGCAGTGCTGATCAGGGATGGGCAATGTGGAATAATCCAAAACTACCTTCAGTTATCGATACCCTGAAGAAAAAGCAAGTTCGTACCAATATAACTATAAAAATGTTTTCCAATCGTCGCATGGAGGCAATGCTCTCTTCTACTGATGCTCAAAAAAAATTAATTTCAAATATTGTTTACATGGTTGGCTCAAAAAACTTAGACGGAGTTAACCTTGACTTCGAATACGTCGGCACTCCGTCTGAAAGTGCTCGAAACGGATTTACTAATTTTGTTGGAGCTCTTAACACAGAGTTAAAAAAAGAGTTTCCAACAGCAAGCTTAACTATTGATACTTATGCTTCTTCGGGAGTGGGTAATGACCTATTTGATTTACCAACTCTCGCACACGTTGTTGATACGTTTATTATCATGGGCTATGATTTTCATACGCCATATACTGCTCCGGGCCCGGTAGCACCTCTTACTGGGGAACAAAGTATAGTCGGCTATTTAGCCAATTACCTGCAGCGAGTTCCTGCCGAAAAGATTATTTTGGCAGTACCTTATTATGGATATGATTGGGTGATAAGTGATCCATCCCCAGGCACAACTGGTATTCTATCCTATGCTGATATTGTAGGCACCAATGCGTTCAATAATTTACAATGGGATTCTGCATCAGGAACCCCATGGTACCAATACGTTGATGGACAAAATAAAACTCATAAAGTTTATTTTGATAACGTTCGTTCATTAGGACTTAAATACGACCTGGTCAATGAAAGAAATCTAAAAGGTATTGGAGTTTGGGCGGTCGGCTACGAGGGAACAAATAGCGAACTAGAGCAACTTATCTCCCAAAAATTTGGATATTAATGCTATGCAACGTCGCTCCAGTAGTATTAGCAAAAGGATTCTTAGTCATGGGTAAGAAAAGTATATACCCTCACACTTATATATTTCAAATCTTGCGAGTTGGAACCACTTCAAACCATAACGGACTCTTATCTTTTGAATTTCCCGAATTGTAATTAACCGTTATCTCATCATCCTTCTCGATATCTCTTAAAGCAGTAAAATCAATTGTCTTTTCTGTATGATTTATCTTATATTTGGCGTTTGGTTGATACGAGTGGTTATATATTGATCCAAAACCCAACGCAACTACCAAACGCTCTTTTTTTTTGCCGAAATAGAAAAAATAAGTAACAAGAACACTCTCTCTTAGACTGGAAAAATCATGTTTGGGGATTTCAATAATCGGGCATTTTTCAATAAGTTCGCCTTTTTTGATATTACGCCCCGCAAAGACTCCTCTACCAGCCCCTACAATCTTCGACTTCCCAATATATACCTTGTCTGAAGTGACAAGTTTTTTCATGGTGTGATTATAGCAGAAGATTTTTAAGCTAATTTACCGCGTGGAATAAGAGTTGTAAAAATTTTCTTGAGTGTCGTTTTGAATCCGCTTCTCTTATTAATTTTAAGCAAGCTTTACGTTTTTTGCACTTTGACCCTTTTCGCCATCAACAACATCAAATGTTACTGCTGCTCCAACCTGAAGCTCGTCAAAAGTAACTCCGACTAAATCATTAGAATGAAAGAAAAGATCTTTTGGCTCTCCTTCTCGAGAAATGAATCCAAATCCTCTATCTGTTTTTGTTTTAATTGTTCCGTTCATTAATATACCTCCTTTCTTACTTTATATTATACTATTTTTAGCGATAATTATCGACTCGTGCTCCGCCTGAAGGTCTTATTCATCAACAGAAGGATTGAGTTTGATTATAGTCTAGAAGATTTGAAAAAGCTCTATTTATGCTTTAGTATCCCTCCAACCGCCCTATGCCAGAATACTCGCTCTCCTTTATAAGAAATTTCTTCATATCCATAAAAATCTGTAATATCTCCGTCTTGGGTATAGGTATATTTCCAATCTCCATCTGTTAATTCATGCGGACCTCTTAAAGATCCAAATCCTTCTTCGTCTTGTGATAACGCTTTCTTGAGGAAATCAAAAGTTTGGTCGGACATATTTTCTTTTCCTTCAACCATACCTCCACCATAACCTGACCACCAAATTGGTTCATCATTTAACCTAACAACTTCTTGTCCTCCAGATCTGGAATGTCCCGCATAGCTATCTCTGTAATACCAAGGTAATTCTTTATCGTAAACTAATTCAAAAAATCCAGGTCTTTCTGGATTCTGCTCATATTTTCCACCGCCTGCATAAGTTGCTTTTCCTGCTCTATCTATAAAATCAAATAGCTCTTGGGGAATAAATTTTGGTTTCATAAATTAGATTATATCACTTTATTCTGAGGCTAAGTTGCTCCGCGAGCCTACTTAGGACCCTTCAACGCTATAGTTCGTTTGAGTCCTATAATCGGCAATTAATTTTTGTAATTACAATAATCATTCAGAACCTGATACATCAGGAAAAGGTTTAAGAGTGCTTCTTCCTCCGGGGAAGAATCTTCGATAAAAAGCTCGCGAGAAAAAAGCATCTTTTCTGTTAGAATCATATTCAAACGTAGGTCTTAATGTAGCCCTATCCTCAGCTGTTATTTTCCCATAGGTTTCTTGTGTATAGGGTCTAATAGCTACCTGACAATCAGGAAATGTAAACGGTTTTCTTAGTTGTTTTTTTGTCCTAACAATAACTTCGACAATTTGATTTTTTTTTATTTTACCCGGAGCAGTAAATACAAACTCATGAGCAGTAATATCATCGCCACCACAGTCAATAAATACCATGTCATGCATCGGGTGTTCGACGTGGAGTACGCGGGCAGTACCAACACTTTGCGGCCCATTCCAAAGCAGATTATCTTCAAGACTTTCTTTAACAGCCGTGAGTTTACCTCTAGGCATTGCTTCTTCCACAAGACTGATTTTAGCATAAAAAAGAGGCGTGAACCAGAAAAAAATATTCAAGGCAATGGTTAACTTGCTCCGTGACTAGGTATCCTTCGTCTTTTTTGACTTCGGACTACTACGTCTGCCACTCGAAAAATCTTTCTCCAAAGCTACATTGACTAATCTTTTGTATGCAAATGCTTTTCCTGACCCTGTTTTTAGATAAAGTTCAAAATCTCTAGCTTCCTTTTCTGTCTGAAATCCTCCATACCAAACAAGTTTCCAAGGAATGTGTGGCTTTGTTGACCTTACCTCGCCATTATTATGAAGAGTTAATCTTATTTTTAAATTATTAGTTGAACCAAAATAAAATGTGTGGGATTTTGAACTTAGCAGAATATAACAGTAATGCATGCAACACTTCGTATTTTACTACGTAACTGCATGCAATTCTGTAGTTTTAGCGAAAGATTGCTCCGCGACTAGGACTCGAATGACGTAAAACGTCACCGTTGGTCCAGTTTAACAGGGCTCCCCCTAAAGGACTTATTCATTAACAAAGGGATTGAGTTTGATTATAGCTTAGAAGACTTAAAAATTCTATATTCCAACCTCAATCTTCCAATAACCACTTAAGTCTTAAGTTTAAGAAATTATTTCAGGTGTTTCCTCTACATCAAGTAAAACAATCTTTTCCTCAAATTCCTTAAAGTATATTGTTATAGGTGGGATTTTCCCTTGACCATCAATTTTTATTGACCTCGTGCCAAAAGCATCAAGCAAAGGATATTCGTCTGCTTTACAAGCAATGGTAAAAGTTGCACCAACAAGATGAACATCAAGAGCTTTTGTGTTCTTGTTGATTTTCTTTATGTTCTGTTTATAACGAGGAGACTCCTCTAATGTTTTGGGTATCTTTGGGGTATCCATACCTGCCTGCATACTCCTTTGCTATTTCCTTAGCTTTTCCTACTTCTCGTTCTGTTGCAACTTGGTGTTTCTTATCTTTTACAAATACTGTTTGATACGGAATGGTTTCTCCGTTTGAGGTTACAATCCAACCCATATTCCTATGGCTCAATTCGCTTAATTGACTGGCAGTCAGAGGATATTTGTTGGAGACCTCATCAATAATTGAATCAACATGGGAAATCATATCCGCACTAAATAAACTTAAATCAGCTTCTCTTAAAGCAATTATTCTATGTTGTGTATATGGACCCGACCTTGAGATTGCAATGCTTATATCCTTTCCTTCCATTTCTTTTAAGATTTTTTTCATATCATTAGGAATTGGTCCATTTGGAAGATGCACATACTCGTGACCAGTGATTGGCTTGTATGTCTTAAAAAAGTAAAGAAAGTCAGAATAATAAAGAATTTTATTCAGTTTAGTTTCTCCGTAGTTTTCGTCATTGCTACATTTAGTTGCGATGTAGACTATTAGCTCTTTTAATTTTTTCTTGGGGGTAGCACTTTTCATATCTAAATTATAGCACAAAAACAATATACAATAAGTCGGGGAAATAGCTTGTGGTTAGAGAGGGGTCTGCGAGAAGTCAACCGAGGGTGTTACACCCTCGGTTTTTTATGTTTCATCACACCATTTCTTTTATCTTCTAAAACTCTATCAATTATTATATTTACCCAGATTCTCATTTGCTCCTCAACCCTCATAATTTCCTCATCAGTCATCCGCTCGCCCCTTTTGCCTAATAATTCCCTCGCTCTTTTAATATCAACCATTGAGTATATATTAGCAAAATATTACAATACTGCTACTGAAAATGTAATGAATTATGATGAACGGTAAAGAAAAACTCTACTTTCTCCTAGACGCAATTGACGACGCAAGGACTATAGCCCCTTCTGGTCAACCTTTGAAAATAGACCCCATGAACGACCTGAATGGCAATTTCAGAGATGTTGAATTATCACAACTGTTTGCCAAGTTAGAAAAAGACGAACGGGTTTTGAAAGTCTTAAAAGCATCAAAGAGAGCAAATTCAACTCTTGGTGAACTTGACCCCGACCCCTACGACCACGCAGACGATGGTTGCTGGCATATAAAGCTTCTACCAGCCTTTGACAGCTACTTCTTGAAAATCCAACAAGAACTAGAATACCAAGAGTTTACAGGCAAAAAGCCCGCAGGTAGCCAAACGAAGCCCAACAGCAACGCCGTAATGACCTATGAGGAAAAACTAGACCTTATCGTTAAAGCGGTAGTAGAGGCTAGTAAAACTCTTCACAAAGGCTTTTTTACGGCAACACTTTACTTAAATGCTACAAACGGGTTAGACCGATTACCGAGAGAGGAAATACGCAACATTCTTCTCCAACTCCAAGACGAGAAAGCTCTTAAAGTCCACCCATTAAACAATAGACTTCTACCCCCTAATCAACAGCCAACTCATTATTTTTTGCTGGATATTCCTGAGTTTCATAGATGGCATTCAAATTATTTAATTCAACGCAGGACAAGTATAGAAAATCTTACGGAAAGTAATCTCAACGAAATCTATCTTGTGCTAACGCAAATTGAAGAACAATTGCAAATAGTCCAATCAGATAAAATAAACTTTAGTTTCGTTTCATCATTTCACGATGTTGAGGGCTATGATACTTCAGACATTGATGACTTAACAGGTGGCTATATTAAAGTTTTAGATTATCTAAAGAAAATAGGCGTAATAATAGATTATCTACATAGAGAAATGTCTCTTGATGCAGAGATAACGCTAAATATAAATAGCTATTATGATCTACTTGATAAAGTAAAAGCTATTAAGTCTAGGGGAAATAAACTCGTAGATAAGCCGGTGCTCATTCAAAAAAATGAAAATCAGCAAATAACAACCAAAGCTCTTGAAAAAACAAATAAAAGTAAAATTTCTTGGCAAGATGATTTTAGATGGGAAGGTAATAGTTTCGTTTTTGGAACTTTAGGGAAAATTGACTTTAATAGTGAAGATAGAAGACACATATTTAAGGCACTTACTGATAAAAAAGGCGGTTGGGCTACTATAAATGAGATGAAAGGCAATAAAGATGTTGGATATGTTCGCTCAACTATAAAACAGATTGAAGATAGAATGCCCGAAGAAGCAAAGAAAAAAATAATTATAGTATCTACACAAGACGACAACGCAGAAGATAAGCCAGCCGTGGGTGCATACAGAATTAAAATACTGCCAAAACCTTAACCCCTTTAGGTTTGAAATCTCTATAGAGGTTTCAAATTTACCCTCATAACCTAAATGTCCTAAATCTTGACCTCAACGCTTATTGAGGTAGCACGCTTATCCTAATGGAAAAAGCAGACAGCAAGCAAAAACTTAAAAACTTCTTAGAGCAGATGTATGGAAAGAAATTATCTGACGAAGAAGTAAGGGAATATAAAGATAGATTTGTAAAGTTTATGGGTCTTTTGGTTGAAATAGACCAGAGAACTAAGAAAAGAAAATAATGAAAATAACTGAAATTCAGATTATTCCTATTAAGCCACAGAATGGCTTAGTTGCCTTTGCGAGCTTCGTATTAAACGAGAGCCTATATTTAGGTTCTATTGGCATTCTGACACGACCAGAAGGCGGTTACCGGTTAGTATACCCGACAAAGAAAGTAGGAGAAAGAAATATAAATATTTTCCATCCGATAAACAAAGTTTTCGCAAAATCAATAGAAAAGGAGGTCATCAAAGAGTTTGAAGATGTAATGAAAAATGATAGATACAGTGAAAATAGTTTTGGAAAATAATATGTTTTTTGTAACAGATATTGGGCGATTTCAAAAAGACACTATGAACTCTGCGAGAGGATTTTTTTCACTTGTCCAAAACCCGACTAAATCAGAGTTGATGAGCGGAATATACAAACCAAAATTAACTTTACAAAAAAGGTTTAATTCCTCTGGTCGCTTTGAACCAACCCTTTCAATAGAGTTATCCTTACCTAAGTTGCTTTATGGAAATAATTTTGAAGAATTAGATGATGAGAATTTTAAAGCAGTTGCTAAGTTATTACAAACAAAGCTAAGCGAAATGGGAGTCAAAGTGTTTTGGGAACTTTTCATAAAAGCACCAGTTTCGTCAGTTCATTATTCTAAAAATATCAAACTAACAAATGGATTGATTGCCTTCACAGTTTTAAAAGAACTAAGCAAAGCCAACATAACGAAGAGGCTTGATTTCAACCAATCAGATTTTAGAAATGAAGGACATTCAATTAAATGGCATGCCAATACATGGGAATTAACATTCTATGACAAAATAAAAGATTTGGAGCAAGCAAAAATTAGCGAAAAAAGGGCAATAGAAAAAGATAATTCCCTTCAAATGAATCTTTTTAGCGACATTCAAGAAGCAAGAAAACACAAGCCTTTTGAAGTTTTGAGAATGGAGTTAAGAATCAACACAAGGCAAAAATTGAGGAAAGTGCTCAGTGATAATGGATATAAGGTAGAACCAACTTTTCAAAATATATTTAAAAAGGAAATTGCTCAAAAAATACTTCTAAGCTATCTTGAAGATATTGAAAAAGGATACCCAAAACCTCTTTATTTTGACCCAAAATCAAGCAAAGATTTTATTGCTCAGTTTGAAATAGACAATACCAAAACAAAAATAAAAGATGTATTTACAGCCTTAGGCTTTCGTAAAGCATTGGAAGAAAATAATCCAAGAGAATTACGAGAACTACTAAAAAAACATCCTAGAAACAGTTGGTATGATTTTAATTCTCAAATGAACAGCTATAATTATCCTAAAAATTCTCTTGATGTATTCAAACCTATTAGGCAGAGCATAGAACAGTTTGAACCATTAAGCCTAGTTGACTTTGAAGCTGAAATGATAAATAATGATAAATAAGGATATGCGAAATACTATCTTTGCTACGGAGCAGGAATTTAACAGAGAAGTCGTCCGTTTCTTACGGGAAAAATTAAAAAGCATAGATAATAAAACCATAAAAGTAATAGGAGGCTATGAGAGCGATGCTTCGGACAATTATATTCTTCGTGATTTCTCCTTTTTCAAAACAAAAGATGGAGAATGGAAGCTATATGGCGGTGCACAAGAAATAGATGTAATCATCTATGAGCAGACAATTCCAAGAGAAAAACTAATTGGGGATTTTGTAAAAACAACGGGCGTAATGGTAAGAGGAAACATTATTGTTCCAGCGATTATTATGGAGCTTAAAAAAGCTACAAGAAGAACCACGAGTAAGCTATCAAATTTCCCAAGTCACGATGCAATTTCCGCAAATGTAATATCCGGCGATATTAAAAGACTATTTCCAAAAGTTAAGGCAATGTTTGCATTTGACAATTTTGAGGGTCATTCAAAAGCGGAAGAAAGCATTTCCTTCAGAAGAATGCTTTATCACTTTGATTATATTTGTCTCAACTGGGAAAATGAAAAAGAGAATATGTGGAGCGATATTAGAAATTGGTTAAAAATATGAAAGAAGAACAGTTTTATTCTATTGAAGAAGTTTCTCAAATGCTTAATGTCGCCTACCTTACCGTCTATAGATGGATACGAGCAAAGAAACTTATTGCCTTAAAGGCGGGAAAGCAATATAGGATAAGAAGGGAAGATTTGGAAAAATTTTTAAAGCAAAAATAATATGAAAAAAATAGATGACATGACAAAGGAAGAATTGGTTGCCCTTGTTAAGGAAGTTAAAAAGCGTAAAAAATATGGTTTAGTTTGGGAAGATAAGCCTGAGGATGTCGTTGAGCAATGTAAAAAAGAGTTACCAGTCCTTGAAGAATCAAAAGATAAAGCTATACAAAAAGATGAAGGCTTACCTACTAATTTAATAATTGAAGGAGATAATTATCATTCACTTTCGGTTTTAAATTATACCCATGCTGGAAAGATAGATGTTATATATATTGACCCTCCTTACAATACTGGAGCTAAAGATTGGAAATATAACAATCATTATGTAGATAGTAATGATAACTATAGACATAGCAAATGGATTAACATGATGCATCACAGGCTTACACTTGCTAGAAATCTATTAACAGAGGATGGGATTCTTATCTGTGCTATTGACGATAATGAATTTGCAAATCTGAAATTGTTACTTGAAGAAATACTGCCCTCGTATACGCATGAGGTGGTTGTTGTTAATCATCATCCTCAAGGTTCAGGAGGTCTTAACATTTCAGCAACACATGAATATGCAATTGTCTCAGTTCCTAAAGGGAAAAACCTATTCTTAGGGGATTACATTGAAGAAGTCACGGAAGAATGGAGCCTACTCAAGGCAGGTGCTGGTAATGATTACTATAGAATAGGAAGACCACGAATGTTTTTTGCTATTCTAGTAGATAAAAAAACAGGACAAATTAAAGGTGTCGGGGAAGAATTGAAAAAAGATGAAAAATATCCTACGGAAGATACTCCAGAGGGATACAAGAGAGTTTATCCCCTTGATGGAAATGGCGGAGAAAGAAGATGGCGATACGGAAGGGAGACAATGATTGATTTAATTTCAAAACAGGAAATCAAGGCTTCGCTTCCTAACTTATCAATGAAAGTGATAAAAAAAAGAAGCAAGGTTTATAAACCAGTTTACAGTAATTGGTTTGATTCAAGATATAATGCAGGACCGCATGGAACAATGTTCTTAAAAAAATTGTTGCCTGATACTGATTTTCCATTTCCAAAATCAATTTATACAATGATAGATTTTATCTCTTATGCAACAAAAAAAAGGAGGCAACCAATTATTCTTGATTTCTTTGCAGGTTCTGGAACGACTGGTCATGCAGTAGCAATCCTCAATAAAAAGGATGGTCTTAAGAGGCAATTTATCCTCTGCACAAACAATGAGAACAATATCGCAGAGAATGTTACCTACAAAAGGATTAAAGCTATTACGAAAAGCGTTTCAGGTCTAGAAGATTTAACTGGGATTCCAATTAACTTAAGATATTTCAAAACTTCTTTCGTATCAAAGTCTAAAGTGTCTGACGATACAAGGAAAGAATTAGTTAAACGCTCAACAGAAATGATATGTATTAGAGAAAACACCTTTGAAAAAGTTCTTGATAAGACTGGTTTTAAGATTTATAAAGATGCTAAGCATACAACTGGAATTTTATTTAACTTAGATGATTTAGATGAACTAAAGAAGAAGCTAAAAGAGCAAAACCTTCCCGCTAGTATTTATGTTTTTTCTCTAACAAATGATACTTTTAATGAGGACTTTGAAGATTTAGAATTAAAGCACGAATTATGTCCTATTCCTGAAAGCATATTGGAGGTATATAGGAAATTATTCAAATGAAACTTAAGCGTTACCAAGAAACAGCAGTAGATAAATTGCTGAAAGCCAGCAGGATTCTTCTTGCAAAAGATGGTCAAAGAGTATGTGTATTCAAGGCTCCTACAGGTTCTGGAAAAACTATTGTTGTAGCAGATTACCTTAGAAATCTTGCAGATGAACAATTACCTTCTAAGTATGCTTTCTTATGGATTAGCGGAAACGATTTACATAAACAGAGCAGAGGAAAATTAGAAGATTACCTTAATCCCAGCAGATATACATTTTCCTATCTTGATGATATTCAAAATAACGAACTGAAAGAAAATGAAATTGCTTTTGTTAACTGGCATAGCCTTATAAAACAAGATAGAAGAACTGGTGAGTATACCAATCTATATATGCGAGAAAACGAAAATGATAGAAATCTCCGGACTTTCATAAACAACACAAAAGAAAAGGGCTTACAAATAATACTAATTGTTGATGAGAGCCATTATCATTATTGGTCAGAAAAATCACAGAATCTTGTGCAAGATGTCATAGCTCCTAAGCTCACAATTGAGGTTTCTGCAACTCCAAAACTTGAGCCAAAACCAGAGGATATTGCTAATGAAGACGCTGGTTACATTTCTGTTAAGTTTGAGGATGTAATAGAACAGGGCATGATAAAAAAGGATGTTGTTATAAATGAGGAAATAGGAAAATATAAAGACTTCAATTCCGTTGCAGATGAGGTTATTTTAGAATCTGCACTCGCTAAACAAAAAGAACTTATTGAACTTTATAAAAATAGATTAAAGATAAATCCCTTAATTCTTATTCAACTGCCTAATGAAAGCGAAACTATGAGTGCTCTTGATGTGAGAAAAATTATATTTGTGATGAGATATTTGCATGCAAAACATAATATAACTGTAGGAAATGGACTTTTAGGAATTTGGTTATCTGACAGGAAAGAAAACATTGAGACTATATCAAATAACGATGACGGTGTTCGTGTTCTTATTTTCAAGCAGGCAATAGCTTTAGGGTGGGATTGTCCTCGTGCTCAAATCTTAATTATGTTTCGTGACATAAAAAGCGTGACTTTTGAAATACAAACTGTAGGAAGGATTTTGAGGATGCCTGAGGCGAAACATTACGACAGTGATGAATTAAATCAAGGCTTTGTATACAGTAATCTACCGAAGATTCAGATTGCAAAAGATTCTGAGAGCAAATCCTTCTTTCGTATACAACCCGCTCATAGAATCGGAAAATATAAAGAAGTAAAACTTCCATCAACATACCTTAGAAGAATAGATTATGGTGACCTTACCTTGTCTTTTAGAAAACTTCTAATAGAGGAAGCAAATAAGTATTTTGGGATTAAGGAAAAAGACATGCCAGCTGTCGCCAAAAAGAAGGCTGACAAGGAACTTGAATTATTACCAAAAGAATTAACAACACCCATAATTTCCGATGTTATCCTTCAAGGAATTGACGATGTAGAAAATGTTATTGGAAAGATTGTTAACTTTACTATGTCGGAAGACGATTTGAAATTTAAGTTTGAGTTTTTTGCTAAAGCGTGCTCCTTGCCTTATGCTCCTGTTCGTTCGCACACAAAGATTCAACAAGGCTTATATGATTGGTTTGATAACTACTTAGGTTATGGAGATGTTAGTAGAATTGAAATTCAGAGAATTGTAATTTGTTCCGAATCCAATCAAAAAATCTTCAAGGAAATTATTGAGTCGGCAAAAGAAAGATTCAAAGAATTAGATAGAAAAGATAAAGAAGCTAAGCAAGTTAAGAAAGAATTGCTTTGGGATGTTCCAGAGGTAGAATACTTCAATGAATTACACGAAAAGGTTGAAGTTAAGAATTATTCTCTGAGTCCATGTTATCTTAGAACTTCTCGTAGCATTCCAGAACAGAAGTTTGAAGAAATGATAAGCAAGAGTAAATCTGTTCTTTATTGGTATAAAAATGGAACGAATAAAGAAGTATATTTTGCTATACCCTACATCCATCCTCAAGATGGATTACAACATTCTTTTTATCCGGATTACATAGTTTTCTTCAAAGATAAAATAGGCATTTACGATACAAAATCAGGCATCCACGCAGAAAGTGATGAAACTGTAGTGAAAGCAAATGTTTTACACGATTACATTCGGAAAAACAAGGCAAGGAAACTTATTGGCGGAATAGTAATCTCAAAATCGGCTGGAATGTTCGTTCATGAAGGTGCCAAATATAACAAAAATACGACTGCAAAGGGATGGGAAAGAATAAAGTTTTAATTATGGAAGCGATAATTATAGCTCGTGTATCAACAGAAGAACAAAAAGATGCAGGCAATTCTCTTCCTGCTCAGATAGCTCGTCTTGAAGGATATTGCCAGAAAAAAGGATACGAAATTATTAAGAAATTTAGTTTTGATGAAAGTGCTTATAAAGACCAAAGAGAAGACTTTGACGAAATTTTAGACTTCGTAATTGGACAAAAAGAAAAGATGGTTGTCTGTTTTGATAAGGTAGATAGACTATCAAGGAATGTTTTTGATGTAAGGGTTGCAACGCTATACGAGAAGGCATTGAGAGACGAGGTAGAACTACATTTTCCATCAGACGGGCAGGTTATAAACAGCCAAATATCAGCAGTTGAAAAGTTTCAGTTTGGTATTAGTTTAGGGCTTGCGAAATACTTCTCGGATGCAATAAGCGACAATGTTAAAAGGGCTCAAGAGCAAATGCTAAGAAGCGGTCAATGGATTGGAAAAGCTCCTTACGGCTATAAAAACATTACTTTAGAAAATGAAAAGAAAGATATAGTGCCTGATGAATTTGAATCTAAAATAGTCCTAAAAATGTATGAATGGTATTCATCCGGTGCATTTTCAATGCGTCTCATAAGAGAAAAGTTAAAAGCTGATTACAATCTTAATTTTTCAAACAGCTATGTAGATTTTATCCTTAAGCAACCTTTCTATTATGGGGAAATGTTAAGTAAGGGAAAACTTTATTCACACAAATACCAAACGATTATTTCAAAAGAGCTTTTTGACAAGGTTCAACAGATTAAGGCTGGATACAACAAAAAACACTTCAAATTCGCTGGGTTGCCTTATATGTATAGGGGTCTTATTCGCTGTGCCGATTGCGGGTGTATGATAACGCCTGAAAAGGCTAAAGATAAGTATGTTTACTATCACTGCACTCAATATAAAGGCAAGCACAACGCAGAGTGGCTTCGTGAGGAAGATATAACCGAACAGTTCGGGAAGTTATTCAAAAAATTGCAGTTGCCAGAGGGTGTGGTAGACGAAACCATTGAAACGCTTAGAAATGTTCATCTGGGTAAAAGCGAATTTAGAGAAGAACAGGTTAAGAAATTAAGCGAGGAAAAAGAAAAATACGCAAAAAGGATTGAGGAAATGTATTTAGACAGACTTGATGGGCGTATTACTGCCGATGGGTATGACAAAATGTATAAAGCCTTTAAGCTAAAGATAGACGAAATTGATACTAAGCTATTTAATCTTCAGAAAGCCGAAGACGACTACTATTTGACCTCAGAATACATTCTACGGCTTCTTCAAAACGCTTATAATTTGTTCGTAAGTTCGGAAATAGAAGAAAAGAGGCAACTTTTGAAGTTAATACTTCAGAACTCTGTATTAGATGGACGATTAGTCAAATATAGCCTGCTAAAACCCTTTGACGCTATCCTCAATTACACTGATAATCCAACAGGGCTCCGCAGCTAGGATTCGAACCTAGAACCTTATCCTTAACAGGGATCTGCTCTACCGTTGAGCTACTGCGGAGCCCTGTTAGTTATCTGTTTAATAACTCTTTCAGGTATCTTCTTCCTGCCCCAGATTTTAAATATTCTTCATGTCTCATTGCTTCTGATCTTGTTTTAAACCCTTTCTTATAAATCAATTTCCAAATCCCCCTATTCTTAGTTGATTTTACCTTTTGACTATTATGTTTTTCAATCCGCAACTTCCAATTATTTGTTTGGCCAATATACCATCGCCCAATCTCATTTTCAAGAACGTAAATCCAATAATTCACCTTGTCGTTAATCGCGTTCTACGCGACTCTACCATTGAGCTATCACGGAATGTTCAAACATTTTATCATCTTACTAGCCTTAAATCCACTCCTATTTGACTTTTTTGGGAAAAAGAGAGATTATGCGAACTGAAGCTATTAAAATCTGTTAGGAGGTGAGCTTATGTCAGATGAAGGCAAAAAAATAGGGGTAGTCACACATTTCTACGATAAGATAGGCGTTGGGATTGTTAAGCTTGACAGTGAAATAAAGATCGGAGACAAGCTTAAATTTCAAGGGAACGCCACTGATTTTGAACAAGAGGCAGAACAGATGCAATTTGATCACAAAGATATCGAAACTGCAAAGAAAGGCCAGGAGGTAGGAATAAAACTTTCGGACAAAGTCAGAGAGGGAGACATCGTGTATTTGGCCTCATGAGAACAATCACGAAAAACTACACAATAAATGCTCCTATTGAAAAAGTCTGGGACGCACTCGTAAATCCTGTAACAATAGACAAATGGGGTGGCGGTCCTGTGAAGATGGAGGCAACTCAAAACTTTAAGTTTGAGATCTGGGGCGGGGATATTCACGGAAAAAACATAAAGGTCGAGAAAAATAAAATACTTAAACAAGATTGGTACAGCGGAGACTGGAGTAAGCCATCAAGGCTCAGGTTTGAACTCTTTGAAAAAGATGGAAAGACCATTCTTCATTTGTTACATGAAAACGTACCGGATGATGAGGCGAAAGACATTGATAAGGGTTGGGACGACTACTATTTAGGCCCGATTAAAGATCTGCTTGAAAAATAATATGAGAGAGAAATATTTTTGGCCCTCTATTCGTCTAGTTATGTCAGGAATTTTCCTTTGGGCATTTTTTGACAAGCTCTTAGGTCTTGGTTTTGCTACGGAAGCACCAAGGTCATGGCTATCCGGCGGCTCTCCTACTGCAGGTTTTTTAAAATTCGGCACAGAAGGCGGAGTATTTGCTTCATACTTTCAAAGTCTTTCCGGGAATGTTTTCGTTGATTTCCTTTTTATGGCTGGACTTTTCTTGGTAGGGCTGGCACTTCTCTTGGGAATTGGACTCCGAATCGCAGGATATGCCGGATCTTTAATGATGTTTTTAATTTACCTTTCTCTTTTTCCACCAGTTAACAATCCCCTTCTCGATGAGCATATTGTCTACATAACAGTACTTTTGGGTATTGCGCGGTCAAATGCAGGAAACTATTTTGGATTAGGCAAAGTTTGGGGACAGATGAAGCTTGTTAAGAAATATCCTCTTCTTAAATAAATGGGAGATAAGAAAAAGTTTGACATGTATCTCTACCTCAAATGGCTCACAATTGGATTTGGAGTTTCAGGAATTGGAGTCACAATAGCAATACTTCTTTATCTTTTTACCCGCTGAGAACTAGGCTTCAAATGATATACTACTGTCTATAAATATGGAGATCTTATTCATTATTATAACCATTTTTGGACTTTCCCTCTTTGAGATTATAACAAGTGTTGATAACGCAATTATTAATGCCGAGGTTCTCTCCACGATGAGTGAGCGGGCAAAAAGATGGTTCCTTTTCTGGGGAATACTATTTGCGGTTTTTGTTATAAGAGGACTTTTGCCTTTCGTTATCATTTGGGCAACGATGCCAGATCTTTCATTTATAGAAATAGTCAGAGTTACAATGTCCTCAGGAGAAGAAGTAAGAAAAACTATTGAGCAAACAGCCAGAGCCCTACTCTTGGGAGGAGGGGTATTTCTTCTATTTATCTTTTTTCACTGGCTATTCTTGGAAACCAAGAATTTCGGACTTAGGGCAGAAAAGTTTTTCCATTCTCAGGGTGCATGGTTCTTCACAGTTGTTGCAGTAATTCTTGCTGTTATTGTATGGTTTGCCCTTAAAGAAGGCTCTATTCTGGCATTTGGAGCAGTTGTGGGATCAACGGCCTTCTTCATAATTCACGGTTTCCGTCAATACGCAGAACAGCAAGAGAAAAGACTCCTAAGGGGGAACGTATCGGATCTAAGCAAAATTCTTTATCTCGAAGTTTTGGATGCCACGTTCTCCGTAGATGGAGTTATAGGAGCATTTGCCTTTACCTTTTCCGTTCCCTTAATTTTAATCGGAAATGGGCTGGGGGCAATCGTACTCAGAAAAATAACTGTCAGCAACATAGAAAGAATAAAAACCTATAAGTACTTAAAAAACGGAGCAATGTATTCAATATTTTTCTTAGGAATTATAATGATACTGGACGGTTTTGGACATCATATACCCGCTTGGGTTTCTCCTATCATTATGTTTTTAACAGTCGGTTATTTTTTCCATAAGTCAGGTGCCAATTTTGGTGTTATTCTTCCATCTCTAAAAAGCAAAAGAAATAGGTAAACTTTGGTATAATTTTCTAAATGGGACTTTTTAAGTCAAGGAAGCTACGTTTTCCCCTGTTAATCTTTTTGCTTTCGATTCTTCCTCTTTGGTTATTTCTACATTCAGGACTCCCCATAACGCACGACGGAATAGATCATGTTGCGAGAATAGCTAATTTCTACCAGAGTCTTTCTGAAGGCAACTTAATTCCCAGATGGGCCGGCAATCTGAACTGGGGATATGGTCACCCAATTCTAATGTTTCTCTATCCTCTTCCCTCTTACATTGCGTCTATTTTTCATTTCCTCGGATTCTCCCTTATCGATTCTATCAAGTTGGTTTTCGCAGCCTCCTACGTCCTTTCCGGTTTGACAATGTTTCTTTGGGTGAAGAATTTCCTGGGCGAGAAAGAAGGACTAGTCGCAAGCGTTCTATATCTCTTTGCTCCATACCGTTTCGTGGATATGTACGTCCGGGGAGCAATAGGAGAACACGTTGCTTTTATTTTTCCTCCGCTCATCCTTTATTTCCTCTATAAGCTTTCTGAAAACAGAAATGAAATATTAGATAAGAAAACATTTCTACTCACTTTGGGTGGAGCACTATCTCTGGGGGGGTTTATCTTGTCCCATAACGCCATTAGTCTCCTTTTCGCACCATTTATTCTTTTTTACGCTTTGTTTTTGGTCTGGCAAAACAAGAAGTATAAAAACCCTGCAACAAGTTTTATCACTATGTTTGCGCTGGGGGGGGCAGTCTCTGCATTTTTTTGGTTTCCGGCATTTTTTGAAGGAAAATACACTCTTCGCGATATCGTAACAGCGGGGACTTATGCTTCAAGCTTTGTAAACCCAGTGTCTCTAATCTACTCTCCCTGGAACTTTGGAGGAACCGGACAGTTTAGCGTTCAAATAGGATTATTAAACATACTTGCTGTTCTTTCATTACCCCTGGTTTTAAAAAAACTAAAAGAGAGAAGGCTCCTGATTTTTTACGTATTCGCTTTTTCATATTTCCTTATTTCAGTATTTTTCATGCTCGCAATTTCAAACCCCCTTTACAATATATTAACTACTCTTCAGAAACTTCAATTCCCATGGAGATTTCTATCAGTATCAATATTTATGGCATCCATTATGGGTGCTTTTCTTGTTTATTCTATTCCCAAAAAGCAAAAGGTTTTCGCAGCTGGCCTGATAATTATTGCGTCTATTACTCTCAGTTTTAATTATTGGAAAGTCAAAGGATATCTATATCGAGACGATTCTTCGCTTAGAGGAATTTATAAAAGTACTACTGATACGGGGGAATCTGCACCAATATGGTCTGTGAGATTTATGGAGAAAGAATCCAAAGATACTATTGAAATAATTGAGGGGGAAGCAGTAATTAAAAAGCTAGCAAGAAATTCAGCAAAGCACTCATATGAAATAGACGTAATCACAGACAATGCCAGGATTAAAGAAAATACTCTTTATTTTCCAGGATGGAAAATATTTGCAGACGGAACCTCCCTGAATCTACAGTTTCAGGACCCAAATCATAGGGGACTTATGACCTTTAATTTATCCAAAGGCCATCATAAAGTGTACGCAGTTTTTGAGGAAACGAAACTTAGGCTTTTCGCAGACTATGTAACGCTTGTATCGATTATTACAGTTATCAGCTGGGGATCATTAATCCTTATTAAGGGGAAATTGACTAAAAAAGCATGATAGTACAATTTATAAAAAGACACTATCCCGTTTTATTTCTTGTTCTCCTTTGGTTTGTTTTCTCCTTTCCCTTTTTCCTACAAAATAAGGCTCCATATCCTGCAAATTATCAGGTGACTACTTTCCCGCCTTGGAGTGCATATCCTGAATTTGGTCGACCTGTAAAAAACGATGCGATGCCCGATATTTTGGTACAGATTTATCCCTGGAGACATCTTTCAATTGAAGGATATAAAAACGGAGAGATTGCTCTCTGGAATCCATACAGTTTTTCGGGGACTACGCATTTAGCTAATTATCAATCCGCTGTTCTTTCTCCTCTTAATGTTCTGTTCTTCATTTTTGATTTTAAAAACGCATGGTCTATCCTGGTTCTTCTTCAGCCCCTTTTGGCCTCTCTTTTTACGTATTTGTTCTTAAGAACATTAAAAATTAGCCGGGAGGGATCTCTCGTTGGAGGAATTTCGTTTATGTTCTGCGGCTTCATCACTACTTGGATGGAGTACGCAACTCTTGGATATGCAATTCTTTTTCTTCCGCTAGCGCTTCTGGCAATTGAAAAATACAAAGTACAAAAAAATCCTATCTATTTAGTTCTTCTTTCTTTAACAATACCCCTCTCCTTCCTAAGCGGCCATTTCCAGACAAGTCTTTATTTCCTAATCTTCGTGACAGGCTATCTTTTCTTTTCTCACCTTAAAAATCGGAACCTCTCGCTTTTTACAATTCCCTTCCTTTTTATAGTCTTCGGACTTCTTCTTTCTATGCCCCAAATTCTTCCGTCAATAGAGGTGTATTCACAGTCTCTAAGAAGCGATCTTTTTCAAAAAATAGAAACAATTCCGCTAAATTATATTCCTACTTTTGTTGCGCCGGACATATTTGGGAATCCTGTAACTAGGAATGCATGGTTTGGTCATTATGCAGAGTGGAATGCGTATACCGGGGCTCTTCCTCTTTTTCTTGCATTATTTGCTCTAATCAAACGAAGAAAGGAAGCCCTATTTTTTGCTATTGCCGGTGTAATCGCTCTTCTTCTAGCATTTGACACGCCTTTTTTAGATATTCTGGTAAGACTAAAAATTCCGGTTATCTCAACTGCTGCTGCATCTAGAGTTATTGTAATTTTTAGTTTCTCGATTGCCACTCTCTCAGCATTCGGATTTGACTACCTATTAGCAGAAATAAAAAGCAATAAGCTATCTAAAAGAATAGTCGTGTGGGGAATTCTTTGGACACTCGTAATGGCGTCGTTGTGGGTAATGGTAATCGCAGGTATGGGACTTGACGATACAAGGAAACTTATTGCAAGAAACAATTTAATTCTTCCTACGCTAGTTTTTGCGGGATCACTTTTTGTCATCGGCATTGCCACTCTTAACAAAAGACTGGCAGCAATTTTAGGACTTGCTCTTATTTTTATAGTGTCCTTCGATATGCTTCGCTTTGCCAACAAGTGGCTCCCTTTTGATCCCAAAGACATGATTCATCCAAAGACACAAGTAATTGACTATTATCCAAAGATAACATCATTTGACCGTGTATTTGGAAATTATGGCGCTGACAATTCGGATTATTATCAACTGCCTGGAATTGAAGGATATGATGCCGTCTATATAAAAAGGTACGGAGAGTTCGTAAATGCTGTTCAGACTGGCAAACCATCTTCTGGGGCAAGATCTGGCGTCGTCTTCCCAAAATATGGGCCCAATGTATCAAAAGCGCTAGACCTATTGGGAGTACGTTTTATAGTTCATAAAGTGTCCGATGACGGCAAAGGATGGTCTTATCCTTTTAGTCTGTTCCCAGATGATAAATTTAAAGAAATTTTTGACGACGGAATTTATAGAGTTTTTGAGGCACGAGATTTTGTCCCGCGGACATTTCTAACCTCTGATTATATCGTCGAAAAAAATGATGAGCAAATAATTGAAAAGCTTTTTTCCGAAGATTTCGATATAAGAAGACAAATTATTCTTGAGGAAGACCCTAATGTTTCTAAAAGACTGAACGCTTCTGGTTTTGCAGGGATTACAAAGTATTCACTTAATAGTGTTGTAGTACAAACAGATTCTCTTCAGGCTTCGCTCCTTTTCCTAAGCGATGTTTATTATCCGGGGTGGAAGGCAAAGATTGACGGAAAAGAAGTAAAGATTTATAGAGCAGACTATACATTTCGGGCTGTTCCTGTGCCCGCTGGAAAACATAAAGTAGAATTTGTTTATAACCCGCAAGGCTTTAAATATGGAGTCCTGCTTGCAGTAGTCGGAGCGATCGGAACTTTGATATTTCCTATGTTATACTTTAGAAGAAATGGCAGAAACCGCAAGGCCTAGATTTGGAAACCCAGAGCGCTCAGCTAGAAGAGGGCGAAGGATTATCAGAAGAGGAGATGCCACTCCCGCTTTGTCTCCTCTCGCCGTTCAAGTTGGAGTTGCCGTGGATGAGAAGCCAAAAAAAGATACTAAGCCAAAATATCCAAATATTACAGACAGGTCAATTGATCCAAGACCAGAAGCACAAAGTCAAAATCAAGTATTGAGAATGGAAAAAGGAATTCCTGTTCGTAACTGGGGTTACAGTCCCGGTAGTGAGGTAAAACTTAGAGCTCCAGGGATTAGATTTGCCACCAAGCCGGTAACCGACAATTCTGAAGGCGTAGTTAACTGGTTTGTTCAGGCATTAGATCAGGATGATAATCCAATAGGAACAGGTACTGTTTCCACAAGAATTGTCCACAGCAGCACGTTCATTAGTAAGAAAACAAAAGACGGAAAGTCTTATAGATTAACTGTTTTTAGACCAGCGCATATTGTTTACTAAATGAATATTTTACTTAACTGGATTGTAAGCGCGAT
The DNA here is from genome assembly GCA_001784155.1 of Candidatus Levybacteria bacterium RIFCSPLOWO2_12_FULL_41_12. Taxonomy (GTDB): domain Bacteria; phylum Patescibacteriota; class Microgenomatia; order Levybacterales; family UBA12049; genus UBA12049. The sequence goes on along the minus strand of MFPL01000006.1, from coordinate 121,016 downwards.
GGCTGTTTTTGCCGCAGCATATATTTTGCCAGGCGTTCATGTAACGAGCTTTACCGCAGCACTTATTGCTGCATTAGTTTTGGGAATTTTTAATGCGGTCCTAAAACCGGTTTTGGTAATCCTAACCCTCCCTATAACTCTTATTACTCTAGGCCTATTCACATTTGTGATTCAGGCTCTTTTAGTAATGCTTGCTGCCAGGGTGGTTCCTGGATTTGATGTGGATTCATTTTTGTGGGCTTTAGTTTTAAGCCTGGTGCTTACTGCGATAAACTCCTTTCTTCAGTCCGGAAGGCTTGCTAAATAGAATCCCCTACCCCAAATAATCTTTGAGCTTGTTTCCGCGAGAGGGATGACGAAGCTTTCTTAAAGATTTTGCCTCAATTTGACGTATTCTTTCACGCGTTACTGCAAACATCTTTCCTACTTCCTCAAGAGTCTTTGGTCTCCCGTCCTTTAATCCAAACCTTTCCTCAAGAACTCTTCTTTCTCTGTCCGATAAAGTTGAGAGGACTTGATCTACCTGCTCTTTCAAAAGTTCACGCGACGCAGAATCAAAAAGCGTCGGAGCCGCAGTATCGTGGATGAAATCTCCGAGGCGGCTGTCTTCTTCATCGGAAACCGGTGCTTCAAGACTCGCGGGCTCCTGAGAAATCTTAATTATTTCCAAAGCCTTTTCGGGATCAATTCCCAAAACCTTTGCCACTTCCTCAGGTGTCGGCTCGCGTCCCAATTCCTGCATAAGTTTTCTAGATGCTCTTAAAAATCTATTTATATTTTCTACCATATGAACCGGAATTCTTATCGTCCTTGCCTGATCAGCAATTGCGCGTGTTATGGATTGCCTGATCCACCAGGTAGCGTATGTTGAAAATTTAAATCCGCGTCTCCAGTCATATTTCTCAACAGCTCTTATTAAACCGTTATTTCCCTCCTGAATCAAATCCAAAAGAGTAAGTCCCCGACCAACATATTTTTTTGCAATAGAAACGACCAAGCGAAGATTCGAATTGATTAATATCTCTTTTGCCTGTTTGTCTTTTTTCTCTACCCTTTTGGCGAGGGCAATTTCCTGTTCGAAATTAAGAAGCGGAATTCGTCCTATTTCCTTAAGATACATTCTAACAGGATCAGAAACCGTTCCCTCCGTAAGAACTGTTAATGCTTCTAATTCTTTTTCCAAGTCCTCTATGGGCTTTTCCGTGTCTTTATCTTCTGCAACCGACTCAAAAACATCTACTTCAGAACGAAGAAGTTTATCGTACAAAGCGTCAAGGTCCTTTATGTGTTCTTCAGGCTTTGGAAAAATCGCTAGAATTTCTTCCTGTGTTATATACCCTCTTTTTTTTGCCGATGAAATAATGTCCGTTAATACGCTGAGGTCATCTTTAGCCATAGGAGTCCCTTTCTGTACAAATTATTTTACCATGAATGAGCCTAAATTAAAACCCTTACAAAGTCGTGAGCTTTGAGGTGATTTCTGAAATCTCAGTTTTAAGCGTATCTTCGGCCTTGGGATCTTCTTTTTCTTTCACCTTCTTGAGCCTATCGCTTAAATCCTGTATTTTGTTTTTTAAATAGATAGCTCTAAGATCCTTAGCTGTTCTTTTCAAGTCTATAAGAAAAGGGTCTTTGGTTTCAAATTTGGGGATAGGGAATAAAAATATCTGGTCAAATGCTTCAACTAATTCCTTCGGAAGGTTTTTTACAAAGTTTTTACTCTCAAAATCGTTGTTGGTCTTAAAGAAAAGTATCAAGCGCTCCATTACTTTTTTATACACTTCTGTTTCAAATTCGTAGTCTTCAAGAATTAGCAATACGGCGTCAAAAGACTCTTTCGGCTTTTCAGACTGAACAATTAAAGAAAGGAGATATTCCTCGCGAATTTCCCGCTTACCTCTCTTGTCTGTCTGCGAAGATTCAGCAGTCTTGTCCTCGGGTTTTTTGTCAATTTTATCAAGCTGTTTTTTCAATGAATCAAGAGAAGTATCAATTTCAGAACTAAGCTTTCTTAAGTAATGCTCTTTTACTACTTCGTTTGAAATTAATGAAAATGCAGGCAAAAGAGATTCAGATATTTTTTTCTTGCCTTCAAATGTCTTAACACTATTTCGGTCTAATGCCTCAGTGATTAAGAAATCGTATGCTCCGGCGCTTTCTTTAAGTGCGGATTTAAAAAGAACGGGGTCTGAATTTAATGCATCGTCTGGATCTTTATTTCCGGGCATTGATGCCACATATGATGTTAGATTTTTTTTCTCAAGGACCGCGAGGCTTCTTTTCGTTGCTTCAATCCCTGCCTCGTCTTGATCCAGACAAAGAATTATTTTCTGAGCAAACCTTGAGAGAAAAATGGACTGTTCATCTGTCAGTGCAGTACCTTTTATAGCTACGGCATTTTTAATTCCCTCCCTAAATGAAGATATAACATCAAACTCTCCTTCCATTAAAACGGCCTCGCCTGCCTTTTTAATTTCATCAAGCGCCCTGTCTATTCCGAAGAAAGTTGAACCCTTGTGGTAGACCGGAGTTTCCTTAGTATTTATATACTTAGGGCTGTCGTGGTCATCAAGCACTCTTCCGGAAAACCCTAAAATATTTCCCCTATGATCCGTGAGGGGAAATATCAGCCTTCCTCTGAAAAAGTCGAAAGCATCATTACCCCTTTGGAATATTAATCCGGCATCTGATAAATCCTGCTTTTTGTATTTCTTCTTATTGATCAGATATGCTGCCAAAGCGTTGTTTGAGGGAGAGTAGCCCAAGCCAAAACTTTTAATAAGAGCTTTATTCATTTTCCGTTTTTCAAGAAGATAGGATAGCGCCTTCTCTCCAGCCCTGTGCTCTGTAAGTATGTATTGGTAAAAGCCGGAGGCAATCTTATTTACTTGATAAATCTTTTCCTTAATTGAGGAAGTAGCAAAATCTCCGGTTTTAATTTCTATTCCAACTCTTTTAGCTAGACTGCGAAGCGCCTCGAGGAATTCAATTTTTTCATACTCCATTAGGAATGAAAAAATGTCTCCTCCTTTTCCACACCCAAAGCAATGCCAAATCTGACGCTCAGGCGAGATAATAAAAGATGGGGTTTTCTCATTGTGGAAGGGACATGGGGCAGAAAAGTTCCTGCCTGATTTTTTAAGAGTCAGATATTCTGAAATAAATGAAACGATATCGATTTTTTCTCTGACTCTTGCTACCTGGTCCATAAGCGTAAGTTATTTTAGCACTTCTTATTGCATTTAACACCTCGCATGTATTAAAATCCAATGGCCTAAATGCCGGTAACACTTGTAATTGGCTCCCAGTGGGGAGATGAAGGAAAAGGCAAAATAATCGATTACCTGGCAAAAGACTCAGATTTTGTAGTCAGATTCCACGGAGGTAACAACGCAGGCCACACCATAATAAACAAATACGGAAAATTCGCACTTCATCTTATTCCCGGCGGTATTTTTAATCTCAACACAAAAGCAGTTATAGCAAACGGAGTGGTTATTGATTTAGCAGTTCTCCTTTCCGAAATTGAATTAGTAGAAAAAGCGGGAATTAAAGTAAAGGGAAGGCTTTTTATCTCCCCAAGGTGCCAATTAATAATGCCTTATCACAAACTCTTGGAACAAGTTTATGAAGAAGCAAAAAAGGGAGTGAATACTCCTCAACCCACCGGAAGAGGCATTGGGCCAGTGTATGCGGACAAAGTAACTTACAACGGCATAACCTTGGGAGATCTTTTGGACAGAAAGTCCTTTAAAGAAAAACTAAGTGTTCAAGTTCTAATAAAAAATAAAACTCTAAAACCTTTTGGAAAGAAGGTAAATAAAAACGTTGTTGAAAAAGATTTTTTTTCAATGAGGAGAAAAATCCTTCCATTTATATCTGACACTTTTACAATTATTAATTCGGCAATAGATAAAAAACAAAATATCCTCTTGGAAGGCGCACAGGGAACCTTCCTCGATAACGATTGGGGAATTTATCCGTTTGTAACAGCCTCAAATGCTGTTTCCGGTGGTGTAAACGCAGGGGCAGGCATAGCACCAAACAAAATAAACAAGGTAATTGGAGTTGCTAAGGCATACACTACAAGGGTTGGTTTTGGTCCAGTTCCGACAGAACAGAAAAATGGCATTGGAAATAAACTAAGAGAAATTGGCGGCGAGTATGGCGCTACCACGGGACGTCCAAGGAGGTGTGGATGGTTGGACCTGGAAATGCTCCGATTTGCAGTAAAAATTAATGGCTTTACAGAAATTTGTATAACAAAACTTGATGTATTGGATAATTTCGAAAAGATTAAAGTTTGTGTTCGATATAATCTAAACAGCAAGCGAATAAGCTACGAACAGTGTAGCACAAAAGACTTCGACAGAGTAAAACCGGTTTACAAAACGTATAAGGGCTGGCAAAAATCCATAAAAGAGGCAAAAAACTTTAAAGACCTTCCGAAAGAAGCGCAGATTTATTTAAGAGACATTGAAAAAATGCTTGGAGTTAAAATAACCTATGTCTCAACGGGTGTTAAAAGAAATGAAATCATCAAAATTTAAAAAGAAATATAAGGCAATTATTTCAGACATTGATGGAACACTTATCGAAACCAAAAATGACGCGTTACCATCAGACAAGACTACCTTAGCTATAAGAAGAGCGGTAAAAAAGGGTGTCATATTTAGTCTAGCCACTGGTCGTCCATTCTTTATGGTTCAGTATTTGGTGGAACATATAGGCCTCTCATCTCCTCTTATTACAGATAATGGAGCAAGCATAGTGGATGCAAAATCTGGAAAAGCTTTATGGGAAGCATTGCTCTCTGCCAAAGAAACAGAAGAGATTCTTAAGATTACAAGAAATTATCCGATGACAAGAGTGTCCTGCGATATCGACAATTTCAAGAACCCCTCGACTATCCCAGCGTATGCGAAAGTCAGAAAGATATCCATACATGATTTGAGCCCTTCTTCCGCAGAAGATCTTGTAGGAAACCTGGAGAGAAATTTTAAAGATCTGGCAGTTGTAAAAGCAGCAGCATTTGAAGGTAAGGAGTTTTTCGATGTATATGTATCGAATGCGAGCGCTACCAAACAACACGCAGTGTTAAAGCTAGCTAAAATTCTTGGCATCAATACCCACGAAATTATTGGAATAGGAGACCATTACAATGATTTTCCGCTTCTCATGGCGTGTGGACTAAAGATAGCCATGGGCGATTCCGTTGAAGATCTTAAAGTTATAGCAGACTACGTTGCGCCCACAGTTGAAGAAGACGGCTTAGCGGATGTTATTGAGAAATTTATTCTATGAGCATGCTTTTGGCGATAAGCCCAATTGATGGAAGGTATAAGGAAAAGACGACAGAGCTTTCGGAATTTGTGTCGGAGTATGCGCTAATTAAGGCTCGGCTTGGAGTGGAAATTAAATACCTATTTGCTCTATCAAAACTAGGGATAGTAGATCTGTCCTCCTCCGAAAAAAGTAAACTTCTAAAGGTTCTTGAAGAATTCGATTTAAAGGAAGCGGAAAAGATAAAAAAGATAGAAGATCAAACACACCACGATGTAAAGGCAGTTGAGATTTATCTGAGAAGTGTTTTATCAAGTAAGTCTTCCGAAATGATCCATTTTGGCCTGACTTCTGAGGATATAAACAATCTTTCCTACAGAATTATGCTTAGAAGTGCGTCAGATGAGACAATAGTCCCCCCTCTTGAAGATTTAACAAACAAACTGTTGGAGCTTGCCAAGAGTTACAAAGGCGTTCCAATGCTTGCCCGGACCCACGGCCAGCCCGCGGTTCCTACCACTTTAGGAAAAGAGATGGCTGTTTTTGCCTCAAGACTAAGAAGAGAGAGAAATAAATTAAAAGATTTTGAGTTTTCCGGAAAATTAAACGGCGCAGTAGGAAATTACAATGCTCTTTACTTTGCCTATCCTAAGATCAACTGGATAAAGTTTAGTCAAAAACTTGTTGAGTCTCTGGATTTTAGATTTAACCCACTAACAACTCAAGTCAACCCACCCGAAGATATAATCGAATACTTTCAAACCATCCAGAGAATAAACGGCATTCTTTTGGACTTAAATCAAGACTTTTGGAGATATATTAGCGATGGGTGGTTTGTTTTAGAATCAAGAACAGGACAGGTAGGCTCCTCTACTATGCCTCAAAAAATTAATCCGATTGATTTTGAAAATTCGGAGGGAAATTTGGAAATAGCAAACGGTCTAATTGAGGTCTTGGAAAGAAAGCTTCCGTTATCACGCCTGCAGCGAGACTTATCGGGAAGCACAATCATAAGGAATCTGGGAGTTATCCTCGCCCATTCACTTATTTCCTATAACGGTACGCACGATGGACTCTCTAAAATCACTCCTAACTTATTAAAGATCAAAGACGATTTAAATAGCGACTGGTCAATTCTGACTGAAGCTTTGCAAACTGTTCTTCGCAAAGAAGGTAAAAAAGATGCCTATTTATCTATCATGAAGTCTGTAAAAGGTAAAAAACTTTCAAGAGAAGATTGGCTCGGTTTAATTAACGAGCTTTCGGTAAAAGAGTCTGTCAAAGATGAACTCCGAAAGGTCACGCCCGAAACCTACTTAGGATTAACCAAGGAGCTTTTATGAACTTGTCTGATTCTGGGAGGAACTGTTTCTTCTTGGGCAATTTCATCATACAAAGAGCGCGTGCTATAAAATGACGCCCCCAATTCTTTCATTGCCGCTTTAAGGTTGATCCTACCCTTAAGAGTGCGGTACCGGCCTGATTGTAATATTTTTCTCAATTCCGCTTTTTTTCTTTTTCTATCTTGGACCTCTTGCGAAATAATTTCTCCGCTCCGTATTAGCTTTGATATCTGGATCCGAACCTGGTCTACCGTACTCTCCGTTACCACCGCTATCTCCTCTACGCTTAAATCCGTGTTATTACGATATGATTTTACCTTTTCCCTGAAACCCTTTTTCTTCCGAGACTTAATCGCTCCCAATTCTTTCTTGGTAAAAACCTTCAGTCTTCCAGAAGAAGATAGTCTTCCTATAGCCCTATCTACGCTTCCCCTGCTGACACCCAATCTCCTTGCCACTTCCTCATAATCTATTACCCCCTGTTGCCTTAACCTAAGCACCTTATCGCAGAATTCAGCAAAAGTTGCCGCTCTAAACCTACCTTTTGCAGAAGGCTCTATCAAACCTGCTGTAATGAGATCTTTAGCTATTCCATGTACCTTAGTAAGAGGTATTCCTAAAGCTTCAGCAATAACCTTATGAGGCGTTTTTTTGTTTTTCATTTCCATAACTTCTGTATAGTTATGCTTTGCCAAAACTGCTTTTGATCTTTTTACCATCTCACCTTCCGCTTGTTGAGCAAGCACACTAGAGTATCCATCGTAAAATTGGTCATATTTTTCTGATAAGCGATCATCTAACCTTCCTAGTAACCCATCAACGGTCTCATCCGCTCCGCCAAATCTACGCACCTGAACAAGCGACCCGCTCTCGTGCCATAAATAAGAAAAAAATAGGAGTCTCTTGTCTTCTGTAGCCAAACCAAGGTCATCCAGGATACCCATTGCTGTCCTTTGTACTGAAGTCACAACTATGCCTTTAAATATAGACACTAAGGGGGGGTAGCTAACCGCTACTTCCCCATTTTGTATTTCCCGAAGATTTCCCGAATTATTCCCGAGAACTGTAGGCTGTCTCACTCCTCCCTTCCGTTCCGTGTTCATTTAGGGCCAAATTATACCTAACTCGCCTCAAAAATGCTATTATGTACTTATGCTTGCAAAGGTAATTTCCGCAGCAGTAGTAGGACTAAATTCTCTACCGGTCGAAGTAGAAGTAGATATCTCCTCCCAAGGCCTCCCCTCTTTTACGATAGTTGGACTTCCCGATAAAGCCGTTGAAGAGTCAAAAGAAAGAGTCAGATCCGCCATCAAGAATACCGGGGCAGATTTTCCTGCAAAAAGAATAACCGTGAATCTGGCACCCGCAGACCTCCCAAAAGAAGGACCTAGCTATGATTTACCCATTGCTTTAGGAATTCTTATTGCTAGCGAGCAGCTAAAAACAGATACAGTAAGCTCTATGTTTATTGGCGAGCTTTCTCTTGATGGGAAGTTGAGGCGAAGCACCGGAGTTCTATCATCTGTGATTATGGCTAAAGACAAAAAGATAACCTCGATATTCGTGCCTGTTGCCAATGCAATAGAAGCATCTGTTGTTAAGGGAATAAACGTCTACCCGGTAACTTCACTTTTTGAAATATTTAATCATCTGTCGGGAAAGGCAGAAATAAAAAAACAAAAGCCATTGTCTTTAAAAAGCATCTATTCCGAATCTTTTGAATTCGACATGAAAGACATCAAAGGACAGGAGCAGGCCAAAAGAGCTTTTGAAATCGCAGCTGCCGGATCACACAATATACTTCTAAAAGGCCCTCCCGGAGCAGGAAAAACGCTTTTGGCTAGGACTCTTCCGTCAATCTTGCCAAAAGCTACATTCGATGAGGCGCTTGAAATAACTAAGATTTATAGCATCTCAGGTTACCTCGAGAATGATTCGCTAATCACCAAAAGACCTTTCCGATCTCCTCATCACACTACGTCCTATATTGGACTCGTGGGCGGAGGGGCGTATCCAAAACCTGGGGATATTTCACTGGCCCACAGAGGAGTACTTTTTTTAGACGAATTCCCAGAATTTCAAAGAAACGTTCTGGAGGCCCTTCGCCAACCCATGGAAGACGGGTTTGTAACAGTTTCCAGGGCGCGCGGAAGAATTACATTCCCTTCCAAATTTATGCTTGTTGCTGCACAAAATCCCTGTCCATGCGGCCATTTTGGAGATCCGATGAGTGAATGCCGATGCACGACTTCTGAAATTCTTCGTTACCAGAAAAGAATCTCAGGGCCAATGCTTGACCGGATCGATATACATTTAGAAGTACCAGCTGTAAAACTGGAAAAGCTGGTCGCGGACGAGGGCAAAGACAATGAAGAAGATTCCTCAAGTGTAAGAAGAAGGGTACAGAAAGCACGGGATCTTCAAACAAAGCGCTTCGCGAAGAACAAAAAAATTCTTACCAATTCAGAAATGGGCAACAAGGAAATTAAGAAATACTGTATCCTTTCTACCGAGTGTATAGACCTGCTTAAGCTCGCAGTAACAAAAATGAAGCTGTCTGCAAGGTCGTATAGCAGAATAATAAAGGTATCCCAAACTATTGCTGACCTTGAAGGTTCAAAAGAAATAAAGCCAGCACACATTGCTGAAGCTCTACAATACCGGCCAAAAATGGACTATCTATAATGACCAGAAGAAAGCTGATCGGTACCATCGTCTTTGCCTTATTCTTCATGATTTTGGGGAAAAATCTGGATTTCGTGCCCAAGCTTTCGCTTCCCAATACCGCGGCTAGAAATGCAGTGTCTTTACGAAGCGACGTTACCGAATATACTCAAAAACAAAAAGGGTCTTACTCTGTTTACTATAATAATTTTCAGAACAATTCTTCTTTTGGAATTGATGAGCGCCAAATTATAGTTTCAGCCTCGGTAAATAAGACTCCACTAATTGCTGTTCTTTATTACCTAGCCAGTAAAGGCGAGATTAATCTAGACAGCAAAATTACAATCCTTGAAAAAGACATTCAGGACTACGGGACAGGAAGTCTCAGGTACGAGAAGCCGGGCGGGTCTTACAGCTTGAGGAACTTAGCCAAGCTAAGCCTTAAGCAGTCAGATAATACTGCAGCACACGTTTTAGGGGTAAGGATTGGAATGGATAAAATTCAAAAAACTATTGATGAGTGGGGACTTACCCAGACAAATATGGCAGATAATAAAACTTCTAACTACGATGTGTATTTACTTTTCAGAAAAATATATAACGGCGAAGTAACCAACGCAGCCCATACTCAGGAACTTCTCAGCTTCTTCACAGACTCAGACTTTGAAGACAGGCTCCCCGCTCTCCTTCCAGAGGGAACGATTGTCTACCATAAGACCGGAGACGCAGAAGGAGGGGTGCATGACGTGGGGATAATAAAGAACGGAGAAAATGCTTACTATTTAGGCGTAATGACTTCAGACATTGGAGAAGAAGAAGGGGAAGCAAAAAGAGCCATTGCCGAGATTTCAAAGATTATTTTTGAGAGACAGAAAGACAAATAATGGAAAGCCTTACCTTGAAAGGACTCACATCGCAAGAAGCAATAGAACTTCTTAAAAAATCCGGAAAAAACGTTCTTCCGGAGGCTAAAAGATTCAGAGCTGTTGCTATATTTTTCTCGCAGTTCCCTACGTTCATCAATCTTATTCTTTCAATCGCAGCCGTAATATCTGTAGTAATTGGCGACTATACTGATGCTTTTCTTATCTTTTCAATCCTTATTCTTAACGCAATATTCGGCTTTATTCAGGAATACAGAGCGGAAAAGGCTATTGAGAAACTTAAAAAACTTGCCACCTCAGAGGTTCGGGTAGTAAGGGACGGCAAAGAGACCTCCATAGACTCTTCTCTTCTTGTCCCCGGAGATGTAGTAATACTTTCAGATGGTGACAGAATTCCGGCAGACGGAAGAATCATCAAAAGCAATAGGCTTGAGGTAGATGAATCTATCCTCACGGGAGAATCAATGCCGGTTCTTAAAAAAGACTCAGACATTCTTTTTTCAGGAACTATGGTCTCCAAAGGCAAAGCCTATATGGAAGTATCCGCAACAGGGCTTAATACAAAGTTTGGAAAGATTGCGAAAGGAATTTCAAGCATCGAAGCAGACAAAACTCCCCTTGAGAAAAAGCTTACCCAGCTTGGCCGCTATATAACTATAATCGTTGTAGCAACTTCTGCACTATTAGTACCTCTTGGCATAATGCAGGGCAAAGAACTTTACCCCTTACTCCTGCTTGCGGTCAGCATAGGAGTAGCTGCCATTCCCGAAGGGCTTCCTGCAGTCGTGACTATCGCTTTGGCAATTGGGGTAAGCCGGATGGCAAAGAAAAAAGCAATTGTGAGGAAAATGCCATCCGTTGAGACTTTGGGTGCGGTGCAACTTATCATAACCGATAAAACAGGCACTCTGACCCAGAATCAAATGAAAGTTAGAGAACACTGGCCTCTTAAAGAGACCCTCTTGCCAGATATTATTCTTGCTAGCGTTTTAAATAATGCATCTTCTATAGTATCTGGGACTTACGAGGGAGCAGTAGAAATCGTAGGAGACAAAACAGACGTAGCACTTCTTTACTGGGCGTCTCAGCACGAACCGAATTATCAAAATCTACGAAAAAATGCTTCTATTGTTGATGAGTATCTCTTTGATACGGAAACAAAATCAATTACAACAGTCGTAAAAGAGGGTGAGAGTCTAAAAGTTCTAGTACGAGGTGCGCCTGAGGAAATTCTTGAGAGAAGTGAGAATGTTAACAAAGAGGAGATAGAAAAAAAGATCGACGAGTACGCAAGTTTAGGCTTAAGAGTCATTGGGTTTGCCTCAAAAAAAATCGGGTCATCAGATTGGAAGAAAAGTCTTGAGTCAGATCTGGAGTTCATAGGACTGATTGGAATTTATGATCCGCCCAGAGTAGAGGCAAAGGACGCAATCAGAGAGGCAAGAAATGCGGGGATAAGAACAATAATGGTAACAGGCGACAATGAAATAACAGCGCTTGCCATTGCAAAAGAAATAGGGCTTGTTGAAGAAGATGGTGTTATTACAGGAGATGGGCTCAAAAAGCTCACGGACGAAGAGCTGGATAAAGAAATAGAAAGAGTAAGCGTCTTTGCGAGGATAGAGCCCGAGGACAAGCTTCGTATAGTTGAGGCAGCAAAAAGGAAGGGGCTTATTGTTGGAGTTACAGGAGACGGGATTAACGATACGCTTGCCCTAAAGCGAGCAGATGTAGGAATTGCAATGGGAGACACGGGAACTGACGTTGCGAAAGAGGCGGCAGATATAGTTCTTTCAGACGATAACTACTCAACCATTGTCCACGCCGTAGAAGAGGGAAGAAAAATCTATGACAATATTTTAAAGGCAATAACTTATCTCTTGACAAGCAATCTGTCTGAGATATCGTTAATTGTTCTGGCGTTTCTTTTAAACATGCCTCTTCCTCTACTCCCCACTCAAATTTTGTGGATCAATTTGGTAACCGATGGACTTCCGGCTCTCGCATTAGCGAGCGATAAGAAGTCTCCTGATATTCTAAAAAGATCACCTAGAAACCCGCATGCTCCGATTCTCTCAAAAGAAAGACTTACTTTCATTTTTTCCTTCGGATTCGGTTTAGCAATACTTCTCCTAGCTGTTTTTTACTTATCGCTTCAGAGTCATTCTGAAGTATTTGCGAGAACGGTAGTATTCAACACGCTCATCTTCTCTCACATGATGCTGGCGTTTATAGTCAGGGGAAGACTTCTTTTTAGAGGAAACCGCTTGCTCGTGGCTTCAGTCTTATTTACGATTTTCCTCCAGGTTATAATAACTGTGACTCCTTTTTTCCAAGATCTTTTTAAGATAGGGTTCTAAATATGGAAGACTTAGAAAATATAAAGTGGCTTGGGCACGCAAGCTTTTTCTTTATCGACGAGAACGGAAATAGAATATATTATGTCGATCCTTTTGATTTAAAAGGAAGAAGCTTGGAAAAGGCTGATTTAATTTTTATAACCCATGCCCACTACGACCATTTCTCACCAGAGGATCTTTCGCAAGTTTTGGCAGACCAAACAACAATAATAGCTCCTCCTGATATTCTGGCGAAAATTGACTTACCAAACGAGAGGAAGATAGAAGTTTCTCCTAACAATAGCTATGAGGTCAAAGGTTTTAAATTTTCTACAGTTCCAGCATACAATACTCATCCTGACCGTTTACAGTTTCATCCCAGGGGAAACAATTGGGTGGGTTATATTTTCGAGATGAATGACAAGAAAATTTATCATGCAGGTGACACTGACTTTCCCCCGGAGATGGCAGAGTTAAAAAACGACCACATTGACGTGGCTCTGATCCCCATGGGAGGAAAGTTCACTATGGACGTCTCGGAGGCAATAGAGGCAGCAAACACCATTGCTGCGAAGATAACGATCCCCATGCATTACAAATTACTTCTGGGGGATAGTTACAAAGACGCTGAAGATAAATTCAAAAGAGAAGTAAAAAATTCCAAAGTCGTAATCCTCGAGGAATTAAAGTAAATTCAAATACTTCTGCCTGACTTTGCTAGATATTTTCTAAAGCCTCCTAGATCGACTATCCCCTCATTTATAACAGCTTTATAGATGTCGACGCTATAGATTTTCTTTTTGTAATCAGGGTTGTTGTATATCTTGCTTTTTATTCCCAGGATTATTCTTCGAGATTTTTCATCCAGCTTTTCTTTAATCCATTCGTTAAAATTTTCTGATCCTGGTGCCCTAGGAGCTATAAACCAAACATCTATTTTCCATTCTTTATTTTCAAACCAATATTTAATCCCCAGATATAGCCCTTTGGGAGTGTTGGGGTTCGTACTATTCCTAAAGTCGGTGAGTGTTAAATATTTTAGTCTTGGGCTGTAGAAAAGCAAATTTACTGTCTCCCAATAACCTTTTTCATCTATTTCTTTTTCAAGTACAATATCAAGGTCTCTCCAAACCATTAGCCCTGTTGCAAAGCTTCCAACAGTTTTGGGAGACCCAAACCTAGAGAGGATATTTAATATTTGTAGTTTTTCTAATACCTGCTCGCCTTCACTATGAAGATCCTTCTCTCTTTTGATTAAATCATCCATTAGAGTAGTTTTTGTTGGGATTTTTTCCCGCCTGCATCGCTATGCGAAGCATTGCGGGCAGGCTCTTCAGGGTGTTTTAATCCGAAATGTGAATACGCTAGTTTTGTAGCCATTCTTCCCCTTGAAGTTCTTTTTATGAATCCTACCTGGAGAAGGTACGGCTCAATAACCTCTTCAATTGTTGATATGTCCTCAGAAATAGTTGAGGACAGGGTTTCAAGGCCTACTGGACCTCCTCCATGCTTCTCAATAATTGCTTTGATGAATCTTATGTCCCCACTGTCTAGCCCTATCGTGTCAACTTCAAGAAGCGCTAGCGCCTTATCCGTAAGATCTTTTGTCACTTTGCCCTCTCCTTTTACCTGTGCGAAGTCGCGGACTCTTTTTAAGAACTTGAGCGCAATTCTTGGTGTTCCGCGGGCTCGAATGGATATTTCTTTAATAGAATCTTTATCAATTGGGATTTTAAGCTTTGATGCTGCCTTAATAATTATCCGCTCCAACTCCTCAGGTTTATAGAAACTTAGCCTATGGACTACTCCAAATCTGTCTCTCATGGGAGCGGATAAAAGCCCTATTCGAGTTGTAGCACCAATCAGGGTAAATCTCGGAAGATCAAGCCTTAAGGTTCGAGCAGAAGGCCCTTTACCTATAACTATGTCTAATGCATAGTCTTCCATCGCAGGATATAAAGTCTCCTCAACTACTTTATTTAGTCTATGAATCTCGTCAATAAAAAGAATGTCGCCTGCCTCAAGATTGGTGAGAATTGACGCCAAATCCCCTGCCCGCTCAATCGCAGGCCCGGACGTAATTTTTATAGAAACTCCCATTTCCTTCGCTATGAGATGGGACACTGTTGTTTTACCAAGACCCGGAGGACCATAGAGAAGTATGTGTTCCATGGGTTCTTTTCTTTTTTTTGCCGCAGAAATGGCAATATGAAGAGCCTGCTTTACTCCTTCTTGACCGAAAAATTCATCCCATGCCCCCGCCCTAAGAGAGGTGAACAGTACCTCCTCTTCCGGACTTTCCTGCTCCTCTTGTTTATCTTTGTTTTTTATTAATTTATCAGTCATACTCAATTAATTTTCAATTCGCAATTCTCAATTTCCATTGAATTTTCAATGTTTCAATGAGTCATTATTGTAAATTGTTCTATTTTCCCAGGTATCTTAAAGACTGTTTAATTTTCTCGTCCAGTGTCTTAGCATCTTTAAGGTTCTTTATCGCATCCCTGGCCTCATTTGTTGAAAACCCAAACGTACGAAGGGCAAGTATCACTTCGTTATTTTCTTCTTTGTCTTTGTCTGATAAGTCGATGTCTGAGAGGTCTCCGAACTTACTTTTTAGCTCAATTATTATTTTCTGAGCATTTTTACGTCCTAAGCGCGGAACTTTTTCAAAGAACTCTACGTCTCCCGCAATTGTGGCTTTTATAATTTCGTCCCGTGTTCCCGCAGAAAAAACTCCAAGGGCGGTTTTGGGTCCAATTCCCGAAACTTTTAGAAGGTTCTCGAAAAGCCTTAGATCATGAATTTCTTTAAATCCAAAAAGAGAAAGTTCGTCCTCCCTAACGTGTGTGTAAATAAAAAGAGAAATACTGTCTCCTCCTGAAACAGTACCTACAGATCTAGGAAGACTTACCCTGTAACCTACTCCTCCGACGTCAATTATTATTTCTTGTCCCTGGATAAATTGGACTTTTCCTCGTAATGAACCGATCATATTTCGATTTTACTCAATATGATGCTGAGCTTGTCGAATGCATCATATTTTGCCCTTCATTTTATACGAAAAGGCGTGAGTAATTGCAACTGCCAAAGCATCAGAGGTATCGTCAAGCTTTGGGACAATTTTTAAACCCAGTATAGTTTTTACCATTTGCCCCACCTGATATTTATCTGCCTTGCCGTACCCCGTCACTGCCACTTTAACTTGAAGCGGAGTGTATGAATATGTCGGCACTCCCATTTGCTCTGCCGCAAGAATACATACGCCTCTTGATTGCCCTACGCTAAATGCAGTTTTTGCATTTGAACTAAAAAATATCTCTTCAATTGACAGACAGTCTGGTTTGTATTTTTTAATTAATCCTGAAACTTTCTCGTGAACCAGAAAAATTCTTTCAGGCAGGTTTAATTCTTTTTTCGTCTCGAAGCAGTCAAAGCTTATTGCCTTTACTTTCCCTTTATCTACACTTAGTATTGCCCAGCCGAGACGGGCAATTCCCGGATCTAGTCCCAGAACAATCATTTAGATTTAATAACTCATTATAGCATCTTCCCGTGCGTAAAGTTGTAAAACGTGGCATTTTCAGGTAAAATTGTCTCTTAATGAAAAGGTATTCCCTAAAAGTTGAAAAAAGAACAGAGCTTGGTAAAGCAGTAAAAAAATTAAGACGCGAAGGCGTAATCCCCGCCAACATTTACGGCAAGGATATAAAATCCCAGGCAGTTCAGGTAACGCTTAAGGATTTCATGCAGGTTTACGTCGAAGCCGGAGAAACAGGACTGGTTGACGTAAAGCTCGGAAAAGATACAATCCCCGTTTTGATCCACAACGTTCACACCAACTATAAAGAGAATGTTTTACACGCTGATCTTTTTAAGGTGAATCTTAAGGAAAAAGTTAAAACAATGGTTCCGCTTGAATTTACCGGAGAGTCCAAAGCCGTTGTAGATAAAATAGGTCTCCTTATGTATATCGTATCCGAAGTGGAAGTGGAAGCGTTTCCAACGGACCTTCCGGAAAATATATCTGTAGATGTTGCGCATCTAGCTAACATTGACGAGCAGATAACGGTCGGCGATCTTAAAAGACCTGAGGGCGTCGAGATTCTCAGTGACGCAGCCCAAGTTGTAGCAAAAATAGGAGAGCTTATTTCCAAGGAGGCTCAGGAACAGGCAGCCGAAGAGGCAGCGGCAGCCGAGGCAGCGGCAGCTGAATCTGCAGAAACAGTAGAAGGCGAAGCTGTAGAACCTAAGGAAGGCGAAGAGACACCATCTGAAGGCGAACAAAAGGGATCGGCAGAACCTGTTACTGAGGAAAAGGCTCCAGAAGAAAAGCAGGAAGGCTAATCCTCTAGGATTTTTTCGAGACTTTTTCCTTCTTCAAAAGAAGGGTCAATAGACAGAGCTTTTTCCAAATACTCTCTTGATTTATTAAAGTTACCGCGTTGAAACTCAAGAAGTGCAAGTTTAAAATATCCGTCTCTAAAGCCCGTATACCTAACTACTCCTTCTTCCCAAAATTTAATCTCTTTAGACTTTTCTTCGTACAGCTTTTTTTTTGAATCTCTTTCTGACACGTTTTTATCTAAATCTATTCCTACCATAAAAACAGCAATAACTAGTAAAATTGACAATACAATAAATGGAGCGTTATTTTTATCGGTAATTGCGCGGTAAATGCTCGGGAATTCTATTCGTTTGTTATTTTTGCTCATAGGGGCTTGCCCTCTGAAGCTTTAGCGAAAGAGGGCCATTTGGAAACAATTAAATCCCCTTCGGCTTCAGGTATTTTCCTCCAAAGCTCTTCTGTTATAAAAGGCATAAAAGGATGGAGAAGCTTAAGAGACGTTTCCCAAACATAAATAAATGCAGCAAGTGCTTCTATTTCTCCGTCTTTGAGGGGTTCTTTTAGCTCTTCTATGTATTTGTCTGCGAATACGTGCCATATAAATTCGTAAAGTTCATTTGCTGCGTCATGAAATCTGTACTGATCTAGGGACTCAGATACCTTTTTAGAAAGATTGTCCACAGACTCTACCATTTCTTTATATTTTTCTGGTTCCCTTTTTCCTTCTGCAGGTTTTATGTCTTTAAAAAGACCGGAGTCTAGCTGAAGCTGCAGAAATCTTCCAATATTCCAAAGCTTATTCGTGAAATTGCGCATTGACTGAAGCTTGGGATACGAAAGACTTTGATCATTCCCCGTAGCTGTCCCGTATACAAGCGCAAACCTTACTGCATCCGCCCCGTACTGATCAACAAGCTCAAGCGGATTTACCGCATTTCCTTTTGACTTACTCATTTTCTTTCCCAGCGGATCGTTAACAAGACCGTGAAGTAAAATATTTACGAATGGGATCTTTCCTGTTTCATAAATTCCAAGCATGACCATTCGCGCCACCCACCAGCGCAAAATGTCATAACCCGTTTCCATAACAGATGTGGGATAGAAAGTTTTAAAATCCCCTTCCTTGTTTGTTTGAAGCGTTGCGAAAGGCCACTGTCCGGAAGAAAACCAAGTATCAAAGGTATCGGGATCCTGCTCAAAATCACACTCTCCGCAAACTTCACACTTCTCGGGTTTGATTTCGGAAATAAACCATTCGTTCTTTGATTTCGGATTTCGGATTTCGGATTTCGGATTTCTGCATTTATATGCCGGTACTCTTATTCCCCATACAATCTGACGGGAGATGTTCCAGTCTCTAATGTTCTCCAGAAAGTCAAAATATATTTTCTCAAAGTTTTTGGGGTAGATTTTTATTTTTCCCTGCCTGCCGGCAGGCAGGCCTTTTTTAACGGCAGAAATTGCCGGCTTTGCAAGCTCTCCTGTTTTGACAAACCACTGTTCCAAAGGAAGTGGCTCAATAGGATTTTTACATTTATAGCAAAGTCCGATTCTATGAGTGTAGTTCTCGTCAACTTTCTCAAGCAAACCTTTATTTTGCATTTCCTCAACTACTGCTTTCCTTGCTTGCTTAACATAAAGCCCTTCAAACTTCCCTGCTTTTTCGTTCATTTTCCCATCAAACCCTATAACCTGTTTTAACGGCAAATTGTGGCGACTGGCTACTTCATTATCGTCAAAGTCATGTGCGGGAGTTATTTTTACAACTCCTGTTCCAAATTCCATATCAACAAAGTCATCTGCTATAACTTTTATTTTGGCTTTCCCCAAAACAGTTTCTATTTCAATTTCTTTGTCAATGTATTTTTGATAACGTTTGTCATCGGGGTGAACGGCAACTGCAGTGTCGCCAAACTTGGTCTCAGGTCTTGTGGTAGCTAAAACAAGAGGACCATATTTGATGTAGTAAAGGGGGTCTTTTCTCTCTTCATAAAGGACTTCTAAATCAGAAAAGCTCGTCCCGTCATAGGTGCAATAGTTAACAAGACGCTCTGCGCGATAAACCAGTCCGTCGTCATAAAGTTTTTTAAAAGTCCTATAAACTATTTTAACGATGTCAGGGTCCAAAGTAAACTTTTTTCTTCCCCAGTCCAAAGAAAAGCCAAGACGTCTCAGCTGTCCTTCCATAACAGGCCTGTTCTCAGAGACAAAATCCCAGATCATCTTGTATAACGTCTCTCGATCAAAATCAAAACGAGACTTTCCCTCACCTTGGAGCTTTTTTTCAAAAACAAATTGTGTTTCAAATCCTGCGTGGTCTGCTCCGGGAAGCCAAAGAGTTTTGTCACCCTTCATTCTGTGGTAGCGGATTAAAATATCCTCAATAACATACATTGCATGTCCGAAGTGAAGCGGCGCATTAGCATTAGGAGGAGGTAAGATTATTGAAAAAGGTTTTCCCTTAGGATTTACTTCGGGGCGGAAAAAACCTTTTTCTTCCCAAGACTTATAAATTTTCTCTTCAACATCTTTATGCTTATAGACCTTATCCATTCTTTGGCTCCTCAATAAATTTTACGTGCACTTCGTTTTCTGGTTTAAATGCAGGCGAAACTGTTAAGACCATTTTCATTTTCCCAAAATAATGAATCCTTGTTTTTGGGGGAATTGCTAAAAGATCTGTTGCCTCAACTTTTATTTTCTCATCGTTTAATACAAACTCTCCACTGCCTTCATAAATGTAGTAAATATACCAGCTTTCTTTATCGTAAAACTCTTGAAAGTGTCCTTTTTCGACAGAAACATGAACTACGTTTGCTGATTCAATATCGGTCGGGTAAACGGTAAGATCTATTCCGTGTTTGTTAAATTTATTGGCTTCCTCGACTGTATATTTATACTTCGGCATGAGGCAATTATAGCAGAGCTTATTTGGTTTTTGGTACAATGATGCCACAAGATAATGAAAAAGCAGGTTGTCATTCCAAAAGGTGTCAAAAAACCAACGACCGGTTTTAACCATATTGTTAAAGCAGGAAATTTCATACTTCTAAGCAGCCAACTATCTTCAGATCTTAAAACAGGAGAAATAATTCCAGGGAATATTAAAGAGCAAACAAAAAGAACAATGGAAAATATAAAATACTTACTGTCTCAATGCGTGTGCGAAATGGACGACACAGTTCGGGTAGTTATTTATTTTAGGAATGTTAAAGATAGGAAAGAAATTAATGAAATTTACAAACAGTATTTTTCTGAAGGACAAGAACCTACGAAAGTTTCGGTCCAAGCCGCATCGCCAATAAATGGAGTTGATGTTGAGATAGAAGTAATCGCAGTTGCAAAATCCTAACTTTTTATTGAGGCATTTATAGCACCCCACTTCGTTTAAAACTACGAGGGGCAAGGGAGAGCTACCTCCTAGCAAAAGAGCTGAGAAAGGTAAAGTCGGAGGATATTCGGTCCGAATAGACTACCCTATCCTCTTCCCTTCTTCCTTTAGTAGAGACTATCGCTACCCCAGAGGGGAATTTTAAATTCAGGGTAAAAGGGTATTCTTCAGTTCCGGGCTGTTTAAAATAGCTCATGCTGTAATCAAGCTTCCCGTTCTTAAATTGAGCCTTTGGCAAAGTGTAGGTAATTGTCACTATCCTCTTCTTTCCTTTTGGAACATTTACCAAAAACCCAAATACCCTCTTATCATACTGCTCATAATCTTCAACCTCTAGCCCTTGAGGTGGGATAAATCCGCTCTTTTCATAAATGCCTGGGTTTGTTACTGCCGGGGATATTTCCTGTCTTTTCCCGTCGAGCTTTATGTCTTTTAAAACCGCACCAAACGGAACAATTGCTCTAAGATAATTCTTGTAGTCGCTTTTTCCGTCGTTATCATAAATTATTTCCAGGCTTGCTGCTACGGCGTCCCCATCATCGATGAGTACGTCGTGATAAACCCTTCTTTTGACTGAAAAGTTTGCCTTATTTACTCCTAAATTTGCTTCGTTAATTGCAACGTAGTCATTATAGACGCCGCTTTCATTTACTCTATTATCAATTAGTGCCGAAGACCATCCCCCAATAGAGAAAGCCTCTTGTGCTCGCGAATCATTAAGCGCAAAAAGAATATGTTTACCTGTTAATGCCTTTGAGACTGCCTGTGAAAGAGAAAAATAGCTTTTATTTTTTTTGCCACTTAAGGACAACTGAATTGACTTATAAAGTGAACTTAAAAAATCTTTTTTTTGTGTAGATCCAGGGAAAAAGTTTTCCTCCGCATGTTTTTGCGTAAGTGTATAGAAATTATTTGCGCTTACCTTCTGTTTATAATCAGAAACCTCAACCGTACCTATACTCTTAAGTACCTCCTTGACGAACGAAACATCCACGGCTATAACTCCGTCTACCCTAACTCCCGTTTCCAAATTCAATAAGTAAGCGGCGCTTCGGGCGGATGTAGGAAAATCCGGGTCGAAGTTACTGTCTCTCATGTACCAGTTTGCTGATGGTAAGTATCTACGTATTGGATATGGAGGCTCAACGTGAGCCTTTAGCTGCCCATCTGCTGAGTAAACATCGTTAATCTTAAAATCCTCTACCCTACCTTTTTTCATTTTTAGTATTCCGTAGGACCCTATGAACCCGCCGCCCGGGCGAAGCTCCATATTGTTTTGAAAAAGAAGTAGATAAGTTTTTTCATCTTCAAAACCCAGTAGGTCCGGCAGAACTTCGGACGTTGAGACAAGCATCTCAAGAAGCGGCTCTAGCGATTTAATTTCCCGTGAGAATTCTGAATTGAGATTTTTATCCGCTTCAATTTTTCTAAAAACCGATATTGAGTTTTTTAACAGATTGGTCGCTTCTATAAATTCTCTTCTTGGGTCTTGTGATTTACCAATGTATATTGCTTTTAGTTTTTCTGAGGCCTCTATGAAATACACTGCTGCAGACGAAACTTCTTTGCCTAGCCTTACTTCATTATTTAGTCTTCTTGATTGACCATTTATTCCAACTATGCTTGCTTCAGATACCATAAGACGCGAGGATTTCTCTGCTACATTAAAAAATGTTAATCCTCTTTTTGCATCTTTATGGGCGCTTACTAGATTTCCCTTTTCCAAAGAGTTCTTTGCCGAATTAAGTGAGTAGATTCCCAAAAACGAATAGAACAGTGCTGTAAGAAGAGGCAAAGATAGCAAGAAAAAAATCATGAAGATAATCCAAAAAGTTTTATAGGAATAAAGCCTTACACCTTGCCTGATAATCTTTTTTTTCTCGATTTTTCCTCCCAGTTCGTCCAGGTTAAGTTTCCTAATCTTATCCTCAACTTTATAATCCCCCATTACAAAGTCTCCTCCTTCAGGAATAAAGTATTTTCTAGGGTTGCCCCCTTTTACAAAATCTATTGAGATAGGGGGATATATCTTTTTTATCATCCTTGCTAGCGAAAGGTCTGTAATCTCGCGATTTGGAAATAAATACAGAATTTTTTTCGAACTTCCAGTCTCTTCCGTTTGCTTTACAAGAAAATCTAATACGTCCTCATCAAAAACCGGAAGCGAATGGTTGAGACCTGTGCCCTCCACAAGCACCCCCCCCTTTTTTTTAGCACTCTCGTGAAACCTGCTAATGACTGAGACGTCATCATATATCTTGTCTCTGCCAAACAGATCTCCCAGAAGGATGAGCTTAACCCTCTGTGGGGAAGCATTAATTTCACTCAGGATCCGGCCATCGAGCTTTCTGATATCTGTTACAAAAAATAGTGCGACCTTATCAAATTGACTTTTGTTTATGTATCCGTTTAGGGAATTACGCGTTTCCCGAGACTGATCATCAATAATAAATATCTGAGAGTACTTATTGTCGGGGATACGCGGAACCCGTTTTACGAAGGGGACTGTAATAATGTTTTCTTTTTCAGCGCTGTCTAGTCTGCCTGTTACCAAAACAACTAGATGCTTTTTAGCAAGAAGTTCAGCAAGTTTTGAACCGAAAAGTCCTGCTTTATCTACAACAAGAATAGGGGGTTTTTCTGTATCTTCTTGGACAGGAGGGATAGACATTTAGATCTATTTTATTCTTATCTAAAGCAGGTTGTCCAGCGCCTTGTTTACCAACTCGTCTGCCTTTATATTTTTTTCTCTGGGAATGTGGGAGTAGGTAGTAGGACACCCAACAAGAGTCTCTTTCTCTTTTATCTTAAAAAGGAGTTCCCTTAGATTAGCGTTTTTAATTTTAAAAACTCCGTTGAGCTGAGATACCACAAGATTTGAATCCAGGTAGAAATTGACCTTAGATGGCTTGATATCCATTTCAAGAATTAAGTCAAACGCTTCAACTACCGCAGTATATTCTGCCATATTATTTGTTCCGTGGCCTATCTTTTTACCAAGGCTCGCCACGTGATTTCCCTCGGAATCCTCGATATGAACGCCAATTGCAGAAGGACCAGGATTACCCCTAGCACCGCCATCGGCAAACACATTTATCTCGTTAGTGTCGTTTGTCATCTTTGTGAATCCATTTCCGGTATAATTCTACTTTTATAGGACTATCAAAAAAAATTATTCGAATTGGTAATCCGAAGAACGTCTAAGTTTACTTTTATATTCTAGCATTAATTTCGGGATTTGTCCGCCAGAATATAAGCCGCTGTTAAAATAAATAATATCTGTCCCTGCTGAAGAGTAAGAAAAAAGTGATCAGATAGAGAAAGCGCAAGGACTATAAAACTTAAGATAAAATTATTTCTCGATGCATTCTTAAAAAGAATAACAAAAATTGCAGTTAAAAGACCTAAGCCTACTATCCCTACTTCGCTTGCAGCAAATAGAAAAATATTATGAACAGGTTGTAAAAAAAAGAGACTATCGGACTTGTAATAATAGGGGATAGTATGTAGAAAATTCCCCAGACCGGCCCCCGTGAATGGATGGTCAAAAAACATCTTCATGGATGCGCGCGTCAGATCAAGTCTTTCAACAACCGACTGGTCGATCAAGAAAAGATTTTGAAACCTTATAAAAATCTCACGCGATAATACGAACAGGGGAGCGAGGAAAAGGAGTATTTTTAAGTTTAACTTTTTGTTAATTCTTGCTCTTCCTAAGACGGTATAAATCAAAAGCAAAGCATACAAAAATATAGCCATGCGGCTTAATGTCAGCACGATAGCAATAGATCCCATCCCTAAGGAGATAAAATAAAAGAAACTTCCAACAGGCCTGCGCGTTGATAACTCTTTAAGAATAAAAAAAGTTCCTATTAAGATATAGGCTGCGAGAACATTTGGATGGGGAAATGTTGCGTAAGGGCGGAGAACCAATTCTCCTGCTATAAACGCATTTGCAATGTTTGGCGAGCTGGACGAAAAAAATCTTTCTCCGGCAAAGTAGAAAATTCCGCCAATCGATCCGCCATTTAAAAACTGCGCAATAGCAAGTACCGACACGAAAATAATTCCCATAGCCATGGCAGGCGCAATAAAGTTTTTAACCCTCTCGTAGTTATCGCTGATGAAAAGAAAAAGAATTAAAAATTCCAGAAGCTTAAGTTGTGAGTAGATTCCCGATAGGGGAGATGCTGAGGATGCGATGCTTAAAAAGGTAAAGAGAAAAAATAGGAAGATATACTTTTTGTACTTTTCTATCCTCTGAAAGATTTTTGCTTTTGGCAAATAAAAAAGGGTTATAAAAAGGATGATGATATCTGTCAGATAAAGGGTAGGGGATAAATAGTCCACCCTTGTTCCCAGGACATAAGAAAACGTGGGCCAAAAATGTTTGCCTAATTGTGTGGGCAATAAAAGCAAAAGGAGGTAAAAAAAGAAAATCTCAGGATTAGTTCTTAGGTTTGACAATAAGTACTCTGTCTTTCCCTTCCCCCATGGACTCCGAGACAACCTCACCATCTTCTTGAAGATATATATGAACTATCCGTCTTTCCCACGATTTAAGATTTGACAGGGCTATTTCCCGGTTTTCAGACAAAGCCCGCTCTTTTGTTTGGACGGCAAGATTTGTTAACCATTCTTCTCTTTTCTTTTTATAGTCCCCAACCTCTACGGAAATCCTTTTAAACTCACCGAGCTTTTGAGAAACACAAAGAGAAAGAACCAGCTGAAGCCCTTCAAGGTTTTCACCATGGCGCCCGATGATGACGCCCGAATCAGTAGCATTTATAACAACTTCCGCTCCTTCTTCAATTTCTTTAACTTCAAATGGTTCATCAATACCCAGGAGATCGAAAAGTTTCGTTGCGGTTTCCTCTATCGTTTTGCTTTCGTTTTTATCCATGCTATGTCTTGTTCCAATCCTCCAAGTCCTTGGATTTTATACTGCTGTATGATACCAAAAACGGTGAATGTATTCCAGTAGAGCGAGAGACCCAAGGGAAAAGAGAATGAAAAGAATCCTATCATTACTGGGAATATGTATGTGGCTTGTGACTGAAAAGCACTTGCGAAATCTTGGTCTTTTTTCTTGGCCTTATCTTCCTTGCTTTTTGGAGCATAAATCATTTTCGACTGGATGAACTGGAGAAATCCTGTGAGTAGGGGAACTAAAAAAACAAATGGTCCATAATCACCAAATAGTTGAGATGGGCTTGCTCCCAGCGCAATTCCAAAAAAAGTCGGATCCCATGCTTCTTTAAGTTTAAGAAAATCGAAATTATAAGTAAGCCTGTTCACTTCGGCTACCACCTCGTTACTTTTTAAATGGAAAACTTTATTGAGAACTGAATAAAGCCCGAAGAGAACAGGCAGCTGGACAAGCGCAGGTAGGCACCCGGCGAACGGATTTACACCATGCTCTTTATAAAGCCTCATTGTCTCGGACTGAATTCTTTTAGAATCCCCCTTGTGTAGTTCCTTAATTTTTGAGATGTGCGGAGCCACCTTCTGCATCTTTTGAGACGCCCTAAGCTGAGTGGACATTAGGGGATATAGAACAAACCTTATGACTATTGTTAGGCCTATTATTGAAAAACCTAAAGCGTAGGGAATACCTATGGCATTTATGATCTGGTAAATTCCGACAAGAATACTTACCAGCGGATGGAGAATTAAAGCATTATAAATTCCGCTCATTTTTAATAAGCCCCCTCTTTATAAAACGGCTGACATTTTAAAAGCCTTGAAACCGACATTTGTCCGCCCTTTAAGATACCGTATTTTTCTATGGAGTGGATAGCGTAGTCTGAACATGTAATATCAAATCTGCACATCCTGGGAACGCCTAAAATATTCTTCAGTAAAAAGGAGAAGGTTATTCTGTAAACGTGGATAAATTCAACTGTTAGTTTTTTCATTTAATACTTCTTCTTTTCTTAAAACGGAAATTAGAGACCTTGAGAGCTCGTTTCTGTCCGCTTCTATTGCTTTTCTTTTTATTATAAACGAAAAGTCTTTACCCGGCTTTATTCCAGCTATCCTTTCCTCAATTAGTGAACGGAAAACTCTTTTAACCCTATTTCTCACTACCGCTCTTTTGTCAATGGATTTTGAAACGATAAATCCAAACCTTGAATCCTTTTGCTTGTTGTTTGAAATTCTTAAGATGAAAAGCGCGTCTTCAACTTTTCTTTTTGCTCCTAGACTGTGTCCTACCAAACGATATTTCTTCTTAAGCATTAGATGGTAAGTCTCGCTCTTTTTGTCTGCCTTCTTTTCTTAAGAACCTTCCGGCCTCCAGAAGTCTTTGCTCTTTCTCTAAAACCGTGTTTTCTTTTCCTTTTTATTTTTTTGAGCTTGATAAGCTTTTCCATAAATTCGATTTAGTATAACAAAACGGGGTATTCTTTAAAAGTGCTAATTTAGTATCTGGTTATATCCACTTTATTATCTTGACAGCAAAACATGAGCGTCTGGTAAACTCCTTAGTTACCCTATGACATTAGACGCAAAGCTTTGGGACAAGGTGCTTGCTGAAATACAAACAGAAGTTTCAAAAGCGATTTTCCTGACTTTATTCAAAAATACATCTCTAGTTTCTTTCGAAAACGGAGCGGTAACTATAGCCGCGCCCTCAGCGATGATAATAGATCTTATCCAAAAAAGGTTCTATGATCTTATTAAAAAGTCGCTCGACGCTCACACCGGACAGACCACAAAACTTCTGTTCGTACCAAAGACCATCACCAAGGAGGCTGTTACAGAAGCGCCATTATTTGAAGCTAGCGCAACAAGAACAGTAGGCCATCTCCCCAGAGTAAGAGCCGACTATACGTTTCAAAACATGGCTGTCTCAACGAGCAACCAGCTTGCATACGTTAGCGCCAAAACAGTTGCCGAAAAAATAGGAAGAACTTACAATCCTCTTTTCATTTATGGACCGGTAGGGGTTGGTAAAACGCATCTCATGCAGGCTGTTGCAAATGAGGTATATCTAAAAACCCCGTCCTCTAAGGTTATCTACATAACGAGCGAGGAATTTACAAACGAGGTGGTAAATGCCATAAGAACAAACAACACCGCAGACATGAAGAGGAGGTTTCGATCAGCGTCCCTATTTCTTTTGGACGATGTTCAGTTTTTGGCTGGAAAAGAAAGAGTTCAAGAAGAGCTTTTTCACACATTTAACACTCTCATTGACGGCGGCGCGCAAATAGTTCTTTCATCTGATCATCCCCCATCTGAAATGAAAAAGGTTGAGAAAAGGCTTATTTCAAGATTCAGCGGAGGGCTCACCGTAGACATTGGGCCCCTGGATTTTGAGCTTCGATGCGCAATACTTCTTATAAAAGCGAAGAAGTATGATTACGACCTGTCAATGGACACGGCAAAATCTATTGCAGAAAAAACACAAGACGCCAGGGAGCTCGAAGGAATCCTTTTAAGGCTTATCACAGAAACCGAGACTCGCGGAGTTGAACAAGATGATGTAATCAGATCTGGCGTTCTTGCGAATACCCAAAATGGTGGCACCGCGGGCTTTGGGGCAGATGAAGTAATTAGAAATACTTGTAATTTTTACAATATCAAGCCCACCCTGCTTAAAGGACCGAAGAGGGATGCAGGACTTGTTAGGGCAAGACAGGTTTGTATGTATCTTTTGAAAAAAGAGTCCGAGCTTACTTTTTCAGAAATTGGTAATCTTTTGGGCGGACGGGATCATACAACAATCATGCATGGTGTTGAAAAAATAGAGGGCTTACTTGAAAAGACTACACTTTCTAAGGATATGTTGGGGATAACCGGAAAGAATTACCTGTCAAATGTGGATTACAAATCCTAATTTTTTTGTCAACAAGTTGCCTGGGTTCTCTTCCACCAGTTATCCACATAAATTTTAGCCTCGAAAGTGTTGCTTTTTTCCACTTTTCCTGCTAACCTACTACAACAACAAATTATATTACTTATGAAAGCCACGGTTTTAACAGAGAACTTCAGGGAAGGGTTAACTTTTGTAAATCACGCTGTTTCTTCAAGAAGCCAACTTCCGATACTTCTTAACTTTCTTATTCAGGCAAAAAAAGGAGAGCTTGTTATAAGCGCGACGGATTTAGAAATAGGCATAACTGTTAATGTACCAGCAAAAACAGACGAAGAGGGAGAGACAACAGTTCCAGCAAAAACACTTTTTGACCTCATCTCAAACGTAACTCAGGAGAAGCTGGTTTTATCTCTTGAAGGACCACTTCTTAATATTACCGGGGAAAAAATTAAAACCTCCTTTTCTACTATGCCAGCGGGCGAATTCCCCAAAATACAAAGCGAAAAAGGAGAAGGCATGGGCGTTATAAAAAAAGAAGACATGCTCCTTTTGAACAAGGTGGTTTTCGCTGCGTCTCAAGACTCCGGCAGGCCGGCCTTATCGGGAGTTTTAATAACAGGAATGGGGGGTGGCGGGACAGACGTTGTGGCAGCCGACGGCTACAGGCTCTCTCTTCTTAAGGGGTTTTCTTTTGGTTCAAAAAAGATAGAAAAGCTTCTCTTGCCCGCCCGTGTAATAAAAGAGCTTTTGTCTCAGAAAAACATGAGTGACGAAATAAAACTTTTTGTGTCTGGGGAAAACAGCCAGGCAATCTTCGTGCAGGACTCATCAACCCTAGTTGGCAGGCTTATAGAAGCGGAGTTTCCGGATTACGCAAAGATAGTTCCCCACGATCTTTCGGTAACTGCGATTTTTGACAAAAATGAAGCGCAAAACGCAGTCAGGATTTGCTCTGTTTTTGCAAGAGATGCTGCAAACGTAATGAGACTCACTGTAAAAAAAGATAAGGTTATTTTTTCATCCAGCGCCTCATCTGTTGGAGAAAATAGCGTAGAGGTGGAGGCAAAAGTGAATGGCGAGGAAAACGAGATCGCGTTTAACGCGAGATATTTACTAGACATACTTTCTGTTATGGACGGAGATAGTGTCCTTTTTGAAATGTCAGGGCCTCTTTCTCCTGGGGTTTTTAAAGAAGAAGGAAATAAAAACTTCCTCCATATCATAATGCCAATCAGGGTGCAGGGATAAATGTTTCTATGTCTTCTTCAGGGGGCTCTTTTTGCATCTTAAGTTCTCCTGAAAAGTTTTTGAAAAAAGAAACTTCGTTTTGAGGGATAAAGTAAAACACCTGTCTTGTGAATTCAAAAACATCGACAGCGACCCCGCATTTTAGAAAAACATACCATTCTCCATCATCCCCGTCTTCATAATAAACCCTATCTTCTTTCCCACACATTTTCCTATAATCATCTAGGTTTCCTCGATAATTTCCAAAAACATTTTCCAAAGCATATTCTACTTTCCCATCTCTTAATACAACAAAATTCCCAAAGTCATTAAAGGGAGTATCGTACAGAAGATATTTCTTGTCCCCTTTGTGGGTTATAGTTTTTGGCATGCCTAGAATTTTTTCAACATCTGCCTCTGTATGTATCCCCGGTTTTAGAAAGTTCATGTTTGTATAGTCTTTAAAAGGACTGCTCTTATCAATTGTTTTTGGACTAATCTCCTTTATCTCCTGCCCTCTTTGTGTAAACAAAAGGGATATCAAGAGAACTGCCATCAGCAAAATAGAACCAATAATCAAAATTAAGCTTTTTTTATAAAAAATCATCTAAATTCATAGCCTCCATAAAGAGCCCCACCTATATAATTGTAGCTGTCGTCGCACTCGCTTTTAAAGTCCGATATGGGTCTTCCCTCTCCCGCTACTCTTTCTCTTCCGCCCATAACATATAAAGCCGCCATTTCGGCAAACGACTCGCCGTGTTTGCTTCCTTTTCTTCGGAAATAAGACTTTAAGTATCCCTGATCATAACATGTGGGATCTTTTTCTATAAGTTCGTCTAATTTATTCCTTGAGAATTCTGGCTGCATAAATCTAGAAAGACGATGTCCTGTTTCATGGAGAGTTAGGTAGGTTATGGTTATGTCCCGACAGCCCTTAATATAAATGTCTATAAAGGGGCTATGAGTATATGCCGAACATCCCTCGTCGGTATAAATTCTCATGGTTGTTGAGGTGCCATTAAGAAGTGATCTGTATCTATCTGATTGGGATGCTTTCTGATAGGCCTCATAAATCTCTTGAAGATCTGAACAGTTGTCATATCTGTTATTGGTTTTTTCAACAAATACACTAACCGAAAAGTCATTTTTAATACTGTCCCAAACTGTTCCGCACAGTGGGGGCGGCGGAGGCGGCGGGGGTTCTTCGCCGGGTGGTGGGGGAGGCTGCTCTTCGCCGGGGGGGATATCAACTGGAGCTATAACTCCTCCTTCTGTGGCAGCAAAAACCGTAACAAAGATAAAGGTCGATATCATAATTCCAAAAACCGACGCGAAGACCATTTTGCCTGGAGAAAATGCCCATCTGGCAATTTTGATTGCGGTTCTAATACCTGAAGGGCTAACTCTTGTTTTTTGTCTTTGGTCGTCGGCCATAGCTTAAAGATTATGTTTTCTGATCTTTTATTTCAGAAGAAATGTCCTCGGAGGGATCAGAAGCCCCCGGTTGGGGGCTAATGAACTCAGCCGCAAGGTCTGGGCTTGGCTGGAGTGGCTCAGTGATTTCTTCTTGCGATTTTAGTATCTCCTCAGGTTTTGATGTAATAATATTGTGTTCAAATGGCGCGGCTATTGCCTTTATTGCGACGTGGTTTTGTCCTGCGAAGAATAGTCCCTCTCCAATATCGCTTGAGAGAAGGAGCTGCTTTTCCTGCTGGGAAAGATAGAAAACTTCGGCTATCTGGTCAATTTCGGTCGGGCTTTGCTTGAGAAGTATCTGTATAGATGAGTTCGAAAGGACTGCCTTGCCATAGTCTGTTGAAAGGAAGTCTTGGACGTCCTGGGTTATTGTGGTAAGTCCCAGGTAGTACTTCCTTGCTCTCTTGGCAATGCCATAAACAAAAGACGCAGAGTCTTCGTATTTCATAAGGTACCAAGCCTCATCCAAAACTAACAGTCTTTTTTTAAGATCCTTTCTAATTTTCGTCCAGACAAAATCAAGAATTATGTGCATTGCAATCGGACGCAGTTGATCCTCAAGTTCTTTGGTAGAAAAAACAGTAAACGGGTTTTGTATGTTGAAATTTGACTGCTGGTTAAAAATTCCGGACAAAGACCCTTTGATAAATCGCTCTAGCCTTAGAGCCAGGTCTTTTGCGGTTGCGTCCTCCATCCCTAAAAGAATTTTGTAAAGGTCCTCCATGAGGGGAGGTTCTTTTGTTTGGGTAGATGGATCTGCAGTTATCCCTTTTTGCTGATAAGCTTGCACAAACGCTCTGTCTAAAATTGCTTCGTGCCCTGAGTCGAGTGCTCCCATGACTATTTTTAAGAGAGCGTGGAGAGACAGGATCTTAAGCCCCAATTCATTTTCCCCCTCCTCATAAAGTCCTGATAGATCAAACGGATTGATTTTAATAGGAGAAGACGGAGTGAAGGAAAGATATTCCCCGCCCAGCGCTTTTGTCATCTTTTCATATTCTCCCTCAGGATCAATAATTATTACCTCGGTTCCAAACATGAACTGTCTGAGCGTTTCAAGTTTTGTAAGATAGGATTTTCCCGAACCTGACTTTCCGAAAACTACTTCGTTCGCGTTCTCAAGGCTAAATCTGTCAAAAATAATGAGCGAACCGTTGAGCTGATTAATCCCGTACATCACACCTTTGTCTTGGGTAAGAATAGATGACGTGAACGGGAAAGTTGACGCAAGAGAGGTGGTGTCCATGTTGCGTGCAATATAAAGTCTGTCCGATCCCATTGGAAGAGTGGATTTAAGTCCTTCCTCCATCTGGAGAGTTGCGGGCTTTGCCATCACGAGGATTGATGCCATAAGTGATTTTAACGCCTTGGATGCACTTTCCAGATCTGCTATGGAGTCAGAGTTAAGCGTAATATATAAGCTAAACTGGAAAAAGCGCTCCATCCCTTTTGCCAATTCCTCTTGAACAGATAAGGCGTCCTCCAGAGCCGCAATCACCTTTGGGTCAGATACTTCTCCGTGTTCTTCCTGGATAGAAACAGTGGCTTCCATTTCTGCGATTTTGCGTCTAATGTCTGACAACACATCGGGTCCGGAGGCAGGATAACAAAACATAGAAATGTTAAGCGAATGATCAAAATCTATAAGTGGCTCAAGCCAGTTGGGAGACACAAAGCGCGGATACCCTACCACAAAAAAAGTTCTTGAAAATTTTTCGCCGACCCTTATGTGATTAAAATCTATCTCAATTGATGACGGTGCTATTATGTCGGTTACAGACATCATCCCTTTTTCAAACTGCGAAGATCCAGCTTGGGTAACTGTCTCCTCCCTCGCCTTGCCTTTTTTCTTTAAAAATTTCATATTTATTTACCCTGAGCAACGTCGAAGGGTTTTTGGGATAGAACCATAGGACTTTTTGCATCATGCGCTGACGCGCCTCCAGAGATGTTATAAAAATCATGGAACAGGGCTATTAACTCCTCTTTTGACAAAAGCTTTGCCGAAAGGCCAACCCTTTTTATTTGCATTAGTACCGACTCCGTCTTAGAGCGAAGAACTGAGTTGGCCTCCATTGCTGCGGTCTGGGAAGATTTCTTCTTCGCGCCGCTCACGCCTCTTTCTAGGGGAGAGTAGGGAATTACTATATAAAATCTTTTATCAAGAACAACCTTTGTTTTTAGGAGTTCTTCAACGAACGTTTTATAGGATTTTATGAAGGATGAAAGGTTTTGGTTTTTTGATCTTTGTGCTTCAATATCAAGAGTCGCAAGATATGAGGCGATGTCAAGCTTTTGACTTCTTATGATTATTTCTATCGAAAACGACAAAGAGTTAAGAAATGAAGCATAGGACGCGATCTTTGAGTCTTGTTCTGCCTGGCTTTGAAGGGTAAAATTCGTAGCATTAACCTCAACAACCGAAACAGCGCTGTTGTCTAGGAAAAGAACCAGATTGTCTTGAATTTCTTTGACTTCGGTAAACTTTTGTGTTGATGCTTTTGGTAGGACAGTCTTCTTCATAAATTAATATTAATTTCTAATTTTCAGTTTTTAATTTTCATTGAATTTTCAATTCTTGATCTGCCATTTCTGATTGTTGATGTTATGCGTTGGAATATAAGAGTCAGTTCTTGACATTCCTTCCAAAGAATCCGGATTTTTTCGTTAAGCTCAGGCAGGCTTTTGGCGAGCATTCTTAACCAATGTTTAGTTTCCTGCGATTCTTTTTTGCAGATAAAAATCTTGTTTGCAAAATCTTTTCTTGAACTCGCAGCATTTGCTTCCGTATAATTAGCGCCGATACTTGTGGCAGATCTCACAAGTTGAGAGATGATAGGCTTTGTTATTGGGTCTTGACCAATTCCCCTACAAAGCAATATTACATCCTCCCCAAATTTTGCAGTTCTCTCCTCCAAGTTATAAGTTCTTGAAAATTGTGTCATTGCAAATTTATTGAAAATTGCCTGCCCGCCAGTGCCAGGCTTTGGCAGGCGGGTAAATTGATAAATGAAAAATCTTTCATTTTTTATTTAGGAGAAGAGACTTCTCCTCAGGTCTTCTCTTGCGTCCATTGATAAGACTTCAAGGGGAGAAATCAAATCCCCGGTAGCGCTAAACTCGACCGTGTCAAATCTGTGAAGATTTTGCGGATCCTCAAAACTAACCGTATAGACCCCATTAGAAAGGGATGTGGCTGATGAGAATTGTCCCAGCCCGTTTGTTTTAAAGGCTCTCACCGGATTTCCCTCAGCATCTTTGACCTCAACGAGTATATTTCCCAGAGGATTCCCCCTGGGATCTTTAATAATTCCCATTATTAAATTAGGCGCCTCAGGAGTCATAGGAACGCCCGATGAAACTCTTTGTTCATCGGCTATCTTTCTCACGTTTTGCGTCTCTGTCTTCGGCGCCTGTTGGTCTGACGGCGTAAAAACTTGCTCTTTCTGCGTACTTAGGCGTTTTTGAAGTTCAATCAGCTCTTTTTCCAAAGCCTGTTTTTGCTCGAGAGTCTCACCCAACTTTTCCGAAAGATCCATTACCTTAGCATGCGCTTCAGTAAAAGAGGGTAAGCCCTCGTTTTTTTCCTCCTCTTTTTTGGCGATCTCTAGTTCTTTCTGAAGAGCGGTTTCTTGCGCCTCTTTATACGCCTTCTTAAGTACGTCTTCCTTTACATTTCCCTTTCCTTCTTCTTCATGAGGCGCAGGGGGTTTTTTTGAAGCACGGTGAAACAGACTAAATCCGGAAAAAGATAGCCCTGATTTTTTCTCAGGCGGTGGTGCTATAGCCTGAGGCTGAAGCGGTGCGCTGACAGTTGTAGTGGGAGGCTCGTGGCTTATTTTGCCGCCTGTTTTTTGATAAATATACTGTGTTGGAGAAAAAAGCGCTTTTATAAGATGGGAAAACATGATATCCATAGGGCGTCCTGCAACAGGAAGAAATGCCATACACGCGCCCAGGATAATAAGGAGCAGAGCAAGAGGAATTTTAAGTAACGTCGGAAGAGGAAGAATGTAGATTACCCAGCCCATAATTATCCCCGCCGCAATATAACCAAACTGTTTAACGGTCATACTGCCTATGAGCTTAAATTGAAAGCCCGTTATGTCTTGTGGTATAGGATGATCTTCCATGTTTCAGTTACTAGTTACTAGTTACTAGCTCCACCTTTCCTGTCATTTTATTTAACATCTTGCAAACTTCCAACAGTATGCTTTCTGTTTTTTCAAAGGAATTTAAAGGAACTAGCTTTAAGTCTTTTGAAATAATTGTTTGAGTTTCAAGCTCCAGGGCAGAACCGTATGCTATGGAGAAAAACTGATGGTTATACGCTAAGGATTTTCTTCCATAACCCTCAGCAATATTAGATGGTATTGCGACAGCAGCACGCCGCATTTGTGAAGTTATCCCAAAAACCTCAGATCTAGGGAACTTATCTGTCAGAACGAAAACCTCTTTCACAAGCTCCATTCCCTTTTGCCAAACTATAAGATCTTTATAAGACTTTACGTATCCCATCTAGTTGCTAGTTTCTATTTGCTAGTAGCTGATATTAGTATTTACCGTGAAAAATATCATTGCAAGATTATCAAAGTAGGTCAAAAGGGATTAAAAAAAGGGGTTTTTGTGAAAATTACTCTGGAAAGCCGAACTTTTTTATCGAATCCACGCCTGTGATTTGGGCAATTGTGCTGACTATTAAGAAAGAGAGAAGAATTAAGAAGAGTCCGCCTATAGCAAAGGTGAGCGTCTTTTTTGCGCTTTCAAGCTGCTTGGGGTCTCCGCCCGAGGTTATAAACTTAATCCCCGAGAATATTATGAGAAATAGAGCAATTATGCCGGCAAAGACTAAAGCAAATTGAATTAGATTTTGTAGAAGCGATGGTATACACGCTAGCGTAGCTACGCCTGCATCATCGAAGCACTCTGGATCCATAAATTTAGATTAACAAAGACCTGCCCGCTATGCAAGCAAAGCGTTGTAGGCGGGGGAGATTAAAAGGTAACAGTGCGGGAGATTATTAGTCAGTTTTATCAATAACAGCGGAAGGAATCGTAGGGAGCGTTAAACTGGATAAGCCTTCTCCAGTGAAGAAGGTGAGTAAAATATTTATAATAAAATAAGAAAGAAAAACAATTACTAGACCTATTAAGGCGCCAGTTATGGCCTCTCTTGCTCCTTCTACCTGAGTCTTGTCTCCGCCTGATGCAATCCATCGGATTCCTCCGTAGATCAAAAAAAGAAGCGCTATAATAGTGGCACCTACAAAGGCCAGGGTTAAAAGACTTCCGACCAATGGTCCCCCGAAGTTTAGGCCGCAAAGCCCACCAAAGCCCCCACCCTCGAGACATAGATCTATAGGTTCACCGGCAAAAACTTTTGTAAATGGGAGAAGATATGCTGAGACGATAGTGGCTCCAGCAATAAGCTTTTTCATAACGACATAATCATCGTATTGAGAATTTTATGTTTTGTCAAGAGGTAATCGGAATTGCCTCGCAGACCCGCAAATAATCGCTCTGTGACCTGCCTGCCGGCAAGGCAGGGACGTGAACGAATAGTTCTGACCTGCCCGCAATGCTTCGCAACGCGAGGCGGGCGGGAAAGGCGAAAAGGAAGATTGGGAGGGTCAAGTACCTTTTGGGTTATCTCTCCATACAGCACTTTTCCTCAGAGGAGCCGGAGGTACACTCAATGCTGATTGGGTCTTCATTTAGAGAGCAGCCTCCAAACCTGCAGGTTCCACCGGCCTGTTTACAGGGATTTGAAGAAGCATTGGGATTAAGCGGCACTTTAAAAAATTCTATACCGAAAAACTGAGAAATTATGTTCATTATAAAAAATGCGAGAAAAACTACAAAAAATCCAAGAACTGCATAGATGAGCTTGTGTCTGGCTTTCTGAATGTTTTCCTTATTTCCGCCCGCTGTTATCCAATCAAGACCTCCCCAAATAATAAAAACAAGAGATGCAAGAATAGCTATTATGAAAAGAAGCCCGATGCCTACTTGAAGGATTACGGAAAGTGCGGGAATACCCTCGCCGGGAAGCGCACTAACCGGATTTTCAATTGTTTCGCCTGCTACTGTCAGCGCAAGTTTTTCCATAAATTATAAACCAAACTGCGGGATCTTTAAGATATCAGATCCTATTATCTGAAGAATAGTGATCGAGAAAATTATGAAAAGAAGCCCTACGATTGCGGAAGTTAGCTGATCTCTGGCTTCCTGAATCTTTTCAGGATTTCCCTGAGACGCCATAAGACGGTAGCCTGAAATTATTATAAGAAGAACTGCAATTCCTCCTGCCAGACTTAAAACGATCAACAATAGTCTGGAAATGAAAGCTCCCGCAGTAGCTGCTATAGGACCTATGGCAGTTAGGCATTCGAAGTAGTTGCCTTTAAGAGTGCAGACGGGCTCTGGTGGAGCTACCGGTCCTCCCTCTTCTCCAGCTTCACAGCCTGGACTATCATGCTCGCAGATTTCAAAACCTCTTGAGCATGCGAGTGTTTCATTATGAAAAAAATCATCGCACCCTCTAAAAATAGCTACTCTATAATTATCTCCTACTGCGAATCTGCCAACAGGAACACCGTTGCCAACTATGTCCACGTTATAGTTACACACTCTGTATGGATTAACATTCCATCCGCTGTCTGTTCTTTGCTGGACAGCGACCGTGCTTTTTTCAGAAAAAGCAGGATCTGCTTTAAGATTAGGAACCCTGACTGTTATCAGATCTTGGGGGCTAAAAGTTTCATTAACGAATTCTATATCATCGCTTCGGCATAGATTGCCTATATCAGCTACGCTTGCAACTGTAAATTTGGTCCGACAAACTTCAAGTCCGCCCCTAGGTTTTACCGATACAGTATGATCTCCCTCAGTTGCCTCAAAGTAGCTCGTAAATCCGCCCTTTGTTACAGTTAGGGTCTGATTGTCTTCAGGGCCTTCAACATAGAACCATACATCCGTCGGAGGAAACATTGGATAGCCATCAACATATATGTCGTACTGTGTTTTTACCGTTTTTTCTGCATCCTGCCATTGGGATAAATCATTTGCGTCTAAAGTAATTGATATTTGATTGCGTGGGGTTTCGACTGGAATAGGCTGAGCAGGGTCAGTGCTTTTAATAGGACACTCCGCAGCGTAGGAATTTTTTGAAGGAATAAGAAATAGAAAGAAAAATATTAGAAAAATTCCCAATAGTCTAAAAACGATTCTCATCATAACCATCGTAGAACAAAAGATTAAGCATTTGCAAGCCTGTCTGCCGATAAGCAGGCTGTCAGGTTGAGGTAAGGAAAAAATCAAGCTTTATTTTGTCCTACAGCATAAAATGGCGTCATGAAAATAGAAACAGGGTATACAGCCCATATAGAATTGACAAGAATGCCCACCCCTTCTACACTAAGAATAAGAAGGGGAAGTATTATTATGGCTGGAGGAGAACCGGGTGGCGGCGAAATGCGGCGTCCAAGATCGGGCCCTGAGAAAGTAGAGAAACCATTTGAAAAACCACAAGCTGATCCCAAAAGAGAAGCTTTGAGGAAAAAATGGTATAGCATTTTTACTCCTGAGGAGCTTCAGAACTTAGATACAAAATCCACAATTGAGAAGGCAATTGAGCTGGGATACGAGCCCGGACAAAAAACATCTAAAGGACCTGTGGAACAAACTGCTGAATCTGTAGTTCGTACAGCACTTTTATCTGATGAAGAGAAGATTTCAAAAGCTGATGCGATTTTTAAAGAGCGTTACGGAGCGGATTTTGAGCTCACGCCTGAGCAGAGGGCAGCAATTCAAGAGATACATGAAGTAAATCGGGGCCAACAGGGAAGGAACGAAGCGCTTACAGCAGGTGCTTTTAATTTAAAGATAGGGCAGCTTAAAAGGGAAGCGGAAATACTTAGAAAAGTGGGTTTTACTGAGGAGCAGAGAAGAATATTGATAGAGGCAGGTATTGCTGCAAATCCGCTAAATCCGGCTCTTTATCTAGATCCTAGACTCACAATAATTGTTGCTGAATTAAATGCCGAAATCGCGAGAGTGGGCGCAGGAAACGCACTGGGGAGGAGATTTATCGACAGGCAGACTGAGAGAGTGCAGGGGCTTATGGACCAAGGTTTAGTTAGCAATGCCCAGGGGTTAATGCTTCTTGGCGGACTAAACGTTTGGATGGCTGAAGCGGAAGCAGGAAGATATTTCACCGGAAAAGAAGAAGAATTGATTTTTACAAACGAGGAGGAGAGGCTAAGAATATTTGAGGAAATTTTTGTAGGCGCAGATGCAAAATATACGATGCACTTTAGAGAGGCGTTAAGTCTTGAAGATCAATCAACGATTAGTAATTTTTTCCATCTCCTACATAACGTTAGAGTTTATGAAAACGGTATCGAAATAACTGATAACGTAAAAAAAAGAGAGAAAGTAAGGCAAGTAAGACAGGATGTTTTTAATGAATTTACAAACAGACTTGCGTTGCGCGAGATCTACCATAATGTTCACTGGGCTGCGTCTGGCGGAGGAGACGAACAAGCATTTGTTCAAGCTGTGGAAAACTGGGAGTCGGTACATGTTGATCTTACATTTAGAGACCCATTAGTTCCTCTGGCCCTTCATATGTATGAGCAGGCATTCCAGCAAATAAAGGCAGATAACGGAGGACAGCTTCCATACGAAGAATTAGCATGGAATCCCAAAACACACTCAAGTAACCTTGAGAACAGGGTATGGAAATTAATGCGAAGACAGGTTCCGGCTAATACTCCTGAATGGAAATTAAGAAGCGCTGTCATTATGGCAAGAGGCTTTGGAGTCGCATCTCTTAGATTTCCTGAAATTGCCGCACAGGCAAGGCTTCCTGAAGGGGGTCCAATGTCAAGCGTTACAGAGAGGGCATCAAGACTGGGAAGCATATATGGAGAAAAAATAAGCCGATATCTCGATCCACTGGAGCATATTATTGAGAAATTTGCTATCGGTGAAGAAAATAGAGCTTGGCTCTACTTTTTCTTGACGGGTGAAAAATCTCATTTTGAAAGCAAAGAACAATTGGATTTAGCTCTAAAAATGGCTGCCCAGCTTCAAGGCGAGGATAAAAGACTGATAGACATAATAAACCTTTTTAGAGCCGGAGGACCTTTTAGCAATTCTTCATGGAGGCTGTTTATGGCGATGAAGGATTTTACTCCCGAACAAATAAGAATCTCCGGGGTAGGAGTTAGAGAGGCCAGATTGTCGGGAGACGTTGAGCAAAGGATGCGTGATGAGGTAGCAGCTCATCCCGATTGGGCAGGGAAAGAGCCTTCTGACCAAGAAAGAGAAGCACGCAGAAGGCTTAAGGTAGAAGTAGTTGTGGGCGGAAGAGAAATTACAGAAATGGATAGAAGAATGCATGATGAGAGACTTGCTATGTGGCAAGATGCTCTAAAATCAAATCCTTTGAGAGTAATGTGGCAGTGGGAAGAAAAAAGTCCGGGGAAAAGAATAGAATTTTTAGCGGAAGCGATCCTTGCGGGAACGCCAGGATTAACTCCAGCTCAGGCGGAAGCTTTGGCAAAAGCTAATTTATCACAGGCTGAAGAAGATCTTATAACAATTCAGGAAGATACTGTTAAAAGACTTCATAGAAAAAGTAATCCATTGACTTACGCTGCGCCTGAAATGCTTAACTATAACCTTATTAGAAATCCTCAAAGAAGGGAAAGAGTAAGGCTATATGTGGAGAAGATTCGTCAGAAAGCAGCGGAAAAAAACTACGCATTTTTCGAATCTATTTTCAAAAAAGCAGACGTACAAGGGAGTCCATTTCCATTCTTTATTGGATACGAAGATATGCCTCTTTCGGACTTTGACTTTATAAATACAGGCGGTAGAGCTTTTGCGAGAAGAATTAACGATTTTGCTAATGGAGCCAAGGCATCAAATGAATTGATGGGCCTTCTTGAGGATGTCCCCAAGATAAATAGCATAGAACCTATTTTAGAAAGGCTTGACAATATGAAGAAAGCTATGTCGCAATATGATTGGAAGATTGCAATGGAAGTCACACCCTATATTTTACGGGGAATAATAAGGTTTTATGATAAATACGCCGCAGCGAGGCTGCCCTTAGGAATAGGCACTCTGGTGGGGCTAACAACAGACTCCTCGTTTGCTCAAGAGGTGTTTGGAAGAGAAGCGATGGCTTTGGATGAAGGAGATAAATTTAATGTCACTAGACACGCATTAAGAAGACAGCTTGCTTCAAAAGAGGAAATTAAAAAAATAAGAGCAGAGCTTGGCGCTAGTCTTGGGAACGTTGGAATAGACGTAATACGAACTTACGGCCAGCTTGCCGCTTTACTGTTAATGTATAGGTTCGCCCAAGACGTTTCTAAAGAAGAAAAATAACTACCCCGCACCCGGACCTTTTGGAGCCTCCATCGTGGGTTTTTTAGCTCTTCCAGAACCAAAACCCGCAGCGCCTAGGTAGTATTTCAAACTAAGAGCGCTCATAACAGTGCCCATTGCTCCTGTCACTATTCTCGGTCCAGTGCCTAACCTTCTGGTTATTGGGCCAAGATCAGCTTTAGGAGCCTTAAGAGCAGCCTTAGTTAGATCCAAAACGCTTGGTGTCATGAGTATAAAGCCCAGAGCGATGAACGATCCTAATAATCCGGGGGCAGATGCTATGACGCCCGGTGAATTCGCGTTTCCAAGCATAGGCGGAACAAAGTCATATTGAGAGGGAGTTCCGAAAGATTCGATGAAGACTTTTGCTAAAAGAAACATAATAATGGTAACGGGGAAAACAGCAAGGTTAGCTATAAGATCGCGGAACCAGGCGCCGGCATTTATTGGAGAGCCTGGAATAATACCTGCTATTATCCAGAATGGAGCTAATACTATGTCTAAAAGGATATTAATGTAAGCAATTATTAGGGAAAACCACAGCTTGAACAGAGCTGCCAGGACTGCTATGCCTATTACCAAAAGCGCTATGACTTTAGTTATAAAACCTGCTAGTTCAGTAGCTATGACAGCAGAAGCTATGCCACCGACCAACGCTCCTATAATACTTCCTATTGGTCCTAAAATATTGAAATGACCTGCAATCTTTCCCCCCAATATTGCACCAAATATACTTCCGATTAAGCCAAAGAACCCTCTACCAAGAATGTTATCGAATACCTTGGCTGAAATCTCACTTGCTGCATTGCTGGGATCTCCGACAATTGTACCTAACCCACCTTCTACAATAGTATTGGCTGCTGAAAAGGGATCTGATGCTTGGGCGATAGTCCCAACAGCATTAAGATCAAGTCCGCTTGGAGAAGCAGAAAGAATGACAGTAGCCGCCAGATAAATCGAAAGATACATAAGGTCAATTAAGAAACCTGCTATTGCAAAAGAGAAAGTGACCAAGATTATCCCCACAATTATTTTAGGAATTTGATTTTCTATAGTCATAACAGTTCGTGGATCAATCTTAAGCCTAAGCATTATGGCAATGCCTATGACAACGAAGACTCCTGCAAAGAAAACATAGGCAATGTCTCTAAAGGTGCTCCATATGTTTAAAAGAGGATCTAAACTGCAAAATCCTTTACCTAATCTTGTTTCATTGCATCCTTCATTAACAGCGTTTGCTTCTTTCACTATTCCAAAATTGTCAGATAGATAAGCAAAGTATTTGGACGAGCTGGATATTGGAGTATAAGTAAATGCTATTAGATTTCCCATAAGACCTAATGCGCCTCCGCCGCCCTCGACGAAGCCAATTTTGCCGGTATCTTTATCATATCCTAGACATTTTGCATTCGGAATTGAAACATCAACGCCCCAAAGTTGGCATACCATTCCCGACATCACCGAAAGCATAGTACTTTGGGTAAATGTGTGAAGATTTTTAGGAACATCTGGATTTGTCTCGGGGGAAAGATACGGATTTGAAGACTGTGTTTGATTTTCCTGAGCAAACGCCTTCGCTGTAGGCAATAGGCTGTAGGCCGAAGTCAGTACTAGGGCAACTAGAACACTTAATACTAAATACTTAATACTAAATACTCTTTGGAGCAAGGCCCACCTTCGTCGCGTTTGACGCGACTTCGGCGAGGCAAAGGCAGTAAGATCCATCTATATTTGATTTTGATTTATTAAGAAGAACTTGTCAAGAAAATCAAAGACTCGATCTTTCTTGAGGAACGCATCCAGGAGTAGCTTTGCATCCTTCATTAGTTAAGATATCGGTTCGGTTATCATAGTAGTAATATTGGACAGTTTCCCACTGGCTCCCGTCAGATGTAGCATCAGTTGGGAAATTGATTCCTGCGAATGTATAGAAATCTGCTAGCCCGCCTGGAGCGTCAAAGCTCCAGTCTCCATAGTCAAATATGACATCCATTCCCTGAAATGAGGTAAATTCGGTGGGAGCAAAATCAGGCAAGTCGATTTTTTCCGCCTCCTCTAAAAGTTTCTCAATATCTTCGTTACCGCGGAAATGCGCAATTCTTAGGTTTGTCCCTCTATATTCCTGACTCTCCGAGTGCCCACTAAAATAATCAATTTCTGACCCGTCATCTCTATCACCACTGTTAACATGGTCGAATCTGAATCCATGAATTCGCGTTTCTGCTCTATAAAGGTAAAGGACTTTTTCTCCATTCTCTTCTCTAATTGCTACAGAGCTAAGCTCGATAAGCCAAGGTTCTGGGAAAGGTTCACCCCACTCTCCGAGCTCGTCTAGTCTTCTAATACTCTCTGTTATTACATAGTCTTGGTAAGGAGCAAGAGCAGAATAGTCTGCGCTAAATCTAGCGGCTGAAATCAAAGTTCCATCATCAGTAGGCTCTGTGTTTTCATATCTTTGTGGGGTTGCCAAGAAATCCAGAAGAGCGTTATATCCTCGTCTCCATGCCTCTTCGAACTCATCCCCGCGGATTTCTAAATATGTAATTTCTCCTTCTCTAGGCTGCATAGTTGGGGAGGTTTCCGAAACTTCTATTTCTCTAGGTTCGACTCCATTTTGGACGGCATTTGTCCGTCCGTCACAATCAGCAGATGAAATATTTATTAAATCGCATTGCAAACCGTTTAGGGCAGTTATTGTTATATTATTTGAACCCAGAAGCCAACCGTCATAATTCCCCTCGTCATTTCTCGGTCTGAGTCCTCCTTCAAAAACCAAGATTTCTGCAGATAGTGGGTCGCCATTGCTTTCTGCTTCAAAATGAAGATGAGGATATTCAGTATCTACTGAACCAAAAGACGCAATGATTTGTCCTCTTTGAACAGGATCCCCTACGTGTACTTTTACATTTTGCTCATGCCTGTAGATTGATGTCAGACCGTTTCCGTGATCAATTTCTATCAGTCCCTCACTTGCTTGGGTCACTGTTCCTGAAGCTGATGCGTTGACCCAAAATAGAGACGGGTCCACATTTGATCCACGCTCTCTAGGCGGACCGAAATCCAAAGCAGGCCTAATTGTTTCATCGGGTAAAGCTGTGCC
Source organism: Candidatus Levybacteria bacterium RIFCSPLOWO2_12_FULL_41_12 (assembly GCA_001784155.1). Classification (GTDB taxonomy): domain Bacteria; phylum Patescibacteriota; class Microgenomatia; order Levybacterales; family UBA12049; genus UBA12049. Next base: position 76,735 of record MFPL01000006.1, on the reverse strand, counting down.
GATCCCAGGATTATCCTGACCCAGCCATTTATGGCCCCCGGCTGTTAACCAGCCAGTTCTTCCGTTTTCCCAAGGAAGTGAGAAATAAAAACCATTGGCGAAAGGGTCTTCCCCCGAAGCCGGTTTATCAGGGGATGGTGGAATAGTAAAACTTGAAATATCTGGTGAGGAGCTATCATCCTGTTGTGAGTCAGGCTTTGCAACTCCGCCTGGCACACATCCTATCATTGCCAAAGACAAAGTGGTGGCGATTATTCTTCTTCCAATTTTTGTTCGTGCAAGCCAGAAGGTATCTTTGGTTTTTGCTGGGGTCTCTTTAGGTGAGGAAGATGTGGGTCGGAGGCTTTCTTCGTAAGATGCTTTATAAAATCTTTCACGATTTTCTTAAGATTTGATTTAGAGACACTTTTCCTTTTGAGGTTTTAAAATATCTCTCTCTTCTCTTAGCATCATCTCTACTTTTAAAAGCTTCGTAGAAGATAAGTTCTAAAGGCCTCCTTGACTTAGTAGAGCGAACTTTTCCATTAAGATGTTCTGTTATCCGTATTTTTAAATTGGAAGAGTAACCTATGTAGAGTTTTTTATCAGTTTTACTTTTTAAGATGTACAGATAATACATTTAAAATGGCGGCATGAACCGCAATGGGTACATGCCAGCCCTGAACCCTAAGCGGTTCAGGGCGGAGAGGGTGGGATTCGGACCCACGAAGAGCTTGCACCCTTAGCGGTTTTCAAGACCGCCTCCTTAAACCACTCGGACACCTCTCCAAAAACGCCGCACTTTTATCCGCCTCTGGCGGAAGTCCGCCCCGCCGAAGGCGGGCAGGTATGCGACCTCTCCTTATCAGCAAGCAGCAATTAGCTACTGACTACTAGCCATACATATTATAGTTTAATTCGAAGCTAATTTCTAGTAACTAGTTGCTAGTTTCTGCAAAAATGATATAAAGTAAGGATATGGAAACTGTCCCAGACTTCGAAGAGCTAAGTCTTCCGCGTACGCTTGAGGAAATCCCCGCGCACGCAGAGAGCAAAAATATCACTGCCGGTCATTCAGTAAAGACTCTCCTGTCATGGTCCGCTCCCGGGAGGCCATTTAGAAAAAAAAGCCGCCAGTTTTACATGACAGTTCTGCTTATAGCTATGCTAATTGAAGTTATTCTTTTTCTTTTCTCTCAGTATTCACTTATGTTTGTAGTGGCATCTTTGGTCTTTTTGTCCTTTATGTTTGCTGCCATTCCGCCAAGGGATTTTCATTACAGAATTTCAACTCAGGGAATTATGCTTGAGGACCACTTCTATATTTGGGATGAGCTGTATGAATTTTATTTTACGAGAAGAAACAATGCGGAGATTCTAAATGTAAGAACAAAAGTTTATTTTCCCGGAATTTTGACGATTACCCTTGGGGATTTAACTAAAGACCATGTCAGAGAGATCTTAATACGATACCTCCCTTTCAGAGAATTTATAAAGCCAACCTTTATGGACAAATCTGCAGATTGGCTGGTTCACAACTTTCCCCTGGAGAAGTCTCAATAGGTTTGATACTTACCCTCAAATGAATTAAAATAAGAGCGGATTTGCCCTCGTAGCTCAGCTGGATAGAGCGTAGCGTTGCGGACGCTAAGGTCGATGGTTCGAATCCATTCGAGGGTGCAATAATAATCTTTGGAGGAGTGCAAGAGTGGTTTATTTGGCCGGTTTCGAAAACCGAGCGGATCGAAAGATCCACAGAGGTTCAAATCCTCTCTCCTCCGCTATGAAGTTTGAGTTTTCGGCAGGAGGAGCGGACGAGCAAAGCGACGGAGCTCGCTTGCTTGACAAGCGTGGACTAAACCGGGCTTAAACAGAAAGGTAAAAAATGAAACTAGAGTTCTCTGCCGGGGGAATAGTTTACAAAAAGCAAAACGATAGGCTTTTCATTCTTGTTTCCCAACATTCACAACACCATGGATGGGTTTTCCCGAAAGGAATCATAGGGGACAAAGAAAAAGAGGAGAGTAAGGAAACAACTGCGCTTCGTGAGGTAAAAGAGGAGACAGGAATTGAAGGAAAAATTCTTAAACCCATTAAGCCTGTTGAGTACTGGTATATGATGGAAGGTGACCCTTCGACAGGCTCAGGGCGAGAAAGGGTAAAAAAGACGGTTTACTATTTTCTTATGGAATATATCGGAGGAAGTATTGAAGATCACGACAATGAAATGGAAAACGTTGAATGGTTACCCATGGACGCGGTAGAAGCGAGACTTACTTATAAAGCAGATAAAGAAGCGTGGCAAGAAGCATTAAATTTGATAAAATAGAAAGTCTTGAACCTTTTTGTATATATCTTGATGAGCGAAAAAACAAAAAGATTTTATGTTGGATCTTGTCAAAGTTTGAAGCCTAGGATATTGAAACATAATTCAGGACAAGTAAAATCAACAAAATCAGGTATTCCTTGGAAGCTAGTTTATTCCGAAGAATACCCGACAAGACGAGAAGCATACAAAAGAGAGCTTCAAATAAAAAGCTATAAGAGTGGAGAAGCATTTAGGAAATTGATTAAATAGGGTGGGATGTCCGAGTGGTTTAAGGAGCACGCTTGGAAAGCGTGTATGGTTGTAAGATCATCCCGGGTTCGAATCCCGGTCCCACCGCATTAAAATCAGTTCGCTTGCCACCGCCTTTGGCGGGGTGCCGAAGCAAGCGGCAGAAAGCGGATATCGTCGTAAGGCGATCGCGGGTTCGAATCCCGCCCTCTCCGCTCGTCGAAACACGGCTAAACTCGCAGAAAATAACCCACCACAATTCCAATTGTTGTAGCGATTGAGCCTATTACAAAAAGCTCTGCAGCAGACCGAAGAGGCTTGTGATCTACAATTTGTCCTTTAATGTATCCTATTATAAAAAGCCCGATAAATGCCGAGACAATGGCAACTATTTTTGATAGAGGTTGATCAAGCAGAACGACCGGAATTATTGAAAACGAACCCCCTATAAGATAGGCAATAAACATAATAATAGCCCCTATTAAAAGACTGTCTGTGTGTTTTCCCGTTTTGTCGAGCTGATGGACCGCTTTTTCGCTTGAATACTGCCCCGCAGCCATAGATGTGGCTTCAACCGTGACTGCAACGAGCGCAGCAAGGATTATAATTGCCTTACTGTCGACTCCTGTTGAAATTCCCAATACAACTCCTGTAGTTGATACGATTCCGTCTTGGAGGCCAAACATTAGGGAGCGAAGATAATCTTCGTGAAGGTTTTCTTTAAGTGCATGCATACCTGGTTTGTATTGTAGCAAATAAAAGCCTGTTGATGGTATAATTAACACGCCTTGGAGGAGTCGCATAGTCTGGTCCATTGCGGGAGTTTGCTAAATTCCTGAGCTGAATAAGCTCGCGTGAGTTCGAATCTCACCTCCTCCGCCACAGTCAAATTTGATATTCGTAGATTTTTGCAGGTTCGTGCTCAAAAGACGACATCTCCTCCGGCGTCATTTTTTCAAAGAAGCGCCGTATCGGCCGAAGACTATTTGCGCTTGCGGAGATTAACACAACATCATCTCTTTTCAAAACCATTTGAAGATCTTTTAGAAAATCCAAAACTCTTTTTTCTACGTCTTTTAAGCTTTCTCCTCCCGGTGGGGGAATATCATAAGAGCGGTGCCACAAAGGATATTGATCTGGATATTTTTTGGCTATATCTTCTTTGTTTAGACCGGTAAGTTCTCCATAGTCCCGCTCCCTGATCCTGTTATCAATTATTGGCGTCACATCAGGATGTGGCTCTAAAACGATCTCTAAAGTTTTTTTATTTCTTATTTTGTCTGATGTAAAAGCTTTTGTAACTTTTTTCTGTCTTAAAGCGTCTCTTATTTTTTTTGCTTCTTCGATACCTTTTGGAGTCAAATCAGGATCTCTGTTACCCGAGAAGATTTTGCTAAAATTGTCAGTTGTCTGAGCATGTCTGAAAAGAAAAACCTTTGCCATATTTATTATTGACTATTTACTATTGAGTAAATAACGATTTAATTATACCCTAATTTAGATAGTCAATTATCAATAATCAATGAATATATTAGACTTGTTTTTCCCAAAAAGATGCGTTAATTGTAAAAAAGTAGGAGATTACATATGTCCGGACTGCTTTTCAAGGCTGTCTTTTGATACTGAGGACATTTGTCCTGAGTGTTCAAGGCCCGCGATATCTGGAATAACTCATCCGAAATGCAAGAAAAAGTATTCTCTGGAGGGGACTTTTACTGCAGTTGTTTTTAATAAAACTGCCAAGAAGCTTCTTTATCAATTTAAATACAGACCGTACTTGACTGATCTTAAGGTGACGCTAACTGACCTGATGCATGAGTCCTTAATCCAAAACGAGGAATTCGAACGCGTTTACTCCGGTCAAGGAAACAGGCTACTTATAGTTCCAGTGCCCCTTTACAAAGCAAAGCAAAGAATGCGAGGCTACAATCAGGCAGAAATACTAGGCCGGGAGATGGCAGGGAAGCTTGGTTTGCCTATGACAAATGCTTTGTTAAGAATGAGAGATACCCGTTCGCAAGTGGGTTTGGACAAGACGGAAAGAAGAGAAAACTTGCGGGAAGCGTTTGGGCTTAAAGATGGGTTAAATGAAGAAATAAGAGATAAAAGTGTTTTCTTAATTGATGACGTTTTGACTACCGGAGCAACTCTTTCTGAAGCAGGAAAAGCGTTAAGAAGAGCCGGAGCAGAAAAGGTGTGGGGGATAGCCCTAGCTAAGGAGAAATAGCCTCGCAGGGTTTGACTTTTAAGGCAAAGGAGTATATAATTACGCGTATTGGGGATGCATTGCATCGACAAGATTCGCACTTTAAAAACTGCAAGCCGTCGTTGATTATAAAGACGTAAAGCTTAATCAAAAATTAAATGCTAACGCATTTACAGCTATGAGGGAGTATCTCTCTCCTAGCGCTCGTCCAGCTTTGGCACTAGCTGCTTAAGCTTAAGAGCTGTTCTTAATATCTTTTCTCAGTGAGATATTCTGAGCATAAACTTAGCTGAGAAAACTGTAGGGAAACTGGTTAGTGCCTTATTGTAATTATAACCTCGGCTCTATTCATGGATGTTTATTTTCAAAGAATAGAGTGATCAAAAAAATAATAAACTAAGCTTGTAGAGGTTTAAAAATGTTTTCTTGGACTCGGGATCACATCCCGACATCTCCAC
>MFPL01000006.1:40802-71525 GCA_001784155.1 Candidatus Levybacteria bacterium RIFCSPLOWO2_12_FULL_41_12 | reverse complement strand
ACAAAAAGCCCGCCACAATGTGCGGGTTTTTTATTGGTAAAAGGTTTATGCTTCCAATTCCTGCTCGATATCACGTTTCAAGTCTGCTCTCTTTTTAGCCTCTTTTTTATCATACTGCTTTTTGCCTTTGCCTATTCCTACCTCTACTTTAATTAGCCCTCTTTTCAGGTAGAAAGAGAGGGGAACTAGCGTGAGTCCGGCGCCTTCGGCCTTACTTTTAAGCGAGATAATTTCTTTTTTATGCAGGAGAAGTTTCCTAGTTCTTCTTTCGTCGTACCCTTCAATTTGTCCCGGCTGATAAGGAAATATTTTGGCATTAACAATGTAGGCCTCTGACCCCATTATTCTCACAAAGCTTCCTGATAGATCAGCGTGGCCCGTTTTAACAGCTTTCACCTCGTACCCATAAAGATTTATTCCAGCCTCAAATCTATCCTGAATCTCATAGTCATAAAAAGCCCGCCTATTCGTAATTTTCATAGGTTCGACGTTGCTCACTATGATCCTGAGCAGAGTCGAAGGATCATGCTTTAAATATAGCCTAAAGAGTGGAAAATGTAAATTTTAATTACTTGAGGGTGATTTGGTAGATTTTTCCGCCTGATAATACCAGTATCTTCTTATCTGCTTCAAGAACTTCGAAGTCTTTTGCACTCTTAATTACTGATGAAGAGTATTCTTCCAAGAACTTTCCTTCTTTGTCTATTGCTACTATCCTGGAATTGCCTTTGTCCAGAATGTAGATTTTTTCAATATCCCTTGAGGTAAAGATTTTTGAGGGGCCTGATAACGCTTTCTTAAGTCCGGTTATTGCAAATGTCTGCTCACTGCCCCGAAGATACTTATTTATCGATCCGTCAGAGAAAAGTACATATAGGGAGCCATCTATTGCTATTGCCACAGCCTTTGATAAGTCAGCTTTTTGGTCTTCGGCAAGATAAGTCCCTTCGGTAAAATCTCCATCGCTCTCTGTGAACTTAAGAATTGAGCTAGACCCCTTTTCCAAAACATAAACATTTGCCAGATAGACCCCGGTTCCTCCAACAGTACCAAAATCCTTCTCGATAATCGTAGTTTCTTTGTCATTTCCCTTATCAATTCTAATAACTCCACTACTTCCTACATAATAAACAAAGCTTGGGTCTTGGGCGAAGTGCGACGAGTTATTGTCAATCTGGTTTGCGAGATACGGACTTTCGCTATTGGGAACTGTTTTAGCACCGGAAGAAGTAGAAGTACTAGCGCCTCCTAGTTCTTTATTAACATTTGCCAAAAGAGCCAAAATCTTTTTCTGCTCGTCACTATCCTTGCCGAATTTATCTTTATTCTCAGTCAGAATCTTTTGTGACTCCTTTAGGCTTTCATTTGCCAGGTCACGATTCAGATCCACTAAATTTCGACCTTCATCATACTTCGTTTGAGCCTGGGCATACACCTTATTAAATAAGGCTTTTTTCTGAGAGCTATTTCTTTGATTTATTGCAAAAACTGAGGAAAAAATAAGAACAAGCATTATGACAGCCCCTACTATCAGAAGCGTTCTTCTGGAACCCCCAATTCTTGAGGACCTCAGCCTTCTTCTTCCCAGAATTCCGCCAACAGCTGACAGCCTTTTTATAAACGACTCTCGTCCACCGCCCCTAATGTCGTCTCTTACAGAGGGCCCAAAATTTAAAGACTCCTTGTAGCTTCCCTCAGACATATCATCATCTATTTCTTCCTTCCCAATTACCGGCAATTTAGGCTCTTCTTCCTTTTCTTCGGATGCAAGCGCTATCTCTTCTTTAGGATCAGTTGAAGGAGTGTCATTTATAGATTCCCCAGGAGTATTTTGTTCCTCGGTGTCTTCAATCAAAGAAGATGCTACCGCCGCTTCTTCCTTAAATGAAATTATCATCGCTGCTGCAGCGCCTTCATCTCCCTTTTCGTGTACGAGGGGTGCCAAAATCTCCGCTATTTCAGATGGTGACTGATGATCCAGAGAGTCTGCGAGGCTTTGAAGAGGGATTACTTTTGAAAAAGCATCTGTCTCAAGTATCAAAGTATCGCCGGTCTGAAGATATCCCGATGCTGACTTTACCGTGTCAGATTTGTTCTCGGAAAAATCAATTATTGCCCCAATCTTAGATTCTCTTTTGAGATATATTTTCCCAGCTGATGCAACGAAAAGATAAAGCACTGAATCAGCAAGAAATGCGCAGGAAAATGACAGTTTTATCTCTGTTGGGACTTTTGCCGTAGTTTTCAAAATCGCATCTTTTATAGATGTCAGATCCTTTGTTTCAAGGGTAAAGAATTCCTGTTCGAAGGTTGTTAGAAGGTCTTTACCTAATGTAGCAAGTCCATCATGCTCTCCTTCCGGGATTCCTTCTTCAGTTTTGTCTTTTTGAACAGATAATGCGGCAAAAAGCTTGCCGGCGTTATATGCCTGTGCCCAGGAATATAGTGTAGGAGTGGCTACTATTGATGAAAAGTTTAAGCTAGAGTCTGCCATTTTATGACTATAGTATAACAAGCGCTGTCAAGAAAAGAACTGCCGACAGTAAAATGAGCAGAATTGATATGTAAATAAGAAGTCCGGAAGACGCTTCATTTATGACGCGATTCATGGAATTTACCTGTTTTAAAACCACCAGAAGAAATATTGTAAAGATGAAGCTAATCACCAGAAACAGTATTTTTATTAATACAAGAGTTAACAATGCGTTTTGAAAGAGTTCAAACATATTAAGAACTGCCTTTCTCTGCGATCAAGCCGTTAATTATGTGAACCACCTTTTCGGGATGGGGGACAGAAGCAAAAAGAAAATTTGAAGCAGACCCTGCGGTCTGTACGGATACATCTCCGTAGTCAAAAATGGAAGGCAAAACTCCTACTTGATGGTAGGAAACATCTTCGATCTGAGGAAGTTTGGTCGCGGCAACGGACTCATAAACGAGTTGAGAAAAGTCTATGTCTACAACTCTTGCGGTTGTTACTAACGATACGTTATAGAACCAGCTGATAAAATTGAGAAAGACGTAGCCTAAAACTACCAAGTAGTAAAAAAAGGTAAAAACTAAGATATAATCTTCGGGCAATGGTAAAACTAGACCAAGTAAATTCATGCCAATAAAAAAGAAAATGGGTAAAAGCGAGGCAACGAGCGCTTTTATAATCCAAGGAGCATTGGTGACAAGCTGTCTTCTTAGGAAAAGTATTATTTCCTCGCCCTCTTCAAGGTTTGTGAAAAATACCCCTTTGGGTCTCTCACAATAGGATGTAAGAAAATGGAGCATATTGTCGGAGCTATCTGTGGTAATCGTTTTAGCGATACTTTGCAAAACTTTATGCTCTTCCCCATGAGGAGTCTCTTTTTTTTCTTCGGGTTCGGTATTAGATACAAAAATATCAGGCACAATCTTTATTGCTTGCGATAATAGCTTATTTACTACTTTTTTTCAATATTAAAAAGCGGACTATTGTCTTTCTACATTATATAAGGGGCCAACAATCTGAATATTTGCTGGGGCGCGAAGGTTAAACCAGTTTTTGAATTCATCGGCAGAAAAACTTTGGCCCCCAGCATTAACACCCGTGGTTTTACCTGAGCCAAAATCCACAGAAACTGATACATCAGAAACGCTTGTTAGTGCTCCTGAGCCCAGCTCCTGTCTTACTCTTGCTGCGTCCCACGTATCTGTGCCTTCTGGGTTGGGTTTGTCCACTTGGTATAAATGTTTTCCAGCTGAAGGGTCTCTTCGACCAATAAGAATTACGTTGACTATGTCTGCAACTTCAGCGGGGGTTAACCAAGCAGTATTTGAATACTGGCTTCTTGATCCCCAGTCACAATAAAACCAAGGAGATGCTTTATCAAAGGCTCTATCGTTTAGTTCGCTAAAGCTTGTTGGGTTTCCTCCATCGCCATCAAACTTACCAAGATTCAAAATATAACCGCCATGGGTAGACGCATATTGTGTAAACCCAGGATTTCCTCCATCCATTAAAACCCAACCAGCTGTTGCATCAACTGCCTCATTCCAACGGCCACCTTTTTCTTCGCCATGAAAAACTTGACATGCTTCTGTGGTACAAATATGTCCATTTCGCTGCATGGAGTTTAAAGCATAGGTGCGAGCTGCAACTGCTTGAGCTTTTAGGGTTTCCATGGGCCAACTTTCAGGTACTTCAAAAATATGCTTTGTATAGTCTTCAATAGAAAATGATCCAAATCCGTCCACATTTACTTGAGCGTTTCGATCGTAGTCCATTTTAAGTGTCAAGTTGGGATAATATGCCTGAAGTATTTGCTCTACTTTTTGTCCACCATCGGCTCTTCCTTTAGCTCCGTACTGATTAAGTCCGTTGCGATGCGGTGCTCCATAGGTGAAAAATGCGAGACGAGGGCTAAATCCAGGATTGACCCCTCTATCATCTGAGCATCCACGCGCAGACGTACCTGCGGACCGAGGAATGTTCAAACTTGCAAGCCTTTGGTTTAAAATGGATTGCTGTTTTGCGGACAATTCTGCAATTTTTCCACTAAGCGTGTTTTGAAATGATTTAGCTTCTCCAACTATCTTATCCAGGTCAGCTTTGACTACGGCCAGCTTCCTTTTTTCTTCTTCAAGCGTTTTCTTTTTTTTCTCAAGGCCTTGTATGAAAAGGGCAATATTGGTGATTGTAAGTTTGTCGTGGTCTGCTGTGGCTTTTTGGTAGGCCAAAATCTGCGTGATCTCAGACGCATCGCCTGCGGATAGGAAAATAAGAAAAGGGGAACTGTAGTAAGTCTTTACATAAAAAGCCCTAATTGTTTTGTTTAGAATGCCTTGCTGTTTTTCAAGCCTTTTATATCCGTCATCAATACTCTTTTGCTTTGCGGGGATTTCTTGTTCTATAGAGGAAACTCTTCCTCTTATGCTATTAAGCTGTGCCTCCAGAGGGGCAGTAGCTGCTTTTGATTGACTCAGGGAATTGGTCAGATCATTTAGCTGTTTTGTTATATCGTCCAGCTCATCAGAAGATACAACAGGCAGATAAGAAAAGCCTGCGACTATGAGAAAAACTGCCGACAAAAATAGGGCTTTTAGTTTCATTGGAGTTGAGAATTATTATAACAGAGTTTTTGAATTGCACAAAGCTCATGAAGCTGTTATAAAAGTTGTATGGACAAGATAATACCTGGGATATTAGACAAAGATTGGGTTGAAATAGAGCGGAAAATAAAGATTGCGGGAGAACTCGCACAAACAATTCACATAGACTTAATTGATGGAAAATTCGCGGATAACTTGACCTTCGCTGATCCTTCTTCATTCAAGGCATATGCTGATAAGTTCTTCTTTGAGGTTCACTTAATGGTCGAGGAACCGATAAATTATTTGGATAAATGGGCAGAGTGCGGGTTTAAAAGATTTATAGGTCATATCGAAAAAATGTCTTCGCAGGAGGAATTCGTAGCTAAAGGTCAGCTTTTAGGGGATGTAGGTTTGGCAATAGATGGGAATACTCCGCTTGAAAGTGTTAATGTTCCCCTAAGCGATCTTGATGTTTTGCTTATTATGACAATAAATGCAGGTGCTTCCGCTAGACCCTTTGTCCCAGAGTGTTTGGAGAAAATTAAAAAAGCAAGGCGACTTGAGGAGTTTATAAAAGTCGAAGTAGACGGCGGGATAAATGATAAAACAATAATTGATGCAAGAAATGCGGGCGCAGATAGATTTGTTACTACAGGTTTTATCTTCAGATCTACGGATCCCAAAAAAAGCTTCGAGACCCTTAAGGGTTTGGTGTAGGAGATGCTGGAGAAAGGCTTAATGGCCTACACGCTACTGATCCTTCGGTTCCCTTTATGAAGTATTCAATTCTGCCGAAACAAGTTTTCTGAGCTATATCCGCGGGAGCGGAAAACCGTTCGTCGGGCGTGTCTTTAAGAAGTCCCATCATAATCCTGTTCCATATGGGTGCAGCGCCAGTTATGCCTGAGGTTAAAGACGGATCCATTGGGGAATTATCATTATTTCCGACCCATACTGCGGTAAGAAGGGAAGGAGTGTATCCAATTGTCCAATTGTCTCTTTTGTTATCGGTGGTACCTGTTTTTACAGATACTGTTTTGCCGGGAATGACAAGCGGAGAATTTGTACCAAATTCCATCGCGCGGGACGGGTTATCAGAGAGGATACTACTTATAATAAATGCTATGCCTTCCGGGAGAACTCTTGATCTTCTTATTTCTTTCTTTTCCTCTAAAACCTCGCCTTTGTAGTTGGTTATGCGAAGAATTGGATTTAATTCAACTTTTTGTCCTTTGTTGGCAAGAGTCCCGTAGACGATTGCGATTTCAGTCATTTTCACCTCAGCAGACCCGAGTGTTATAGACAGCCCGTAGTTTTCAGGACCTTTCCATGAAGAAATGCCCATTTTTTTAGCCAAGCCTACCATCTCCGCAATCCCAATTTTATTTAATATTTTTACCGCAGGAATATTGATTGAGTTTGCCAGGGCAAGTCTTAGAGTAACCACTCCGTGGAAATTTCCGCCGTAGTTTACCGGAGCGTAAGGCCTTCCTCCCGTAGAGGGATATGTTACCGGTGAGTCTGCGATAGTTGTGGCCGGCGTGAAACCATTCAAAAGCGCTGCGCTATAAGTGATCACTTTAATTGTAGATCCGGGCTGTCTTAAGGCTGTCGTAACATTGTAATTCCCGCCACTATCGCTATAGTAGTCCTTACTACCCACCATCGCTAAAATATCTCCTGTCTTCGGATTTGTTATGAGAGACGCGGCATTTGTCAGATTTAAATGTGCATTCTTTTCTACCTCGTCAGTTACAATTGCCTGCGCCATATCTTGGGTTTTTAAATCAAGACTTGTTGATACTTCAAGTCCTCCTCTTTCAACCATCTCGATCCCGTAACGACGAATTAAAAGTTCTTTAACATACATCACAAAATGAGGAGCATGAAGAATATTTTGCTGCGGGTTAAACACCAACTCCTCTTTCATTGCCGCATTTCTTTCAGCCTCTGTTATGAAGTCCAGTTCTGCCATATTATTTAATACCTCTGACTGCCTTTTTTTCCAAAGATCCTTGTATTCTCCATATGGAGAATAAATGCTTGGAGCTCGGGGTAATCCTGCCAAAAATGCACTTTCCGCAAGGCTAAGATCTTTGACATTTTTCCCAAAATAGGTTTGTGAGGCCGCCTCAACTCCCCATGCCGTTCCTCCGTACGGAACTTGGTTTAGATACATTTCAAGTATTTGATCCTTTGAATATATTCTTTCGGCCCAGACTGCCAGAATAACTTCCTTGAGTTTTCTATTAATTGTGCGCTCGGGGGAGAGAAGTCTGGATTTAATCAGCTGCTGTGTAATGGTCGATCCTCCTTGAAGGGGTTCTCCTTTTGCGTTTGAAACCGCTGATCTAAATATTGCACCCAAATCAAAGCCAGGCGTCGAATAAAAATTCTTATCCTCAATGGCGATCGTAGCTTTTTTAAGAGCTTCTGGAATTTCCGACAGGGGAACAAGAGTCCTGTTTTGATTTGCGTATATCTGATAAAGAAGAACCCCATTTCTGTCATAAATCTTTGTAGTTTGCGCGACTTCTTGGGAGATAAGTTGATTTGGATGGGGTAGATTTTGAAGTGAAATTACGAAAAGAAGCGGTGCGAAAACCAAAATCGCTGAGAAAAGAAAGCCTAGAATAAAATATTTTGCCTTTATATATATAGGCAGGGGGAATAGTTTTCCTTTTTTGATTTTTTCTCTACGCCTGAGGAATCTTGGCTTTGATAATGAGACACGCGACAGACCTTTTCTTAAAAGTTCTCTTTTGACTTTAAATCTGAAAATAGCGCTTTTTGCTGATTTTCCAGGAAAACCAATCGCTTTTTTGATTTTACGTGAAAGATTAAACTTCGGTTTTTTAGCAAAAATGCTGTCTTTAAATACTGTCTGAGCTTTTCTCTTCCGAAGCGTTTTTTTGCCTACCCTGAGCACTTTTACAGAGTAAGCACCTAATTTATAGGGAATTGCAAAGACCACTAAAACACCGTCCCCTATCCCTATTAGGATTTTGGCCGTAAATAAGATTAAATTGCGCAAAAAGTACATAAGAATGTGATACTACGCTGGAATTGGCCGAATTATACTAAATATAGGCTATTTTTGAAAGAGGAAGTTATGGTGTAGGGATTACAGATGGTGTAGGGGTTGGGTGTGGGCAATCGAGACAATACTTGGCTCCCGTCACATCTGTAAGAATAAATTGTTCTCTTTCTTCAACGTTTTCCGTCTGTCCGGGTTTTGCCAGATCATTTGTATTCTTATCAATAAATACCTTTTGTTTTCCGGGATCAGACATCTTGGGCTGACTCCCTTTTATGAAATATTCAAATCTCGTGGGGCATGGGCTGTCCCGTCTAGGTAAAAGTCCCGAGACTGCGCATACGCTCATTCCCACTACGCTTGAAGGTCTGACTGGTCGCTGTGCCGGGTTATCTTCAAGAAGGAAAGTCATTATATCGTTCCATATTGGTGCAGCGCCCGTAACTCCCGAAGAAACGCCACCCATGGGAGTATTATCATTATTTCCCACCCATACTGCAGTTAATAAGTCCGGGGTATAGCCTATCGTCCAGTTATCCCTAAGATCGTTTGTTGTACCGGTTTTAACAGATACCGGTTGGTCATCTATTCTTAGTTCTGAATTTGACCCGAAGGCCTCAGATCTGGCCCCGTTATCCAGAAGAATATCTGAGATTATATATGCTGCGCCTTCAGGCAAAACTTTTTTGCCGAATATGGGAGACGAAGGGGGGTCGTACTTCTCAACGAGTTTATTTTTTGAATCTCTAATCTCAAGGATTGGGTGAAGATCGATCCTGTAGCCGCCGTTTGCGAATACTCCATATGCTCTGGTCATATCAAGCATTGTTACTTCGCCTCCACCCAGGGTGAGAGACAGCCCGTATCTTGAAGGATCTGTAAATGATGAAATCCCCATTGCTGAGGCTGTAGCAAGCATTGCGTCTACGCCGTTTGCTTTTAACATTTTTACCGCTGGGATATTTATCGAATTACCCAAGGCATATCTCATTTGAATTGCACCCCTGAATTTTCCGTCGTAATTCACTGGACAGTATTGAGGTCCTCCCGGATTGGGGAAACAAATCTTCTCATCTATAAAGGGAGTCGCCGCAGTATATCCTTTAATAAGTCCAACGGCGTAATTAACAGGTTTTATAGAAGAACCCGGCTGACGGAGAGCAAGGGTAACGTTTACATTTCCATCAATTTCATTATCAAAGTAATTTTTACTTCCTACCATGGCAAGAATTTCTCCAGTTCCGGGGTTTGTTACAACGGCAGCGCCGTTACTTACTCTAGATCCCCTAAGCTTTGCAACTTCTGATGCAACAGCAAGTTGTGCGAAGTCTTGGATGTTTAAATCTAGCGTTGTTTTTATTTGTAATCCGCCCTCCTCGACGTAGCGCTGCCCATACTTGTCTATGAGGAGGTCTTTTATATAAAGCACAAAATGCGGGGCTTTAATTTCATTTGCGAACTCTTTATAAATGAGGTCTTCTTTAAGCGCCTTATCATACTCTTCTTTGGTGATATATTTCTGCTCAAGCATCTTAGCCAGAACGCTTCTTTGTCTTTGCTTCCCAAGCTCAGGTCGAGACCCAAAGGGAGAATATGTAGTGGGAGCTTCGGGCAGTCCGGCCAGGAGCGCGGATTCGGCAATTGTAAGGTTTTTTGCCTTTTTCCCAAAATAGGTTTGAGAGGCTGCCTCAATCCCGTACGCTGTACCCCCATAGGGGATTTGATTAAGATACATTTCAAGTATCTGGTTTTTTGAATATAGAATTTCCGTAGCGTAAGCCAGGACAACCTCTTTTACTTTTCGCTGAATAGTCCTCTCAGGCGTTAGAAGACTATTTTTAACTAGCTGTTGTGTAAGAGTCGATCCTCCCTGAATCTGTCTTTTTGTGGTTATAACAAAAACAGATCTAATGATTCCTCTTATATCTATAGCACCGTGTTTATAAAAGTCTTTATCTTCGCTCGCTATCGTTGCAAATTGGACGGACTTGGGTATTTCAGATAAGGGGATATTTGTTCTATTTTCCTCAGAAAACATGGTGTACAAAAGCTGTCCCTCTCGGTCAAATATTTGGCTAGATTGAGGAGCGCTAGACGACCCCAGTCTTGTGGGTGAGGGAAGTTGTCTGAAAATAAAAAAATAAGAAATGCAGGCCAGTAGAGAGACAGAAAGAAAAAGTATTACTTTTCTCTTCTGTAATTTTCTAATTCTTTTTAGTATTTTTGCGCTCTTTCCCATTCCAGTTTAGAAATATATGATAACACTAACGATTTCCAACTGACAACGGCACAATCTATCTTATATAATAGTGTAACTCTAAATGGATCTCTTAAATCAATTGAATTTTTTCCTGTTAAGCCTCGACATTAATTGGGTGGATATTGTAGTCCTGGTACTAATAGTTGTTTACGCAATGGAGGGATATGCTTTAGGGTTTTTAAGATCAATGCTTGACTTGGTAAGCTTTATATCCTCTTTTGTATTGGGCGTTGTGTTTTATCCTTCGGCATCCAATTTCTTAACAAACACTTTTTCCATACCAAAAGGGTTTGCCAACGCAGTCGGGTTCTTTCTTGTAGCCCTTACTGCGGAGCTTGTCTTAAGCTTTTTATTAATTAAATTTGTTTCAAAGCTCCATCCATATGTTCTTTTGAATTCTAAACTCAAAAACTTAAAAAACTTTAACAATGTGCTTGGGGTTATGCCTGGGATTTTGTCAGCTGTTGTTCTTTTAACTTTTATTTTAACAATGATAACCGTTCTTCCTGTCTCCCCGCAGCTAAAACAGGCAATTTTAAGTTCCAAAACGGGATCGGTATTGGTTTACAATAGCCAGGGGTTTGAAGATAGACTGAATAAAATTTTTGGACAGGCAGTATCGGACGCGCTTACCTTTATAACCGTTGAGCCGAAAAGTGAGGAATCGTTAAGGCTCAACTTTAAGACGAAAAGTCTTAGCGTAGATCGAGAGGCTGGGAAGGAAATGCTCGAACTTCTAAATACGGAAAGGGAAAAAGTAGGATTAAATAGGCTTATTTTTGATGAAAGACTTGCGAGCAGTGGCAGAAAGCACTGCAGGGATATGCTTGAGAGGGGATATTTCTCTCACTACACGCCTGAAGGTCTATCCCCTTTCGACAGAATGGCACAAGACGACATCACATTTACTTATGCTGGAGAAAATTTAGCGCTTGCTCCTAGTACGCGACTTGCCCACGACGGACTGATGAGAAGTCCGGGGCACAGGGAAAACATTCTTTCTCCGAATTTCGGAAGAGTTGGAATAGGGGTAATTGACGGAGGAATTTACGGAAAGATGTTTTGCCAGGAGTTTACTGATTGATGAAACTTCCAGATTTAAGAAGTGCAGATTTGGCCGGAAAGAAAGTTCTTCTCCGCTTGGATTTAGACGTCCCTTTTGTAAGGGGGGTTCACGATAATCCTAAGTTTAATGTTTCTGTTCTCGCAGATCCGTCCCGGCTTGAGGCATCCCTCCCTACAATAAAATATCTTTTGGATCAAAAATGTAAAATTGTTGCATGCGGACATTTAGGAAGGCCAAGAAAACAATTTCCAATTTCCCCCGCTTCGCCCAAGCTTCGCGGGGCGAGCAATTTCCCCCGCTTCGCCCAGGCTTCACGGGACGAGCAATTTCCAAAAGAAAATGAAGAATTTAGTTTGCAGTTAATTGCAAAGTGGTTCGCTTATAAGTTAAATTCGCAGGAGGAAGAAACGAATATCGGAGAATTTAGGGGCTGGAAAATAAAAGAAAACTTTTACCTTTTAGAAAATTTGAGATTCCATAAAGGTGAGGAGGAAAATAGCGAGGAATTTGCAAAAAAGCTGGCAGGCTTGGCAGATACTTATGTAAACGACGCATTCGCTTCTTCGCACCGTTCTCACGCTTCAGTAGTTGGAGTGTGCAGGCTTCTGCCGCATTTCGCAGGACTTCACCTTCAGGAGGAGATTAAGGTTTTGTCTCAAGTTTTAGGCAATCCGCGCCGGCCCCTGACTGTAGTAATAGGTGGAGAAAAGATTGAAACAAAACTACCTTTAGTCGAAAAAATGTTTGGATTTGCTGATTCCCTTTTGGTAGGAGGAGAAATTGCGGGTCAAAAGGAGGCCCTAAGTCTGACTGGAGGGAAAACAGATCTTTTTGTAGCAGATCTTACCGATAACGGTGAAGACATAACGGATGACTCGCTGAATAAGTTTGTAGAAATAATCAACAAGTCAGCTACTGTTGTATGGAATGGTCCGTTGGGAGTAGTTCGGACAGGATTTTTAGAAACTCCGACAATTAAATTTGCCCGTACCCTTTCGGAAAATCCTAATGTATATAGCGTAGTTGGAGGAGGGGATACGGTTGAGGTTATAGTCAGGCTTAAATTAAAAGATAAATTTTCTTTTGTTTCAACCGGGGGCGGCTCAATGCTAGAGTTTTTAGCAGGACAGAGCCTACCAGGATTACAAGCATTGCAAAATTAGAGCGTGATATCTATAATTTTCTAATGAACCTCGTAATGCTTCCAGATATTCGAAACATCACTGTTTCAGGACGAATTGCCTCCGGATCCACTACTTTAGCACAAGGCCTATCAGATAAACTTTCATGGAAACATATAGAGGGAGGGGATATTTTCTGGGAAAGAGTCAGGGAACAAATGGGATTACATTCAAAAGACACACACATGCGCCCCGATGAAGAAGATAAGATTTTTGATGAAGAGCTAAAAAGAATGCTTAAGGAAGAAAAGAATCTGATCGTAGAAACAAAGCTTGCAGGATTTAATGCGCAAGGCATAGACGGAGTATTTAAAATTTTATTAGTCTGTGAGGACGAAAAAGGGGAGGACCATACAGACATAAGGATAGATAGGCTCATCAACAGAGAACAATCATCCGTTGAGGAAGCAAAAGCGGAAGTTTTAGAAAGGGAGCAAAATGATTTGGAAAAATTTAGGAGAATGTATGCCGGATCGGACCCTAACTGGGTTTATTGGGATAGGAAATACTACGATTTGACGGTAAATACATTTTCTCACAATAAAGAAGAGAGCCTTGCTTATGTTTTAGAAAATATTGGTTACAAGCCCCAAAGCTCCCAAATCTAGACTTGTCATTAGGTGTATAATAGTAAGCGGGAAAGTTCAAATGAAAGTCTTAGACGCAATGTCCAAAAGGGTGGATTCTGTAAACGTTTCAGCAAAAGTAAAGGACGTTTCTAGACTTATCTTTGTCCACAAAATAAACGGAGTACCAGTCATTAAAGGAAAAAGAGTTGTTGGGTTTTTAACCGAGCGAGATATTCTAGCGAAGTTTTTTCCTTCTCTTCACGAATATATACAAGACCCTGTCAACACCTCAAATTTTGAAAAAATGGAAAAAAAGATTGCTGAAATATTTGACCTGACTGCAGGAAAAATTATGAGCGGACGTCCCGTTACGGTGCATAAAGACGAGCCCATTCTTAAGGCTCAATCTTTAATGCTTGCGCATAAGATTGGCAGGCTTCCAGTAGTTGACAACAGAGGGCATCTTATTGGTATAATTTCAAAAGGCGACATATTCAAAGCTTTGGTTGGAAACAGGCTTAAAAAGAAATGACCCGTTCGATACGTTCGATAGACTCAGTATCGTACTGAGCTTTGCCGAATGTACGACGAGCTCAGGGTCATAGTGAGTGCAATCGAATCTATGAAAAAAATCCTAAGTATAGGTCTTCTCTTAATGCTCTTCATTTCGCCTGGCCACGTTCTTGCTCAGACTCTGACAATTTCTCCGTCCCCATCATCTACGCCCTCTCCTAAATCTGACTATTTCCTACCTTACCCCGGCATGCTTCCTGGGAGTCCAGTCTACACTCTAAAAGCTATTAGGGATAGGTTGATAGAGCTTTTTATTTCAGACCCTCTTAAGAAAGGAGACTTCTATCTTTTGCAGGCAGATAAAAGGCTGACAGCAGCAGTAGCCCTTTTTGATAAAGGAGAAAGGGAGATCGCGGAAACTACTCTTTCAAAAGCGGAAAAGTATTTAGAAAAATCACTTAACGAAACGGACGTGGTAAAAAGACGCGGGCAAAACGCTAACGACTTAATTGATAGAATAGGAAAATCTTCCGAAAAACACAAAGAGGTAATAATGGGACTTCAGGAGAAAGCAGAGGGAGAACTAGAGCAAAGAATAAAAGAAAGCTATAAACTGGCAGAAAAAGTCTCACAGCGGGCAAGTAGCATGAGAGCCTCCAGGTAGTCTAAATTCCTCTATCGAGTACATTTTTTATTGCTCTTTATAAGAATCAGTCCCAAAACGGTTTGCTTTTTTACTCTAACTTTTCTCCCAACTTTCCTCCCGACAGAAAACGAGGCTAAAAAAGAAATTGACCTCTTTTGATCTATTTATTGCTAGTTGACTTACCACATCTAGGGTCATATCATTTTTTTGGCACTAGAACTAGTGTTAGATCTTTAAGAATCAAGTCAAAAAGAAAAATTTAAGATGAAGTGTCCTTATTGCGGATCAAAAGAAACAGAAGTTGTTGAAACTCGGGATAGTGATGACCTGGAAACAATAAGAAGACGAAGAGCATGCCTTAAATGCGAAAAACGCTTTACTACTTACGAGAGAGTTGAAAACATAAATCTTGTTGTAATCAAAAAGGATGGGAGACGGGAACAGTTTAATAGGGATAAATTAAAAAGCGGGATAATTCGCTCTTGCGAAAAAACAAAAGTATCGCTTGATCGCATAGAAAAGATCGTTGTAGAAATAGAAAGAGAGTTGAGGGGTGCTGACTCTGTCGAAGTGGAAAGTAAAAAGATAGGACAGCTTATAGCACAAAGGCTGAAAAAGCTCGACAAAGTAGCCTACATAAGATTTTCAAGCGTATTTAAAAGATTCGTAGACGTAGAAGATTTTGAAAAAGAAGTAAAAAAATTAATAAAATGAAACTTGACGGAGTAAGACAAAAAGTTTTCCTGGATCGCTATTCTTTAAAAGATAAGACTGGAGCCCCTATTGAAAAAACTCCTGACGAAATGTGGAGAAGGGTGGCGAAGGGGATTGCAGGACAGGAAAAACCCGCTCTGCGTAAAGCCTGGGAAAAGAAATTTTACAACGCAATGGATGGATTTAAATTTCTTCCCGGTGGAAGAATTCTTGCGGGGGCGGGTACAGGATACGACGTAACATATTTCAACTGTTTTGTTATTCCATCTCCAAAAGATTCAAGGGACGGGATTCTCGATAACCTTAAAATCATGATAGAGATTATGGCGCGAGGCGGAGGAGTGGGAATAAATCTATCTTCCTTAAGGCCAAAAGGGTCTAGGGTTAAAAAAGTAAATGGTTTTTCCTCGGGTCCCATGAACTGGGCAGAACTCTATTCTTTGGCAACAAAAGACATAGTACAGCAAGGAGGATCCCGGCGCGGCGCGCTCATGCTAATGCTTCATGATTGGCACCCGGATATCGAGGAGTTCATTACCGTAAAGGAAGACCTAAAGCGTATAAACGGAGCAAATCTTTCCGTCTGTGTTTCAGATGATTTCATGGAAGCCGTGAAGAAAGGCGGAGACTGGAATCTGGAATTTCCGGATCTTGATGACCCCCGCTATGACAAAAAATGGAATGGAGATATAAAGGCTTGGAAAAAAATGGGCGGTAAAGTCGTGATTAAAAAGACAGTCAAGGCAAAATATCTCTGGGATCTTATCTGCACGGCAGCATGGAAATCAGCTGAGCCAGGGCTTCATTTCTTAGATAGATCGAATAAGAGATCAAACACCTGGTATTTTGAAGAATTGATCGCGACAAATCCTTGTGGAGAGCAGCCTCTTGGAGCATGGGCAGTATGCAACCTAGGTGCAATAAATCTCTCAGCCTATGTGGACGGTAAAGGTCAGTTTGACTACGATAATTTTGGTAAAGACGTAAGGATTGCGATAAGGTTTTTAGACAATGTAATCGATGATACTTATTATTTCTACAAGGAGAATGAAAAAATTGCAAAAGACATAAGAAGAACAGGCCTTGGAATTTTAGGGCTTGCCGACGCTTTGATAAAAATGAAACTTCGCTACGGTGCTCCAGAGTCAGAGGAGACTTTAAAGAAAATATTCGCAACTTTAAGGGATAATGCATATGACGTATCAGCAGATATTGCAAAAGAGAAAGGGGCGTTCCCCAAATTCAACAAGCAGAAATATCTGCAAGGCTGGCACGTACAAAAACTCCCTAAAGCTACTCGCGACAAAATCGCAAAATACGGAATTAGAAATGCAGTGCTTCTGACAATCGCACCTACCGGGACAACGTCTTTAATATCTGGAGTCTCTTCAGGAGTAGAGCCTGTATATGAATTCGAATTTATTCGACGCGATAGGCTTGGGGAACATAAGATGTACCATCCTTTGTATGATCAATGGAAAAAGGATCATCCAAATGAAGAAAGGCCTTCGTATTTTGTTTCAGCAAATGATCTGACACCCGAAGAGCATGTTATTGTTCAGGCAATTGCCCAAGAGTATATAGACTCATCTATCAGTAAAACAGTTAATGCTCCAAACGGTCATACGGTCGACGATGTTAAAAATCTTTATATGCTTGCTTATGACAACGGTCTTAAGGGCGTAACTTATATGAGAGACGGATCAAGAGAAGGAGTATTGTCCAGGATAGAAGATAAAAAGGAAGATAGGGTGCAAATTCCAGTCGAGCTTCCTAAAGCACCAAGGCCTGTCATGATGGAGGGAGTTACATATCAGCTCGATACCCCAGTCGGTAAAACCTACATTACTATAAATCATGATGTATCGAGCGAACCTTTTGAAGTATTTATAACAATCGGAAAATCAGGTTCAGATGTCGCAGCAATGGCAGATGCACTGGGCAGGATGATATCTCTGAATTTGAGACTCAACGGGTCCCTGCCTCCGCGAGAAAGGATACGTCAGGTTGTAGCCCAGCTCACCGGAATTGGCGGAGCAAGAAGTGTAGGCTTTGGAGAGAATAGGGTTCGCTCTCTTCCTGATGCAGTAGCCAAGGTTCTCGCGCGCCACTACGCATTTAAGGTTAATGGAATTGTTGAGGACTCAACGCCTAAAGTCAGCGCAAATGGGGCTTTGCTAAATGGACATGCCAACGGTAACGGAATCGCGGTTAAAGAAATGATGGTTGGAGCAGAGAAAGAAAGCGTAAAGCAGGATATAGTTCTAATGGAGCAACTGCCAATAAAAGAAGCGGTTCAAGATAAATCTACGGAGACACACCTTTTTGATATTTGTCCAATCTGCGGAGCGGCCTCTCTCGCTTATGAGGAAGGTTGCAGAAAATGCTACGCATGCGGACATTCAGAATGTTAATTTGAGGCTAATATAGGTAATCCAAGCGTAACTCTTGGGCTGTGCCGCAACTGTTAAAGTCAGAAAACTATATTTGCCTAGGTTCCCCGAGCAGGGTCTGTTGTATAATCCTTCTCGGGTTGAGAAGGATTTTTTTTATGACATTTTTAAAAAAAATTGGATCACAAATAATTAATAGCAAGGCTTTTATTGTAGTTGCCCTTTTTGCCCTACTTCTTCTTATTCCCTCTGTGTTTTCTCAGCAAAAGACAAAACAAAACTCTGGTGTTCACGAGAAGCAGGAGATTTTGGGCGTAACGTCAAAGAGGGCAGTCCTAACGCCAACCGTAACTCCTACGCCAATCTTGGTTTTATCGCCTAGCAAAACTCCCTCCCCGACTCCTACGCCTGTCCCCCAATCGTTGACTCCAACGCCCACACCAGCACCCGCGAGCAACTCCAACCAGGCTACCAATAATAGTCCGACGGTTACTCCGACCCTTACCCCTACGCCTACAGCCACCCCGACCCCTATTTTAGTTAGCTCAAGTATTGAGATAGGGATAGATTATGGTGGTCAAAGGCCTTCGGACACATATACAGTTTCGTTAAGTCCGGGACAAACTGCATGGGACGTAATATCATCAGCAGTAGGAATAGAAAATCTTGCCTACACAGATTATGGGGGAGATCTAGGTATATTTATAACAGGTTTTAACGGAGTTGCGGCTGCATCAAATCAATTTTACGAATTTAGGGTAAACGGGGCTTCTTCAATGGTTGGTGTTTCAACTTACCAGTGTAATGATGGCGATAAGCTTGATTTTGTATTAACAACTTTCTAAAATGAAGAACATTAAAAATTTTATCGGACCAATGCTCATTATTACCATAGCTGTGTTAATCAGGCTATTCCCTCATCCGGCCAATTTTGCACCAATTGCCGCTATGGCTCTTTTTGGAGGAACATATCTCAATAAAAAATATTCGATAGCTATCGTTTTTGGCACACTCATCCTTTCTGACTACCTGCTTTTATATGTAAATCCTTTTTCATCACAATTCCTGCATTTATCTAAATTATATTCTCCGACTGCAATGCTTCACTCAACGACCATTTTTGTTTACGGAAGTTTTTTACTCGTAGCGTTAATTGGAATATGGCTAAAGAGCCATAAATCGTTTAAAAACATTTTAACGGCGTGCCTCTCTTCATCTATTCTGTTTTTCCTTGTTACAAATTTTGGGGTTTGGGCACAAGGTATGTATGCAAGAGACATAACAGGTCTTTGGGAAAGTTACGTTATGGGAATTCCATTTTTCAAAAATACCGTACTTGGTGATTTATTTTATGTCGGCCTGTTCTTCGGAAGCTTTGAGGCTGTTTTAAGCCTTCTAAAGCAGAAAAGCTATGGCTATTTATACAAGAAAAGGGGATAGGGGTAAAACCTCACTTTTTGATGGAACCAAAGTTTCAAAGTCAAGCCTACGCATTGAAGCTGTAGGCCATATAGATGAACTAAATACTTTAATCGGTGTTTGTTTGCTTTATATAAAAGACAAAAGTATCAGAAGCGAGCTTGAAAAAATCCAAAATGACCTTTTTGAGATAGGAGGAGCTCTGGCATTCCCTCACAAAATGCCTGTAGAAACTGTTTATAAAAGACCAAAGCAGTTTGAGGAATTGATAGATGCTCTTACAAAAAAACTTCCACCCTTAAATAATTTTATTTTACCTGGAGGAGGGGAAGCTGGGGCATTTTTGCACCTAGCTAGAACTGTTTGCCGCCGCGCAGAAAGACAAATAGCCGGTCTTTCAAAAAAAGCCCATTCGACAAGCTCAGGGCAAGAAAAGATTGATCCCGAAATCCTAGTTTACTTAAATCGCTTATCAGATCTCTTGTTTACCATGGCGCGCTTTGCAAATCACAAAGAGCGAAAAAAGGAAAAAATTTGGAGGAAAAGATAATGTCAGGATTATTTCATGCAGAATTTACGCTTTGTGGTATCATGGATATATGCCAAATGAGCCTCAAAAAGATCAAACAATAGCTACGCCTCCTGTTCCGTCCGTAATTAGCAAAGGCGAGCGGGTTTTAGGTTCAGTTCCCGAAATAGCACCTCCGCCTGTAGAGCCATCTGTGGCAGTTCCTCCTGAGAGATTGGGTACTCCTCCTGTTCTCGTTGCTGCGCCTGATACCTTTGTTAAAGATAAAGTCCCACCCCCTAGACAGCAGCAGACATCAACGATCGGAGACTTTTCGCATCTTCCTCCGGAAAGCCGTTTATTTGGCGTCGCACAAATGGCTTCGAATTGGATTAGGAGAATCTTAGGGAGAGAAGGAGAAAAAGGAAAAGAAAGGCTTAAGGCAAAAACTGTATGACATTTAACGATTTTTTACTTGATCCTATAGGATTTATGATTGCTCTCTTAATGTCTGTTGTAGGGCTATTCCTATTTGCCGCGGTAATGGCAGGAGTCTCTTATCTAATCTTTCTCGTATATAAATTCAGAAACAGAGAGAAGGACTCCCTAAATACAACTCTTCTTCAGGTTTCAGTGCCTCGCGACAACGAAATAAAAATAGATGCAGCAGAGCAGCTTTTCTCAAGCTTTGCCTCTTTTCATAAAGGTGGCAGTCTCTCTTTTTTAAGACCTCAGCCCAGCCTTTCATTTGAGATTGTGGGGATGCCGGGAGACATTAGGTTTTATGTTAATACCCCGAATAAATATAAAGATTTTGTAGAAAAGCAAATAAATGGAGCCTATCCGGACGCTGAAATAGTCGAGGTTAATGAAAAAAAAGCTTTAAAAGAAAGTTTCATTTTGGGCAATGACTACAATATATTTTCTGAGAAGGGTAAAGTGGCTTTTGCGTCCCTCAGATTAAAATCCTCGGATTATATGCCTATGAAGGTTTTTAAAGATTTGCCGACTGATCCTCTTTCCTCCATAACCTCAGTTCTTGCAAAAATGGGTGAAGGAGAGGGAGCAGCAATCCAAGTCATTGTATCTCCGGCAGATGGAAAGTGGAAAAAACAGGGAAGGACATATCTTTCCAAGACCAAAAAAAACGAGGCAAATCCTGAGACCGCTAAATACTCGGCAGATCCAAAAGAGCTTGAAGGGATAGAAAATAAAATAGGGAAGCCCGGATTTGAGACGGTAGTCAGGATAGTTGTGTCTTCGAGCACAAAAGAGTCGGCGGAGGCGCACTTGGGCAACATAACAAATGCTTTCTCGTTATTCGGGGGGCTAAATTCCTTTACAAAAAATAAGCACAGAATAAAAAAATTCTTCATGACGGACTTTGTATATAGATATTTACCGATGAAAGGGCAAACCTCAGTTCTTACCAGTGAGGAGCTTGCTACTGTATTTCATTTTCCAAATAAGTCTGTCACAACGCCGCATATACACTGGATCACGTCCAAAAGAGCTCCTGCGCCCGCACAAGTGCCTACGGAAGGGCTTTTCCTGGGTAACAGTACATATAGAGGATTATCAAAACCGGTCTATATTCAGAAAGACGATAGAACCAGGCACATGTACGTAATCGGAAAAACTGGTGTTGGAAAGTCAGAATTTCTTAAAGACATGATTCTTCAGGATATAAGAAACGGCCACGGAGTGTGCTTTATTGATCCTCACGATACAATTGACAAGATTCTTCCTCTTATTCCGCCCGAGCGGGCAGAAGACGTAATCTTATTTGATCCTTCAGATACAACTCGACCTATGGGGCTTAATATGCTTGAGGCAAATACTGAGGAACAGAAGCATTACGTGGTATCAAGTATTGTCGGACTCATGTACAAACTTTACGATCCTAACAAAACAGGAATAATAGGCCCTAGATTTGAGCACGCTATAAGAAACGCCATGCTTACGGTAATGAGTGAGCCGGGAAGTACTTTTGTTGAAGTGGTAAGAGCCTTAACTGATGCAACTTTTGTTCAACAGCTACTTCCCAAGGTCCAGGATCCTATTGTCCGCAGGTATTGGACAGACCAAATCGCCCAGACTTCTGACTTTCATAAGTCAGAAGTGTTAGATTACATCGTATCCAAATTCGGCAGATTCGTTACAAATAAAATGATGAGAAATATAATTGGTCAGTCGGAGTCTGCTTTTGATTTTCGGCGCGTTATGGATGAGGGAAAAATTCTATTAATCTCTCTTTCTAAAGGAAAAATCGGGGAGGAAAACTCAAGTTTCCTGGGGCTTATTTTGATCCCCAAGATTCTCGTCGCAGCGATGAGCCGTCAGGATATTCCGGAGGCTCAAAGGCGCGACTTTTATCTTTACGTTGATGAGTTTCAAAACTTCGCAACGCCGGACTTCGCTCAAATTTTATCAGAGGCTAGAAAATATAGATTAAATCTTACTGTCGCGAACCAATTTATAGGGCAAATGGAAGAAGAAGTAAAAAACGCTATTTTTGGAAACGTGGGTACGGTAGTATCTTTTAGAGTAGGAGTAACGGACGCGAATTATCTTCAGCATGAATTTCAGCCCGTATTTACAGAGGCGGATTTAATAAATGTAGACAGATTCAATGCTTATGTAAAAACGATAGTAAACTCAGAGCCGATGCAGCCTTTCTCTATGGATCTTACCCGCGATATGGCTCAGGAAAGGGCTATGGAAAATCCAAGGGTGGCGGAGTTGATAAGAGAGCTTTCTAGACTAAAATACGGTAAAGACCTGAACTTAATCGAGGCCTCAATCGCCGAGCGGGCACAACTTTAGCTTCTAGCAAACAGCAACTAGCAACTAGCGTTCAGTGTTTGGTATTTTGTATAATACTGTGACTTGCGTCCGTAGCTCAGTGGTAGAGCGCTACTCTTATAAAGTAGATGTCCTTGGTCCGAATCCAAGCGGACGCACCGCGTCAGACGCGACTTAATTTATATTCCTTAAATGAGTGAAACGTCTGACGTTTCAAAATTCTACGCATATATCCTCAGAAGCAATCAAGATAAAGGTTTGTATATAGGTTTTACTAGCGATCTAAAGAAAAGACTAATAGAGCATGCGAAAGGAAAAGTTCGTTCAATTAAAATTAGAGTACCATTTAAATTAATTCACTACGAATACTTCATTAATAAGAAAGATGCAAAAGCCAGAGAAGAATTTTTGAAAAGTGGATTTGGCCGAAAGCAGTTAAAATCTTTTTTGAAAAATACGCTGAGTTTACCCTGAGCGGAGTCGAAGGGATCCCAAGTATACCCCAATCTTACCCTTTTCTTAGCTTCATGTACTTCTTTATCTGGAATAAGAAAATTCCTAAGGATAGAATCGCATAAAAGGGCCAGATTACTAAGAAAACCCAATACCCGGGCCAATATTTGCTATGTTGAGGATACTCCCACGTGATCCAATCAATAAAATTTTTGTGCGAGGATAAGAATGGTATTACATACCAGATTAGAGTGAGGGCCAATGTTATGAAGCTGAAGATGATCCAGAACTTAACACGTCGTAGTTCGAACTTTGGATTACTCTTTGCCATAAGCTGATTTTAACACAAAGTTATAGCTCGGAGAGGTTTTGAGATTCCGCTGCGCGGTCGGGAACATACTCCAAATACCGCTCGGTTGTAGATACTCTTTTGTGCCCCAAAATCCTAGACAGTAGAACCAGTGATACACCGTGTTTTAGATGATGCGCGACAAATGTATGTCTCAGATCATTTACTTTTGCATTTTTTATCTCAGCGAGTCTGAAATACCTCTCGATTGAGGTTCTTATGTTTCTGATAAGGAAAGGTTTGCCGGATTTAGTGATGAATACATGGTTTTCCTCAACTTTTG
The DNA here is from genome assembly GCA_001784155.1 of Candidatus Levybacteria bacterium RIFCSPLOWO2_12_FULL_41_12. Lineage (GTDB taxonomy): Bacteria > Patescibacteriota > Microgenomatia > Levybacterales > UBA12049 > UBA12049. Next base: position 48,268 of record MFPL01000006.1, on the reverse strand, counting down.
GTCGTATCTCTAAGTACTTATTTAAAGATTCCTGAGCCCTCTTATTTAGTGGAACCATTCTTTCCGGATGTTTTTCCATGGACTTTACCCTTAGCGAGTCTTTTTGAATATCAGATAACCTAAGCTCTGTTAGCTCACCGATCCTAATGCCTGTTTGAAGTAAGAGCTCAATTATTGCCGTCATTCGAAGATCCGATCTAGCAGCATCTCTTAATGCTCTGTATTCCGTGGGAGTAAGGATTCTCGGAGGTGCCAGCTGATATTTGGGATGTTCCACAAGAAGGGAAGGGTCGTCGGTTATATATTCGTTAACTTTTAAAAACCTATAGAATGTTCTAGTGGAATTGATTTTTCGAGAAATAGATTTAGGAGTATAACCGTCTTTTGACATTTTTGCCAAAAAAGCGTCAATATCTTCCTTCGTAACATCGTGAACCTGGTTCCTTTGGAGCTCGTTTAGGAAGCTAACCAGCTGCTCGATGTCTTTTCCGTATGCTACAATAGTAGAGTTGGAATGACCCTTATTTTTGAGAAAAGATTTGAATTCCGATCCCGCGTCACCCAGCTTTAACGTTTTCATGATGTCCTATAATATCAATAATATACGCTCAAGTCAACACTTTTTATGAGGAAACTAGTTTTTGTTGTAAGCATTATAATATTTATAGTATTAATAAATAATCTTGCGAGATCCATATACGATCTTTGGAAGAAACAGGATCTGATAACTTCGGCCCAGAAAGGACTTGAAGCTGAAAAAGCAGAAAACGCGAGGCTAAAGCGGGAATTAACGATTGCTTCGAAACCGGATTTTATAGAAAAAGAGGCTAGGGATAAGCTTTTTTTGGTAAAGCCCGGAGAAGCTGAAGTAGTCTTGCCAAATATAGCCTCAAGATCTGCAAAGGAAAAGAAAGACACAAGCCCGAATTGGGTCAAGTGGTTAAGAATTCTTAAGCTTTATGCTCATTGACTAGAAATTCCTCTTTTGATAAAGTAGCTGACAAAGAGCCCACACTCTTTTTTTATGCATTCGACAAGCTCAGCATAATTATCCTGAGCGAAAGTCGAAGGATTTTATGGCAAACACTCCTACACCCATAGGCGGAAAGTACGAAAACAAAGATATTGTATCCCTTGATCAGTTCTCCTCAAAAGACATAAACATTTTATTTAAAAAAGTAGGCCTTATGAAGCGGATTGCGAATAAGGCTAAAAAGTCCGAAATTCTTAAGGGCAACATAGTTGCCCTTATATTTTATGAGCCATCAACTAGAACATTTAGTTCTTTTTCTGCAGCAATAAAAAGACTTGGAGGAGAAACAATTGACCTTAGGGACCTTGAAAGAGTTTCCTCTGTTGCGAAAGGAGAAAGCCTTAAGGATACGGTACGCACTCTCGAAGCCTACTGTGACGCTTTAGTTATCCGTCACCCTGAAAAAGGAACTGCCGAGCTTACTTCGGAATATATAGAAATACCTGTTATTAATGCCGGAGATGGAACGGGAGAGCATCCGACACAGGCGCTTTTGGATCTTTATACGATAAACGAACAGAGAGGAGCCCTAGGTGGCCTAACGGGACTTATGGTGGGAGACATGCTTAACGGACGGACAGTGCATTCTCTTATAAGGGGTCTATCAAAATTTAAAAACAACACCGTTTATTTACTTTCTCCAAAAGAATTAAGACTAAGCGTTTCCGATAGGGAAGATTTTCAAAAAAGAGGGATAAGACTGATTGAGATTTTTTCAGAGAATGAAATACCAAGAAATGCCCATTTTTGGTATTGGACGCGAGTACAAAAAGAGCGCTTTAAGAACCTAAATACTTACAATAGGGTAAAAAATAGGTTTATATTAAATCCAGACTTAATAGATAAGTATGCGGGAAAGAAAACTATTTTTATGCATCCTTTGCCAAGAGTTTTGGAAATTGCCGAAGAGGTAGATAAAGACCCCCGCGCCATGTATTTTCGACACCAATTAAAAAACGGAATGTACGTAAGAATGGCTCTTCTGGGACTTGTTTTAGGAAGGCTCAAGTGATTTATGGCGGGCAGGCTTATATTTAAAGGCGGACCAACATTTGAAGGAAAAAACTTTGGTGCTACAGTCTCCTCAGCAGGCGAGCTGGTCTTTTCTACGGGAATGATGGGCTATCCTGAAAGCCTCACAGATCCCTCATACAAAGGGCAGATATTAATTTTAACTTATCCTCTGGTTGGAAATTACGGAGTACCTGAGAAATATTTTTGGGAGTCGGATACCATAATGGTTTCGGGACTTATTGTTAGTAATTACATTGATACCCCCTCCCATTACCAAAGCCGGAAAACCTTATCCGAGTGGTTCTTGGAAGAGGGGAAACCAATTCTTGAGATTAAAGACACTAGACTTTTGACTCAGATGATAAGAGATAAGGGGTCAGTTTTAGCAAAAATTTTAATTGACAAAGATATAGATTTTTATGATCCGAATAAAGAAAGTCTTATTGAAAAAGTTTCCGTTGATAAGCCAAATGTAATGGGAAAAGGCAAGAAAAAAATACTTCTAATTGACTGTGGAGCTAAAAGAAACATTCGAAAAAGCCTGGTTGGAAAAGGCGTTACGATCACCACAATTCCGTGGAACCTTGATCCTTTCAAGGAGGGTTTTAACTTTGATGGAATTGTGATCTCCAATGGTCCCGGGGACCCGAAGTTTGCGGGTAAAACAGTGCAGATAATAAAAAAAGCTCTCTCAAAAAAAGTACCTATGCTTGGCGTATGCCTAGGACATCAACTCCTCGCTTTAGCCGCCGGAGGAGATACAAAAAAGCTTAAATACGGCCACAGAAGCCAGAACCAGCCCTGCATCATGGAGGGGTCAAATAGGTGTTTTATAACCACCCAGAATCACGGATTCTATGTAAGTCATGTTCCTCAGGGTTTCAGCCCATGGTTTACTAATGCCAACGATGGAACGAATGAGGGAATAATACACAAGAGTCTTCCCATAATGTCGGTTCAGTTTCACCCTGAAGCTATGCCGGGTCCAACTGACGCAGGCTTTATATTCGACTACTTCCTAGACAGAATTAAGAAGTAAGAATTAGGAATTATGAATAAGATTACAAATTTCAAAGACTTATATGCTTGGCAAGAGGGCCACAAACTAGTTTTGTTAATCTATAAATTAACTGAAAAATTCCCTCAAAAGGAAATGTTTGGTTTAACAAATCAAATGAGAAGAGCTGCGGTTTCTATAACCTCAAATATCGCTGAGGGATTTAGCAGGAGATCTTATAAAGATAAATCCCAGTTTTACTCAATGGCTCTCGGATCGCTGACCGAACTTCAAAATCAACTTTTGGTGGCAAAAGATGTCGACTATCTCTCCGATTCGTCTTTTGAAAAAACTTCTGAGCAAACAATTACCGTAAGTAAATTGATAAACGGTTTAATCAAAAAATCCAAAACGTATTCTTAATACATAATTCATGATTCATAATTCAATCAAAAAGGTTTTGATCTTGGGTTCGGGTGCTTTGAAGATTGGAGAGGCAGGAGAATTTGATTACTCAGGCTCCCAGGCAATAAAAGCACTTAAAGAAGAAGGAATAAAGACAGTTCTTGTGAATCCCAACATTGCGACAATTCAGACCTCAGAATTTCTAGCTGATGAGGTATATTTTCTTCCAGTTAACGACTTTTTTGTAGAAAAAATAATAAAGAAAGAAAGACCTGATGGAATTTTTCTTTCTTTTGGAGGCCAAACTGCGCTGAATTGCGGCATATCACTTTTTAAGAAAGGAATTCTTGGAAAACACAACGTCGTGGTTTTAGGTACACCTGTCGTGTCAATTATCCTTTCGGAAGACAGAAAAAAATTTGCGGGACATCTAAGAAAAATAAAAGTGAATACTCCTCCAAGCAAAAGCGCGATTAGTCTTAAGGCAGGCCTTAAGATAGGCCAAAACCTGGAATATCCGGTAATGGTACGGTCTGCATTTGCATTAGGCGGGCAGGGATCAGGAATAGCAAAAAACAGGCGCGACCTCAAGGAAATTCTTCAAAAAGCATTTTCTTTCTCCGGGCAAGTATTGATTGAGAAATATCTCCATCATTATAAGGAGGTAGAGTACGAGGTGGTGAGGGACGCATACGACAACTGTGTTACGGTATGCAACATGGAAAATATGGATCCTCTGGGCATTCATACAGGAGAGTCAATAGTTATTGCCCCCAGTCAGACGTTAACAAACTTTGAATACCATTTTCTTCGCGAGACGGCAATAAAGATCGTCAGGAGTTTGAAAATAGTGGGTGAGTGTAACGTGCAATTCGCTCTAAACCCCCGCCCGCTAATGCCTGAGCATAGCGATGGCGGGCAGGCTGCACCCAAAAACGGTCTCGAATACTATGTGATTGAGCTCAACGCCCGTCTTTCCAGGAGTTCTGCTCTAGCGAGTAAAGCTACGGGTTATCCTCTGGCATATGTTGCGGCAAAACTAGCTTTGGGAAAAAATTTGACAGAGCTTAAAAATAGCGTTACGAAAGCAACGCAGTTTTGTTTTGAGCCGGCGCTTGACTACGTGACGGTAAAAATACCCAGGTGGGATATAGATAAATTCAAGGGTGCAGAGGAAATAATCGGATCGAGCATGAAATCGGTAGGGGAAGTAATGGGAATCGGGCGAACTTTTGAGGAAGCATATCAAAAAGCAATTCGAATGCTTGATCTTGATTTTGAAGGCGCGGTCGATGAGAGAATTTTTAAAGGAAGGCTTCAGGAAAGTTTGACCAGAGAGCTTTTGGAAAAACCCACTCCCAATAGAATGTTTGCCATTTCAAGAGCGTTTTACGAAAAAATAACAGTTGGGGAAGTGAGAAGTCTTACGGGAATCGATCCGTGGTTTCTTTATAGAATAAGAAACATTGTTGATTCAGAGATCCGTCTTCGCAAACTGCTCCGGCGAGACAAGAAAAAATTTCAACTTGACAGAGATACTTTGCTTAACCTAAAACAGCTTGGATTTTCAGACAAGAGAATAGGAAGCCTGATAGGGTTAACAGGATTATCAATTAGAAAACTCCGAAAGAAGCTTAAGATATTGCCATATGTCTTTCAGATTGATACTCTGGCTGGTGAATTTCCGGCCAAGACAAATTACCTCTATCTTACTTATAACGGGCAGCATAACGACGTTTCACCTACCGGAAAAGACGGGGTAATAGTTTTAGGATCCGGTCCATACAGAATTGGGTCGTCTGTAGAGTTTGACTGGACTTGCGTAAACACAGCGTTATCCCTTAAAGATAACGGGAAGAAATCGATAGTTATAAATTGTAATCCGGAGACCGTTTCGACGGATTATGACATGTCAGATAAGCTCTACTTTGAGGAACTGACTTTCGAGAGAATAGCGGATATTTATGAGTATGAAAATCCTTATGGAGTTATAGTCTCGGTAGGAGGACAGACCCCAAATAATAGGGCAAAGGCCCTAAAAAAATATGGATTCAATATTCTCGGGACCGACCCTCTTAATATTGATAGAGCAGAGAATAGGGGGAAGTTCTCCGCTCTTCTTGACAAGCTTTCGATAATGCAGCCGCAGTGGGATCAATTCACCGATTTACCCTCCTCAATAGCTTTTGCAAAAAGGGTAGGATTTCCGGTTCTTGCAAGGCCATCCTACGTTTTATCAGGTAGCAATATGATGATCGTTTACAGCGACGAAGAATTAGAAGAATACCTTAAAAAGGCATCTCTTGTTTCCAAAGAATACCCAATTACGATCTCTAAGTTTATAGAAGATGCAAAGGAAATAGAAGTTGACTGTGTTTCCGAAAAAGGCGAGATAAAGGCATTTATAGTTTCAGAACATATTGAAAATGCCGGAGTTCATTCGGGAGACGCAACAATTGTTTTTCCGCCTCAAAAGATTTATGTGGAGACTTTAAGAAGACTCAGAAAAGTCGCCGAAGACGTATCTCGTGCGCTGTCCATTACCGGACCTTTTAATATTCAGTGTCTTGCTCGCGACAACGATATATTTGTAATTGAAATAAATCTTCGTTCCTCAAGAACTTTCCCGTTCATCTCAAAGGTTACCGGAGTGAACTTTATAAAGCTTGCGGTAGATGCGTTTTTCGGTAAAAAATTGACCGAGGTAGCCATAAATCTCTCGGGTTATAACTTCGTTGCTACAAAAGTCGCTCAATTTTCTTTTGCGCGTCTTACCGGCGCAGACCCGGTACTCGACGTAGAAATGTCGTCAACCGGGGAAGTGGCGTGCTTTGGAGACACCTTGGAGGAAGCATTTCTTAAAGCAGAACTTTCAGTAGGCGGAAGAATTCCTAAAAAAGGAGCATTTTTAAGCCTCGGGGGAGAGCAGAATAAGATTGAATTTTTGGAAAGCGCACAAAGACTTTTCATGCTTAAAATACCTATTTATTCAACGGAAAATACTGCGAAATTCCTAAATAAACATGGCGTAAAGGCTAAAAAACTCTATAAAATACATGAAAATAAGTCACCAAACATTATTGAGGTATTCAAGAGGGGGAAAGTCGATCTCGCTATTAATATAGTAGATCGCAATCTCAAGAAAGATATAAACGACGATTTTGATATAAGGAGGTTTGCCGTGGATCAAAATATCCCGCTTTTCACCAACAAAAAAAAGGCAGAACTTTTTATAAAAGCGCTTGTCGAAGTAGATTTACGAAAAATTCCGGTAAAGCCCTGGAGCGAATATATCTAAGAATATGTTGTGGAGCTAAAAACTCAGTTTTAAGACCTTGATCTTCTTTTCTCTGCTCCAACCCTTAATTTGGTTTTCTCGTTTTAAAGCCGCTGATTTTGATTCGAGCTGTTCCCTATACAGTAATTTTAGTGGTTTATGCGAACGAGTGTATCTTCCGCCTTTACCATTCTTGTGATCGGCAAACCTAACATCTGGATTGTTTGACGAACCAGTATAAAAACTACCACCGGCACATAAAAGAACGTAAACAAACCACATATATTGTAGTCCTTCGGCAGGCTCAGGACACTTCGACTCTACTTCTTAGATTAACATAAAAAACTCACCTCATCCGCAAGTGCCTGCACTGAGCGAACGAAGTGAGTCGAAGTGTTGCGGGGCTGGGAGTTGCGCCCAGCCTGTGAGATTATGAGCCTCACGTGCACTCTACACTACCCCGCGCGTGCGACCATTATAACAGCTTTACTTAGCCTCGGTCAAATGCAATTAGGTTTGATTTAAGTCTAGATCAATGTTAAAATGATTGCGCGGTCACAGCGCAGCGTTAATTTACCGCTGTCGCGCTCCTTAAAGGGAAAAACGCTAGGGAAAAGCCGTGAGGTTTGTCCCAAGCTGTGCTCGGCGGCGTAGCTCAGCGGTAGAGCAGTGTCTTCATAAGGCAACGGTCGCAGGTTCGAATCCCGCCGCCGCCACACCCTCTTTATGAACAATAATCC
>MFPL01000006.1:10998-40787 GCA_001784155.1 Candidatus Levybacteria bacterium RIFCSPLOWO2_12_FULL_41_12 | reverse complement strand
ATGTTGGTGAATAAAAAAACGTTCCTTATTCTGAAAAGACCGATAGGGAAATATTTGAATTATCAAAAAGTATCGTAGAATTTCTTCTCCAAAAGCGAGCGAAAATTCTAGTTGTCGCCTGTAACACCATAACCGTTTATGCCTTGAATAAGCTTCGCAGCGAGTTTGATGAAGTGGCAATTGTGGGCACTGTCCCTGTCGTAAAAACCGCCTCCGAAATTACGAGAAATGGAAAAATAGGCATCTTTTCGACTAAGAAAACAGCGGAAAGTCAGTACCAAAAAGATTTGATAAATAAGTTTGCTTCACACCTTGAGGTTTTAAACACGGGTTCAAACGAAATTGCTCCGAAGATTGAAAAAGGGGAAGACGAACTTGAATATCTTCTGGAAAACGAACTCCAACCCTTTAAAGAGTTCGGGGCAGATGTTTTAGTCCTAGGGTGTACGCATTACCCTTTGATAAAGGACAAAATCCAAGCATTTATGGGGACGAATATTAAAGTTATTGATTCTGGACCTGCAATTACGAGGCAGGTGAAAAGAATTCTTGAGAAAAATAACGCACTTTCAAATTCAGAAAATCCGATATATACTTTCTACACCAGCGGAGAGCTAGGGCACATGGCTTCGGCATTAGAAAGGCTTAGCTTTAAGGGAAAGGTTTTGTCATATGGATAAGTTTAAAAACAAGAAAATAGCTGTAATTGGAGAAGGGATTGAAGGAAAATCTAGCGCTGAGTTTATAAAAAAACAGGGTGCTATTGTTACAGTTCTCGATAAGACTCAAGGCGAAGATTATTTAAAGGATTTGGATAAATACGATCTTATTGTCCGAAGCCCTGGAGTTCCCTTGAATGATCTTAAAAAGCATGTTGGGACAGAAAAAATTACTTCTCATACAAAACTCTTTTTTGAACTTTGTCCCGCGCCAATAATAGGCGTCACGGGAACTAAAGGGAAGGGAACTACTTCTTCGCTTATTTACGAAATGCTCAAAAAAGACGGCCGTGATGCTTATTTAGGCGGAAATATAGGCGTTCCGCCTTTTGAATTCCTTGAGAAACTGAAACCTTCATCAATCGTAGTTTTAGAGCTCTCAAGCTTTCAATTAGAAGATATGGATGTAAGCCCTTATATTGCAGTTGTGCTCATGATTACGCCTGAGCATTTAGGTAAAGACATTTATGGTACACAAAACTATCACGAAACAATGGAAGAGTATGTTTCATCCAAGCGAAACATTACCCGTTTCCAAAAGCTAACAGATTTCTTAATCTTAAACCGAGACTTTCCGGCGAGTAACGAGTCGGATGTTAATACGGTGGGCAAAGTTTACCAATTCTCGCGCGAACGCGAGGTTAGTGAGGGATGTTTTGCGCTGGGAAATCAAATAATTCTTCGTGCAAATGACCGCGAAATACCCATAATTGACACCAGAGAGCTTCTCTTAAGGGGGAATCATAATCACGAAAACGCCTGCGCAGCTGTTATGGCAGCATATTTGGCCGGGGTAAGTCTGGAGAGCATTAAGTCAACGTTAAAAACATTTAAAGGACTTGAGCACCGGCTTGAGCTAGTGGGTGAAGTTAATGGCGCCGAATACTATAACGACTCCTTTTCTACCACTCCAGAGACTGCAATTGCAGCGATTGAGGCATTCACAAATCCCGAAATCTTAATTTTGGGCGGATCATCAAAAAATAGTGATTTCCAAGAATTGGGACAGCTTATTTCTGGAAAAGGGAATATAAAAGCGATTATAGGAATAGGTGAGGAGTGGCCGCGGATAAAAGAGCATATAAAAAGCTCATCGATTCTTATGCTAGAAGGAGGAAAAGATATGCATCAGACTGTTGCTGCAGCTTCAAAAATTGCTCTTCCGGGAGACGTTGTTCTCCTTTCTCCGGCTTGCGCCAGTTTTGATATGTTTAAAAACTACAAAGACCGAGGAGAGCAATTTAAGGAAGAAGTAAGAAAGCTCAGGCAACAGCTGTAGTAGTAATTGAATATTGGTCGATAGGAATATTTCCTTCGGGGGCGACTACGAAAATAAAATCCTGCGGTATGTGATCTGCCGGCAAAGGAAGTCCGAAGCTCGAAAGTTCATCGCCACGTTTTAAAGCTTCAACATCATCTTTAAGGCATCTTTTAAAACCCTCGAGTCTCGTGTCAACTTTTATCATTCTACCATCAGATGACCAGCTAATAAGATAAGGGCTATCTATCGGTTTCTGTGAATCGGGATTAGAGCGCAACCATTGTTTATCAAGCTGAATCATTAAAACTATTGGATTACCAGCTACAGACTCTCCTGTTATATCTCCTCTTGATCTGAGGGTATCATGAGGGCCATTATAAAAAGCATGTCTGGCTGCTTGAAGGGGATTAACAGTAGCATAGATTTTTGGTGCCATTCTGGAATGTTCCATAAAAGCTCTTAATCCTTCTTCTGCAATCATAGGGAGCTTAAAGTCTCTAGTCCCATGAAAGGTCCTAAAATAAGGGCTGTTTTCTGAAATTCCGTAGAAATCATCTACTTCTGTAGAGGCGACTATTCTGGCAGAAGTTTCCGCAATAAAGCCTAGTTCTGGAGGAAGAGGCCTGCGATCTCTAAGAATGCCTTTACTATCAGCTTCATCGGTCATGAAATAAGTATATCAAATTGTTTCTTTAGAAATGAAAAAGGTATAATTACGGAACTTATGAAACCGAAATTTGAAATAACCAAAAAAGATAGGAAAACAAATGCTAGGGCGGGAGTTATTAAGACTCCGCATGGGAATATTTTGACGCCTGCGTTTTTTCCTGTGGGTACTAAGGGGACGGTGAAGGGCTTGACACCAGAGCAAATAAAAGAAATCGGGGTAGAGGCAGTTCTCGCAAATACATATCATCTTCATTTGAGACCGGGTGAGAACATTGTTTCTCGACTCGGTGGACTCGCGAAGTTTATGAACTGGAACGGACCTGCCCGCAATGCTAGCGCAAACGTTGCAGGCGGGCCGACTATGACTGATAGCGGGGGATTTCAGGTTTTTTCACTTGGTGTTGCCATGGAAACAGGCCAGGCAAAGCTTCTTCGTGAAGATGTTCAGGAAGAGGGGAAGCCTCGGCTTAATAAAATAACCGAAGAGGGCGTGACTTTTCAGTCTCACATCGACGGATCAACTCACAAGCTGACTTCCGAATCATCAATTGAAATTCAGGAAAAGCTGGGGGCAGACCTTATTGTGGCCTTTGATGATTTGGAATCACCAACTTATTCTGAGGCCAGGACTCGTGAGTCGCTTGAGCTCACTAAGAAGTGGCTTTTGAGGTCGCACAAGGCCCATAGAAGCCCAAATCAGCTTCTCTATGGGGTAACCCACGGTGGACAATTTGAGGGCCTGCGTCGGGAGTCTGCGGAATTCGTAGATAAACACTTTGACGCCATAGCTTTGGGCGGCGCACATTCTTCAAAGAAGAATTTATACGATGTTGTCGAGTGGACTGTGGTAAATGTTTCTGAAGAAAAGCCAAGACATCAATTGGGAGTAGGGGAAGTGGATGATATTTTCGAAATTATAGAGCGGGGAATAGATACTTTTGACTGTGTGATTCCCACCCGCTTGGGACGGATGGGGCACGTTTTTGTAAGCCCGCCAATTGGAAACAGAAAGAACAGATTCCGCTATGACATCACTAAAGCGAAGTTTGAAAAAGATCCAAAACCAATTGACCCGAAGTGTCAGTGTTATGTTTGCGGTAGCTTCACCCGAGCCTATATAAACCATCTTTTCCGCGCCCGCGAGCTTCTGGCCTATACTCTCGCCACCTACCACAACGTCTGGTTCATAAACGATTTAACTAAACGAATCAGGCAGTCAATTCTTCAAAACAACTTCCAAGCCCTCAAAAAATCCTGGATTTAATGTATAATTAGCGTATGAAAAAGAGGATTTTAACAGGAGATACGCCTACTGGCAAGCTTCATCTTGGTCATTATGTCGGCACGCTTGAAAACAGAGTAAAACTTCAGGATCAATATGAAATGTTTATTATTTTAGCTGATACTCATGCCCTTACTACTTTAAGCGCAACCCCAGAACTGATTAAAAACTACACGCGAGAGGTGCTCTTGGATAATCTGTCTGTTGGGCTTGATCCAAAGAATGTAACTTTTTTTATTGAGTCTGGAGTGTCTGAGATTTATGAACTGGCTGCGATTTTCAGTATGTATGTTTCCCACAATCGAGCCTTAAGAAACCCGACAATTAAAGATGAGATCTCTTCAAAAAGCTTAGGGGATCAATTTAGCTTAGGTTTTGTAAATTATCCTATTTATCAAGCTGCAGACATTTTATGCGTAAAAGGGCAACTGGTTCCCGTAGGAGTGGACCAGGAGGCGCACCTAGAGCAAGCAAGAGAAATAGCAAGAGCAATTAATAAGTTAACAAACTCAAATATTTTCCCTGAACCCGAGGCTTTAATCGGAAGAGTGGGAAAATTAGTGGGAACAGACGGAAATCCAAAAATGGGGAAAAGTCTTAATAACACAATTTATCTTTCAGACTCAACAGAAGAAGTTGAAAAGCGAGTAATGAATATGTTCACAGATCCAAAAAGAATTCATCCTACGGATCCGGGAACTATAGCAGGAAACCCAGTTTTTACCTATCTTGACTCATTTGCAAAAGAAAAAGATAAAGGAAAGATAGACGAGTACAAAGACAGATATGAAAAAGGAGAAGTTGGCGATGTAGAAGTAAAAAAATATTTAGCTCAAGTGCTGAATAATTTTCTTAATCCAATTCGGGAAAGGCGTTTGGAATATGAGAGTCAGCCGGAAGTTCTCGATAAGATTTTAGTCGAAGGGACAGCAAAAACAAAAAAAGTCGCCTCTGAAACCCTTTCGGAAGTCCGCTCAGAAATGGGATTAATTTAGCGCTGAGGTCGTAGATAAATTTTCTTGTTCCGCAGTTCGCGGCTTAGTACCTCAAACAAACATTAATTGCTTGTTTACTAAATAATTTTAATAACAGACGCTGATTTCTCGAGCTCAAAATGCGAACAGCGAAAATTTCTCAACTCCCCACGCCCTTGCTAGCCGCTAGTTACTAGTGACTAGTTACTGATTTTTGTGGTATACTTTCTGTCACTATGGCCTCAAACGGCAGGAATCAAAAGATCAGAAAGCTAAAAAAGGGAAAGTTTCTGAATATAGAAATGAATTGGAAGAATTTCCTCATTTACGGCTTTGTTTTCTTTTTCCTCGGATTCCTATTTTTGGGATTCACTCAGCCCATGAAGGAGAATCAAAGCGCACCGCTTTCCCAAGTTATTAATGAAGTAAAGCAAGGAAAAGTCTCTGCAATCGAGGTTAGGGATACAAAACTTGTCGTAAAAAGAAAAAATGGCGAGACCTTTGAGGCTTTCAAAGAGCCCGGGCAGTCCGTTTACACTCTTTTTAAAGACGCAGGAGTGCCTTTAGACAAAACAAAAGTCGGGATAAATGACAAAACCGGGCTCAATAACTGGATAAGCGTTCTTGCATCAGTCTTGCCGATACTTTTAATGGTCGGATTTTTTTACTTTATTTTTAGGCAGGCAAGGGGAGCACAAGACTCGATTTTTTCTTTCGGACAAAGTAAGGCCAAGCTTTTCTCAAAAGATACACCCAAGATCGGATTTGACGATGTTGCAGGGGTGGATGAAGCCAAACAGGAACTTACAGAAATTGTAGATTTTCTAAAACATCCTGCAAAATACAGGGCAGTTGGGGCGAGGACTCCGAAGGGAGTTCTTATGATAGGGCCATCTGGAACAGGAAAGACTCTTCTCGCTCGCGCCACGGCTGGTGAGGCAAATGTCCCGTTCTTCTCAATGGCTGGATCAGAATTTATGGAAATGCTTGTAGGAGTTGGAGCTTCAAGAGTCCGCGACCTTTTTAACACAGCGAAAAAGTCTCAGCCAGCAATAATTTTTATAGACGAAGTTGATGCAATAGGAAGGCAAAGGGGGGCCGGGTTTATGGGAGGACATGATGAAAGAGAACAGACCTTGAACCAAATCTTAGTTGAGATGGACGGATTTACTCCAAATGAACAATTAATCGTAATGGCAGCAACCAACAGGCCAGATGTGCTTGATCCGGCACTCATAAGACCCGGAAGATTCGACAGAAGAGTGGCTCTCGAGCTTCCCGATGTAGAGGGAAGAAAGGCAATTCTGGCAATTCATTCCAAAGGAAAGCCAATCGATAGTAAGGTTGATTGGGAAAGAGTAGCAAAAAGAACAGTCGGATTCTCAGGAGCAGACCTTGAGAACATGCTTAATGAGGCAGCAATCTTAGCTGCGCGGCAGAATAACAAAATAATTAATATGACGGATATTGAAGAGGCTGCGACAAAGGTGAAGCTGGGGCCTGAAAAGAAAAGACTTCAGACAGACGAAGACCGCAAAATGACAGCCTATCATGAGGCAGGGCACGCAATTGTCGCCTGGGAAATGCCTCACATAGACCCGATTCACAGAATCTCAATTGTTTCGAGAGGCATGAGCCTGGGGCACACAATGACAGAACCAATTGAAAGAGTGCATGAGACAAAAAAACATCTCCTTGAAGAGATCTCAATGATGCTTGGGGGACAGGCTGCAGAGCAAATGGTTTTTGATGACATAACAACTGGAGCCTCAAACGATTTAGAAAAAGCTACGCAAGTGGCGCGCGCCATGGTAATGAAATTTGGAATGAGCGAGCTTGGTCCAATAACGCTAGATTTTGAGAGACAATCATTTTATGATCAAAACGATCTCTCTCCTGAGATGGCAGCCAAGGTGGATGCGCAGGTTAAAAAGATAATTGATGAAGCCTACTCAAGCGCTGCGAAGATTCTTAAAAAACTTAGAAAAAAGCTAGATGTTTTAGCAACGGAGCTTATTAAGAAGGAAACTCTTGATTCTGAAGAATTCGAAAAATTAATGGGTCCAAAGAAGCTTGCCGCGGGTTTCAGGCCCGCAATTCTCCCAGTCGAAGTTTAATTATTGACAAAAGGATAGTTTCTGTGGATAATGCGCTTGTATGCCAACATACGGCGAATTGTTTTCTTACGGATTTAAAAAGACAAAAGAAAACTTTTTCTTTCTTTTCGGCCTCTTAGTTATTTTTGCCCTTTTATCTGTCTTAAATAGTACTGTTCAAGCGGCATTAGTAGGAATAGGCGTTCTCGTCTTTTTCGTAGGACTCGCATTTTCTTTAGTTCAAGTTCTTTTTGAGCTAGGATTTCTCAAAATAATGCTCAAACTGATTGCCGGGACAAAGCCTACTTATAGAGATCTTTATCTACATTATCCTCAATTTATAGACTTTCTTTTGGCAGGCCTTATAATGGGACTTTTGATTGCAGGAGGCTTCATCCTTCTTATTCTTCCCGGAATTTACCTTGCTATAAGATTACAATTTACTCCTCTTTTCGTGGCTGATAAAGGACTCAAGCCCGTAGACGCAGTTAAAGGAAGCTGGGAATTGACGAAGGGTAAATGGATGAAAGTATTTGTATTTGATCTTTTGACAGTCGGAATAAATATTCTAGGTTTACTCGCGCTCGTTGTAGGACTTTTGGTAACTATCCCTATGACAAGTCTTGCATACGTCTACTTCTACAAAAAACTCCAGGGATAAATACTTTTACTGACCTGCTTCGTAAGGCCCCTCAAATTTTCCTGAGGATTCCCTAAATTCTATGCCGAACGGATTCGTGTATACCCTTTCCAACACTTCCTCCTGAGCTTTAGGACTTGATCCCCATTGAGAATAAGATTGAGAAAACATATTGCTACCATACGCTACAAGATTTCCATCTGGAGTTACCTCAATAAGAAAGCCTACATATGTTGGATCTTCAAGTCCAACTGTTCTCCCGAGAAATGTTATCGGAGATCTGTAAGCCTCATTCCTCCAGTAAGCAAGCGTTAAGGAGCTAAGATCGTTTGGGTCAGCTGTTCGAGGCATAAAATAGTGACCTCGTCCTGAATAACCTTCGCCCTTATGATAAGCGAGTCTTCCATCTAATCTGTATAAATTTGTTTTCAAATCAATCTCTGTAAGACTTTGTAATTCCCGAAGAAGTTCGGGATAAGCACTTTGTTCGAAATATGCTTGAGCACGTCTTCTGGCAGCTTCGTTACTTGCTGCCAAATCTATCTCAGCTTTGCGCCTAGCTTCCTCTGCTAGTTCATTCCGTTCTCGTGACCCTCTTTCGAGTCTCTCAATCTCCGCTCGCTTAATTTCTTTCTGTTGCCTAAGTCTTTCAATAAAACCCATAGTGATAGATATTATAGTCCTAAGTGTCAATTCTTGAGAGGAAATAAGGTATAATCCACTTATGTCGAAGCTCGTTTTAATTGACGGAAATGCCATAGTTCATAGGGCATTTCATGCTCTTCCGCCTCTTAATAACAAAAATGGACAAGTAACTAATGCAGTTTATGGCTTCTTTGCGATGGTCTTAAAAGTGGTAAATGATCTGCGGCCTGAGCATTTGATCGTCTGTTTTGATAAGGCTGCTCCGACTTTTCGAAAAGTTCTTTATGTGGGCTATCAGTCTCAGCGTCCGAAGATGGTAGACGAACTCTCCAGTCAGTTTGTAGCCCTTCATGAGGTTTTGGAAAAGGCGGGAATAAAGATATTTGAAGTTGATGGTTATGAGGCAGACGATTTAATAGGAACAATCTCAAAGCAAAGCCGCGAAGATGTGATAATTCTTTCTGGGGATCGCGATCTTCTTCAGCTTGTAAACGGTCGGGTAAGGGTCCTTGCGCCTATCGTCGGAGTTACGAAAATGATTTTATTTGACGAGGAAAAAGTCGAGGAGAAATACGGGCTCAAGACCCATCAACTGGCCGATTATAAGGCGCTCGTGGGAGACGCATCCGACAATTATCCAGGGGTCACAGGAATCGGACCTAAGACCGCCTCCACACTTATTCGCGAATACGACACATTAGAAAATTTATATAAACATTTGGTAGACTTGTCCCCAAAAATATCGGAAAAACTGGCCACGGATGCCGAGCAGGCAGTGCTCGCTAAGAAACTTGCAACAATAGAGGTAGCGGCACCTATAAAATATGTCGCGAATGAGGCAAAAGTATCAAGCATTGATGAAAAAAGTCTTCTTGAAAGTTTCCGGAACTTAGGATTTGAAAGTCTGATAACCCGCTTCAATCTGGAAAAAGTTCAGGAATTAAGTAAAATTGAGGAGAAAAATCCTCCTTCGTCTAAACCTTCCACCAACGCCAAGGCTAAGGCGGACAGGTCGAAGGACAAGGAAGACGTAGATCAAATGAGTTTAATATGACACATTCGACAAACTCAGTGTTAAAGGTTGCGATAGTACACGATTATATAAAAGAATACGGTGGGGCAGAGAGGGTGCTTGAAAGCCTGCATTCTGTTTTCCCGGACGCACCTGTCTATACTTCTGTTTACTTGCCAAAATACTTAGGTCCACACCGCAAAAGGTTTGTCAATTGGAATATAAAGACTTCGTGGGCCGATGTTTTGCCTTTCCGGGCAAAGCTAATAAGCCCAATCAGGCTCATCGCTCCGACTCTTTTTAGATCGCTTGATCTGTCGAAATTTGACGTAGTTATTGTGTCTGCGACAGGCGCATATAGCCCGAATACTATTACTACGCGTTCCTATAAAGACTCTAAAAAGAAAGCAGTCCATATCTCCTACGTTCATACCCCTCCAAGATATCTCTATGGCTACGAAACAGCCAGGAATTGGAAGAAAAATGTTTTAACGCGTGCACTCGGGATGCTTGCAATTCACTGGCTAAGGATGGTAGATTTTCGCTCCTCACAAAACGTAGACCACTTTATCGCAAATTCCGAGGAAACGAAAAAAAGGATCAAAAAATTTTATAAAAAAGACGCAACTGTTATCTACCCGCCGGTAGACATAAGTAGTAAGTATCAAGTAGTAAGTATTAAGGGAGAAAATACTAAATACAGAATGCATAATACTGGCTACTATTTGGCGGGGGGAAGAATTGCCAGAGCCAAGCATCCCGAACTTATTATTAAAGCATTTCTGCAAAACGGGCTACCTTTAAAAGTCTTTGGGAAAAGTTTTGGAGGGTATGAAAGCGAGCTTAAATCAAAAATAAAAAATAAAATCTCAAAGATAGATTTCCTCGGAGAAGTGACGGATGAGGAAAAAGATAGACTTATGGTGGGTGCAAAAGCTTTTGTATTTGCCTCACAGGACGAGGATTTTGGAATTATTCCGGTCGAGGCAATGATGGCAGGAACGCCTGTTATTGCTCACAGGTCCGGAGGAGTCTTAGAGACAGTGATTGATGGTAAGACGGGTCTGTTCTTTGATGAGTTGAGCTCAGAAAGTATAAATAAAGCAGTCAAAAGATTTGAAACCCTTCGACAGGCTCAGGGCAAGTTTGATTCTGACGAAATCAAACAGCACGCACAAAAATTCAGCAAAGCGCGATTTGAAAAAGAGATAAAGGAGTTTGTAGAAAGTGAAATGAAATAGCTAGCGTTTTACTGCTGAAACCACAATATCTCTGGCGGTCGCGGGATAAAATCGACCGTCACTTGCCCAAACTACCATTTCTGGAATTTCCCCACCTGATTTTGCAAAATCCAATGCTGTTCTACCTTCATGCTCTTTCTTCCCCGCCTGTTCGGCTGTAAGAAGCTGGACATTATCTCCAACCCAAATATTTCTAACTTCAGGCACTGCTTCTAAAAAATCAACTGGCTTATCATCAATTACAACTCTGACTTTTCTTCTAACTTCTTCATGAATACCCAGATATATTTCATTTTCTTTACTTCCTGGAAAAGTATTGGTTTGATGCGCAAGAACCATGCTTGCATAATCGTCGGTGTCCCTTCCGAATTGTCTTTGATTTGCAACTATGAATTCGTTCAAAGGCTCTTCCAATAATCCACTTCTGCCCCTAATCAATAGAAGTGTTCGTCTTACTTCTGCAGAAAGTATTTCTACGTGTTCTGCAGCCGGTTTTACTTCACTTGCTTCAGTCATGTCTCTTATTATATTTTTTTAAGGAACAAAGTCAAATTTGATATAAGCTTCGGGCTATGCCGGAGTTGCCAGCACACTAACGCTTCCTCCTTCACTAAAGTTTCGAAGGACAAGAAAGCTATGGGGGGCAGGAAGATAAGAAAGGAGAAAATTTATCTGGGGGGACGCGGTACCTTCTTCTGCGAAAAATGTCAGAAATAAATATTATCCTAGATTGGAGTTTGCTCCCTTACCGGTAACATCAGGTTCTCTTTCAGCTCTCGCGGCTATTCTTCGGCCCACAATATATGAGAGTATTCCTACTACACCAGCAGCAATTACACCATGCTGGAGACCTTTATCGGTAACTTCTATACCTTGTGCTTCTATAGCTATCGAAGCAACCCCTCCTCCAATTCCGACACCTCCGACACTTATTCCTAAAGCACTTACTCCTTCACCAAATCTTCTGAGCCTCTCATTCATGAGCGGTATTATATGCTTATTACTTTTTGGAGTCAATGTTTTGTGGCTTTTAGGAACTTACTTCAGGGAGAACTGTCAGAAATGATATAATTTCTGCTCATGAAGTTTAAGTTTTTCGGCTTTCTATTTCTTTTTCTGTATGCCTTTGTAAATCCTGTTTTGGCTGTTTCCGATCCGAGGAGCGTCCCTAACAACATAGTCGGAATAAATAGTCTTTCTCCGGAATCCGAAATAGCAGATGTCGCGTCTTTGGTAAATAACGGGGGGGACTGGGGCTATGTCGTAATTGTTATCAGAAAAGACGAGCGGGATTTAAAAAGATGGCAGTCCTTTTTGGATCAGGCTAGAAAGCAGCATTTAATACCCATTATTCGCCTCGCGACCATGATAGATAAAAAGGGTTTTTGGGAGCATCCCGGAGAAAATGATGTGCAGGAATGGGCCGATTTTTTGTCAAAACTATATTTTCCTACAAAAAACCGCTATGTGCAGGTTTATAACGAAGTAAATGTTTCGGGAGAATGGGGAGGAGAGGTGAATGCTGCGGATTATGCCCGGGAGTTAGATAAAACAATTGATGCTTTTAAGGAAAAAAGCGGGGATTTCTTTATTCTCAATGCACCGCTCGATCTGTCTCTTACAACTTCTAAAACTTCTCTTGAAACTTCTGAGTTTTTCCAAAAGATGGAAGATGCGGTTCCCGGAATATTCAAAAAACTTGACGGGTGGGCTTCTCATTCATATCCAAATCCAGACTTTTCAGCACCTCCCAGTGAATCGGGAAAGACCAGCATAGAGGGATTTATATGGGAACTTGATCAAATAGATACCTACATAGCAGGTAAGGATTTACCTGTTTTTATAACCGAAACTGGCTGGAAGAGAGACAAAAACGGACTAACTGAAGATGAGATAGCTAATTATTACAAGGAGGCATTCGCAAATGCTTGGAATGATGAAAGAATAGTTGCTGTTACTCCATTCGTGCTTAATTATCCTGAGCCTCTTTTTGATCAGTTCTCTTTTAAAAATTCGACTGAGAATTCAGCCCACACATATTATGAACATTTTTTCGCAATCCGTGATCTGCCAAAGGTGAAAGGTGAGCCTAGGCGGGAAAATTTAATTTCAGAACTTAAAATTAACAGGCCAAGCGTTGTTTTAAAAGATTTTGAAAACGTGATTCGTTTTAGGTTCAAAAATGAGGGCAATTATGTCTGGGATACAAAAAAAGACCTGGCAATAAAAGTTATTTCAGCTAATTTAAGCGTGAGAAAGCCTTCATGGAGCAAGGAGGAAGTTTATCCAGGACAGGAGGTCACAGCCACTCTAAAAATTCAGGGAATCGATCGTGGGACCGTCCCTTTGAGGCTTCAAATTGTTCATGGAGGTCAAATATTAGCGGAGAGTAAGAGCGAGCTTACTGTTGACACACCTTTCTCCCTTTTTATCAAAAGGATTAAAGCCCTATGGTCACATTTACGTCTTGACGTTTTTGGGCGTTTTCTGTAAGATTAGAACCTAGCATCCGCCTCCGCTGAAGCTTCGGCGAGACAGGCTAAATGCTAGTTTTTTATGCTTCGGCAGGCTCAGCATAATCTTGAGCGAAGTCGAAATGATTTATGGGGAGTAGCTATACGGACAAGGTAATTATTTCCGTCGGAGGATCCCTCATCGTTCAAAACGGAGGGATTAATACCGAGTTTCTTAAGAAGCTCAACACTTTTGTTAGAGAGCAACTGGCGAAAAACAAGAACCGCCAGTTTTTTTTGGTCACGGGTGGTGGGACAATTGCCAGGCAATATAGAGATGCAGGAGAAGAAGTAATAGGACGTAAAATTACCAGAGATGATAAAGATTGGCTAGGAATACACGCCACCAAGATGAATGCGCATTTGGTCCGAACGATTTTCCGCGATATTGCCCACCCCTTTGTTCTAAAACACTATGAAATTATCAGAAAAGTAGAAGAGCCGGTTGTTGTCGCTTCAGGATGGAAGCCGGGATGGTCAACTGATTATTGCGCGGTAATGGTTTGTGAGGATTATGGAATCAAGGAAATGATTAATCTTTCAAACATTAGCCAGGTTTTTGATAAAGATCCGAAACAATTTCCCGATGCAAAGCCTTTAAAGAATATTTCCTGGGAAGATTTCAGAAAATTGGTAGGAGACGAGTGGATTCCCGGGATGAATTCTCCTTTTGACCCCGTTGCTGCCAGAAAAGCACATGAGCTAGGAGTTAAAGTTATAGTGCTCGACGGAAATGATTTCGAGAATATTGAAAAGTACTTCAGAGGCGAGCAGTTCGTAGGAACTGTGATAGAATAACTTCGGCGCTGAGGTCGCTAGAGCTCAAACCGCTCACATTCTCGCGGGTCCTGTCGTTCGCTCTTCCCGCCAGTGCTCGTTCTAGTCTCTCTTTCAGAACCGAACGAACTGCGCGCTGTCGGGAACCCATCGCTCGCGCCACCCGCCATCCCAGTGTGTTAAAATCATGCAGTGCTAAAATCCCTAAGCTTACAGAGTTTTCGAAGCTATAAAAAATCCGATTTTGATTTCGATGGCAAAACCACATTAATTGTAGGTGTTAATACTTCAGGAAAAACAAATCTGATAGAGGCAATCTTTCTTCTGTCGCGCGGTAAGAGTTTTCGGACAGATAAGGATCCTCAAATGATCCAATACGAAAAAGATCTAGCGAGACTAAGGGGTAAAACCGATGAAGAAAGC
Organism: Candidatus Levybacteria bacterium RIFCSPLOWO2_12_FULL_41_12; assembly: GCA_001784155.1. Taxonomy (GTDB): domain Bacteria; phylum Patescibacteriota; class Microgenomatia; order Levybacterales; family UBA12049; genus UBA12049. The sequence goes on along the minus strand of MFPL01000006.1, from coordinate 26,535 downwards.
TTGGAAGTAGTATTAACTACAGGAGATATTAAGGGCAAAAGAACGCCTTTTAAAAAATTTATGGTTAATGGAGTCTCGAAGAGAAGGCTAGATTTTACTGGCTTTCTTCCAACAGTTCTTTTTTCTCCGGAAGATTTAGAGCTGATAATTGGCTCACCCTCCCTTCGAAGGAGATTTCTAAACGATGTTTTGGAGCAGTCGGATAGGGATTATAGGCTCGCTTTAATAAGTTTTGAAAAAGGAATTAGACAGAGAAATGCGCTTCTGGATCGCGCAAAGGATACAGGCAGACGAAATGAGGAACAGTTTGAATACTGGGACAGGATTGTAATTGATAATGGTGCGGTTTTAACCCAAAAGCGTCAAGAATACATAGAATATTTAAATAAAGAACCTAAAGAAATTCTGGATTTCGAAATTGAATACGACAAGAGCGTTATTTCAGAAGAAAGACTCTATCAGTATAGAGATGCGGAACTCGGGGCAGGAGTAACGCTAGTGGGACCCCATAGAGATGATTTTATAGTTTATCTGAAGAATTCTAAGGATAGGCATGATATAAAACACTTTGGTTCCAGAGGACAGCAGCGCCTGGCAATCCTTCAGCTAAAACTTCTTGAGCTTTTGTACCTGGAGAAAGTACTTGACCGAAAGCCCACGCTTCTTCTAGATGATGTATTTTCCGAGCTTGATACGGGTCATATTGATTTAATTTTGGGAATAAAAAATTTCGACCAAGCAATAATAACTACAACTCATGAAGAATTTGTAGGCAAAAAATTTCTAAAAGACATGTCCGTGATAAAATTAGGAAAATGAAGAAAGACGAAGAAAGCCTGCCTGCCGGCAGGCAGGTTGAATTTAAGGTAGGAAACGAAACCCTCCGAGGCTCGCTGTTTGTACCCTCGGGAAAAGGTCCATTCCCGGGGGTTGTTTTCTTCCACGGAAGTGGTGGAATAGGTGAAATGTATTTTGAAGCTGCCGAAAGTTTGGCAGAACGAGGCATTGTTGGCTTTGCATTTAACTATAGAGGGGCCGGTGTGAGCGAAGGCATATTTGAAGAACAAACGCTCAAAATGGGAATTGCGGATGCAGAAACAGCTTTTAAGTTTTTCATTGCCCAACCAGAAATTCACGAAAAGAGAATAGGAATCTGCGGTGCAAGTTTTGGAGGATACATTGCAGCTTTAATTTCAAACTTGTCAAATGTAAAGTCTTTAATACTCGTTGGTCCCGCAGCTTACCTTTCTACGGATCTAAACAGACAAAGAGATGACGCTGGAGACTCTGTAAAAGATTTTACTAAGAGTAATTCCTTTGATGAAATTGAAAAATTTAAGGGTAAACTGTTGGTAATGACATCCGAATTCGATGAGGTTATTCCACCTGAGGTTATAGAAGGATATTTGAAAAGGGCAAAGTCTGCTACAAGAGTAGAACAGTTTGTTTTAAAGGGAGCAGAGCATAGAATTAGCATTAATCCCCAGGCTAGAAGAGCTTTTATTAAAAAAACGACTGATTGGTTTTTGAAGACTTTATGAAGCAATTTGACCAGAGCCAGCTTAAAAACTTATACAGACCCGCAGTTGATTCTCACAAAGGGCAAAATGGGAAGCTTCTCATCATTGGCGGAAGTAAATTATTTCACTCAGCCTCTATCTGGGCTGCGGAAGTCGCCTCCCGAATTGTAGACATGGTTTTTTATTCTTCAATTGACGAGAATAACGAAATCGTAAAAGGAAAATTTCAAAATGGAATTGTAGTCCCACGGAATAAATTGGATCACTATATCGAAGACGCGGACGCGATTCTTATCGGTCCCGGACTTCCCCGCGAAGAAGGAGTGGAAGAAGGAGACGATGATACAAAAGAGTTAACAGAAAACTTGCTCAAAAAATATCCAGACAAGAAATGGGTAGTGGATGGAGGAAGCCTACAGGTTATAAAACCTGAAATTTTACCAAATAACTGTATAGTCACCCCTCATCACAAAGAGTTTGAGATATTGTTTGGGACTTCGGGGACCGAAGATACCGCATTTGAGATGGCGAAAAAATATGGCATTACAATCCTTTTGAAAGGCCCAAAAGATATAGTTTGTTATATTAATGAGTGTTTTGAAATAGTCGGTGGGAACGTAGGGATGACAAAGGGTGGGACAGGAGACGTTCTTGCAGGACTCGTCGCTTCTTTTTATTGTAAGAACGACGCGCTTCTTTCTGCATCTGCTGCGTCTTTCGTAAATAAAAAGGCAGGCGAAAATCTTTCGAAAAAAATGGGACTTTATTTTAATGCGTCGGACTTGGTAAATGAAATACCACTAGTTTTAAAAAACCTCTTGACATAAAAAACCCCTGGGGTATAATCTCGACTTATGGATAGAAGATTTGAAATAAGCGGAACCCCAATAATCGGTCATACAGTAAGCGAGAGGGAATTTGTCCGCGGAGAATTTGAGAGAAGCAGAAGATCAAAAGCTATTATGTCGGGGACTGCTACTCGTTCTGAAATAGCTAGAGCTAGCGCAGAGCTGGCACAAAAAGCTAATGGAAAAGGGGGACGATAATTGGCCGAACGGTTTATTTTAAGTAAATTTTTAAGAATACAGAGCCCAATGCACATAGACCCTGTTTTAGGGGAGAGAGGTCAGATGCCTGCCGAAATACGAGACCATGTAGGGCAAAATCCTTTATTGCAGGCCAGAACACTAGACGATGTAGCTACGGGAAGCAAGCATACAAACGGAGCAAGATTAAGTCGTCAGCTTCAGCGTTTTTAGAAACTATTCTTTCTCAATCCTTCTAACAATTTTTGAGAGCTGAAGAGTTATTGTTACCGCAAGAACGGTTACCAAAAGCGCATAAATCAGAAGTGATAAAAATTTTCCACCCTCCTCAGGAATCCACCTTTTAACATAAGTATTCATGAATTCCTGAATAAGGCTGTTCCATGCGAGTGCAGCTACAAGCCCAAAGCCTGCAGTGGATAAAGCTACCATTTGTTTGGCAACTTCAAGGTGAAGTTTTTTTTCTTCTTTTGTTGTTTCCTGCCTGTCGGCAGGCAGGTCTCGGGAATTACTCGGCATTTATGCTATTATATGTAATATAAATCAGCTAATCAACAAATTTCCAATTCCAAATCAACAAATGCAAATCATCAAATGAAAGTTTTTGATATACACAAGCGAATATTTGACTTTGTACTTAACGCCTTAAAACAAATAAAATACGTGCCTCAAACGGAAGAAAATAAAATCATAATAAATCAATTAATAAGATCTGTAACCTCAGTGGGTGCTAATGATCAAGAAGCAGACGGAGTTTCATCAAAAAGAGATTTTATACATTGCTATACTATTGTCAGAAAAGAATTAAAAGAAACAAAGTATTGGCTGTCTTTGCTTTCTGAATTAAATTCATCCCTCAAATTACGCCTGGAACCTTCAATAAAGGAAAGCGACGAATTAATAAAGATTGTAAGCTCAATAATCAGCAAAGCGGCCCTGCCTTCTTAGTTGATTGGTTTATTTGTTGATTTTATAATTAGTTGATTTTTACTATGTTTAAACCAACTTTCACCATTACCAACAAGATCTTACGAAATATTGGGGTAATTGAAGCATCAAGGGAAATCATAAATAATGCGCCGCTTCTCCCATACTACGAAAAACAGTTTAGAAAAGACGCGCTCGTCCGGGCGGTCCATTACGGCACCCATATTGAGGGGAATGAATTGGATCTTGCTCAGGCCGAGAAAGTGCTTGAAGGCGAAGACGTGGTGGCAAGGGATCGAGATATTCAGGAAGTAATTAATTATAGACGCGTAATGGAGTATATTGAGGAGCTCGGGACAGATGAAAAGGACGAGAAGATAACAGTTGATTTGATCACATCTCTTCACAAACTGACGGTCAGGAAGATTTTGGACCCCGATAAATGCGGTATTTTTCGAAATACTCAGGTCGTGGTGAAGAATTCAAAGACAGGCGAGGTATCTTTCAAGCCCCCGCCGTTTGAAGAGGTTCCCAGGCAAATTGATGATCTCGTGCAATTCGTGAATAGCTCGGAGTCACGGGATATTCACTCGGTTTTGAAAAGCGGAATTGTTCACTACGAATTAGTGCGTATCCATCCTTTTGTAGACGGAAATGGACGCGTCGCTCGAGCATTTTCGACCTTAATTCTTTATGAGGAAGGATATGATATTCGTAGGTTTTTCTCTTTGGAAGAATATTTCGACAGCGACTCAAAAGAATATTATGAGGCGCTTCAATCTGTGCCTAAAAACAATGAGGATTTAACTTCTTGGCTTGAGTATTTCAGTTTGGGGCTTTCAATTGAACTTTCGAAGATAAAAGAAAAAATAGAAAATATATCTGTTGATGTGCGCCTTAAGCAAAAACTTGGGGGGAAACCGCTTCTTCTAAGCGATCGGCAGTTAAAAATTATCGAATATATTCAAAAAACAGGTTATCTTCAAAATCAGGCTTTTGAATCTCTTTTTCCGATGGTTTCAGAAGACACGATCCTAAACGAGTTGAAAAGTTTGCTCTCAAACAAAATTATAAGGAAACAGGGAAAAACCAAAGCAGCAAGATATATAATGAGCTGAAATGGAAAAAACAGCAGTGCTTGAAAAGCCAAAAACTCACGAAGAAGTGGCAAGGGGGAAATTAACACTTACCGATCCGTACTCTCCGCCATTTCCTTATTGGCATTCAGTAAAGTTTGAGAAATTGGAGGATATTTTAAAGGAGGGATTGATTGCAGGCGAATTTGCAGATCATATCGGGAAAAAAACATATAAAAGCTCAGAGGGAAGACCTATTAGCAAAAAGTATGTGTCTTTGGCTCATGCAGATCCACGCATTATTCCTGCGCCTGAGATTGGAATTCTTGTAAATCCCAGCAATCAGGTAGTAGATCCCAGGAAAAACCCTCCGGAAGGGACAAAGCCTGAGGATTTTAAGAATGTACATCACAATGAAGTTTTAGTTGCGAGAAGAATAGCTCCTCGTGAATTCCGAGGAATTGTAATAGGCGAGTACCAAGGAATGGATATGAGTGAGGGTGGATATACCTTTTCTTCAATTGCTCCATTAAATCTACAGCATGTAGTGAGTCTGATCAAAAGACTTGATCCAACGCGTGCGTTACCTGTATATTTCAGGGGAGAGCTTGTTTGGCCAAGTTAATATGAAATTTAGTGACTTTTCAGAATATCTTGAGAAATTGGAAGCTACTTCCTCGCGTCTTTTGCTGATTGAAATTCTGTCCGAATTGCTCAAGAAAACTCCGGCAACCGAGATTGAAAAGATAGTTTATTTGATTCAGGGTAGGATTGCGCCCTTTTTTGCTCCTATTGAGATTGGAATGGCTGAGAAAAGTGTGGCAGCGTCCATCGCTATTGCTTATGGGGGGAGTAAGGAAGATGCTACCCGCCTGTTTAACAAATTAGGCGATATGGGAAAGGTAGCGTTTGAGCTGGCTGCAGGTTCGAAGGGAAGCGAGATTACGGTTTCAGAAGTTTTTGAAATTTTAACCCAAATTGCCGGAACTTCGGGCGCTGGGACTGTTGAAAAGCGCCAAAACTTACTCTCAAGTTTGCTTTCAAAGCTGGATCCAATCTCAGCTAAACATTTGGTACGCGTTCCTCTGGGAAATACTCGTCTTGGAATTGGAGACCCGACAATTCTCGACGCTCTTGCTACTGCAAAGTTAGGGGACAAAAGTAACAGAAAACTTTTGGAAGGAGCATATAACAGGACTTCTGATTTAGGCCTTATAGCCAAAACTTTGTGGGATAAAGGCTTGCCCGGCGTCGAACGCTTGGAAGTTCGTGTCGGTTCGCCAATACGCAGTGAACTTTGTGAAAGATTGCCAAACGCAGAAAAAGTAATCGAGAAAATGTCCTTCGACTCTCCTTCGACAGGCTCAGGACAAGGCGCTCAGGATAAAGTAGGTGTGGATGTGCAACTAAAATATGATGGATTCAGGGTTCAAATTCATAAAGAAGGGCAAAATGTGCGCATGTTCTCGCGCAATCTTGAAGAAATGACGCATATGTTTCCAGAGCTAATTAAGGCAACTCTTTCGCAGGTCAAAGCAGATACAGCGATTCTGGATACAGAAGCCCTGGCGTATAATCCGCAGTCAGAGGAATTTCTACCTTTTCAGGAGACAACTAAGAGGAGAAGGAAGCACGGGATTGAAGAGGCTGCATTAAAGCTTCCGCTAAAAGCTTTTGTTTTTGACATTTTGTATAAAGACGGAAAACAGCTATTGGACGAACCGCTTACTAAGCGCATGAAAATTCTAGACGGAGTCATAAAAGAGGATGATGTCTTGATCCGCACAAAAAACCAAACAGTAAAAGATCCAAAAACGCTAAGTCTTCTCCTTGAAGATGCAATCTCAAAAGGCTTGGAAGGACTTGTTGTTAAAAGACTTGAAAGTCCGTACGAGGCTGGAGGACGTAATTTTAACTGGGTTAAATTAAAGCGCCATAGTGACGGAGAGCTCTCTGACACAATTGATTGCGTAATTTTAGGCTATATTTCGGGGCGCGGAAAAAGGACGGCTTTTGGAGCGGGAGCGCTTTTAGTAGGAGTTTACGACAAAACTAAGGATGAGTTTGTAAGTATTTCTCGTATCGGAACAGGACTTACCGATGAGGAATGGAGAGAAATTCATAAAAGAGCGGATAAAATAAAACTAGACCACAAACCTGCAAGAGTCAACAGTTTGATCGCGCCTTCTGTCTGGATCGAGCCTGAAATCGTTATTGAGGTTTTGGCAGATGAGATTACCCGATCTCCGCTTCATACTGCGGGTGCTTCGACAAGCTCAGCATCTGGTGAAAAAACACCTGGATTTGCTCTCAGGTTTCCTCGATTGGTTTCATTCCGGGACAAAGACAAAAAAGCAGAAGACGCAACAAGTGTAGAAGAGATTAAGCAATTATACGAAACTCAATATTCAAGGCAAAAATGACTCTACCTGCCCGCCATCAGCTGTCGCTTCAGGCGACTGGCAGGCAGGCGAAATCCAATATAAGAAGGGGAAGTAGTTAATGTCCTATACCCGCAAAAAGCGATGAGGCTGCAAGCTTTATGTGGGTTACCAAACCTCTTCTTTGAACCCCAGTCGTTTGAGGTGTAGGAGCCAGGTCGTAAATTAGTACATTTCCTTCTTTATCCCTGACCGCAGGAATAAATTCTCGAGCGAGTGAAGTATCCTCGAGGTGTCGTCTTCCGGTTTCAATACCCTGAGCTGGCATAGCAATAGTTTTCTATAGGATATCGTCTCTTAGTAAAGTTCAATTGTCAAGTCTTTGGTCTGGTGTTAAAATGGGTCAATGCAAATAGTCGCAGATCTTCATCTCCATTCAAAATATTCAAGAGCGGTTTCGCCGAGCATGACTTTGCCTGTTATGGCTAAGTTTGCAAAGCAAAAAGGCATAAATCTGCTTACAACCGGAGACTTTACTCATCCTTTGTGGCTGCGGGAAATAAAAGACGCTTTGAAAGAAGAAGGTGAAGGGGTTTTTGCTCTGAAAAAGGAAGACATAGAGACCAGGTTTATTCTTTCGGTTGAGGTCTCAAGCATTTATTCGCAGGGAGGAAAAGTCCGCAGGATCCACTCTTTACTATTTGCGCCAAGTATTGAAGCAGCCGAAAAAATTAATCAAGAGTTAGTCAAAAGAGGCTGTAATATTCATTCGGACGGGCGTCCCATCGTAGGACTTACCCCTCAAAACCTAGTGGAAATAATATTATCTGTTGATAAAGATTGTTTCCTAATCCCATGCCACGTTTGGACTCCTTGGTTTTCTCTTTATGGCTCGATGTCAGGCTTTGATTCAATCGATGAATGTTTTGGCAACTATGCCTCGGAAATTTTTGCCATCGAGACCGGTCTTTCATCTGACCCCTCAATGAACTGGAGAATAAAAGAGCTGGATGGACGCTCAATTGTTTCATTTTCAGACGCCCACAGTTCTATGAAAATGGGAAGAGAAGCCACCGTCTTTGTGCCCAAAGACGGAATTTCTAATGACAAATTTCTAATTTCTAATTTAAAGTATGACGATATTCGTTTGGCCCTCATGCAAGATCCGAAGGCTAAGCTTAAGGTAGGCTATACTATAGAATTCTATCCCGAGGAGGGAAAGTATCATTTTACAGGGCACAGGAATTGCGGAGTTTCGCAGTCGCCCCAGGAGACAAAGGAAAAGGGAACGACATGTCCTGTCTGCAAAAAGCCTCTCACTGTAGGCGTAATGCACAGAGTTGAGGAGTTAGCGGGGAAAGAAGAGGATTTCGCCGTAAAGCCAAATGCGACAGGACTTAAATGGATAACTGATAAAGCGAAGTTGCACCCGCCCTTTATAAGGCTAGTACCGTTGAATGAAATTATCGCCGAAGTTATAAAATCTCCCGTTTCTAGCCCAAAAGTTGCGAGGATATTCGATGATTTGATACAAAGGTTTGGCTCAGAAATGACGGTTCTTCTTAAGGCAGACGACTTAGGTATAGAAAAAGAATCAGGCTCTGAAATATCTGATGCCATAATGAAAGTAAGGCGGGGTGAAATCTTCATAAAGCCGGGCTTTGACGGAGAATATGGAATAGTTAAGATTTCAAACACAGACGAAAAGAAGGAAATAAATGGCTCGCGTGACGCTAAAAGTCAGCTTGGACTTGACTTTTGAAAACAGGAGTATTAGTCTTAAGTCGATATTATTTTTCAGATGGATTCAATAATCGCAAAGCTTGAGAATTTATACAGGAAGACACCGAGCTTGCCTTCATCAGCCAGGGAAGCTCTGGTAGGAATTGTCCCATGGCTTGCGTTAATAGGAGGCGTTATTCTTGTCTGGATGGCGATAATTGATCTCACCTCCTCTCCTTTTGTTGCTATATTAGCAGGTCAGGTCCTAGCATATCTCATGCTGACTGCAGTACTAAACTTGGCAAGCGGAATTTTTCTCCTCGCAGCTTTCTCACCTCTTCGCAAAAGATCGAGAAGGGGATGGAAGCTTCTCTTTTTCGTACAAATGATTTTCCTTCTGGGCGCACTTTTGAGCCTGAATATGGGTACCATAGTCTTTAACTTGGTTTTTGTGGCAATCCTTCTTTATCCCCTCTTCCAAATGAAACCCTATTATAAATAAGGGTTAATTCGAGCACTCTTTCATGGTATAATCTTCCTGACTTTCTATGAAACTTATTGTAGGGCTGGGTAATCCCGGAGCTAAATACGAAAAAACCCGCCACAACTTAGGCTTCATGGTGATTGAAGGATTTCTTAAAGCCTTTACACCGGTTAATAAAACAGTCTGGGACAATAAAGACAAATTCAAAAGTGAAATAGCAGAGATAGAGTGGAATTCGAGAAAGAAAAAAACTCTTGAAAAAATAATCCTTGCCAAACCCAAAACTTACATGAATAACTCGGGAATGGCCGTATCTCTTCTTGCTAGGTTTTATAAAATAGCTCCCGAAGATATCTGGATAATTCACGATGAAATAGATTTGCCGCTAGGTATGATGAAAATAAGGCAGGGCGGGTCTGCAGCAGGACATCGTGGAGTAGAGTCAATTATTGAAAGTTTGAAAACCGACAAATTCTTTAGATTCAGGCTGGGGATTGGTTTTTCAAAGAATAAGGATAAGTTTGTTAAAGTCAATATGGGAAGCGCCACAGAATTTGTGCTTAGGGGTTTTTCAGGGCAAGAGTCATCAAAGGCGCGGACTCTGGTAAAAAGAGCAGTAAATGCGATAGAGACAGCGCTTGAAGAAGATTTAGAACGCGCAATGAACCGTTTCAACACGAAGTAGTGATTACTATTAGGATTTTTGACACAAGAAATGAAGCTGAATCTGCGAAAAAGATTTTGGAAGAGGGTGGAATACACACCACAATCTTGGAGGACAAGTTTGAAGGAGTACCTATCCAAGAGTATGGAGTTGCCGCACGATTTCGTTTGAATGTTGAGGACCGTGATTTCCCCAAAACCACCAAATTTTTGGCAGATAAGTTAAAGAAAGAATCTTGACATTTACTACTACTACTACTACTACACTTTGATTAAATGGAGCCAAAGACAGATTTACCACAGCCACCAATTCAAGAGGGTGCTTCTCCGACTCCTGATCAACCAAAACCGCCAGAAAATCAACCTGAGCAAAAGGTATTACGCGTAGGTGATTTTGTTAATAGACTGCAAGAATTAGAAAGTCATCCGCTTTCAGGAGCGAAATGGAAAGCAACAAAGTATCCCGTTATGAGACCAACTTTTAGATATCCAATGTCACCGAATGCTGAGGATCATATTGAGGGAGAGATCGAAGAACAATTAATCGAAGCACAAGCAAGGCCAGAAAACCCAAGACAGTACTCAACGGGTATTGGATGGGCAGTGCGAGGTCATCGGACAAGTTACGTAGAGGGCGAAGAAATGATACAAAGAGTAGACGTTACTAGAGATGACAAAGGCGATATAGAAGGTATTGGATATTTTATAGATTATTCAAGAGTTTATAATGAGCCTCAACAACTTCCTTATGGAGGACGTGAGAAAATGGGGGAGAGAATTATTTTGAACATGAGAGGGGACGTTTCGGTCCGAAGTATAATTATTGAGGATTGGGATGATACAGGAGCGAAAAGCTTCGGTGAGGTAGAGACTGCCTTATATGACAGAAATGATCCAAAAGGAAAAGAGATTATTAAAAGAATATATGATGATTTAGATGCGTCTATAGATCATTCCGCTGTACCTCCTTTAACGCAGCCTGCCCCTTCTGGAACTCCCCCCGCACCTTCTGTTTAGTTTGTTATAATCAAACTATTATGCGTTCAGTAAAACAGGTTTTAGAAAAGTTCAATCCTGTGGAGGATAAGTATATCTCTAGAGAGTTTCAGTCATTTGGAATTTATCTCGCTGAGGAGCTGGATGACATGAAGCACAAAAGTCTTTATATAAAGCTTGCGAAGACCACACACCGCTCAATTCTAGAAAAAGCGCTGTCTTTCGTTTCAGACAGCAATGCAGATAATAAAGGCGCGCTTTTTATGTGGAAGCTTAAGCAGCTAAAAGCTGCTAAGGATGAATGATTAAGGATTAAGGACAAAAGAAGGATTAAGGATGAAGGATAAAAAACATACCTCCAAGCTTTAACTAAACCCCTTTAATAATTCATCATTAATCATTTATAATTAAATTATGACTACTGTCAGAATTCTCATTTCCGGTTTTGTTCAGGGAGTGGGTTTTAGGCATTTCATAAAATCTAATGCTCAGAGCCTAAATCTCACGGGATGGGTAAAAAACATACCCGGTGGTAATGTGGAGGCAAATATTCAGGGAGATGAGAAAAACATCGAGAGCTTGATTGCTTTATGTAAAAAAGGTCCCTTTCTTTCCGAAGTAGAAAACATAGAAGTTGAAAAAAATAATGACTCCGAGCGTTTTGATAAATTTGAAATCCTTAAGTAAACTTCTTTGTGATATTATTACCTAAATGGAATTATCAACGTTAGGCTACATAATATTCTTCACCTTAATAGGTAGTGTTTTTTCTCTCATTGGAGGAATTTTTCTTCTTATTAAAGAAAAGCAAACGCTTAAATACTCCCATTTTTTGGCTGCTTTCGCGGCAGGAACGCTTTTGGGCACAGTATTTTTTGATCTTTTTCCCGAAAGCCTGGAGGAGGCGGAACATATTTCCGTGCAGGGCTATCCCGAGGTCAATATTTTTCTTTGGACGCTAATTGGTATTTTGGGATTTTTTTTACTAGAGCGTTTTGTTCATTGGTTTCATCACCATCAGCATGAATATCCCGGTGAACCAGTAAAACCTACGATTCCTCTGATAATTCTGGGAGACAGCGTGCACAATTTCATAGATGGGGTCGTAATTGCGGCAACCTTTTTGGTGAGTATTCCGCTTGGCATAGTTACAACTCTTGCTGTAGCTGCGCATGAAATTCCCCAAGAAATAGGGGACTTTGGAATACTTCTTCATAAAGGTCTTAGGCGGAGAAAAGTTATCGCTGTAAATTTCTTCAGTGCATTAGCGGCAATTGCCGGTGCATTAATAACCTTTTATATTGGGGATGCAGTTGAAGCAATAATTCCAATTCTTCTTTCCATTACAGCGGGTTTCTTTATTTATATTGCAGCGTCAGACTTGATTCCTGAAATCCACCATGAGAATAGGCGTGGGTTTGCGCTCGCAGAAACTATACTTATGTTCGCAGGAGTCGGGACAATATGGCTTTTTATAACTCTCCTTGAGGGCGTAGGCGGCCATTAGATTTTACCTCACAGACAAAATCCAACTTCCGCACGGTGTATATAAAAGAAAATAGTAAGAGCACAATGGAAATGAGCTTAAACTCAAGTCCCATAAAAGGAAGAAATGAGAATGTAGCAGCTGATAAGCCAAAAAGAGATATTATTGACAGCCCGCAGCTAGTGCACCCTGTCGCGACAAGCGCAAAAATAGTCCCGCCGCCCACTGAAACCCTCACTTTTTGATTCCTGAGTCTTCCAAAAGTTTTTAATATAAGCGCGATATTTAATCCCACAAGAACAGCGGTAAATAAAAGAAAAATAAGATCAAGACTAGACAAAGATTGGGAGAGTCCCAAAATCAGGCTATAGAATAGATTTAAAGTTGTGTTTGGAGGGTAGGAGATAAATGAATATAGAAGAAGTTTGTAATTTGGTATAAATGCAAAAAGAGCAATATAAAGTACCGCTACAGAAAGAGAAGATATTAAAAAACGAGGAGTAATAATTTCGAGTTTTACTGTCTGCCGGAGGGGCATTATTTCGAGAGTTCCTGATCAATAATTGTTTTGAATGCGCTGTATGGCTGTGCGCCGGATACCAGAAGTCCGTTAACATAGGTGGCAGGCGTTCCGTTAACTCCTGCAGTGGTTCCCTCATCTGCGTCTTTTGTTACTGCATCGGCAAATTTGCCTGAATCGACGCAAGACTTTAGAGTCGCACCATTTATTCCGATCGTATCTGCATAAGAAGCAAAGCTCGTTAACGCATCAGCTGCCGCTTGCCCCTCCCACTCCGACTGGTTTTCAAAAAGCTTGTCATGATATTCCCAGAATTTGCCTTGTTCGTTGGCGCACTCTGAAGCTTCTGCAGCTTTTTGTGCATTTGGATGAATCGCTACCAGAGGATAGTGCCTGTATGCGAATTTAACCTTCCCCGTATCTATATAGTCTTTCTTGATTTGAGGAAGAGTATCTTTCCAGAGACTTGAGCAAAATGGACATTGAAAATCAGAGAACTCAACTATTGTTACTTTCGCACCCTTGTTTCCAAGAATGGGCAAGTGTCCTATTCCGATTTCTACCGGTTCCGACGGCACATCTGGAGCTGCCTCATCTCCTACTGTGATCTCATTTGTACCCACTGAGGGGACACCTTTCTCCAAATACTGGACTTTTGTAGTAAGTATTCCTAAAAGATATGCGGCTACCACAAGAAGTACTACCAGAAGCGGAAGGTAAAGCTTGCTATTTAGCTTCAAAGGAGGTAAAGAAACGGGTAATCTTTTTTTGCTGGGCATTCACCCATTTTAAAGACTTACCTTTTTGTTTGTCAAGCCCTTTTTCCGTTGACACAAGTATTTTTGTTTGTTATTCTATGTTTTACGAAATGGCTGACGTAAATTTCTCAGATCAAAATTTTGAAGCAGAAGTACTTAAATCCGCAGAACCCGTGGTTGTAGACTTCTGGGCTGAGTGGTGTACTCCCTGCAGGATTGTGTCCCCAATAATAGAGGAACTCGCAGAAGAATACAAAGGCAAAGTAAAAGTGGGAAAGCTAAATGTCGATGAGAATCCCAGTGTTTCAGGACAGTTTAACGTAATGAGTATTCCAAGCATTCTTATTTTTAAGGACGGGATGCCTGTAAAAACTATAATAGGGGCGCAAGCAAAGGATAATTTCAAAAGAGCCATAGACGAAGTGCTCAGTAGTTAAGACTGCTCGCATTGAAATTTTTGCGCTGAGGTCGCTTACCAAAATTTTCTTACTCCCTGCGGGAAAAAGTTTGTCTTTCCATAATATCTTCGTCCCTGATGTACGTTCGAAAATTTTGTAAGCTCCCCGCGTTAATTTGTTTGATTTTCGAAAAGTTCCAAAGCTCGCACTTTTTTTGCTTATTTGTAGTATTTGAAATTGGAAATTGGTATTATTAAAAACATGTACGACGTAATAATAATCGGATCAGGTCCCGCAGGACTTACCGCGGCTATCTATACAACTCGGGCAAATCTTAAAACACTTGTCATTGCAGGCGGAAAGTGGGGAGGGCAGTTAATGCTCACGACCCTAGTTGAAAATTATCCCGGGTTTCCTGAGGGAATTGACGGTCCTGTCCTCATGGAGAACATGAAAAAGCAGGCAGAAAAGCATGGAGCTGAGATTTTATATCAGGACTTTAAAAAAGGGGATTTCTCTAAGGCCCCGTTTAAAATTGTCACCGGAGAAGGGGAGTTCGAAGCTAAAGCGGTAATTATTGCGACAGGTGCTGATACCAAGTGGCTTGATGTTCCGGGGGAAAAAGAGAAAATAGGACGAGGAGTATCGTCTTGTGCGCCTTGCGATGCGCCTTTTTTCAGAAACAAAAAAGTAATAGTAGTAGGAGGGGGAGACTCGGCGATGGAGGAAGCCTTAGTGCTTACGAAGTTTGCAACGTCTATTACCCTGATACATAGGGGAGATAGTTTCCGCGCTTCTGAAATTATGCAAAAAAGAGTTAAGGAAGAGTCAAAGATTAAAATTCTTTTTAACACGGAAATAAAAGAAATTATGGGCGAAAATAATGTAACCGGAGTTAGGCTTTTTAATAATAAAACAAACAAAGAAGAAGAAATGGCAATCGAAGGCGTTTTTGTAGCTGTGGGACATATTCCCAACTCAAAGGTTTTTGAAGGGATTGATAGAGACGAGAGAGGCTTTATAAGAGTTCATGATCATTATAAGACCAACATTGACGGAGTTTTTGTGGCAGGAGACGTACACGATGCGGAGTATAAGCAGGCAGTTACTGCCGCAGGTTTTGGTTCGGCTGCAGCTCTTGAGGCCGAGCGCTGGCTTGAAAATAGATAATCCTCATTTCACTTGACTTTTCACAGACAGTTATATTAAATAGTATCAGTGCCGAAGATAATAAGCGTTGGAACTCCAAATCCGGAAGATTTAAAGCAAAATCCTCTTAAAGATTTATGGGAAGGATTCCGCTCCCTGGATAAATTTATGAAAATGTCTCTTCTCTCGGGAGTCCTTCTTATTGTTTTTGGAGTATATGCCGCAGGCAACGTTTTGGAGACTCGTCAGCAGGCAGGAGGAGGAACATTATCGAGGGTCGATATAAACCCCGGGGTTTTGGAGCTTCACGAAGACAATAACTTCAATACTGAAATGTCTGCGCTGGCATATAATGTGGCTGGTGATCCTATTTGGGACGGAGTCTATTATGAATGGGGGACAAGTTCTACA
>MFPL01000006.1:6677-10990 GCA_001784155.1 Candidatus Levybacteria bacterium RIFCSPLOWO2_12_FULL_41_12 | reverse complement strand
GACAGTGTGTAATATAACGCAATACGATCCGTTAAAAACCGGCTGTGGTGAAGTGCATGTAATTGCCCGTTATGGAGACCAGACAATTACCAAAAGCATTCAAGTCACAGTCCAGCCAGCACGCGACAGCGGTCAGCCCGATATAAAATGCGAGACAACACCTGAGCCGATTTCGTCAAGCAGGGTTTTTGTTACAAGTACCACCTATGATGGTAATTTAGGTGGTTTGGAAGGTGCAGATGCAAAATGTCAAGAAAGAGCAAATGCTGCAAATCTAGGCGGTCAATGGAAAGCATGGTTATCTGATACTAATACATCCGCTGCTTCAAGAATTACTCACTCAAATAATTCATACAAATTATTAAATGGTAATGTTATTGCCAATAACTGGGAGGATTTAATTGATGGGTCTATTCAGAACTCAATAAATCTTGATGAATTCAAGAGAGTGCCTAGCTACCAAAGTTGTGTATGGACATCAACAGCAACTAACGGAAACTTTCTACCTAAGTCGGCTAATCTTACTGCGTGTAGCGACTACACATCAGCAGATGCTAATTATTCTTGGTGTGGACACAATGGATCTAAAGATTTTAATTGGACTAAATGGTCAACAGACGTATGTAGTAATTCAAGCCCATTATATTGCTTTGAGCAGCCTTCTTCAATAACTCCCACACCAACTCCTCTCCAAAATCAGACTCTTCAACTCACTCCAAAAGCTGATTCGTTTGTGCGGTCAAACAACCCGGCAAAAAATTATGGAAGTTCAAACGAAATGTGGATAGACGGTAAGCCCCAATCCATAGTTTATCTTAAATTTGATCTCTCTAGACTTTCCGGGAAAGAAATCTTAAATGCTAAGCTTAGGCTAAGAGTGGCAAATATAACTGACTCCCAGTCCGGGGGAACATTTAGAATCCATCCTGTTCTCGATAATTCCTGGGAAGAGAAGAAGATAAAATTCAGCAATAAACCTTCTATGTCTCCAGCCATTGCCAGTTTTTCAAATCCGAAAAAACAGCAAAGTATCGAGATAGATCTAACAGGTGTGATAAGCTCAGGAAGCGGAAGCGTTTCTCTTGCGATTGACACCGGGTCATCTGACGGAGCAGTAATACGCTCGAAGGAAGCGCAGAGCGCCTCCAATCGCCCGACTCTTATAGTAGGATACAGGTAGTTATCGCGTGGCAAAAATAATAAGCTTCGGAAACATAAATCCGAAGGATCTTAGGCAAAATCCTCTCAAAACGCTTTGGGAAGGCTTTCTCTCCCTTGATAAATTCACAAAATAGCACTTATTACATTTGTCCTCTTTACTATTTTTGCCGTTTACATAGCAAATACACTTCTTGAAACAAGACAAAGAGCCGAAGCGCCTTCCAGAAACACCTTAATAATGGGAATTGCTATGAGGTATGGTAGAGATAGGAGTGAAGGAGTGGATAAACAAATAACAGAAATAGAAAATTTTAAAAATCAAGTTGGTCAATATCCGGGAACATATTCCATATGGAACAAAATAAACGTACCCTTTCCGGAACAACAGCTTCTTAGCTATCTTGATTCACACAGTATAACTCCGGTTATATTTATGGAATCTCAAGATCCTACTTATTCTGATCAACAAATAGCAAATGGGGTAGCTGATGAATTTTTTAAGAAATGGGCACAAGATGCCAGTAGGTATGGTAAGCGGGTAATTCTACGATACGATCAGGAAATGAATGGCGGTTGGTTTGCTTGGGGACATGACGCAGGTGCCTTCATAACATCCTGGAAACATATTCATGATGTTATACGGGGTGAAGGTGCGACAAATGTAGAATTTTTCTGGTGCCCATGGGGAGGAGCTGCTTGGGCTGTTGAAAATATGGGAAACTATTATCCAGGCGATGATTACGCAGATTATGTTGGTTTTGATGCATATAGTGGAATGGATGAACAAACGCACAGATCGATGCAAGCTTTATACTCTTCATCTATAGATAGATTAAACACTTTAGCTCCCAACAAACCCATAATAATCGGTGAAACAGGAATTAGCGCTCATGCAAATGGTCAGGCAAATTTTGTAAATTATAGAAATAACTGGATCAAAAACGGCTACGAATATGTATATAATAATTGGCCAAAAGTAAAAGCAATTTTATATTTAAATTATAATAATATTGAGCTAGGTGAAGGTGCGCGTGACTGGAAGCTGGATACTGACCCAAACGTTACAAGTGCTTATGCAGCTTTGGCTGCAGACCCAAGATTTCAGGGGAGCTTTAGTGACCAGCCTCCTGTACCAACGCCGACGAGTGGACCTCCGCCTCCAACTTTAACTCCAGGTCCGACTTCTCCTCCTGTTTTGCTTCCAATAGGCGTGCATGATGGCTCAAGCTGTACTGTGTCTTCCGGCTGGGCTTGTGATCCCGACAATTTTAATCAGCCGATTGATGTGCATTTTTACGCTGATGGATCGGCAGGCGGAGGCGGAAGGTTTATAGGGACAGCGACTGCAAGTGCTGTTAGAGAATCGGCGGTGGGGGATAGATGGGGAGGAAATAGGGCTCATGGGTTTTCCTTTACTACGCCTCAGGGGATAAAGGATGGAAGAGTACACACAATAAATGCCTATGCCATTAATATTGGTCCTTCCGGAGGTAACCCATTGTTGCCAAATTCTCCCAGAAGCGTAACCTGTGCACCGGGAGCGACGCCTACATCAACTCCTACGCCAACCCCCACCGTCACCCCCACCCCTGTTCCCTGCTCTGTAACAAGTGCCTGGAACGGAGCAAATCCTGCTACCCAAGGCAGCATCGTAACCCTTCGTGCAGTAGGGAACAGTACATGTAACGGTAAAACAATAACCTTTGACATAAGACGCAATGCTGCCCTTCTTCGGGATGAACAGGTTGCCAGGCTCACAGCGGTATTCAGCGGCACAACTGCCACAGCCCAGTGGACTACAGTCTGGAAGAATGGCTGTATTTATCGGTTCTCGTGTGATCCTAAGTACTTCTTTAATACTACGGTTGGAACGGCAAATCCAGTTAGATCAATTAACCCACTTTTGACAGTAGTGAAGGCGGTCGGACCACCACCCAATTATGTCGGCTATTTTGATCAGCTTAACTGCAACCAAATTTTCGGTTGGGCAGCTGACAGGAATAGATTAAACACATCAATTAATGTAGATATCTATTCTGACGGCAGAATATTGACTACAGTTGTTGCAAATCAACCACGACAAGATGTTAATAGTTTTCTAAAAGATAACGGACACCATGGTTTTAAAATAAGCACCCCGGACAGTATTAAAGATAATAAACTGCACACTCTGACGGTAAAATACGCAGGAACGAATAAGCTACTTGGTACTAATTCCAAAAAAGTAACTTGTGCGGCGCCAAGATAAATCCTACTTTCCGATTTTTCCGAGGTGAGTATTTTTAAATCCTGTCTTTTCTTTGAGTCCAAATCCCAGCGCGCGGTCCATTCCTACGTGTGCAATATGAATAAGTCCTATAAGTACAAGAAGCCTGTTGTCTATCAATTCTCCGGCCAAAATTAATAAAAAGGGGACGCGAGGTTGTGAACCAGATTGTAGGCAAGCGCTCCAATTTTATTGTTTTTTAAATACCCGGCAATTGAAACATCGGGGACAAGAATAAGTAGGACAAAAATAAGCCAATTTCCATTAAATTTGAAATACAAAGCTAAAGCTAAAAGAAATGCAACGAGTCCTTCAAGCCTTAGTATTTTTGTATTCACAAATTCACTATAGCACAAAGACTGAAGGAATAATTCCGCCGTAATGTCTTAATTGTTTTGTTACGGACTAGCGGTTGGAGCTGGTTCGCTTGGAGGGGGAGTAGATTCGGTAGTAGTTGGCGGTGGTGGCGAGGTCGATTCAGTCGAGGTTGGGGTTGAAGTGGTTCCTCCGCCGCCAGTTGTACCATCGGACATGCACCAACCGCCATTATCAGACATCCAGTGATATCCGGATGGACAAGAACCGCTACTTGTTCCTCCAGAAGTAGATGTTGTTCCAGTAGATGAGGAACTTGTTCCGCTTGAGCGGCAAGTACATGCACCAGAGTCCCAGTAAAACCCGCTTCCGCAACTGGACGCAGATACGTTATAACACCCTTGTGATGAAGCTGCTTTACAAGAGCATGAACTATTATCATACCAACCGCTGCCGCATCCTCCAGGAGGAGGGCTACAACTGGAGCCGGTAGATGAAGAACTGCCCCCGCTATAAGTACTGGAATTTCTGCACGAACAGCTCCCGTAGTCCCAGTAGCTATTATAACCAC
>MFPL01000006.1:0-6657 GCA_001784155.1 Candidatus Levybacteria bacterium RIFCSPLOWO2_12_FULL_41_12 | reverse complement strand
TATCCACTCCCGCAACTATATGTTGGATTTGGATAACATGCGTTTCCGCTCCAATAGTAACCTGGTCCGCAGCTTTCCCTCGTCAGGTTTGGTGACGGTCCGTAGTTGGTGTATCCACCATAACCGCCGAGGGGATAGTATGTCTGTCCGCCTGCGCTCTGGCACGAACCATAGTAGCTGTTCCAGTAAGATCCGGATGGACATTGTGTTCCGGGAGTAACACTGCCTCCGTAATATCCGCTTCCGGCGCTGCCTGTGTAGGTTCCTCCGTCAGCCATGCACCAGCCACCTTGGTAAGATGATGGAGCCATCCAGTGGTAACCTGATGGACATTGGCCGGGTGAGGTAGGCGTAGGGCCGGTGCCGGGCACGGTTCCCGGAGGGGGATTGGTTGTGTACGCGGTAGGTGCTGTTCCATAGTAGTTGGGCGGTGAATAAGTGTTGATAAAATTAGAGTAGGTTCCCGGACCTTGATATCCGTAGCTTGGAGCACCAGGGGCAGTATAATAGGAGCTGTAGGGTGTGTAGCCGGGACCTGAAGAATAGGGTCCTTGTGAGTAGGACGTGGTTGAAGAATAGTTTCCGGAATTACTCATGCACCATCCGCCAGAGTCATACATCCAGTGATAGCCGTCTTGACAAACGCCTGGCTTAGACGCCTCTGGACCCTTGCCGTAGACGAGTGGTTTACCGTCTTTATCAACGGAAGCACTGGGTCCGCCTGGCCATCCCGGACGGAACTCGTCAGCTATTACGCCAAACCCGCCGATTCCCGAGAACGGAGCCCCAGTGTAATAGGAAGAGATGGGGATAGACGCTCCGGTGGGCGGACATGGAGTGTTGGGCGCAAATGGCGGTGAAGGTAAGAAGCATGTTGTTGCGCTGTCTCTTACACCAATACTGAAGGATAGAGCTTCGATTCTCGCCAATTCTGCTGTAAGCGGCCTTCCGGGGTTTGAGCGGCGGAAATCCTCAATCCGGCGGAAATCCTCACTCGTTGGCTTGAATTCTTGCTGGAGAGCTGCGATCGCTAACTGGATATCTTTGCGGTTGCCAAAATCCTCAAGCTTAATAACATCCGGCCGGATTGTCTTTGAAATCTCATCAATTCGCGTGAGTCTTACATAGGGACGAACATCAGCAGGTATTTCCTCTCCCGGTTCAAAACTCTTCTTAAATTCATCTAATTTCTCGGCAATGTCTTCAGTCTTTTCTACTTTTTTGGCAATATCCTCTTTAAGGTTTGTAAGCTCAACTGCCTCGTTTAATTTCTTAAACTCGTTTAGCCTCAAAGTCGATTCCGAATCAGCCGGAGCAGTCCAGTTATCAAAAGAAGCAAGGTCGGATTGGGTCAGAGCGCCTGTTGCGGTAAGCTCTCCTGTTATAAGACGTGCCTCAAGCCTGGTATCCGCATCAGCAAGCTTTTGTTTTTGTTTTTTCGACAGCATGTCTTCAGGTAAAGCATCCAGTTTTTCCTTAACATCTTCAGGAATAGCTGGCTGTCCTTGAAGGTCAGAAGCTCTGTCAACTCCTTGGATAACCACAGAGGTTGCTGCGCTAATGGGAGTTGCCGCGTCTTTTCCTGCTAGAACTGACACTTTTTGGAGAAGGAGATTCTGATTTGTAACGTCCGTTGCCAGCTTTTCCCCCAGTTCTTTTTTTGCTTCTTCGGTTAAGTTAAGCCCTTTGTCGATATCGTTAAAGACCGATTGCATTGCCCCTGTGTATCTGCCAAGTGATTCTTCAAAGCCTTTTTCATCATTTTTCTCAAGAAGAGCATATGCTTCGGCGAGACGCTCTTTTGCCTGGGCAAGCTTTACTTCTTCACGGGCCTCCGCGCCAAAAGCGGTTGCAACCTGCACAGTCTCTACTGCCTGTTTTAAGAAATAGAATGGACTATCGGGCGTAGTAAACGCAGGCTTGGGTGTTAAGGGCTCAGCGTTTTGTTGGAAAGTAGTGGGTGGCTGAGGCGCAGGTACACATCCGCCTTGTGTCCAATTCCAATATGCATCTTTTTCTTTACAAGTAGGTGTTGCATCCTCAGGGAAGGGTTTTTTAGGATCAGGATTGGGAACGCATTTCTTTTCGCTAAATGAATAATATGAGCTTGTTCCTCCGCATCGGTATTGTGTTTCGTCAAGGATCGGCTTATCATTTGCATCCCAAACACAACCTCGGGGAGCCTTATAGCTTGATCCCTCTGGGCAAGACTGGGGTGAGGGCTGGGGATTGGGTGAAGGAATAATATCTCCGGCGCCAGACTGGCAGCTGGATGTTTTCCAAGACCAGGCGTAGCCTATGGGACAAGCCGGGCTGCCGTCACCTTTAGCACCCGACGATTCAAAGTTCCCGTAAACGCATGCTCTAGCAACAAACGACCAGTACTGTCCAGAATTCTTGCAAGCGTACTGCGTAACATCATCAATTCTTTTTCCCGTGTCTTCCCAGACACAACCTTCGGATTGTTTGAAAAATGCGCCTATAGGACAGGTACCCGAAACATCATTAGATGAAGAAGACGTGTTTGGGAGGGAAATACCCGGCACTACGTCATCACCAAATTGGCCTGCATTTATAGGTCTGGTTGGGGCTTTGGCAGCAATTTCCCGATAGGTTTTAATCAGTTCTTCGCGTCCTCCCAGATCTTCGGCCCGGATTAAGCCAGGATCGATCGTATCGAGGAGATTTTTTACTCTTTGTTCGTAACTTGCTCCGGTTTCACGAAGCGTTGCTGTTTGCGCAAATTCAGCCTGTACTGCCCGCAGGCCTTGCAATTCCTCAATCTTACGTATCTCTGTAAGTTGATTATAATCTTGTGGTACTACCAGCGCTTGTCCTTCGTCAAGTTTTTTGGCATCCGCAGGCGGAAAAATGCCTGACTTGGTAAGCTCACGGATCTTTTTTCTAACTTCTTCTCGAGAGTTGGCTTCTGTCAAATTACTTACTTCTTCTTCCAAAATTATGCCCTGGGCTTTCATATCCTGAAGTCTGTTTGCCAGTTGGGGAGGAAGCGCAGGCCGTCCCAATACGTCGCTTGTTTTATCCATTGCGTCTTCGGAAGCCTCAATAGCGGCAACATATGCCTTGGTATCCCCACTAGGCTGGGGAAGTAGTCCTTTTTCAAAAATAACATTATGCATTGCTGACTCAAGTTCCAAAGCTTTGGCTAAATTTCTTTTATCTTCTTCTTTTCCCTCAAAGTCCTTTAGGTCATCAGAAGCAGAATCCATGATTTGCCTATATCTATTTAGCGTATCTTCATAGAGTTTTTCTTTGCCGTCTTCTTGAGAGAGAACACGTGCCTCACTTAACCGTTCATCAGCCAAGTCCATTTCAAGCTCCAAACGTCGAGCCGGGTCAAAAGTTGTAGCAAGGCTTACTTGTTCACCAATGTTTTTAAAGAAATACCTAAATGTCCCTGGAAAAGGACCGCTATACTGAACTAAATAAGGATCGATTGGAGCGGATGCGGGGTTTGGAGACGGTTGGGGCGAGGGAGAAGGTACTTCTTCCTTTGTTTGTTCAGTTGTTTGTTCAGTTGGAGTAGGACTGGGTGAAGGTGATGGTGAGGTAGCTGGTGTGTTGGAAAAAGTTGGATTCTGAACAACAGATTCCGGATGAAAGCTGGCTATTTCGGATTGTTGATCCGGCTCAAAACGGCTAAGATCTATTTCTTTTGCTAGTTCCTGTGCCCGACTGTAATAAAGATATGGGCGAATCTCACCGGGCGGAGGAATATCAGCTGAATCGCCCTGCCATCTGACTATTTCATTTAGGATTTCCACTGAAGGAGGAGGAAGGGTTTCGTACGTTCGAAGCTCTGCAAACTTAAGCACCTCTTGGGTATCTTTATAATTTTCCGGATAGTTTTTGGCTACAGTTTGATTTAGTTTTATGACTTCGGCTGAAGGGAACTCCCCAGATGTAACAAGCTTATTCAATTCCCCTCGAACATCTGCGCGACTTGAAAAAGCATAGAGCTTATTACTTTCCTCAGGACTTATCAAACCCTGCTCTTTTAACTCCTGGATGCTTACTGACAGCTCCTCTGGAATAGCAGGTAGGCCTTGGGCATCGGACGCTACGTCCATAGCCTTTTCTGTTGCGTCTATCACCTTATTCCAAGAAGCTGTTGTGTTGGGGGGAAAAGAAAAAACCAAACTTTGAGCAACAACCGCATGCGCTCCGGCGGTATCTTCAACTTTTGTCAGCAAATCTCCGGCACCGTTAACATTTTGAGAAGAGAGGGTCTGTGCGTTTTTGGAAATAGTATCCATAGTGTTTTGGTAGGTCGAAGCTGTATTGTTGGCAAGATCTATATTTCCCTCTTCAACTAAAGTTTTAAACTCGCTTAATCTCTCTTCGGCAAATACTAAACGCTGTGTCTCCCTTTGTACCGGATTAAACGTTAAAGTAAGCTGAATGTTTTCTGTTAGAATTTCAAAATTATAAAGTGGATTTCCAGGCAGAATTCCTTGAGCGGGAGCAGGTAGTACTTCCTTGGGAACAATAGGGGCAGGTAGGTCTTCTAGAGAAGAAAAGGTAACTCCTAACACCTTTTCTTTATTATCATAGTATGATCCCCAATCGTAATAAGAAGTAGGAGGCGATGCGAAGACGGGTTTAACAGCTAATAAAAGCGTTAAAACAAAAAGTAAAATACCACCAGAGAACAGATACAGAGTCTGGTTTTTACAACTCATCGGGCAACTATAACTTAGTAAAACACTATTCTACCAATTTTGTCAAGCCCTCCCAATACTCAAGGGGAATAATTTAGCCCCTAACTTAATCCTTGACACTTTTTTAGGCTTGTGTTAAGATCATTTACACATGTTTAGCGTGGCCCCGCCCGCCATGCAAGCCGAGCTTGCGAGGCGTTGCGGGCAGGTAGACGAAGGAACAAAAAAGATATTTATGTTGAATTTCTCACAAACTGATAAACGAACCCGGTAGCGGGCGTTTTTCACTGGTGATTCAGCTCCTTTTAGTCTTCTTTCGTCTTTTCTCGCAAAAACTTGCTCGCGCCGCGTTCGACGCGGTTTAACAAAGTAAATATTTAGTGGAATTCTCTCTTTAGAGGTGCGGGTTCACCCTGAAGGTTCACCCTGAAGGGCCGTTAGTTCAGCTGGTAGAACACTTCATTTGCAATGAAGAGGTAGGGAGTTCGAGTCTCCCACGGTCCACTTCGCTTCGCTCAGTGCAAGCACAGTTTGGGTTTTTGAAGCAGCCCTCTTAGTTTAGAAGAGGGTTACTCTAAAAACTCAAGAGTATTTTTTGCTCTTTACCCTCCTACGCATAAAGCTACGGAAGGGCAAGGGCAGATACGGATTTTGCTAAGGTAAAATCGGTTTGCAAATAGAAGCTTTAGCGAAGTTTTGCTCTTTAACATACAAAGAGAAGATCGTATATAGCTTGCAGCTTTGTAGCATTAGGCTTAAAACTCTGGTTGTATACGAAATTAGCGTCTTTAACCCTCACCATTAAGGTGAGGGAAACAAGCAATATAAAGACTACTCATAATGCCAATAATGGATGCCTAGGAGATTTTGGCCGAGGAAGGACGCATATGGCGGCGATACTCGTCGGGTAGGTGCCATAAACCTATTATCCGGCGGTTTCCGAATGGAGCAATCCACCGCGTTTTACGCGGTAGCCACTCATAAAAATAGTCTCTTTATGGGATTATATAGTGTTTGGCGGGGTACGGCGTGAACTGAAACATCTAATTAACGCCAGGAAAAAAAATCATAGAGATTCCCCAAGTAGCGGTGAGCGAAAAGGGAACAGTCTAAACTCGCTTGTGCGTTGCACAAGAATTTTTAAGTAACAATTTTCAATTTTCATTGAATTTTCATTTGTTTAATTTTTAAAATTTTTGAACATTTGGATTTGATTAGAAATTAGAAATTAAGAATTAGAAATTCTCGCGCAGCGTGCGAGTGGGGGTTGCAGGGCAGACGATATTCGATGCAAGCATGGATAGCAGAAGGACCCGGAATGGTCCCCCAAAGTACGTGAAAGGCGTGTACGCAAAATTTATGCTTCCGATAGTTTGTTCCTAAGTACCATGGGGTACGGTGAAACCCTGTGGGAATCTGGGGCGGCCACGTTCCAAGACTAAATACCGAAATCTACCGATAGTGAACTAGTACCGTGAGGGAAAGGTGAAAAGCACCCCGAGAGGGGGATGAAATAGACCTGAAATTATTGGCTAACAAGCAGAGAGAGCTTGTCCATAGGACAAGAATTTTCAAGTATCAATTTTCAATTTTCATTGAATTTTCAATGTTTCATTTTTAAAATTTTGAACATTAGAATTTGATTGTAAATTGTAAATTGTAAATTGGTAATTCTCGCCTTGTGGGCGGGTGATCTCGTGCCTATTGAAGAATGAACCGGTGAGTTATTCAACACTTTTTGTCTAACCAATTAAGTTGGGAAGGCGTAGTGAAAGCGTGCTCTAAATGAGCGATTTTACAGAGTGTGGAATAGACCCGAAACCGGGTGAGCTAACCTTGAGCAGGGTGAATGCTGGCGAAAGCTCAGCAGGAGGCCCGAACTCGTATCCGTAGCAATGGGTTGAGATGACTTGAGGTTAGGGGCAATATGCCAAACGAACCCGGAGATAGCTGGTTCTCCCCGAAATATATTTAG
>MFPL01000005.1 GCA_001784155.1 Candidatus Levybacteria bacterium RIFCSPLOWO2_12_FULL_41_12 | reverse complement strand
GAAATGTCGTGTTGTCCCCTGAATTCGCAGAGATTGAGGCTGTTGGAGTTCCACTGTTTACATTTAAGAACCCGAATTTTGCAGAGGTTGTGGCTGTAGATCCCAGAAGCAGATCGACTACTCCCGTGTAGGGGCCTTTGGGATAAAAAGCAGAATTGCTTGTGGACCAAATTCCTACAGACGAGCTCGTAGAGTCGAAACAATCTGTATCGTCAAAACATACCTGCCCTGTAAGGTAAATATCCTGCCATGATAGAGTAGTGCTTCCTAAATTGTATGTGGCGTCAGTTGAAGGATTGAGATGGTCTGCGATAGATAAGTCAGAATCTGAATCAGATAAGGTGCCTGTCAAGGTTATATTTCCCGTAACATCTGTATTGTCATTTAAGGAAATATTTCCGTCGGAATCTGAAATTACGCCCGTTGTTGTGATGTTTATACCCGTGGTGTTTGAACCAAGATCCACTGTATCTCCTATGACTACGTTTCCGTCGGAATCTGAAATTACGCCCGTTGTAGTTACATTTATGCCGGTCGTAGCAGATCCTATATCCACAGTATCATCAAGTATGAGATTTGAATCAGAATCAGAAATTGTACCTGTGATAGACAGGTTACCGGAAAGGGAAGTGTTATCGGATAAGGTAATAGATGATGATCCCGAGTCAATAACAATATTTCCCGTGGTTGAACCGCCCAGGGTTAATGTTTGACCGGCTGTTGTTTGCAAGGTCCCCGTAGCGTTAAGATAAGCCCCACCCGCAGACCCTGCAGAAATTGAGGCTGTAGGCGTGCCACTGTTTATGTTCAAAACAGCGAATTTAGCACTTGTGGTTGCCTGACCTCCTATAAAGAAATCAACGGTTGAATTGTTTGGGAAAAGTACACCTGATGTTTGCTGCCAGAAGTTTGTAAATGGGCCCCAGCTTGTGGCACAGTCCGTGTCGTCAAAACAAAGCGTACCCGTAAGATATAGATTTCTCCAAGATGTAGTTGTATCTCCGAGATCATACGTGGCGTCAGTTGAAGGATTAAAGTTATCGGTTATATATACATCCGAATTGTTGTCGGATATTGTACCGGTTATAACCAGATTGTCTGAGAAAAGTATCATGTCTGCTCCGGAATTTAGCTCAATGTTGCCCGTCGTTGATGTCCCAAGCGTGAGCGTTTGCCTGTTGGTGGTTCCTATAGTACCGTCTCCTGTAAAATATAAAGCGTTATTGCCTGAATTCGCAGAAATAGATGCCGTCGGAGTGCCTGCGGCGATGTTCAGTACAGCAAACTTGGCAGAAGAAGTTGCTTGTCCGCCAACAAAAAAATCTACCGTTGAGTTGCTCGGGAATAAAGCACCGCCCGATTGATTCCAGAATGCGTCACCGGTCCCTGTAGGACATGCGCCAAAGCTAGGTGTAGCACCTCCCACCAGACATTGTAAGGCTGTTCCGGCACCGGTCTGAGCCAGAACCCCAGAGGAATTCGCATAAACTATGCCTCCGTCATTTGAAAAAGTAGTGTCTATTGTGCCGTCGGCGTAAAACACCCCATCGATTTCCAAATCCCCTTCGATAAATACATCGTCATCTCCTGTGGCCGATCCCGGAGTTGCAGTATCGCCGATTCGAACGTATCCGGAGGTGGCATTAACGGTAAGATTACTTCCGGAGGTTAAGGTATTTCCTGAGAGATTAAGGGTGCCTGCGATATCATTTGAGGTTCCGTCTATATCTAAATTTCCGGCGCCAAAAATTCCTCCCGAGTTGTCCACCGTGAACTTGGCTGTGCCTGAAACGCTCGCCGAGATCAAAGGCCCGGTAGACTGCTGCTCGATTGTAACCGCTGATTGGGCAGATGACGTGGCTAAGACTGCAAACAGATCGTCAACTTCGACTGCGCCTTGAGCTGAAGATATATTGTTATTGTTTGTGCTATTTCGAATAGGTCTTTGGAGATCAATCAGTCCACCGCCATTGGGTGCCAATGTGATATTGCCGTTCGATGTTGTAGAGATTACCACACCCTGTCCTTTTAGGGTGAAAGTTCCGCCCGATGCTTCAAATGTGGGAGTCGCTGATCCGCCGATAGATAGATTCCCTGAAGAATTGAGGGCTAAAACTACATTTGTCTGTGAAGTAGAATTGGTTATTGGAATAAGGCCCTGAAGCGTTTCCGCATTCGATGCGTATGCTACTGTAGCGATCTGCTGTCGGGGAGTCAGCTCCGCTGTGCTTCCAACTGTTACTCCGAGCCACAACGCAGCATTTTCAGAGAATAGGGTAGACATAATTCCGCATGAACCTGTGGGTGAATTGGGCGCGCTATTGCCATTGCAAAGTGCGGCTGTACCTCCGGTGGTATTGCTTCCAAGAAGGACTGAAAATACGCCGTCACTATCGGGCGCTACGACTCTTCTTTCTTCCCAAAGCCGGGCGGATGCAGAGGCATCGTCATCGCTATAGAGCGTGAAGCGAAGCGCAGTAGGGGATGTGATGGGAATATCCTGTATATCCGTAAGTTTTCCCTGAAAGGAGAGGATTCGAAGCGGAGCCGTGGGAACTGCAGCCAGAACCTGCTGATTTTGTGTTGGTTTTTGAAAAAACGCATTGTAAAGAGTAAGTACGACCGCAGCTATAAAAATGACCAGTGCGGTGAAGTTAAGATAGCCCGAGACTGAGCTAGTTCGATATGTTTTATACCACTGTGGTCTTGTATATCTGGCATGGTGCCACAACTTTCTCCTTAACGGAAAGTGCTTTACTGAAATAAAGGCAGGTGCATAAAAAGACTTAGGAAGATTTTTTATTCCTAGCCCTATTTTTCCACGCTGAAGAGCTGTCAGGGGCGGGAGCTTTGAGGCTGTGAATATTGGCTTGCCACTGCTAAGCCACGATAAGTGTTGTAATTTTCCTAGCACTGCTACAATTGGAATGATAAAAACCTCATCAAATGCCACTCCTACGCCTCGGCCTATCTTTTGTACGAGACGAAGCGGAGGAAAGCTCGAGTAAGATTGACGATTGACGATTGACGATTGACGATTGACTGTAGGCTCCTTCGGATTTGAGATTTGGGATTTGAGATTTGAGATTTCCGCCTGCTGGCGGAGCAAGCCCTCCGTTTCTGCCCAAGCCATAAATCGTCTTATGGAAGAAAGCTTTCTGTTGATTGAGGCAGGTGAGAATGCAGTCTGGTCGATTAATCTCTGCTTGTATTCTTGGACTAACGCAGGCGTAATTAGCTCAAATACGGTCTTTTTTTCAACAATCCAGTCTTCTGTGGATTTGCTTACTTCCTCAACCCATGACAAAAACTGGCGTATGTCAATGATGTAGTTTTTTATAGTGAGATGGGAAGAGTTATAGACATAAAGAAAGTTCTTGAAGTCTTTTAGCCTCCAAGGATCTAGAACCGGCTTCTGGCTTTTTGCGTTCTCCTCGAAGGGATTTTGTGAAACGTGGCCTTCAAGCTTAAGAAATTTGAAGAATTTGCGAAGAGAGGATATGTGTCGATCTATTGAGGAGGCAGAGAGGCCTGCCCCGCGGGCAGGCGGGCCTGTCAGGCTATTTTTATAGCTTGATATTGTTTGGAATGTGATTTCGTCGGGAGTAAAGCTTCGGTTAAAGAAAGATTCGTACCAGCGGATGAATTGTTTTACATCAGCGAGGTAATTTTTCACAGTAAGAGATGAGGCGCCCTGTGGGGAGCTGGATAAAAACTCTTTGAAAAGTTCGGGCAGATCCATTATTTATTCGATTATCCGTGAAAAATCTCGTTCAGCCCCGCCTGCCGGACGGGCAGGCTCAAGATTATACGGATTATATGAATTATCTATGAATAACTTCGACATACAATTAGAATAGTGAAGTATACAACTGCTTGTCAAGATCCTGTAGTAGTCGGTTGATATAGTTTTATACATATAGAGCAAGTAATCTGTTATGAATTTATATCTTGTGAAAAATAGCTTAAAGACTATGAAAATTTTACAGAAAGAACTTTATGTTAAATGGCGTTTTTAATTATTTGGTGAGTTTTTTAAAACTCTTCTTTGGCAGAAGGTTTAATAAAGCGCTAGGATTTTGTGGTCCGCCTGCCCGCGAGGCAGGCTATTCACATGATAGGCGTTTTTGTGTATGATTTATTTGGTATGAAGATATCCCTATTCAAAATTACTTTTTACGTACTGATTTTTCTCTTTTTATCATCTCCTGCCATGAGCCAAGGGCTTGACAGGAATGTAGATGTTGAAGCAGGAGTAGGTGACAGCTTTCTAAGCGTATCTGGTTATATATCTCCTTTTGCGTCCCTCGTTATGGACTCAAAGGGAGTGTTTTTACGCTCGGCAGTAGCAGACAGACAGGGTAATTTTTCCATTTCACAGGTTCGGGTTAAGGATGATTTTTCGAAATTTTGCCTCAAAGCCGTTGATTTTAAAAGAGTTGGTGAATCAACAACATGTATAAAAGCTATCCCTGTCAATGGATTTGTCGAAAAGCACGATATTTTTCTTCCCCCTACCATAGGGCTATTAAGTAAAAAGGTGAATGAAGGCGAGAGTGCTACTGTTTTCGGCTACACTATGCCAAATGCTTCAACCCAGGTGCACGTTGAGGGAAGAAGTGCCTTGACGGTATCTGCTGATAAAACCGGCTATTACGAGACTCAGCTTAAGGAGCTTAAGAGGGGAAAGTATGTGCTGTACGCAACAGCAACGCTTGAGGGGAAAAACTCTCTGGTTCCTGATAGCAGGGTAGAGTTGGAGGCTATAACTGGTGCTCAGAGGGTAATTAACTGGTTGCTCGAGCTCATAAAATGGCTATGGAGAATTATTACTTCGATTTCCATAATGTTTTGGATTGCTATACCAATCCTTATCCTAATCATTATACTTCTTTACAAACTCTGGCCGGAAAAGTTTCAGTTTTTATTTTTTTGGAAGAGGAGAAAAGGGTCCGATAAACAAACTCGAAACACGAAGCACGAAATGCGAAACAAATTAAAATGACAGAAAATAAAAAAACAAAACAGTACGATTTGGAAGACAGAACTCTTGAATTTGCTAAAAGAGTTAGAAGGTTTGTTCGCGAGCTCCCTAAAACTAAGAGTAATTATGAAGATATTTCTCAACTTGTAAGATCGTCAGGCTCTGTTGGAGCCAATTATATTGAAGCAAACGAATCATTTAGTAAGAAGGACTTTGTCATGAGAGTTAAAATATCGAGAAAGGAAGCTAAAGAGAGTAGATACTGGTTAATACTTGTTGAAACAAATAATTTATATAGCCTTGAAATCGAAAGGAAAGATTTAATCCAGGAAGCAACAGAACTTATGAATATATTTGGATCAATTATTAGAAAATCTGAATAGTTTTGTTATTTGAATTTAGAAAATTGTTTCGGGTTTCGAAATTCGATATTCGAATTTATCCAAAGCGAACATTTCGCGTCTTCATAATACATAATTCATAATTCCTAATTCATTGGATAGGGGCTTTTGGAAGATCGGGCTTTTTGGGTTCTCTTCGTCTTTTAAGATAGATAGCTGAAAGAATTGCAGCCAAGAGCATTAGTACCGCTAATATAAATGCTCGCCACGGGAAGACCCAAAAATAAAACTCTGAGGTAAGCGGATTGTTGTTATTTTTTCCATAGCTGCCAAGAAAGCTTGCTTTGTATCTGCCGAGCATAAATTTATTGCCCAGACTGACTTCAAAATTGCGAGAGGCCTCGGGAAATATATTATTTTCAGGCAGGTTTTTGGCTTCAATACTGCTCCCAAGCATATTGATGAGGGATACCCTGCCTTGAGGTTTGATATGCAAATCTCCCAGATTTTGAATCGTAGTAGTAATTTTTACCGGAC
Organism: Candidatus Levybacteria bacterium RIFCSPLOWO2_12_FULL_41_12; assembly: GCA_001784155.1. Taxonomy (GTDB): domain Bacteria; phylum Patescibacteriota; class Microgenomatia; order Levybacterales; family UBA12049; genus UBA12049. The sequence goes on along the minus strand of MFPL01000005.1, from coordinate 689 downwards.
CGAATTCGCTAAATTTATCTCCGGTTATACTTATAACCTTAGCCTTCTCTTCTATCTCGCCATTGACAGAAACAGATAATAGTGCAGCTATGTTTGTGTTAACCGAAGCACCGGAGCTGCTTAGGCTTGATGAATTTTGTGGGCTGAAAATGAGGCCGGCGTAGTGTCCCCCGGGTCTAGCAGTTGAAGGGACATGGATATAGTAATTGATCGTTTGATGCGTTTGAGGGGGTATCACGAAAGACGAGGGATAAACCTCAAGCCAGGATGAAGCAGAATATCTTTCAGATGTATTATGAATTTGGAAAGACGGGATACCTAGCGGATTATCTACTATAAAATCCTGAAAACTTGCTTCAAAAGATATAGCTTCTGAGTCATCATTTATTATTTTAATAGTGCCTTCAGCGTATGCCCCCGGATTAAGTGAGAAATCGGCGGTAGGTGGCGAAATAGTTATTGTTTGAACCTGAGCGTAGGCATTTTGAGTAAAACCGAGAGTTAACAGTAGAAGCGCTGAGGTCGCTAGAAAGATTTTCTTACTGCCTGCGCGAATAAAGTTTGTGTTTCCATAAGCTCTTCGTCGCTGACGTTCGTAGCGAAGATCTTCCAGCTCCCCGCGCTTTATTTGAGATTTGAGATTTGAGATTTGAGATTTCATTTAAAATGTTGAAGTAACAATATAGGTC
>MFPL01000004.1:382-25560 GCA_001784155.1 Candidatus Levybacteria bacterium RIFCSPLOWO2_12_FULL_41_12 | reverse complement strand
ATAATAATTACCACAGCTATTAATACTCCGACAATTATCTCTATAGGTACTGCTAAAAATGTAATTCGGTCTCTAAGGATTGGGCCTTGTTCAGATAGCGAAACGGTAAGATCTGCAGTATAAAGACCGAGTAGAAATTTCTCTTTCCATACTATTCTCGGATCGTCAAATGTCGGCGGAAGACCCTCGTCGTTGGTTAAAAGTCTTGTGCTTTTTGCCAGTATATTTGCGGGTATTAACTCCAAATTGCCTATGATTTGTCCAAATATATTTTTAATTACGACATTTCCTTCGGTTGAGATGAAGTAGGGACTTTGGTTTTCTATTCTGGTCTTGAACTGCACAGGGCCCTTTGTAACAAAAAACGGTGCTGAAAACTCAGCAATTTTACCCACAGGCAGATCTTTTTCTCCAACCGAAAGAAGTACGTTTGCTGCTACTGCGCCTACTGACACCGTCTGGCTTTTTTCCTCAGAAGAACTATCATTTGATATAAAAACTATAGAAAAGTAATAGTCTGATGCTACACTTCCTTCGGGCAAGTCGATTTGAAGAGTGAGGTTTTTCTTTTGTTTTGGTGCCAACTCGATTCTGTTCCTTACGGTAGATCCTTCCTTTATTTTTGTATATCCAAACATCTTTTTATGCGTGGCATCAGGCTGGTTCACGAATTCAATTTCTCCGTTCGACTTAGCGGATGGAAGGAATTGCCTAAGCTGAATTGATAAACTTGCGCTCTCTTCGCTTAGGTTTTCGATCTGAATGGGAGAAGTTATGATTGATGGGGAGATCGCATCGATTTGAATTATAGGCGGGAATACTCCTACTGAGAATTCTCGCGCAACCGCCTGTGGTGTAGCAACAGATAATAAAAGCAAAAGCGCTATGGTCGCAATAAGTGCTCGGGGCCCTGCCTTCAGTCGGCAATCGCACATTGCAGAATGACGCTCGCTTAACTTGTTTGGAAAATTAGATGAGAGTGCCACTTCGCTAAGTGAACGCCTTTTTAAAAGTTTAAGCAAAAAATTTACTATAGTTCTGACGGCGTTCAGTTCATTTGCAAGTGAATTGCCTTTTTCAGTCACCCCTTTTTTAGATTTTATGTTTAATATTTTAGATCTCATTAGAAATTAGTAATTAGGAATTAAAAATTCCTATTAGCTTTGCTAATAGGTTGGTGTTGCTACATAGGTTACTGTATTTGTATAGAATCCGGCAGGCTGCACCGTTGAAACATTCACCTTATAAGTTATTTGAGATTTTTGATTTCTTCCAGACGCTCCGGACATTACGGTTTGCGCTGATTCGGAATTAGATCTATTTGCGAATTGCTTAAAGTAGTCACTTGCTGTGAAGCCGTTAGAGCAATAATTCGTGCTTACGTGATCGCATCGATAACCAAATCCATAAACAAGCGAGCCTGACCATTTCCCCGCGGTTTGCTCACTGCACGTTCCGTTATCGCAGGTAGTGTCGGGAATAAAAACTCCTTCTTTGGCCTTGAGCTCCTGATCTTCAATTGCGCTAACCACATACCCTCCAGCTGATTGATTGGAAACAGTGAGAATATTAGACCTAGATACCGGATTTGTTGGCTCGAGAGTTCCAAAATCAATTGAAGTATTTGAAATAGTTAGAGAAAACGGGGTGCCCGAAGGGTAGTATTGGAATCCTGCCTTTAGCTTAAAGTTTTGTCCCGTATAAAGCCCGGGGGAAATCTGGCCTACCGTAATATTGAGACTTCCTGATGCTCCGGAAGATTTTCCGCCAGCACTATTGAAGTTACCCATACGGATTATATAGCTTGAATTTTTCATGCTGGCCTGGGCGTGCGCCGAAGGCGCAGTAGAGAGTATAAAGCATACAGTATACAGTATGGAAAAAAGCAAATACTTAATACTTAGCACTTGATACATAATGCTAACTCTTGCTTTCATCTCGCAGGTCTTGTGTTTCTTCAAGGATTTCATTGAGTTTTTCTACTTCCTGAGATTCCAGTTTTTCTTTATCTTTTTCCAAAACTTCCTGAATATCCGAGGAAATTGTATTCGCAGCGTCTTTGGTCCTCTCCTTCATCTCAGAAATATTCTCTTGAGCATTTTCCTGCTTTTTAAATATCTTGCCAAAAAGATAAGCAAGGGGAGAAACAAGGCCAAGGGAGCCCACACGAATGATATTCTGAAGCGTATCTGCTTCGCTCAGAGAAGGGGCGAATAGGATCATCCAGCCAGCGACAGCCACAAAAACTATCCGTGGATCCATAACAGATGCAATTCCGAATAGAATGAAAAAAAGAAGAAAGAATAGGGGAGAAGTAAGCCCGCCTGTTTGAAAAATTAATAAAAGAATAATCGTGTTAAGGACAAATATTCCTACGTCTCCGCCCACTGAGACTTTCCATTTGTTTCTAGATGCCGCAAGGAGATAAATGAAAATCAGAAATCCTACGGCTTGAATTGAGTATTTGGAAAACTCGCTATTCTGCCAAATAAAAACTAGAAGCAGTGATCCAACAAGAACGAGAGCCGGTCGCATAAGCGTCATATAGTTATCGTAGGGAAAACTTTGTAAAAAGACAAGCTCCTGTGGGACTGCTCGCATTGAATTTTTCTCTTGCGTAGTTGCGCTAGGCTTCTTTTTCATGTTCCTCCGAGTAGTATTTAATAAAATTTTAATAAGTACCTTTAGTGTTTTAGCTCAGTACGCAAATCGAAAAGATCCAAAGCTCGCATTCCTCCTTATCTAATATTTGCTATTTGAAGTTTGATATTTTTTCTGTGTTCCCCGCGCCATTAGAAATCAGAAATTATCACCGCCACCGGCGGGATCCCGTCTGAAAAGTATCAGCGGGAGAAATTCTCGCCTTACGGCGAGTTATGCTATACTCAAATTGATTTAAATATGAAAAATTCTAAGCCTAAAACGCGCGAAATGGAGGAAAAATGGACAAAGGTTTGGGAAGAGAAGAAAATTTACCAGCCCGATCTTAAGAATGCCAAAAACCCTTTTTTTAACCTAATGATGTTTCCCTATCCTTCTGCAGAAGGACTTCATGTGGGTAATGTTTACGCTTTCACCGGGGCTGACGTCTATGGAAGGTTCATGAGAATGAATGGGAATGATGTATTTGAACCTATTGGTCTAGATGGATTTGGAATACACTCTGAGAACTACGCACTGAAAATAGGCAAAAATCCTGCGGATCAAGCAAAAATCTCAGAGAAAAATTTTTACAGACAGCTAAAGATGATTGGTAATTCTTTTGACTGGGCTCATACGGTTGAGACCTATGACCCCGAGTATTACAAGTGGACACAATGGATCTTTCTAAAGCTTTTTAAAGCCGGCCTTGCGGAAAAGAGAAAAGCTCCTGTTAACTGGTGCCCTTCATGCAAAACGGTTTTGGCCGATGAACAGGTAATACAAAAATCAAAAATTAAAAATAAAATCCCTGCCTCGCCGGCAGGCAGGTCAAATCTTGGGGACGAAGAAAATGAGGAAAGAATGGGGGTTTGTGAACGTTGTGAAACACCAGTGGAAATTAAAGATTTGGAACAGTGGTTTTTCAAAATAACTGCTTTTGCTGACAGACTTTTGGAAGATTTAAAAAAAATCGATTGGAGCGAGAAAGTGATTACTGCACAGAGAAATTGGATTGGCAGAAAGACTGGGACTATGCTAAGTTTTGAGTCAGAATTAGGAAGTCCTATAGAAGTCTTCACTACAAGGCCAGATACTTTTCACGGAGTCACTTTTATAGTTATTTCTCCTTACCATCCAGTACTCTCTTCTGTGAAAAATCTTGAAAATGATGTCCTAGAGTATATTGAAAAGGCGAAATCGTCCGCGGAAAAAGCAAAAGATAAGACCCTTAAGGATGAAAAAACGGGAGTATTCTCCGGATATTTCGCAACTCATCCTTTGAGTGGAAACAAAATTCCGGTTTGGATTGCAGACTATGTATTAATGGATTACGGGACTGGGGCAGTTATGGGAGTTCCTGCTCATGATTCGCGGGATTTTGACTTCGCAAAAAAATACGATTTACCAATAGTTTCGGTTATTGGAGGCGGAAAAGAGGGTGAAGCTTATGAGGGCTCTGGGGAAATTATCAATTCTAGTGAATGGAATGGATGGGAAAGTCCTCAGGATATCCCAAAGATAATTGATTGGCTTGAAAAGAAGGGAATTGGCAGTAAAAAAGTCAGTTATCATCTTAGAGATTGGCTTATCTCAAGACAAAGATACTGGGGGGCTCCAATTCCTATGATTTTTTGTGATAAATGCGCCCGCCTGCCATCGTCTCGTGGAGAAGCAAGTGGCGGGCAGGGTTGGCAGGCAGTGCCAGAGGAGGATCTTCCTGTTATCCTGCCGTACATTAAGAATTTTAAGCCTTTAGGTATCCATTCGAGACATTCGGCTGAGCTCAGTCGAAGCCCGAGCTCAGGACAAGCAGGTGAGGCTCCTTTAAGTCAGGATAAGCAGTTCATAGAGGCTAAATGTCCCAACTGTGGAGGCGTAGGAAGGCGAGAAACAGACGTATGTGATACCTTTCTTGATAGTTCGTGGTACTTCCTCAGGTATCCAGTTTCTGATTTCAAATATATACCTTTCCCTTCTAAAAACTGGGAAAATCCCAAATCCCAAATCCCAAAACCCAAAACAGATAGGGAAATTGGAAATTGGAAATTGGAAATTGGAAATTCCGCTCAAAGAGCGGCATGGCTTCCGGTACATATGTATATTGGGGGAGCTGAGCATTCTGTTCTTCATCTTTTGTATTCAAGGTTTATAGCAAAAGCCCTGTTTGACCTTGGATTTCTTGCTTTTGATGAGCCGTTTTCTAAATTTCGCGCTCATGGACTTCTAATAAAAGATGGAGGCAAGATGAGTAAAAGCCGCGGTAATGTCGTTAATCCTGATCAATACATAGAGAGGTTCGGAACTGATGCACTACGAACATATTTGATGTTTTTAGGACCATTCGATCAGGGAGGAGACTTCCGTGACGCTGGTATAGAGGGTATGGAAAGATTTTTAAGAAGAGTGGATCGGCTTATCAATTATCAGACTGGGCTTGGGAGTGATAAAAAAAAGCAGATTCCCAGCCTTGATCAAGCAATGAACAAAACTATAAGAGAGGTTACAGACGACTTACAGGGCCTTCGTTACAACACGGCAATTGCCCATATTATGGAGTATGTTAACGAGCTGATCCGTGAAAAATCAGCCTTGGACGAGGAATATTTGAAGAATCTAATTTTCCTTCTTGCTCCTTTTGCGCCTTTTTATTCTGAGGAGTGGTTCCAGTCGCTGAGCGAGGACAAATCGACATTTAACTCGGTCCATTTGCATAAATGGCCGGAATATGATCCAGAAAATATTATTGAGGATATAGTTATCATGGCTATTCAGGTAAACGGAAAGACTAGGGATATTCTTGAATTTACAACCGCGGAATCCAAGAGCGAGGCTCTGGTCAAGGAGAGAGCGCTTGCAAGCGAAAAGGTAAAAAGACATATGGGATCCGAACCAAAAAAGGTAATTTACGTTGAAGGAAAAATCATAAATTTTGTAGTTTAGTTATGACCGACGTGGATTTTCTCGGAAAATATGCTTCAATTCTCCGAAAAAATGTTATTGCTCTTTTACTGACAGTTATAGGTTTTGTATTGGTGGCTTCAGGAATTCTTTCCATTTCATCAAAGAGCAAGAAAGACATCGTGTTTGAGTCCAAGGGAGCTTCTTTGGGGGTAAACGAGTCTAGAAAGATCGCCGTAGACGTTTCCGGGGGAGTAATAAACCCTGGTCTTTATCAGTTTTCAGAGGGATCAAGGGTGCAGGACGGCTTGGCCGCGGCGGGAGGGCTTAGTGAGTCTGCAGACAGGGAATGGGTCGAGAAGAATCTTAATCTGGCGCTTAAGCTTAAAGACAGTCAAAAGATTTATATCCCAAAACAGGGTGAAGAGCTCTACGCAGATCAGGGCATGACACAGGAAGGGCTGATAAACATTAACACAGCCTCACCTGGGAATCTAGATGTGCTTCCCGGAATAGGTCCTGTCACAGCTCAGAAGGTGATAGACAACAGGCCTTACGGTTCAATAGACGAGTTGCTTATTAAAAAAGCCGTTTCAAAGGCTACTTTTGAGAAGATAAAAGATAAAATCTCTGCCTACTAATGAGAAAAAGCTTGATCCTTATTTTCTTTGCTTTTTGTCTCGTTTCATTGGGTTTTAGATTTTATATTTATGATAAAGCTAATCTGAAGCCTGAAAATGGTTCTAAAGTAGCTTTTAAGACCAGAGTCCTTTCTGAAGTAAAAGCCAATAGCAGGATTCAATCTTTCTCCCTGAGTTTTAAAGGCTATAGAATCTACGTTAATAGTCCACTTTATCCTCAGATCTCCTATGGAGACATGGTTATGGCAGAAGGTACGATTGGTTATAAAAAACTAGGGACGAGGGAGATAATTGTGCTTGATAGTCCGAAGATAAAGCCTGATAGCGCGCAATTTTCACTTCTCAATCCAATTTATTCGACAAGACAGCGGTTAATAGAAATATTTCAATCTTATCTGCCGCCAGAGGAGGCGAGTCTTTTGCTGGGTATAGTCTTTGGTGTACGCGAGTCTTTTTCTCCCCAGTTTTATGAAGAACTTCAAAAAGCTGGCGTTCTCCACGTTATAGCGGCCTCAGGAATGAACATCTCCATGCTCGGCGCCCTTCTTGCCGGTTTTTTTGGAGTCTTTCTGAAAAGACAAATGGCCATAGTAATGACTTGCATTGGTATAGTTCTATTCGCCGCATTGGCAGGATTTGAGCCATCGATTGTCAGAGCTTCAATAATGGGACTCTTGGCTTTTTCCGCGCAAATATTAGGAAGGCAAAGCTGGGCGCTTCTTGGGGCAGCCATAGCAGGATTTATAATGCTTTTTGTTTCACCCAGCCTAATTAAAGATATAGGGTTCCAGCTTTCTTTCACAGCAACTCTAGGACTTGTTTATATACCTCCTATAATCCAGAAGGCTATTCCTGTGAAAAGAGCGCCTGTCATAAAGCTGGTAGGAGAGGATATTATAACCACAATCTCGGCGCAAATATCTACGCTTCCCATAATTCTGGCAAATTTCGGAACCTATTCTATCTGGTCTGTTCTGGTAAACTCGATCGTTCTGTGGACTGTGCCTCTTCTTATGATAATAGGAGGAGTTACAGCTATCCTCGCTCTGTTATTCGAGCCATTTGGCAATCTTCTTTACCTTGCTCTGCCTTTATTGTGGTATTTTAAGCTGGTAGTAAGATTTTTCGGTCAATTCGGCCAGCTAAGTATTAGTATATTTCCCTGGCAGATTCAAATTGCCTACTACAGTTTTATCTTCGCAGCCATAGTTTGGAGAAAAAAATGAAGAAGTATCTCTTTTTATCTACGTTGTCCATAATTATTCTTTCCGTTATTTTCACTACTCAATACCTGCAATCACATGATGGGAAATTTCACATGGTTTTTTGTGATGTTGGGCAGGGAGATTCGATCTTTTTTCGTACTTCTGCGGGAATAGATGTTTTGGTAGATGGCGGTCCGGACGACAAAGTGTTAGGCTGTTTAGGCGAAAATTTGCCTTTCTGGGATAGGGAAATAGATATGCTTATTCTTACTCATCCACACGCAGATCATTTCACCGGTCTTACATATGTTCTAAAAAGATATAAAGTGAAGCACTTTCTGAGCACAGGAATAGAGGGAAATACGGAAATTTATCGAAAGCTAAAAGACCTTTTAGCAGAGCATCATGTGAGTGCCAAGAATTTGGAGGCAGGAGACAGGATTCGTTTGGGAGACGAGTCGGTGATAGACGTTTTATGGCCGAGCCCAGCGTGGATAGACGGTAGATATCAAAGTATGTCAGAAGATAGGCTTAACGAATCATCTTTGGTTCTGCTTCTTAAGTATGGGTCCTTTGAAGCTATGCTTACCGGGGACGCGGAAGACCTTATTTTAAAAGAGCTTTCGCTAAGCGATGTGGAGATACTTAAAGTGCCTCATCATGGCTCCAAGGGTGCTCTTACCGAAGAGATTCTTCAGCCACTAAGGCCGGAATTGTCCGTGATTATGGTGGGTAGGAATAGCTACGGTCATCCTTCAGGGGAAATTATAGACATTTTAAGCACAGCTGGCGTGAAAACTCTCAGAACTGATCTTGACGGAGACGTGAAAATAGAGACAGACGGAAAAAACTGGGTTGTGAAAAAGTAATTTTCACTAGACCTTTAGAAGAATGATACCTAGTGATAGGCTTTGGTGGTAAACGATCCAGCTAAATGGCCTAAAACGATATAATAAAAGTAGAACTCGTAGCAATTTTGCTAAAAACAAGGTCCGAGTGCCAGAAAAAAGACATCCGTCTTTAAAAACCTACATAGATTCTTGAAGCTGGGTTGACTAACTAATTCGACTTTTCTTCACCAGACAAAACACTAAAAGATATCAAAAACTATCACGGGTACGCTGTTTATGGCTATGGAAGTAAAAGACTCTTCTTAAGTTTCAAATCCCTGGAGAAGCCTCCGAGCTTATGTGGTACAATATTTTTGAAATGGTGAGTTACGCTAAAGATATTAATGCTGCGCTTAGCAAGGTTCTTTCAGGGTTGGGGGTTGAGAAGCTTCCCAAAGGGTTAATCGTGTCTTCCGATTTAGAAAAAGGAGACTATTCTACGAGCGTTGCCTTAAAAGCCGCAAATAACGCAGGTAAATCCCCAATGGATCTTGCGCAAGAAATAGCAGATAAGCTCAACAAAGAGCATGAGATTGAAGCAGAAGTGGCTTCGCCTGGCTTCGTAAATATAAAAATTCCACAAAGCTTTTTTGGCAGTTACCTTGATAGTATGCTAAATGGCTCTGAAGAGATTGATTTGACGACCAAATCGAAGTCAGGCAAGAAAATTATAGTCGAATATACAGATCCAAACCCCTTCAAGGAATTTCATGTCGGCCATATGTATAGCAATGCTGTAGGAGAATCAATCGCAAGGCTTTTAGAGGCTCAAGGAGCCGAAGTTCGGAGAGTTTGTTATCAAGGAGATGTCGGTCTTCATGTTGCAAAAGCCGTCTGGGGGATGAAAAAGCTCATGGGGGAGATGCCAGGGGAGGCGGATGACCTCTCCAAAAAGGCAGTTTTTTTAGGAAAATCATATACGGAGGGTTCAAAAGCGTATGAGGAAGAGGCTTTTAAAAAGGGAATAGACTCTTTGAATGAGAAAATATATAAAAATGACAAGGAAGTAAAAAAACTTTACGATTTGGGTAAAAAGTGGAGCCTTCAGTACTTTGATTCTCTTTACAAAAAACTCGGAACTCGCTTTGATAAATTTTACTTTGAATCAGAGGCTGGTGGGGAGGGACTGAAGATCGTTAACGAAAATACGCCGAAGGTTTTTAAGGAAGACGAAGGAGCGATAATTTTTAAAGGTGAAGAGTATGGTCTTCATACGAGAGTTTTTATAAATTCTCGGGGATTACCTACGTATGAAGCAAAGGAACTCGGACTTGCTCCTCTGAAATATAAGGATTTTCCCTATGATACATCGATAATAATTACAGGGAATGAAATAAACGAATACTTCAAAGTTCTTCTAAAAGCGCTTTCGTTTATTACGCCTGATCTTGCAGACAAGACTATCCACTTATCTCACGGTATGGTAAGACTAACATCCGGCAAGATGTCCAGCAGGACCGGTAAAGTTTTGACAGCTGAGGAAATTCTGCTAGATATAAAAAGCAAGATTAAAGATAAGTTTGATAGAGTAGACGAAAAAAGCTTAAGTTCTATATCGGTAGGAGCTGCCAAGTATGCGCTTCTTAAAAGCGGGATTGGTAAGGATATAGTCTTCGATGTTGAGGAATCGATTTCCCTTAATGGTAATTCCGGGCCATATCTTCAATACACTTATGCCAGAACACAAAGTATCCTTTCGAAGAAGTCTGCCTCAAAAGCAAATTTACCTGCGGTTTTAGCAAAGGAAGAACTTAATCTTCTTCGCAATCTAGTTCATTTTGGAGAAGTGGTTGAAGAAGCTTCTGAAACTTTCTCCCCAAGCACCTTAGCTACTTATCTTTTTGGTCTTGCCCAGAATTTCAATCTTTTCTACCAAAAACACAAGGTGATTGACTCTGAAACCGAAGAATTCAGGCTCGCTTTGGTCTACTCAGCCGGTGCTACCTTGAAGCGGGGCTTGGGCCTTTTAGGTATTGAGGCTCCATCTAGGATATGATAAGATGTCCTATCTTCCATGAAGCTACAAAAAACCAAACTAAAAAATGATCTTCGGGTTTTAACCTCCCCAATGCCTTCGTTTGAATCTGCGACAGTACTCATAATGGTGGGCGCAGGAAGCCGTTATGAAACAAAATTAAATAATGGTATCTCGCATTTCTTGGAGCACATGGCTTTTAAGGGTACGAAAAAGAGGCCGTCTGCGATTCAAATGTCAGGGTTAATTGACTCAATCGGCGGCGAATTCAACGCATTTACCACGAAAGAATATACGGGTTACTACATTAAATCCTCCAAAAATAATATAGAGTTATCCTTTGATTTACTTTCCGATATGGTTCAGAACTCGCTTCTGGATGAAAAAGAAATTGAGAAAGAGAAGGGAGTAATTCTTGAGGAGATAAATCTTTATGAAGATACGCCCATGCGAAACATAGGCGATATTTACGAGAGGCTTCTGTATGGAGATACACCGATGGGATGGGATACTGCCGGAGAGAAGGATATTATCAAAAAAATTAGCAGGAAAGATTTCCTGGACTACCTTAAGGCTCTTTATAGTCCGAGTAACATGGTTCTTGCAGTAGCTGGAGGAATTGAGGAAAAGGGTGTTTTGCCTCTTGCGGAGAAATACTTCTCAGATATGAACTCATTTCAAGCCCTTAAAGCAGCGCCCATAGGGGAAAAGCAGGAAAAGGCAAAAGTTTCTATTAAGCCCAAAAAAACCGAGCAGGCGCACCTCGCAATTGGATTTAGGACTGTGCCCCTTGCTTCGCCTGAAAAATATCCGCTATCAGTTCTCTCATCGATTCTCGGTGGAGGGATGTCGAGTAGGCTTTTCCATGAAGTGAGAGAGAAAAGAGGGCTTGCCTATTATGTCAGGAGTAATTCTGACCAATACACCGATGCCGGTTCTCTTGTCGCTACGGCAGGCGTAGATCCAAAGAGGATTAATGAGGCAATTGAGGTAATTCTTTCCGAATTCCAGGCGCTTAAGAGCGGTAAAAAGGAGATTTCAAAAGAGGAGCTTAAGAAAGGGAAGGAGTACCTCAAGGGTCACCTGGTACTTGAGCTCGAGGACAGTAGGTCTGTTTCGATTTTTTACGCTACACAAGACCTTCTTGAAGAAAAGATCGATAATCCCGCAGATGTATTATTAGAAATAGACAAAGTGACGACGGAAGACGTAATGGAAGCGGCAAATAAATATGTTATAGATAAAACGCTTAACCTCGCTATTATTGGAAATTTTGACGATAGACAACGATTTGAAAAACTACTTAAGCTCTAGGTTAAAGACTGCTCGCATTGAAATTTTTTAGCGCTGAGGTCGCTAGAGCAATTTTCTTGTTCCGCAGTTCGCCGCTCTATTTCTTAAACAAGGACTAGTGGTTGTTTGACCAAGTAATTCTTTAAATCAACTGTCATTTGCTTGAGCTCAAAATGCGAACAGCGAAAATTTCTCAGCTCCCCGCGCTGGCTTTATTCCTAATTCATAATCCTTGATTCATAGTTAGCTATTTACAATTTGCCATTTACTATTTACAATAACTAAAGTAACAGCTGATTACTAAGACGCTTCGCTCTAACAACTAAAGTTAGAAGTCAGAAGTTAGCGATTAGAAGTTGTTTAAAAAACTATGGAGCAGACGGTAGTTTTAATAAAGCCGGACGGAGTAAAAAGAGGACTTGCCGGCGAAATTCTTCATAGATTTGAGAGAATGGGGCTTAAGATAATTGCAATGAAAATGGTCAAGCCCGATACTTCACATTTCCACAAACATTACGGTACAGATAAGGATTCTACGATTCAAAGACTGGGAACTAAAACCCTAGACACCTACAAGAAGTATGGTAAAGATGCCAAAAAAGACCTTGGAACCGATGATCCGTCTGAATTGGGTAAGCTGGTCGTAGGCTGGCTTTTGGACTATGTTACGTCAGGCCCCGTGATCGCAATCATTCTTGAAGGAAGACACGCAGTCGAAAACGTTATAAATATGGCCGGGCCGACGATGCCTGTTACTGCGCCTGCAGGAACAATACGAGGGGATTTTTCTACAGATTCTGCAGCATACGCCAACGCAGAGAAAAGGGGAGTATCCAATTTAGTTCACATTTCGGGAAGCCTTGAGGAGGCAAACTTTGAGAAGACGCTTTGGTTTACTCCCGAAGAAATCCACTCCTACAACCGTGCAGAAGAAAGCATATAGGCTCCCAAAGACTGCTCGCATTGGAATTTTCTCGTCTATAGTTGCGCTAGTCCTGAGGAATACTGAACCTTAATTGTTTAATTGCAGTTTCTTCTACTAAGAACCACTGATGTTTTAGCTCAGTATAGTCTCAAAAATTCCAAAAACTCGCATTCTTTTTACTATTTAATATTTGAAATTTGATATTCCAATAGCTCCCCGCGCTCTTTTAGAAATCAGGAATTACTCCTCCTGAGCGTAGTCGAATGGGAAAATGAAGTAAGGATTACTTCCCAAGTTCCTCGTCGATTACTTTTTTGAATTCCTCGTAGTTTGCGTTTACACGAAGTAGCTTGGCATTCAGGAAAAATGTAGGAGTAGAATTAACTCCGAGCGACAACGCCTGTCTTTCTTGACTGGTTACGAAATCTTTTGATTCACTTGAGTTAATATCGGTTTTAAATTTCTCGAGATCAAGTCCCAGCTTTTGAGCATACTCTATGAAAGTGTCTTTGGGATCGTTAAGTCCTGACCATGAGCCTTGATTCTCAAAAAGCATGTCGTGCATTTCCCAAAACTTGCCCTGCTTGTGGGCTGCATACCCGGCGCGAGCCGATATCTCAGCATTTTTATGATTCTGTCTTAGGGGAAAATTACGGTATACGAAAACTATTTTATATTTGTAGGCCTCTTTTATTTTTTTAACTGTTGGGTAATACGCTGCGCATGCCGGGCATTGGAAGTCACTGTACTCGACTAGCGTCACTTTTGCGCTGGTTGAGCCGTAAGTTATATCATCGGCGCTCACTGATGGGAAGTTAGAAATCTTATCGTTTGACACAGGAGAGCCTGAAGTCCCGACAAGCTTTATTAAGACGATAAGGATAGCTAGGAATCCTAGAATTATGCCTCCCCATAGAATATATTTCCTCATCATTTGGGATCTTTCTTCTTTCTTAGCCTTCTCTTGCCACTCCATGCGGTGCTGTTCTCTTTTTTCTCTCTTGGTAAGTCTATCCGGCATGAGATATATTTTAGCTTCTTAGAAAAAAAATTCAAGAAGCAAAACTTGATTTTTTCATATGAGTTGCAAATAAAGTAGTAATTGTGTAGAATTCTCAGCAATAAAACATTTTAGGCTTGTTAGTAAATATGACAGCAGCTGAAGGTGAAGTTAGACATGATGGAAGGATACCGGAGCCTAGTTCCCATACTTATCCACCTGAGATAGTGGTATTACCAAACGCTGGTGCAGTAGACGCATATGCAGCTAATTTAGTTATTAAACAAGTAAATACAAAACCTAATTCCGTTTTAACGCTACCTACTGGGAATACACCTATTGGAATGTATGAATTAATTACTGCTAGCCACCAATTAGGAACAGTAGATTTAAGTAGAACTACAATATTTAACTTAGACGAATACCACCCAATCAACCCAGCTAGTCCAGATAGCTACGCCAGCTATATGCGCAGACACCTAATGGATCACGTTACGGTTGCAGAATGGCATATTCCAAACGGAGGGGCTTCTAATGCAGACGCGGAAGCCGAGCGGTACAGAGAGCTGCTTGATGAAAGACAACCAGTCGATCTTGCAGTAATAAGCCTTGGTCCCGGCACAACATGTCACATAGCATTTAACGAAAGAGGGTCGGAACCTGATTCAACCGTGAGATATGTAACCTTAGATCCTCAAACCATGGAGACAAATTCAAGGCTTTTTGAAGACCCAAGTCAAATTCCGCTAGGATCATTAACTCAAGGTATAGGGGACATACTGAGAGCTCAAAGGATTATATTCATTGCAAAGGGAGCACATAAAGCCTGGGGTGTAAATCGCTCATTTAAGGGTCTTGTCTCATCAGATGCTCCTGCTTCGTTCCTACGCCTCCATCCAAGAGTAACGGCTGTACTTGATCAAGAAGCGGCGCAATACATAAGATAGGTGCCAAATCAACAGTTTACTGGTAAATGACTGGGTCTTAAAAAACTTCAGTTAGTATATAGGAATATTCTTAATACAATATGCTGAAAAATGTCAGAATTAAAAAAGGTTCTAAGTATTTAAGTCAAGGCGATTTCGTGTACCGTCACAAATTTGTACCTGTATTTGTTAAAGCATACGGATCAATACTCGAAGACTATAAGGGAAATAAATACCTCGATGCAGAGGCAGCAAACGGAACAGCTAATTTAGGTTTTAATAGCGATATTCTACAATCAGCTTTCAAGAAAGTTGAAAATATTCCATCGATCCCATCTTTTTGCGAAACCGATCTACGGATAGAAATAGCCACGCGAGTAGGGAAAAAATGAAAACAATAACGGGCGAGAACGGAAAGGTCGCATTTGAATTAGGTGGAGCCCAAGGAGTAGAACTAGGTCTCAAAGTAGTAAAATCTAATACCAAAAAGGCACAATTCGTCGTATTTCAAGGAGGTTATCATGGCCGGTCTATTTATACATCACAATTTAGTGCCAGCCATAGATATAGATCCTTAATAGGCGATTGGCGAATTCCATTAATTAGGCTTCCTTACCCTGATTATGAGCAGTCTACATCAAAAGAAAATATGGAATCCTGGAAAAAACACACTTTGTATTATATCAAACAGCTAGCTGAATTAGAGGCGGGAGGGATGGTTACTCGGGGTGTTAATCAAGATATAGCAGCATTAATCATAGAACCGCTATTAAACGCTGGAGGAATAATAAAACCCGACGCTGATTTTATGGAAGAAGTGGTGAGAATCTTCAGAAACCTTGGAGCGTTAATAGTAGTTGATGAGATTTTTTGTGGATTTTATAGAACAGGAAAAATGTTTGGCTTTCAACATTATAACTTTACACCTGATATAGTAATTATGTCAAAAGCGTTAACGAATGGCATAACTCCTTTAAGTTGTATTTGGGCGAGAGATCCATATCTTTTGCCAAAAAATTTTCCTCCAGGAACACACTCTGCAACATATGTAAATAATCCTTTAGCTATGGCTACTGCAAGTAGCGTCCTTGATAGGTACGACCAGTGGAAAGATATCGATAAAGACTTATCAGGCTTAGAAAAATCTCTACAAAGAATAATAAACAAGATAGTTGCATCCTCAAGCTTAGCTAAAAGCGGCTATGCCTTAGGAGGAGTAGGACGAATTTTATTAAAAGATAATATTGCTGGAGAAATTCTTGAAATTGCCAGAACCATCGCTTGGGACAGACCCGTAGATGGAGTAAGCGGCCTTATTCTTGCTAGTACGGGTATGGCACCAAACGTTGTTGCTCTGAATCCACCGCTAAATATAAGCAGTAAAGACCTCGTTATTTTGGAAAAGCTATTGCAAATGGCATTCGAAAAAACCGAAAAAAAGACTTCATGATTGCTCAAAAGAAAAAGAAGATCAAAAAAAAATTAGCACCAAGTCCCCTGTATGTGCCGAAAAACGGCCCGATGGAAATAATTGTATTTGCGAGTGGTGGAGGAGGAAACCTAAAAGCGGCGATAGACTTATCTTTGAAAAAACCGAATTTGATAAAAGTTGGTTTAATTGTAACGGATAGGCTTAAAATTCAAGCAATTGATATTGCAAAACAATACAACATTCGTGTTATAGCTGAGGATTTTGAGAAAAAATGCGGAAAGTGGATCGAATCTAAGAACGATTCAATAAAAGCAGAGTTGTATAGAAAAAGGTCTCTAGACTGGCATAACAACATCCTTAAGCAGATTATTAAGCTGGAGAGACAAAGGAAATCACCTTTTGATTTTGTTGTTTTATCTTATCATCGTTGGATTCACGGCGATATGTTAACCTATTTTAGTGAGCGGATGATTAATCAACATGCCGGGGACTTGACTGAGATGTCTAGAAACAGTTTTGAAAGAAAATATAGAGGCATTAACCCTGTGTTAATGGCATTGGGTGATGGGAAAAACAGAACAAGAACATCGACTTTTTTAGTCAGAGAGAATCACGATGGTGGTGAAATATTGTGCCAAGGTCCTTGGACAGTTTATTATGGGACTTTACCAATCACAAAAGACTCTGCATTAAGACATGCGCTAACGCAAAAAAAACAAAGTGATTGGCCATCTTTAACCTTTGCTTTAGAAAATATAGCGAGTGGCAATTATGGAATTATAAAGGAAAAAGTTCATCCTGACGGTTGTAATATAATAACTCTCAACGGAAGAGAACTCGGCTATGGTGGGGTTGATATTCAATCATAATTTCTGTAGAATACGCTTCGATGTTGAAAAACTATGGGATATATCCTAGTCAATTACAAAAAGCTTTAAATAGCCATAGAAACTCAATTTCAGGCTTTCTTGACTTTTTACTTCAAACTCCCACCGGCCCAAACCATTTTACAAAAGCCTTGATTGAAAAAGAAGGAAAAGAAAAATTTGCAAAGGACGTCGCAAAAATACTTGGAGTAACACAAAAGCAAGTCGAAAAAGCTTATGTTGAATTTTCAAAGAAAAATAGAGATACGATAATCCTCAGCGGGGCAGAAGCGGTATCGCTACTTATGTATGAAGCAGGCATAGAATTCGTCTTCGCGTATCCTGGTACATCTGAGCTTGTTCTTTGCAATTCTTTACTAAAAACTCCAAATATAAAGTTGGTAAATGGTAGGGGAGATAAGGAATCAGCGTTTATGGCCGCTGGAGGAAGCATGATCTCTCCAGCTACTACAGCAGCAGTCCTACATGGATCTCGCGGTTTAACAAATGCCACTGGAGCAATAGCTGATGCTTACAGAAATGAAATCGGCGCAGTGTATCTTGTTGGACTACCATCCATAGCCTCAGCTCCTTTTCTACCGCCACACGGTGAGCGTAATTTAATAAAAAGCATTGGCAATTTTGTCAAATTTCATACAGAGATTACAGAGTTTGTAGATGAAAACGACTCTAAGAAAGAAAAGGATAGAAAGATAAAAGATTTTTTTGAGAAAGTAAATAAGGTCATAGAGAACGCAAAAAGTTTTCCAATTGGCCCGACGATGATTGGATTACCCCAGGATGCCATGGAGGAACGATGGATACCTTATGGCATCTTAAAAAATCAAACATTCACTTACCATGAAAGCTTTTTATCTACCGAAATAACCAAGGCAATAGCTAAAATACTTAAAAATAAAAAACATCCCATTATTTTAATTGATGACTTTCTTTTTAAAACTCGTGGTGCGAAAGAATCTCTTGCTATTTTTGCAAAAAAAATACAAGCGCCGATTTTACAAATCCGCTACTTAAGAGGACCAATGTTATTTGAACGACTATCATCAACGCAAAATCCTTATTTTGCTGGGTCATACGATAATAAAAACTCACATCATCAAAAGCTTATAAAAATGGCTGATTTGATTATCACCATCGAAGACAGGAATGGTTACCCACGAGTTATTGGTCAACTACCAAACTGTCAAAAAATTGCTATCACATCCAATCCTGCGATGACAAAGAAAAATAATTATCTCAAAAGGGGAGACTCAATGTTAACAGGAGATGTATCTAAAATTCTCCTTTCTCTTACAGAGTACATAAATCCCAGTCATGCGAATGAAGATAAGATATTAAGTTATTGCGAAAAATTACACCGAGCAAGTACAGTCAAAATACAATCAAATAGGAAATTCCACTTCATGCGTGTGGAAATTGCAGAAATATTCACAGATATATTTCAAAAAGTTAAAAATCCAATAGTCGTTGACGACAGTCAGATGCTTGGAGGACTTTTGTTTGAGGGGTATGATAAATTTCCCGAAAATCTACGAGTTTTTGGAGATCATGGTGGATTCATCGGAGGCGGAATGGCTTTGTCGGCAGGATTGGCTCTAGTTTATAAATCTCGGGCTAGAATTTTCTGTTTCCTTGGGGATCAGTCATTTGTTAACGGTTTTCAGAGCTTAGTTTCAGTAACGCAAGAAAAAATACCAATCACATACATAATCTGTAATAACGGGAAAAGTGTATCCTTATTAAAACAAGCACAATCTGCTGACTCTCATGCTTTTAATGATGGTATTGACAGGTTTTTACAAAACGCTCCATTTATCGATTATACTGGCCTATCTAAGGAACTAGGAATAAAAGCATATAAAATAGAATTTGATCCTGAAAGTAAAAATAAAAATAAAAAAAATCCGGAACACATACTAAGAAATGTACTCTACAAAGAACTAAACAGTAAGAGACCAGTAGTGATTGAATTAGTCCTGCCTTCGTATCCTGAAGCTTGGAAAGGTATTTGGGCGATAAAAGGTAATGACGAGGCTTCGTAAAAGAAGTAGCGCTTCACTGTCCTCAAAAATGACGAAGCAAACAAAAAATCAATATGTCCTGGAAAGAACTTAACAGACAACCCTTAGAAGGGGAGCTTAACGTGAGTCGTTTTATAGGCGATGGCAGTGTTACTGCTCTTCAACGTATCCGAAAAGAGAACAGGCGTATTTTAACTTCAATTTATCATGAGTACGGATATATGGGGTTTAATGATCTTGGTGGTAGGTTTAGGAGGCGAACTCCATCAGAGCAATTTCAGTTATCTAGAGGGGCGGCCCAAGCAGGCTTACGAGTCTTACCACCCATTGATCAGGAAAGAAGAACCGTAATCTACCCTTTCTTAGATGACGCTTCAACATTGGATGAATATCTTCCGAGAGCTTCTAATGAAGAAGCTAATTTGCTCGTATACCAAATATTTGGAGATCTTAGAAACGCGCATAAACAAGGGTTTGTATATGGTGATCGATGGTCACGCAATATGCTAATTTCACCTAGGTGGGGTCTTATAAATATTGACTTTGATATCGAAATATCCGGTAACCCAGCAATTGAATTCGAAATTGCGCAAGCAACCTATTACGCCTTAAGTGGGGGCAAAGAAAAAGTTATTCCTATATTAGCGCGAATTTTAGCAACTGGAAATTGGTTTAACCTTCCCATGGTAGAAGGTTTTTTACGAAAACATTCCATATGGTTTAATGAAACCAGATTTGGAGGAATACAGGAAGAAACGCAAGCATTAATTGAACTAGCAAGAGAATGACTTTTGCTATAATAAGGTCTAATTAACCCATTTTTTATATGTTAAAACTAGTAATTTTTGATCACGATGGCCTAATGGTCAACAGTGAGATTGTTGTTTTTAGTGCATTAAACGATCTCTTTAAAAGACACAATCATAATTTTGGTTGGGATTACTTCGTAAAACACATTGGAATGTCCGTAAGCGAGTCTTTAGAGATATTCTATAAAGATTTTCCATTAGCTATTACCTTTGATGAATTTTATAGTCTTCGCAATGAAATCGTAGCCAAACATATAGAAAAAGACTTACAGCTTATGCCAGGACTTCTTCCGCTTCTTAAAACTATAAAAAATCTTGGAATCGATATGGCTGTCTCAACATCTGGTAAAAGAGAGTACATCGAAAGCAGTCTTAACAGATTTGATATTGCTGATTTTTTCACAACAGTTGTATGCATCGAAGACGTTACAAGAGGAAAACCATATCCAGATTTAGTATTGAAATGTCTTAAGAATGTAAATGTAGCTGCGAAGCATGCAGTTATGCTCGAGGACTCTCCCCACGGAATAGATGCTGCAAACAGAGCAGGTGTATTTAGCATTGCAGTACCAACGAAAAGCATGGATTTAAATAAGTTTGCGGATGCTAAGCTAATACTCCCAGATCTAGAGACTCTCAATAACCTTTTTATGTTTTTGAAGAAATAGGGAAAGAGCACGGCTTTATTACTAGCTAACGCAGAAATGCGTTTACGCTGAGTGAAACGTGGTCGGAGAGGAGGGAATCGAACCCTCTATCTCTGCGTTCCTAAAATTTGTTGATGCAATTTTCAGGATGAACCCTTACACTTAAAATTTTATTGTCGGAGACCGGGGAATTGAACCCCGTACCTCTCGGTCCCGAACCGAGCGTTCTGCCGATGAACTAGTCTCCGTCGTCAAAGCACGGCTCTTGCGCCTTCGTCCTCGTTTGCACTTCGGATTTCGGCTTCACGGCTCGGCTTCTCCTCTTCAAATTATTTCAGAATTTGACAATTTAGTAATCACAATTCTAGTCCAATCTGTGTTAAAATACAATTCACCTGTTCCCGTAGCCCTGCCTGTCGGCAGACAGGTCAATGGATACCCGCCTGCACGCCGATGTAGCTCAACGGATAGAGCAAGCCCGTCCTAAGGGCGAGATTGAGAGTTCGATTCTCTCCATCGGTGCTAGTTTCGGCGGGCAAGGAGCACCGTCATATAGGAGCGGACCGAGAGTGAAACGAGGGAGCTCGCTTGCTTGACAAGGGCAGAAGATTGGAGGTTCGACTCCTCTCGGTCCGTTCTCTCGGGGACGCAAGGTTTGATTTTTTATTTATTAACTGCTATATTCGGCCTATGTTAGTAGAGCCAGAGCCAAGAACAGAACCAAAAACACCTACTCGCGAAGTCGTTAGAGTCGGACAAAACCTTGCTACGAGATTTACAGGCGGCGCCGGAATAGACCTTGCGGGTCAATTAGGAGATTTTTCAGCGGTTTATACCGCAAGTTATCCAAAGCAAGTCTTTAGGAGAATAAGCCCAGATGGAACAGTTGTTCAAGTTAAGTTTAACGGGCCTGGCATGGAAGTTTCGGAAGAAAAAATTAATCTCGGAGATAATTCTTTTTTTGGATCAGAAGACGGAGTAGATGAAGTTATTGTGGTTTGGTCAAGCCAAACTGCAGGCAATGCCCCGCAGGCAACAACAGCTGCTTGGATTGAAGAAATGCTTGCGCAATCTAAGCAACAAACCTCCTAATTTTGCTATACTCTCCTCATAATGTCCAAAAAAGACGCTGTTAAATTCGTAATTCTCCGAAGTATTGGCAATTTTCTCGTTTTGTTTGCGCTTTTTGGGGTAGTAGCGACTTTTGGACCGGCTCTTTACTACGAACTTTCTTTCAGACTGTTGCAGTTTAGGGGCGTACAGTTTCATATTTCAGAGCAAAACACTTCGATCAGACAAACTGCAGTCCGAAGTGATGCTCCAGGATTTTCGGATGTTTTAAATTCATCGGCCAAGCAAATACTGACCCCTCCTGATACAGATTTTAGTATTTTGATACCGAAAATTGGGGCTAGTAGCAGAATTTTCCCAAACGTTGATCCTAGCAATAAGGAGTTGTTTCTGCCAATTCTTCAGGAAGGCGTAGCCCACGCAGAAGGCACGGTTTTCCCGGGAATGGGGGGAAATGTATACTTGTTTGCCCATTCAACCGATAATTTCTGGGACGTAGGCCGTTATAACGCGATATTTTACCTTCTGAAAGATCTGGCTCCAGGAGATGAAGTCGTGGTTTTCTTCGAAGGAGTAAGGCATAATTACGTAGTATCGGGATCTCAAATAGTAGATGCGGAGGACGTTTCGCTTCTCACCGAAGCTCAGGGTGGGGAAGAGCAATTGATCTTACAGACTTGCTGGCCGCCTGGCACTACGTGGAAGAGACTGCTAGTCTTTGCAAAGCCCAAATAGTCCTACCTGAGGCTGATTGTATATAATCGAGGCGTTATGTCCGAATTTCCAAGATCAGTCAATATTACTATTCTTGAGCTGTCAGGCCACGGAAAGGCAAAAGAGTCTATAAAAGGACCGGCATAGAATACAGTTTGATTTCCGCCGTCATACTCCATAACGCTTAGCTTCTTGTTTTTAATGAATATGAAATGTCTGGAATCGGGGAACCAAATGTGGTGTTTTTGGAAATTTGAACCATCTAGCTTGTAATTTCGATCTTCCTTTAAATCGTATACGTAAAATCCGCCTTCTTCGAGCCTTCTTTCTTCTGGTGTAGAGTTAGATCCTATTATTCTAGGGTTAATAACAATAGGCATTGTGGCAGATGCAGAGGCCTTGTAAAGCACTTTTGTTTCATCAGGAGACCAAGATATAACCTCCAGGTTAGAAGGGATAAAAGAGCGCAGAACGCTTGGGAGAGAAGATAGCCTTGCAGCTTCGGTCTGCTCCTTCTCCTGTTTAAAATTGGAGGCTACCGTATCTAGGAGTGCTGTTATATTTGTGGGTAGTGAATTAAACCCGGAGGAATTCAAGAGATAGGTTACGTCACCGGTCTGGGCTGAAATTGTGGCTATAATCTCTTTTCCGTCCGGCGACCACGAGAGATTTGCCTGAGAAAATAGAGCCACCGAGTCATCTGCTATTTGTGTAGATGCGCTTTGAAGAGTCAGAATCGGTCTTGAGGTCATGTCCAGAACGTAAATACCGTTTCTTTTTGGAGCTTCTGAGGATACTGAAAATGCAATTTTTGTAAGAGAAGGATCAACTACCAGCACTGATGCTCCGAGATCGGTTATGCTTTCTAGTTTTGGTGCTGTAGGGAATAGAAATGCCTCAGCCTTAGAAACTACCTCCTTCTGTATCTTAATAGTCTTTTCCCATGGAAAATAGCCTTCTTTGAATATCCTAACACGATACTGCTTAGGCGATAGATTAAGAGTGCTATTTGTGGCCGTAGTGAGATTTCCATTAAGGAAGACTTGAGCTCCATCGGGTATGCTTTTGGCAACTAGGAGTCCTGTTCCGGAGAGCTCGAGCTTGCCCTTGTCGAATCCAAATCTGTACCCTTTGCCAAAAAGTATAAAAATGATAGTAGCGATTACAATAAATGCAAAAGCTGCGACTGAAATGAATAGATGCCGATTCATGGTGCTTCTTATTATACAGCGTCGATAATAGGTCTTGCAACATTGTCCTGTGCCGTCTATAATCAGATGACTTAACCGTCAAGTGATATATATAGTATATATTGTGACATAGTTAATTAAGCTTTTTATGTTTTCAAAAAGAATCGGAATTGATCTAGGAACCGCCAATACCCTCGTATATTTAGCAGGACAGGGAATAATAACTAACGAACCCACAGTAGTTGCTGTAACGGCAGAGGAAAATCGCGTCGTAGCAGTTGGAAAAGAGGCAAAAGAGATGCTGGGAAGAACTCCTGGGAATATTGTCGCAATGAGACCTCTTAGAGACGGCGTTATAGCTGACTATACGATAACTGAAGCCATGCTTTCTTATTTTATCGATAAAGCATGCGGTCCAAGCAGATTCTTTAAGCAGGAGGTAATGATTTGTATACCTTCAGGAGTGACGCAAGTAGAGAGACGTGCGGTTTTGGATGCCACTATGTCCGCCGGAGCGAAAGTCGCATATCTGATAGAAGAGCCTTTGGCTGCAGCAATAGGTGCTAAGATTCCCATAGCTCAGGCTGCTGGGCATATGGTAGTAGATATGGGTGGAGGTTCTACCGAATGTGCAGTGATTTCGTTGGGCGGAGTGGTAGTACACGATTCTGTGCGAGTAGGAGGAAACAAGATAGATGAAGCTATTGCTAATTACACAAAGAAGAATTTCAACCTTCTGATAGGAGAAAGAACGGCTGAAGAGATTAAGATTGAGCTTGGAAATGGTCTTATCGATAATAAAAAAGCGTCAGAAGAGAAAAAATTAGAAATACGCGGTCGAGATAGTATAACCGGACTGCCAAAAACCATTGAGCTTTCAGAAGTTGATATAAACGAAGCAATAGAGCCGTCACTTATGGAAATAATATCTGTGGTTAAAAGAATTCTTGAGCAAACTCCGCCAGAATTAGCCTCAGACATAATTGATAAAGGGATAGTTATGTCAGGAGGCACCGCGCTTCTTAAAAACTTCGATAAACTCATGACTAAAATTACTGGAGTCCCTTGTCACGTGGCTGAAGACGCATTGCTTTGTGTAGTGAGGGGAACTGGTGTAGCCTTGGAAAATATAGAGCTTTATAAAAGAAGTATCGCCAAAAGATAATAGTAATCAAACCCGATTTAGACCTATATTAATAATAGAATAAATATTATACTTGTGAAAACATTAGAAAAATCTACGCTTTCACACCGGAAGTTAAATATAGTAAATAAATTGTCTTGTCAATTTAAACTAATAAAAACTTAGCCTTACAGGCTTGACACATAAGTAGGGAAAATGAGCAAATTACATACCCATAAGAGACGATACCAAGCGGATCCTTTCCTAACAGTAATGGCTTGTAGTAATAAGATATGTTAAACAAAAAATATATATTGGGAGTTGGTATTACGGACGTCTCTTTTAATACTATCTTAGAGTATTTAGTCGAAAAACTTAAAAAAGAGGGAAAAAAGTTATATTTGGTAACTCCAAATCCCGAACTTTTAATGATTGCACGTCGAGATGAGGGTTATAAAAAAGTCTTAAATAATGCTGAAATAGCCTTGCCGGATGGCATTGGTGTGGTCATAGCGGGCAAAATTTTGGGAAGACCCCTAAAGGCAAGAGCTACCGGTGTTGATTTTGTTTACAACCTCTGCAATACTATTGCAAAACAGCCTATAACGGTGGGATTTCTTGGAGGTAGCCCAAACGTAGCAGAGAAGGCATCAGAGTGCTTAACTAAAAAATATCCCGGGCTTAAGGTTGCCTTTGCTGTTTCAGAATGGCCCAGTGAGTCAGAAGTCAGTAGTCAGAAGTCAGTAGTCAGCTGCGATATGCTTTTCGTCGCATTTGGCTCTCCAAAGCAGGAAAAATGGATCGCTGAAAACCTAGATAGGCTTCCAGTCAAGGCTGCAATGGGCGTGGGGGGAGCCTTTGACTTTATTTCAGGAAAAGTTCATAGAG
>MFPL01000004.1:0-362 GCA_001784155.1 Candidatus Levybacteria bacterium RIFCSPLOWO2_12_FULL_41_12 | reverse complement strand
GGGGGGAGCCTTTGACTTTATTTCAGGAAAAGTTCATAGAGCTCCGAAGTTTGTTCGCGGCTTAGGCCTTGAATGGTTATTCCGATTGATAAGACAACCCTGGCGATTAAAGCGGCAAACAGCTTTAATTAGATTTATTTTTTTAGTTTTAAAAGAAAGAGCGTCACAGGCTCGGATTATGGTATAATTCCAAACAATGAGAATAATGTTTCTTTATCCTTTCCCGCTCTGGGGGAATGGAAGCGGGGCATTCCTTCGAGAACTTTCAGCAGAGCTGGTAAAAAGAGGACACTCGATTGCAATCGTCGCGCCAGATAAAAGAAAGCTTCCGGGAGTAAAGCACTATGTGGTTAATCCCCCTC
>MFPL01000003.1 GCA_001784155.1 Candidatus Levybacteria bacterium RIFCSPLOWO2_12_FULL_41_12 | reverse complement strand
TGACGGGGACCCGCACAACCGGTGGAGCGTGTGGTTCAATTCGAGACAAAACGAAGAACCTCACCAGGGTTTGACATAATACCGTACATTTTCCTGGAAACAGGAAGAAATCCGCAAGGATGGTACTACAGGTGCTGCATGGCTGTCGTCAGCTCGTGCCGTGAGGTGTTCCCTTAAGTGGGGAAACGAGCGCAACCCGCGCCAAATGTTAAATATTCATTTGGGACTGCCCCAGTTTTACTGGGAAGGAAGGAGCGGAAGACGTCAAGTCAGCATGGTCCTTATACCCTGGGCTACACACACACTACAATGGCGAAAAACAACGTGTTGCAAGCCGGCAACGGCAAGCTAATCACTCAAATTTCGCCTCAGTTCAGATTGGGGGCTGAAACTCGCCCTCATGAAGTCGGAATCGGTAGTAATCGCGGATCAGCAAGCCGCGGTGAATACGTTCTCGGGTCTTGTACACACCGCCCGTCAAGGCAGCAAAGTCGGGAGTAGACGAACTACGATTTTTTTCGTGGGAGTCTAAATTCGGCGATGAAGCTTAAGTCGTAACAAGGTATCCCTAGCCGAAGCTGGGGATGGATCACCTCCTTTCTAAGTTTTTTGTTTACCCTGCAAAGGGTTTTAGGACAAATCGAATGAGGATAGGAGAAGACAGCTAAGTCAGGTCGCGTTTCGACGCGACAATTTTCAATTTCTAATTTTCAATTTTCAATAATTGGTTGTGAGTCGAAAATGGCAATAAACTGTATAAAGGCACCAAGTTTAATAGAGCTTGATTTGTCTCGCTAATACTAAGAGACGAAAGAAATCTATAGAGTCCTACCACTTTTTAGTTGCGAAGTTTCGATCGAATCGAAACGGAGTCCTCCTAAGATTGCAGCATGAGTCGCGTCAAACGCGATCGAATGCTAAAATTAGGGGGATTGAGAAAATAAATTGCTGTTTGCCTTAAACCACCCGAGGGGTGGTTTTTTGGTGGAAAATCTGCTAGAACCCCTTTTTAATATGAGTGGAGAACATGATTTTGGCTTAGACACTACGGCAGCAGTCGGACAAACAGAAGGTCTGGAGGAGCTGGATAGTTTATTGCAGGGAGAAAGCAAAGGGCTACCAGGGGAACCTCCTATAGAAGATATGGAAGCCCCTGATTATCAAGCTTGGGTTTTGGCAGATCGCCTGCTCCTTTCGAGTCTACCCCCTAAAGAAGTTCATAAACATTTCAGAGAATTTCATGAGGGTTTTAGAGCTCTTCCTGGAACCACTGTGGAGCAGAGGACTTGGATGGATGACTTTGCTACTAGCGGAGAAAATTTTCTGATCTCACTTAAGGGGCTTAGAATCCCAGAGGGTCAGTTTATAAGCAATAATCCCATTATTCCTCGGGAAACATAAACTTTCCAATTTATCCTTATTTTGATATACTTTCCATGCTTGGCGCGGTGGCGAAGCGGTAACGCAGCCCTGCCTGCCGGCAGGCAGGTGTTTGTCTCAGCACTATCTTTCCGATACAGTCGGAATTAGAAGTGCGGGATCCCGTAGTTCTAGGCTTTTTGGCACGGTGGTGAAGTGGTTAACACATCTGTTTGCAGAACAGACATTCGTCGGTTCGAATCCGATCCGTGCCTCTTCAAAAAGCAAGAACTTCTGGGACAGAACAGATATACAGGGGTTCGATTCCCCTCCGCGCCTCAGTCTTTTCCTATTGCGTCTGAGATATTTTTAAACCCGTCCTTTTTTAAAAGATCCGGAAGTTTTTTATTTATATCCGACACGAGAAGAGGACCTTCGTAAATTAGCCCCGTAATTAGCTGGATTAGGGAAGCGCCCAGTTTGATTTTTTTGTAAGCATCTTGAGCCGAGAATACTCCTCCGCAGCCAACGATGACAAGCTTTTTGCCATAATTTTTATATGATAGCGCTATCAGTTCGTTTGATCTTTTCTCCGTAGGTTTTCCTGAAAAGTTGCCGTGTTTGAATTTCGCGACTTCGCTGGGATCAAGAGTCGGATCAGATCTGTTGGTTTGGACGTTTCCGAAAATTACGCCCTTAACATTGTGTTTCGCAATTACATCAAGCATTGCCAAAACTTCTTTATCTTTCTTATCGATTGGCATCTTTACAAACAAAGGCTTTTTTAAACGTAGACCGTCGGTTCCCGTCAAAAGCTCGTCAAGCTTGTCTGGAGGATAAAAGGTTACCCTTCCGGATAGATTGGGGCAGGAGATGTTAATTTCATAATAAGCATTTTTTATGTTCGATTTCTCAAAAACACTATAAGCCTTTAGGATATCTTCTATCGCAGTTTTTTGTGTTGCGACTTCTTGGAAGTTGCTTTTTCCAATACTTATTCCAAGAGGAATTTTAAAATCAAGCTTTGATAATTCACCTGTTGTCCACCTAGCGCCCTTATTTTTAAACCCTTTATTTACCATTAAGGATTTAGACTTAGGCAGACGACCAAGCATGGGCCTAGGGTTTCCACCATAAGCCAAGTTAGTTATAGTCCCCACCGTATTAAAACCAAATCCCAATGAAGGTAAAATTTGCGTAAGCTTTGCCTCGTAGTCAAATCCCGCAGCCAAACCAACAGGAGACTCAAAATCTATGCCGACAATCTTTTGTTTTAAAGAAGGGTGTTTCTTTCCGAAAAGTTTTTCAAGAGTTATCGTAGCCGTTACGGATTTGCCCATAAGCTCTCCCAGGAAAGAGACTAGGTTATGAACTGATTCGGCGTCAAATAAAAAGAAAATCGGCTTTACGATTTTCTTATAAATGATTGAGAAAAATGTAGGGCCCATCAGAAAACATTTTAACCTTTGATTGTCTAGATTTCAATTCTAAGGTATAATAATTTGATAAATTGAGCATCTAGTTCATCCTTCTTCACTAAAGTTCGGATGGACAATGCCGGTAGAATATTGGGGGGCGCGTAGCTCAGTTGGTTAGAGCGTTACACTGATAATGTAAAGGTCCTTGGTTCGACTCCAAGCGCGCCCACAACAAAACCGACCACATTTCTTATTGACAGTTGCCTCAAAACTTAACTATTATAGATATGTGGATAGTAATTATCCAGGTCAAAACAGTCCTTATCCTTCGACAGGCTCAGGACAAGTTCCGACAGCTCCCATAACTCCGGCGCCTGTAACACCGCCCCCGACAGTTCCACCGACTCCTATCATACCGGCTGCTCCGCCAATCCCCATAACTCCGCCGCCTCAAATCTCAGGAATAGGTCAGGCACACGCAGTTCCACCGCCAATAAGTCCCAAGCCGAGCAGGAAGAAATTAGTCGGGGTTTTGGTTTTGCTAGTTCTTATTGCAGCAGTTCCTCTGACTGTATTTATTTCGCGCCAGCAGCAAAACGTACAGCAAGAGGCAGCTCCTCAGCAGGTCAAAGACGGGGATGTAGTATTTGAAATCGGAGATAAACAATTTACGCTGGCAGATGTAAAAGAAGTGGCGCTTGAGCAATACAGCGAAAGTGATGTCATATCAAAAGACGTTCAGAATATCGCCAAAGATATTTTAATAGAGAGAGAAATCCTAAATCTTACTGCGACTGAATTGGGAATTTCTGTGTCATCCGAAGAAAGAGATGCGCTTGCAGAGGTAAGCGGCATGTCAGAAAATGAAGCATATTATCAGCTTCTTCGAGAAAAAGTAACTATTGCAAAAGTAAGATACTTAAAAGCAATTTCTATAGGGTACTGGGTGCCGCCTCCCAGATTTATTCAAGAACAGCCTACAGAATTTACTTCAGAACAAAAAAATCAAATTCAAGAACAGGGGGTTGCGGGGGATCCGGCAATTGACCAAGCCGAACGTAGTCTGGGGTCAGTTCAAAATCCATTAACTCTTGCGAGAAGTATAGCGGCAAATAACCCAGAGCTTTCGGATGGGCTTGCGGTTAATGGTTATAAGCTAAGCAGTATAGCTGCGGATGAAGAAGATTTGATATCTGAGCCGGAACTTTATGAATATAGCGACTCAAACTTCGACGACGATACTAGAAACACGCTTTTTGCTCAAAGCGTAGCAAAAGATCAAGTTATCAGAGTCGGCAAGAATGACTCTAACGGAGGAGAGACTGTTTATAAAGTTGTCGAAATAAATAATGCTGGAGCTGGAAGCTATGCTGATTGGTTAAAGAATCAGCGAGAAAATTTGGTTACTAAAGAAATTCCACTATGAAAAAGATAATATTTCTACTCTCTATTATTTTTCTTCTTGGGTTTTTGGCAAAAGAAGAACTAATATCGACCGCTAAAGCTGCCCCGGAATACATAAAAACTCACGCTCCTCCCAAGTGGCCTGTAAGCGATCCTCTCTGTCTTAAGTTTACGGTTAAATTTAACGCGGATTCGCAATGGAAGAAAAACCAGAGCAGCGATAGGTTTAGAATGGCAGGTTGCTACTGAGAAGGATCTTGGAAGCCAAAAAGACCAGCTTGTACCGGTGGGCTTGTAAAAATACACCCGGGAGAAACAGCAACTTTGGGTCGATGTTCCTGCTTCAATATAGGAAAAGTCACGGATCAGGAGGGATGTTTAAAGCTTGGGAAAAAGCTTACCATAGAAGATCAGAAAAAAGGATATAAAAAGAGAAGAAACGTGACTGTGGTAGAGCCTCTTAGTGATACGCAGGAGTGCAAAATAAAAGTGACCAACAGAAAAGGCAAAGTGCTTGAGCCCGATGATAAATTTCAGTATATCTGCGGAATAAATGAACAGAAGAAAAAAGTAAATGTAAATATAAAATGCGAGAAGCAGAAGTGTCCAAAGCCCGCTCAAGTGACGAATGTTAAAGTGACGTGTCCCGAGTGTGATGAGGTAGAGCAAGAATGAAATTTGATTTAACACTTGCCAGAACAAAAATACTTTTATTTGCCACTATTCTTCTTATGGTGGTGGCACTGCCGTTGACAGTCTATTTGGTCCGTCAACAGCAAAACCTTCAGCAGGAGGCGGCGGCCGCACCTGTTCTATCTCTTATTCCTTCAAGCGTTTCGGATGCGAAAGTAGGAGATAACGTAGAACTTGCAGTTGAGCTCCGGCTGGGTAAAAACAAAACTATTAAGAAAGTTCACTTTGTTATCGAGTACGATCCTGAAAAGCTGGATTTTTCAGGCGGATTTGAAAATCAGTCAGGGTTTGAAGAATTACCTCAGACACAAGAGTTTGTCGAGGGAAGGATTCGGGTAACGCTTGAGACTGATGACCCTGCAAAATTCATAAAAGAGAGAAAAACGCTTGGTTCTCTTAAGTTTGTTGCGATGGAGCAGACAGGAGGGGATAAAACAACCGTCAGATTCGTAAGAGGAGAAAGCCAAGTTGTGGGAGTAAAAAATATTTATCGGCCGGATATTGTAAATGCGGATATAGTTATAGCCGAAGGAGAGCCAATCTGTCCCGCAAAAGGAAAAGGAGAATGCTCGTGGGATGCTGCGCCAAACGCCGATTCATATCAAGTCAAAATTTGGGATGTTGCCGGCGAAAATCAGGGGAGACCGGATCTTATAATATTTGACGAAAAGATTGATGCTCCCCAAACTAAAGTTGAATTCGAGGCAAGTCCTGGAAAAACATACAGATGCGAGGTTTTTGCTAAAAATGAGTGCGGAGAAGGAACGCCTGGGGAAGATAGTGCTACCTGTAGCCCAAGAGTAACCTCTACGCCCACACCCACGCCTAGTGTTACACCGACACCGACTGTTACACCGACAGTAACTCCGACTCCTACCAAAGTGCCATCTCTTACGCCTACAAAGAGTCCTACTCCGACTCCAACCACAACTGTGATAAATACGCCTACCCCCACCATACCAACTGTTGTCGTGAATACCCCTACGCCTACTACACAGATAGCTCAGGTGCCTCCTCCCGCAAAGGGCGGGGTAGTTACGCCTCAGCCCACGCTTGTGCCAACAGGATCTGGTGATGCATTGACTGTAGGAGCATTCGTGGGAACAGCTCTTCTAATACTAGGCGGAATCTTCTTCTTTATCTTCTAGGCTACCCTTAGCTCTTCGATATCGTTTACAATCCCATCGTTGGCCTGTACAAAAACAATTCTTCTCCCCGGTAGTCCCAACCAATTCTTTCCCCAACTAATTCTTGCGATTCTATTTGCTATTCTTCTTGATTCAGGCATATGCCCTGTCTCGACAATTATAGTATCGGTATTATGGAAGGGTTTTGCCGGATCATCTTGATTGGTAATAGAATGAGGCACAGGATAGTTCAGCTGATCTATTGCAGATTCCAAATTTCTTCTGCTCACTACCACAGAGCTTCCGACTTTTTCTCTTGGAAGATGTATCTTAAACATTGATCCAGGCACAGAAGAAATGGTAGGATATTTCACTCTGGCAGACCGAATATCTGTAGTTAGAAGAATAATTCTTGGATTTATGACCTTCTGCATATCCCTTAAATCGGGATATCTAGATAGCGTATCCCTAGCTTGCTGACGATTTCTTTCCAAGAGCTCCTGGAACACATCGGGGACATTCTCTGGTTTTAAGAAAGGTATACCATTTGCGTATATTATCTTGGGATCGTAATTATCGACATTAAGGTATCTACGGGGAACGGCGGATCTACTCAATTCCTCGCCTTCCTCGAATATAAAATATGCCAGTGGGTAAACCCGTAGCGTCAAATGATCCTGAGCAGTGGCTAAAGTAGGCTTTCCGCTCGTAGCTGCTATTGCCTCGGCGGTTCTTATTGCTTGGATGAGAGGATCTTTATGAGGGATACTCTCCGAGGCATATCTTTGAACCCCAGGAGCTTCAATTCTACTGTTTCCCAAAGCTTCTTTTGTTGCAAGTCCGCCACAGCCCCTTGGTGTTACGCCCTCTTCCACAGTCTCGCCGTCAAAATGGGAGGCAGAATTCCATACCCTGATTGCCTTCCCTGAGACCACTAGAGGGTGTGGTGCTAAAGCTCCTGCGACATTTCTTACTGTTACATCGCCGGGGGTCCAAAGTCTTGAATCAGAGCACCCGTCTAAAGCTAAAAGTTCACCTTTTGCCGTTTTCTCGTCAAACAATGCTCTATTTTCATCGGCTTTCGCAGAATGGTTGTCCTCCCATAGAAAATCAGCGCTAACCGTAAGTCCTTCAGGTCTCAACCCTCTATCTAGAGATCTTGGAGTTTCACTTACCATAATAGGCCTATATTATAGCAAATAATTTACAATTTTCAATTTTCAATTTATAATTACAGAATGTCGGATCCTTCAGAAACATTTTTTACTAGCGTTGGCTGCATGGACGGACGGGTTCACGATCCAGTGGCCATATTTGGAAAGGAAAAATTTGGCGCACAACATCCAGATACCATAACTGAGGCAGGTCTCGTCGGTCTATTGGCCCGCCTGCAAATGCCTGAGCATAGCGATGGCGGGCAGGCAAAAGGGGATAACCCCGAGCTTCTGGAATCTATAAAAAAGAAGCTTCTCATTTCAATAGAAAAACATCACTCGAAAGGCGTAATTGTTCATGGGCACGAAGATTGCGCAGGGAATCCGGTAGATGGTGTCAAGCATAAAGAGGATATCCTAAAGTCCGCAGAGATTGTTCGGAGTTTAATCCCAGAAGGAGCAGAAGTCATTCCTGTTTTTGTGGTCAAAAATAACGGGGCTTGGACTGCAGAGCCCTTATAGGGATGCCGGCTGAGCCGAAGACGATGTAGGAGTACTGGATCCAAGGGAGAATTCGAGCCCGCTCATCTCTTTAAGAACTGTTTGATCTGCATTTTCTGCAACCACAGTGGTCTTGGATAAAAATTCAAATGCAGTTTCGCCTCTTACTCCGGTTCTTGGCACAAAGGTTATCGTCGCGACTACGCCTTTTCCAGAAAGACCTTTATTCTCAGTCCCCAAAGCATAGGATATAATTCCTTCTTCAGTATCAATTTTTTTAAGAAGTTCTGTCGGGTTTTGAAAGAAATCTCCGGGCAGCACGTCGACTGTTGTTATAAGTGCGGGGTCATACTTTATTTCAAGCTGTACGCCAGTCACCTTATTTTTGCCGGTCATAATCTGCACATCGCTCTGGTAGGAGACTACTGCTGCCTCGGACGCTTCTTCGTCCTCGTCGATTTGATATAGCTCGCTAAGGCTGAGAGAGGAATCTGCGATTATTTCTTTTTGTGCGCCTAGGTTGGGTGTAGGAAGGGAAGGCCTGTTGGGTGCCATCGCCAAGGCTACGAGAATAACCGTAGCTATGACTAAAAAGATAATCAAAAGAGGCGTCTTGTTGGCGAATAAATTTTGTCGTAAATTTTGCATATCAATTTTAAGCTTACCTGTTTCTATAGAAAAATTCTTGAATAAATAAGGTCATGTCATCTGCGTCGGTTTTTCCGTCATCATCCAAGTCCGTTTTGTATGTTGTTGTACCTACGGCACAGGAAGCAGGGCTCCCGGACTTTTTCTGGCAGGTTCGAAGTATATTCCAGTCATTTATATCTATTCGCAGTTCAGGATCGGAATTTTTATCTATGTCTCCTGCGGGAAGATCAACGTCTAGAATTGTACCGCTGGTATTTATCGCAAAATTTTCTTTTGTTTGGTGAAGATTTGGAGAATCATTTGATGAAACGTCTACGTTATAGCTTTTTGAAGCAAAGCCCGCAGGCAAATCAAATTCGGCAATAAATTTACCCTTATCCATCTTTGTGGCCGGCGGACATGCGTCGGTTGATGCACGCGTGTAGTCTTCATACTGCGCAGTGTCATTAAGCGTTAACGGTTCGGTGGTGCTTGATGAAATCTTAAGAGTAAGGGTTCTTTCCTTGTCTTCCGGAGGATTTGTGGTAAATTTACAGGAAGGTTCCTGCAGGCTTCCCGTAGTTCCAATTCCGTCGAGGCCAAGCCTTACTTTAATTTTATCTGCACTGCCTCCGCCGTCATCTTCGTCCACGCAGATATTGTTGGTATTACAGACTTTTCCATCCTCAGCGCAATCGGTATCTTCCAGGCACTCAACGCAAGCCCCTGTGTCTAATTTGCAGATAGGTGAAGGAGCAGAGCACCCGCTATTGTCCGTGCATGTATCGTTATTATCTCCCTGAGGAACTACGAAACGAAACTGAAGATTATCGCTCATTCTGGTAGATTCGCTATCCTCGGTGTCCTGGGCTCTTACGCTGAAATTATAAGTTCCTGCAGGAGTAGTTTTAAAAACCTTCACAAAAAGCTTGAGTTGTTCCGCAGGATTACCCGGTTTTACGTCTAAGACTTTACCGTCAACCATTGGGCTTCTAAATTCAAAACTGGGGGGATTGGATCCCCATGAGGCAACTGCGGGTACAGCCTGTAATTGATAGTCTCTTTTTCCGCATTTTGCATTTTTGGGATTTTTATTCGAGACCTTAAAAGTAAAGACCTTTTCGTAATAGTCGCCATTTAAGTCTCCTGTTAATTGTACTGCACCGACTGGCTGAGCCTTTACTGTTGGTTTTACTCGTTTATCATCCTTGCACTGTCCGTCTCCGTCCCCATCGCCGTCTGTGTTTTGTTTTATGCCGAAACTGTAGGTTTTGTTTCCGTTGAGATTTATGCCTGTTCTTTGGCAGCTATTTCCGGTAGTACAGGTAAAGCCCGTAGGAACATTTGCTTTTATTTTATACTTGTTTCCTGAAGGAAGATTGTAGAAGCGATATCTGCCGTTAGTTAAGCCTTTTGTGCCTGTATCCATAGTTTCGTAATTGTTATTTCCCAGATCGTCTTTTACGTTGTTTCCCTGAGCGGGATTTCTCCATTTTTCGATCTTCACGTTGTTTTTCAAATCTTCTCCGGTTTCTCTGGTGCCGTTACTGTTCGAATCTATAAACACAGTCCCCGCTATTTCATGACCAGCCGCATGTGCTATTGCGGGGATGATATACGCACCGAGGGAAAATAAAAGAGACAGGAGGAGTAGTTTTTTAAATAAGTTCATAACAGTATTACTGCTCCTCCAAGAATAGTAAAACGATGGCATCTTGTCAAGTTAACTATCTTCCATTGTTT
Source organism: Candidatus Levybacteria bacterium RIFCSPLOWO2_12_FULL_41_12 (assembly GCA_001784155.1). Classification (GTDB taxonomy): domain Bacteria; phylum Patescibacteriota; class Microgenomatia; order Levybacterales; family UBA12049; genus UBA12049. The sequence continues at coordinate 4,212 of MFPL01000003.1, read as the reverse complement.
GGTTTCATATGCTAAACTTTGTCCATGATTCTGTCGGATAAGGATATTAAAAAAGCCATTGAAAGTGGGCGGATTTCCATCAAGCCTGCGGCAGATCTTAAGACTCAGCTGGGTTCATGCTCCATAGATCTTCGTCTCGGAAGTGCCTTCAGAGTCTTTGAGCACAGCAAATATTCACACATCGATCCTGCAAAAAAAGATTATAGTAACGAGATAACGCGAGAAATTTTTGTTAAAAATGACGACACTTTTATAATGCAGCCCGGCGATTTCGTGCTCGCAATGACTTTGGAAAGCGTGAAAATTGCTGACGATTTGATGGGTAGGCTTGAGGGGAGATCATCCCTTGGAAGGCTTGGAATTGTAGTTCACTCAACAGCATCTATCTTTGATCCAGGGTGGGACGGAAATTGTGTTTTGGAGCTTGGAAATTTGGGACGGATGGCAGTTGAGCTGACTCCTGGGATGAGAATTTGCGCAATGACTTTTGAGGAGCTTTCATCAAAAGCTGAGGTTCCATACACAAAAAAGAAAGTCGCCAAATATAAATTCCAAAAGTCTCCGGTCGAGAGCCGCATTTATGAAGAATAATAAAAAGTACCACATTTCCTTCGATTTGGAACTTCGAAGGAATCCATATGACGGAATATATATTGCTCTTGAAGGCATTGACGGTTCGGGAAAAACCACTCAAGTTGAAAAGCTTGCCGAGTATTATGGAGCCCAGGGACGCGAAGTTGTCAAAACCCGGGAGCCACGCAAGGAAGGAATTGTAGGAGACCTGGTCCATGAAGTTCTAAAAGGAGAGAGGAAAATGTCTGCGAAGGCTTTACAATATCTTTTCTCAACAGACAGAATGCTTCATCACGAAGATGTTATTGAGCCCTCCCTTAGGGATGGTAAAGTTGTATTGTCCGATAGGTGCTTATGGTCAGCTGTAGTTTACGGAATTTTGGATAAGTCAGAGGAATACGGTTTTGAATCAGCAAACCAAATCCTTATCGCTCATTCGATTCTTTCTATGTACCACCAGTTTATAGTTCCGGACTTCACGTTTTTCCTCAATGTCTCGCTTGAAACGTCTCTCCTAAGAATCGAGGAAAAACACAAAGAGTCTCCCAAAGAGATGTATGAGGTGAGGGAAAAAGTAGAAAAAGTAATAAAAGGTTATGGTTGGCTCATGCAAAATTTCGGAGACGAGATAACTGAAATCGACGGTGAGCAATCAATTGACGACGTGACGAAAGAAATTTTGGCAAAAGTTGAAGTGTTAAAGAAATGATAATTGGTCCAAAAAATTTATTAAAACTTGTAAAAAAGAAAAAGCTCGTCGAGGGGCTGTCGGAGCGGGAACTGACAAATCCCGAAGGGGCGGGGTTTGACCTGAGACTTGGTGAGGTTTTTAAGATTTCAGGTTCTGCATTTTTGGGCGAGACACACAGACAAACCCCTGACGTAAAATCGGTTAAAGTTTACAATTCCAAAAAACCTTCAAGTATAAAAATAAAACCAGAGGATTTCTACTTAGTCAAAACTATCGAGAAAATAAATCTGCCTCTGAATTTGTCAGCGGTAATAATTCCCAGGACCACGACTTTCAGATCAGGTTTGTTTATCCGCACGGGTCCCATCCAGCCGGGATATCAGGGGGAACTCACTTTTGGCCTTAAAAATGAAGGACCGATAACTGTAGAAATTGAAATGGGAGCCCGCTTCGTTCATGTTTTATTCCATGAGGTAGCAGGCGGAGGATCGAAATATAGAGGTCAATGGCAGGGCGGCCGCGTCTCAGCCACAAAAAAGGAGAAACAGGTATGAAGTTTAAGAAATTTAGTTTGAAAAATATCCCCGTTGAGGAAGCGCATGGAGGATCTGGACAGAGACAAGTTTTGGTTAAAGCAGGATATATAGCAAGTGATAATTTGGAAGCGATCACAAAAGGATTTCTTAGTAAGGGCTCAAGCTACGATTGGCACTCCCATGAAGGAATAGATGAGATCTTCATTGTTTTAAAGGGTTCAGGAAAGTTTTTTTGCGGTGACGATGAAACAGACTATAGAGAGGAAGATGTGGTTTTAGCTCCGCCAAACATTAAACACAAGATAACTGCAGAAGAAGATAGTGAGTTCTATTTCATACGAGTAAAATGAAAAATAGACATCTCAAAAGCACTAAGCAAAGTCGAAGCGCTGAATACCAGTATTTGGAGCTAGGAAAAGAAATTTTGGCAAACGGAATAGAACAGGTGGATCGGGGAACGAAGGTTAAGACGTACAGTATTTTTGGAATTCGTCATGTTTATGATTTGTCAGAAAGCTTTCCTCTTCTTACCACAAAAAGAGTTTACTGGAACGGTGTAATTCAGGAACTTTATTGGTTTTTATCAGGTCAGACCAATATAAAATATTTGGTCGATCACAACGTGCACATCTGGGATGATTATCCATATAAGATATACTTAGAAAAAATTCGAAATTCGAAATTCGAAATTCGAAATTCCGAGCAAAGAAAAAAGAAACCAAAGCAACCACTTAGTAAAGAAGAGTTTATAGATAAAATCAAAAACGATAATAATTTTGCTCGGCGATGGGGAGAGCTGCCCCATATTTATGGAGAAATGTGGAGAAAATGGCCGACAAAGAAAAAAGGGAAAACAGTAGATCAGCTTCAGTGGGTGATCGATGAGGTGAGAGCAGATCCTTCGGCACACAATCTGATCGTAAATTCCTGGAATCCCGAATACCTTTATACAATGGCTGAAAAATCGGAGGCTGCGAGGTTTCCGATTTGTCATAACATGTACCAAATCAGTAATAGGAATGGAAAGCTTGATCTGATTCTTTATCAAAGAAGCTGTGATTATTTTCTAGGGGTCCCGTTTAATATAGCCAGTTACTCTTTACTTTGTATTGTTCTTGCCAAAATTCTGAAGCTAAAACCTGGAAGATTTGTCCATATGTACGGAGATATCCATATTTACGAAAACCATATTGAGCAGGTAAAAGAGCAGATAAAAAGAAAGCCAAAACCCTTCCCTAGGGTAAAAATTGATAAAAGTGTCGTGAGTCTTGAAACATTTTCTCCTGAAAAAGTGACCCTTCTAGATTATGAACCTCACCCGACATTAAAGGCAGAGCTCGTAGTAGCAGGCGGATATTACGAAGGTAAGAAGAAAAAATGATTTCGATTATTGCCGCAATGGACGAAAAGAGAGGAATCGGAAAGGGGAATGATCTCCTTTTTAAAATTCCTGAGGATTTTGAAAGGATGAAGAAGCTCACGATGGGGCATCCTCTTGTGATGGGCAGAAAAACTTTTGAATCGCTTGGCCGAAAGTTGCCGGGAAGATCCCACATTGTTATAACGCACGATCCGTCCTCGCTTGAGGGTTTGCCTTTTTCTCCGGACAAAACAGTAAGTTCCCTCGAAGAAGGTTTGGAAAAAGCAAAATCCAAAGATGGGAGCGACGAGATTTTTATTTTCGGAGGGGGGCAGATTTTTCAGGAAGCGATCGAGAAAGGCTTGGTGGACAGACTTTATCTTACTATAGTCCAAGGTGACTTCGGAGCGGATACTTTTTTCCCGGATTACTCGATGTTTGCAAAAGTTATAAGTGAAACAAAAGGGCAAGCAGAAAAATATAAATATACTTTTCTTGACCTCGAAAAAAGCTAGGCAGCTATCGGTAGGACTCTTTCTATAACAGGTAATTGCCTTCTATTCCAGTCCCTTTTAGCCTCTGGTAATGAGCCGTGCTCTGCAAGTCTTGTCGGGCTGTACTTTATTCTATTTGTTGCAATTTTCCCATCTATTACCTGTCCGGGGCCGATTCCAAGCCTTTCTAAAGCTACGAACCCTGATTTTATAGCGCCGCCAATAGTCATAACAATATCATTTCTGCGAGAAGGATCTATTCGGCCATCGCTTTGCCCATATGCCGAAAGTCTATCTACCATTCTTTGTCCCTTCAATAAATAGAGGCTGACCCTAGATTGCAGACCGCCCCTCACTCGATCATCTTGATTTAAAGCTCTGTCCAAAACTTCGATAACTCTCCTATCCTCTCTTTGTAAAACAGAGCGCACGATGCCCACACTCGCTATTATTCCATCACCAATCTCTTCTCTTAGGTGATGCATCGTACTCGCATCAGCCAAGTCCTCTCTGCCTTCGAGAACATTAATCCAAATATCTCTTGCTTCTCTCAACTCC
>MFPL01000002.1 GCA_001784155.1 Candidatus Levybacteria bacterium RIFCSPLOWO2_12_FULL_41_12 | reverse complement strand
AGGTCCTCCGATTTCAGATGGCGGCATGTTGGCGGGGGGGCCGGACCTACTCCACCAGTTCTTATCCACTCCTGCAAATGATATTTTTTCCTCAGAGACAAGTGTTTTCCAGATCTCAAAGGATTCATTGTCGCGAGGAACACCTTCAAAACCTTCGAAGACCGTAATGTAGAGTTTATTCTCGGGCAAACCTAACTCAACAGTCAGAAATTCCCATAGCCAGGGGATTTCCTCGCGTTTGAAGTAGTCTCCCAACGACCAATTTCCGAGCATTCGGAAGAAAGTGGTGTGCCTATTGTCTCCGACCTCGTCTATGTCCTGCGCGCGAAAAGAATTCTGCACGTTTACCAGTCTTTTGCCTCCTGGGTGCGGCTCGCCGAGCAAATATGGGATAAGGGGCTGCATTCCTGCAGAAGTGAAAAGTGTAGTAGGGTCGTCCTTGGGGACTAGGGGAGAATTGGCAATTCTTTTGTGCCCGCGATCTTCAAAAAATTTTATGTATTTTTCGATTATGTCTTGTGCAGTCATTAGCTTCAATTATATCAGAAAACATCACGCCCCTTTCTTACTTGACAAATCAATGTTGACTGTAATACAATGTATTACAACATGAGAGCAATAGTAAACATATCACTACCTCAACACCTTAATTCTGTTGTGGAAGATGAAGTAGCGGGTGGAGCATATTCCAGCAAGAGCGAGTTTATCAGAAGTTTGATTCGCAGTTTCTTGGAAGAAAAACTTGCTACTGAGTTGGAAGAAGGCAGGAGGGAAGTAAAGGAGGGTCGAGGGAAAGTTTTGAAATCTCTCTCCGATCTCCGTTAATACTAAATGACAATCCATTACTCTAGCAAGTTTGCTAAGGAGTATAAGAGGCTGCCTCTTAAGGTTAAAAAATCTGCTGAAGTAAAAGAAAAGCTATTTAGGAAAAACCCTTTTGCCGCAAGTCTTAAAACACATAAACTTACCGGAAAACTTAAGAGCTATCACTCTTTTTCTATTGATTATCACTACAGAATAATCTTTGAATTTTTAGACAAAGATACGGTCGCTTTTTATTCTGTGGGGACACACGAAATTTATGGATGATGAGGTTTTTGAGAAGCTAGTTACAGAAGCGCTTGATTCTCTTCCTGCGCAGTTTGCCGCGAAAATGGAAAATGTGGGAGTGACTGTTGAGGACGCGCCTACTTATTATCAAATGCGAAAGCTCGGTCTTTCCCCTAGATCTCTTCTTTTCGGTCTTTATCAGGGAGTGCCTCAGACAAAAAGAGGAAATTACGGGGGAGTCCTTCCTGATAAAATAACTATTTTTAAATTTCCAATTCTTGCCGTTTGCCGAACCGAAGAAGACGTCCGCGCGAAAGTACGAGATACTGTGATTCATGAGATTGGCCACCACTTCGGCCTGTCGGACGAACAGTTGAAATAATCTTTAAATACTGAAAGTAAAGTGCTAGAATCCGAGCTGTTGTGGTAGAAATTCAAAAAGCCCCGAGATCATCTGAAACCCCACGAGAAAAGCCAAGCGTATTTGTCCTGATTGGCCCGGAGGGTTCAGGCAAAACTACAGAAGCCACGCTTTTGGCAGAAAAACTAAATCTCCCTTTAATAGTGGTCGGCGATTTACTAAGAGACAGAGCAGAAAATGACCCCGGAGAAATAGGACAGGCATGCAGAGATATGTTTGCGGCGCATGCTTATCTTGACCCTTCTCTAGTCAGAAAGATCGTCGCCGAAAGACTATCTAAGGAGGACACTTTGTCCGGATTTGTTTTGGACGGAGGGGATAGAACGGTTGAGGAGACAGAACACTTCCCCGAAACCTTAAAGCTCGCAGATAGGAGCGATTTAACTGTAAAGATAATATCTCTTAGGCTTGCAGGGTGGAAAAGTATGGAGCGGCTTAGTACAAGGCAAAGGGAAGACGATTCAGTCGAAGGCTCACTTAGCAGACTAAGCCGCTTCTATTACCATTTAGGAGAAAGAGCAACGTTTATGAAGAAAAATTGGAATTTCATACAAGTAGATGCAGGGAGGTCAATCGATGAAGTACATGCTGATATTCTCTCCAAGATCAACAGTCAATAGCTCTCGCTTTTTTGCTACAATCATAATTGAGTATTCCATTAGCTGTTTTTTACCCTATAATAAGTTCCTTTTGTTTCCCCGCTTTTTTCGATAATTCCCTTGTCAAGGAGTTTTTTTAAGTCATATCTTAGGGTTCTTTCGGGGACTTTTAAAAATCTTCTTCTAACCATGTCAAAAGATATAACGCCGTGGTCCTTAATAATATTAAATATTTCCTCCTGGCGGGGCGGAAGAAACAGCTGGTCTTTTTTAGCAGATTCTGTTTCAATCTGATCTTTTATCTTTTCAATTTCGGCAAAAAAAGCATTTAGCATAAAAAGCAGATATTCATTTGTATCCTCGAGCCCTTTGTCCAAATAAAAATAGTATTCGTTTTTATTTTCATCTAAGCTTTCTTCAAGGGGTATTGTAAAAGTAAGATCCCATCCCTTTGCTTTTAAAATTAAAGAAATTAAAAGTCTTCCCACTCTTCCGTTGCCGTCTAAAAACGGATGGATTTTTTCAAAAATTAAGTGGGAGACAAAAGCCGTAACTAAGGGAAATTTTTCGTTATTATTATTGATATATATTAATAATTCGTCCAGTAATTTCGGAACCTCAAAAAACGAAGGAGGCATATATTCTACTACTCCAGCCTGATTAAAAATTGCGCTTTGTTCTTTCCTGAGAAATCCGGCATTAGGCTCGATATTCTTTAAGACGCGTTTATGCAGTTCCAACAGTATGTCTTTACTTATACGGTTATTCGTAGCATGGTTTTGGATAAAGCGGGAAGCGTCTATAATATTAAAAATTTCAAGCTTATTTATTTCTTTTGATTTTTCAAGCGAAATATCATTTAATTCAAGAGGATTGCCTTCGATGCGAGCCGAATAAAGAGAGCTTTTTAAAAGACTGACTCTTTGAATATTATCTTTTATTTGTGTAGGTATATTAAGAGAAGCAAAATTTATTCTGTACGCTTCAATCTTTGTAATTATTTCAATTATTTCGGGAGTAATTGTGTAAATTGGCGGTATTTTCATAAAAATATATTACCAGATCTTGCCGAATATTGCCAGATCTTGCCAAAAGATAAATCTTAATTCCTGCAGGTCCTGAGTGAATTATAATACTGAGTGAAATCGAACGTATCGAAGGAATAATTCATTAACCATTAACCATTAACCATTAACCTGTCCTTCCGAAACCTTCTTGACCTTTGTAGCTTTAGCATAAGAGGTGGTGAAGGAGGATCATTAATCATTAGGATGGCCACCACTTCGGCCTCTCCGACGCCGAGTTGGACCAAGAGAAAGGTGATTAGGTGAATTTAATTTGAAGATTGGAATCCAGGGCACTAGCAAATTTCTTTAGAAAAGCAACAGAGGGATTTCCTGTTCCTGATTCGAGCCTGGAGATAACCGATTGTTTTGTCCCCATCTTATTTGCTAGCTCTTTTTGAGTTAGTCCCTTTTTAATCCGCGCTTGGATCATTGCGCTTATTACGGCATATTCGGGTTGAAGCCTTTCATATTCTTTTCTAACCTTCGGATTTTTTAATAGTTCTTTTTCAAATGTTTTCCAGTTTTTCATAATTAATATATAGCATATATGCTATATTATGTCAAGCCTTTTCTGAGCAACTTTAATTTCCTTATTTGGTGTTCTTTGAGTCTGTTTTTTAAATGCATGAATAAGATAAATATTACGTCCCTTAAAGGAATAAATTATTCTTATTTCTTGTTTTCCTCTAATTCTTAACTCATAAAGCGTTTTTGTCAGTTTTTTTGAGTAAGGCATACTTAACCAAGGTCCGAATTTGATCAATAGTCTTATATGATGGTTAATTTTAGGAGTAGTCAATTCATCTAAGGATTGAATAAATTCTTCAACCGGTTTTTCTCCTCTCCTAGTCTCAAAAAGGAAAACATTCCACATTCATTGATTATATCAATCTAAGAATCTATTTATCCTGCTTGCCCTGAGTTTGCCTTAATACATACTACTCACTACTTAGTTCCTACTACTTAATACTTTTTTCTTCGGGTAGAAAAACCGCCTCGAACGCAGTGAATGGTGAGCTGGTATGTCGAACCACAAAGCAGTATAAATTTTCAAACTTACCAGTGATATAATTTACAAATGAAGTATCTTTTCCTTGATGAATCAGGAGATTTAGGCTTTAATCCTAAGAAGAAAAATTCTAAATATTTTGTAATCACAATACTTTTTGCTTCAGATAAAAAACCTCTTGAAAAAATAGTTAAAAATGTTCATAAAAGCCTAAGAAAGAAGGTAAAAAGGCTAAGTGGCGGAGTACTACATTCTGTAAAAGAAAAACCCGCAACGCGGAAAAGACTTTTAAAGTCATTATCCGAAAAAGATATTTCAATTATGACAATTTATCTAAATAAATCTAAGGTTTATACGCATTTACAGGATGAAAAACACGTTCTTTATAACTATGTAACAAATATTCTTTTAGATAGAATTATGACAAAGCATTTGGATGAAGATAGGGAAATAACGTTGATCGCGGAAAAAAGAGAAACTAATAAATTTTTAAATGCTGGTTTTAAAAACTATATCGAGAATCAAATAAAAAATAAGCATAAAGCCTTAATTAAGATTGAAATAAAAGCTCCCACTGAAGAAAAAGCTCTTCAAGCCGTTGATTTTGCTAGTTGGTCTATTTTTAGAAAATATGAGCAAGGAGATGATTCATATTACAAACTGATAAAGAAAATAATTATTGAAGAAAGTCCTCTGTTCCCTTAAATAAAACAAAACCTTAGCCGCTTTTAAGAGGAACCATCCGGAACCCCACGACTAAGGAATTACTTGTATGTATATTATACATACCTTCCAAAGCTATATCAAGCTTAGATTGAAATCGCGGCCCCTCTTGCTATTGACAACCCTTAATCATTAACATTTCGCCTCGAGCGCAGTGAATGGTGAGCTGGTATGTCGAACCACAAAGCAGTATAATCCGGCCTATGTCTTTTTTAGAAGGAGTTAGGCCAGCCGAAACAGGGGATCGCCCAATTGCTTTTTCGGGGAGGACAGAAAGACGTTTGTTAACTTTTGGTGCCACTATTTTAACTACGGGCACTCAAAGTGTTGCTATGCAGAATGATCTAGGGAAGCCTTTTCTTTTTATTACCCACGGCGATATTTTACGTGCGGAGCTTCCCAGACCGACTCAAGTGGCCCTTTTTCTTGATAATAGTAGATTACTTTTTGTGCCGGGTAGTTTTGGACATTCATTACAAAGGCAAGAGGAAGATTTGGCAGAAGACACCAGATTTATAAGAAGAGTATTGAATCTTCCCGATATTTCGCAAGGTTTACCAAGAGCCTCTGAAGTTACAAGCGCTCTTTTCCAGATTATGGGCAAAATAAGAAGACCGCTGGGAAATCTTATGATTAGAACCGGTACGCAAACCCATGAGCATGATGATGAGGAAGGATTTAGAACCGCTGTCGTACAGTATTTCCGTGGAGATAAAGATGGACCGGCTAGTTTGGGGATACACGGATTCCCCGCTGATAGCGGAAGAGAAAATATAGGGGTGTTACGTTGGATAGTGCCTTCCGAAGCTTCACAACTAGGGGAATCCTTAACCCCTAATCATTAATACCGTTCCTCGCTTTTTTGCTACAATCATAATATAATCCTCCTAATCTAAAATGTTAAAAAAAACTTTCGAATATGATAAGAATAAAGTTATTTCTATAGAGCAAAACGACTGCCTCAAGTTCTTAAAAAGCCTACCGTCTCATAGTGTAGATCTAATCGTAACGGATCCTGCGTATTCTGGAATGAACAATAAGTTGAAGCTTGGAAGTGGAAGAATAGTAGGTAAGTACAAAGATAAAGGACTTAATGGCAGTAAATGGTTTAGTGAATTTGAAGACACAGAAGAGAATTATAAAGTATTTCTTACTGAGTGTAGGAGAATATTAAAAAAAGATACGGGACATATATATATTATGTTTGACTCCTTTTCGTTATTGAGCCTGGGAAAGTTAATGAGAGAATATTTTGATGTTAAAAATATAATAACTTGGGATAAGATCAACATGGGAATGGGACACTATTTTAGACGAAGACACGAATTTATTATTTTTGCAACTAATGGCAACAGTAGAAAGATTAAAAATAGAAAACTTCCTGATGTTTGGAGATTCAAAAGAGTTCACAGGGCAAAATACCCAACACAAAAGCCAGTTGAGGTATTCAATGCAATGATTTACGCAAGCTCTAGAGAGGGATTTACTGTTTGTGACCCATTTTTAGGAAGTGGATCTTCAGCCATAGCGGCGATTAAAAATAAATGTAATTTTTTAGGCTGTGATATTTCAAAAAAATCCATAGATATTTCTTCAGATAGAGTTGAAAAATATATTGATAAGAATCTCGATATTCTTCAGAAAGAAGGAAGTAGTATTGTCTCAGATACTCTTTGGGGTTAATAATATGGCAAATATAACTGGTAAGAAATCAATCTTCTTTGTAACTTCTCCTAGGAGTCCCTTAAAGATGCAGGATGAGATCAAACTTCTTGTGGATAAGTTAACAGGTAGAATTTGGAATACGGACTCTCAGACTGAGTTTTCTAAATTATTATCAAGTTCTGATTTTTTCGAAGGAAAGATATTGTCCAATCTGGACTTTGCCGCAAGAGATAGGGTAAATAGAGCACCTAAGGCATTAGGATTAGTGGATCTCCAACCAGTTGTTAAAATTACAGATGCCGGAAATCTTTTTGTAAACGGTAAAAGACCTAAGGAGATTTTGTCTAGACAGTTATTCAAATTTCAGCTTCCCTCTCCTTACCACACCGATAATGAAAACACATTTAATATAAGGCCGTATTTAGAATTATTGAGATTGATCTATGAGTTAGACGGATTAAATAAAAATGAAATTGCTATGTTCGTAATGCAATTAACTAATATCGATCGGTATGAAGATGTAAGATCGCAGATGCTCAATTTTAGAGAGAAAGTTTCTAGCATAGATAGAAATTTTACTAATTATAGAAGAACTGCAGACGAAATATTTAATAATATTGTAAGCAAGCTTTACAAAGAGGAAATAAGGCAGGGTAATATTGAGACTAGGGAATCAGATGAAAATTCTCTAGAACATTTCATTTCAACAAAAAAATCTAACTTTAAGGATTACGCTGATGCAGCTATCAGATATTTACGCGCAACAGAGTTAGTCGCAATTAAGAAAGGGACATATAAGATTTTTGTTCCTGAAGAAAAAATGGCTGAAGTTAAATTTATCTTGGATAATACAGAAAGAAAAGCTTTGAAGTTTAATTCGATTGTCGATTTCAAAGCATACTTATTCGAACCCACGTTTCCAGCTCTTATAACGGATAACAAACAGAAGTTGATAGTAGAAATATTGAAAGTCGATCGACAGTCCAATAGATCACAGCTAGAGCGTCTAAGCTTAGAGGAGTTAAAAGATGCTAGGGAGGCATTAGCTGCAGCAAGTTTGGAAAAAAATATTTCAGAGCAGGTAACTGAACTAAAAACTTACGAAAAGTATGATGAGATTTTAGAGACCTATTTAGATATCGAGGAAGATAGAACTATAGAGCCGTCGTTGATAATGGAATGGAATACCTGGAGAGCATTCGTAATGCTTGATGACGGAGATATAAAGGCAAATCTAAGATTTGATGATTTGGGCATGCCACTAGATACTGCTCCAGGAAATAGGCCAGACATTTTGTGTAATTATGAAGATTTTGGTCTAACAGTAGAAGTTACATTGTCTAGCGGACAGCGTCAATACGAGATGGAGGGAGAATCAGTAGCTAGGCACTTAGGACGCCAAAAAAGTCAAGCAAAAAAAGACACTTTTTGTATATTTGTTGCAGAGTTTCTAAACTCAGCTACGCTAGCGCATTTTTATGCGCTAAATAGAATTCCGGTAAGTTATTATGGTGGCAAAGCAAAAATAATTCCTTTCTCTTTATCGGATTTTAAATTATTTTTAAAACAAGCTTACGTTTCACACACTAAACCCAGTTCCAATACCATAAAAAATTTTCTCACTAGGATCTCAGATTCAGCAGAATCTGTTGAAGACGAAAATGAATGGTACGCAAATATTTCTAGTCTAGTTAATTCTTGGGTATAGGGAACATCTTATAAGTTTTAAGATCTAACCCAGAAGAAATAAAGATTGTAGAAAATTCAGCTTGACTTAGGTTCATAAATCTGCTACTATTTATTATTAGAAATCCTCGTGGCAGCCGGACATCTGACTTAAACCACGACACTTAACAAAAGCGGGGATTCTGAATAAGGAATGTATCCCGCGAAAGGCGGGATTTTTTATGGAAAAAACGACTAAAGACAAAATATTTTTGATAATACTCATAAGTGTATTTGGTGTGTACATTGTTCTTAATTTAACAGGATACTTGGAAGAAAATCATTTAGCAGAATCGATTTATCATTTACAGCCGATTCATACAGGTTCAGTGGTAGCCAGCGGGGTTACCGCTTCTAACGTATCTTATGGAACATTTGTTAGATTTAATGGAGGGAGTGAAAATTAAATGACAAGAAAACCAACAAAAGCTCAATTAACAAAAGCAGATGGGGTAAGAAAAAATAACTTATGTTTGTAAAATCAATAAAATTAGTTAAAAAAGCCATATTTCCCATCTTTAGATTTGAAACTTTAGGGAATAATCAATTTAAAGTGGGTGTTGTAGGCGCAGGATTTTTTATTAATTCAAATGGTATATTTGTAACAGTTGCACATGTTTTTGATGACACAAACAAAAACGTGTCTTTTAAATACTGGGGTATTCTCCCAGATAAAATACATAACCCTAATTTAAACATTGTTGAAATAGTAAGAGATAATAACCTTGATATTTTTATCGGCAAAATAGACATTAAAACAAGAAATTATCTTCATTTTCAAAAGAAAATTCCAGATATTGGTAAATCAGTTTGTATAGCAGGATATCCATTGGCTGCTATAACAGACAACCAGCAGGGAGGATTGGAGCTTGGGGGAGTAAGGAGATATTTCCAACCCACTTTTGTACTAGATAGGGCCGTTCTTAATACAAAAAATTTGCAAGGTTTAATTAGAACCCATGATGGATTCCTAGTTAGAGATTTTGGTTTATTCGGAATGAGTGGAGGACCAATATTTGATATTAACGGTGTAGTAGTAGGCCTGCAAGGATCAGTAACTTCTCCAAGAGAAAGTGTAAGCGGAGATGGTAGAAAAATTAGCGTAGAAAATGGCATGGCTATAAGAACAGAATTAATTTTAAATGTACTCAAAAAGAATAAAATAAGGTACTCAATCAATTTGACTTCTTAGCCCCAAAACCTCGTAAGTTTATTTTTTCTAGTTAAAAAACCGAGGCTAAAAAAAGATTGACTGCCTTTGATCCAGTTATTGCTAGTTGACTTACCTTACGTAGGGTCATATCATCGAAGCTAAGTCAAGGCTGGAAGGTGGTGAAGGATTTATGGCACATCCAAAAACAACAAGCAGAAGGATTGCAAGCAAGGCGTCAAGCTTATTAAGAAACCATACCAGTAGAAAAGTGAGATCAGTTGCTGGTAGCGCACTGAGTCAAAAACACGGTAGAAAAAGGAGGTGAGAAATTAAGTGAAAAGCTTAAAAGTAACTCAAGGAAAACCTAATCCCACGGGTAAAGACAGACTGGGCTCCGCGACTCCTAATAGTCAGCTAGTAGGCGAATGGATGGATATTAAAAATTCTGGTACTGAAGACTATCTCATGGCAGGAATAGCATTGCAACACGTCGCTTACACTGCGGGTTATCCTAATGGTATTTGGACGAATGTCTTAAATTTTACAGAGGGGACACTTGAGGTTGGTAAAGTAGTTAGAATTCATTCAGGAAGCAAGCCTGATTTTCTTTCCTGGGAAGATCAATCGGGAGCAGATTTCCATGTTTATACAAATGGTGATTATGTTTGGAATAATGATAAATCTGATAGGCCAAGAATAGTAAGCGGTGGCTCGGATTCTGTAATTGATGAAACTATGTACGATGCGTATCCGCCTGAGGGAGAAATTCTTAAAAGAATTGGCAATAAACTTGAATAAAAACATCGGTATATAAAAACGGAAAAATAGTCGGGGTGGGAAGAGAGCGGTCCAGACTTTAATTTGACTTCTTAGCCCGCAATTGATTTATTTTGGCTTTGGTAGTACAATTTTTTATCAAATGGCGCACAAATCAATTATCAGGCCAATAATGGAAGACGCAAAAGCCACTGCAATAGGCATTGAAGAAGCTATTAATAAAGCAGGAATTAAAGGAATGGTCATGGAGGTCAACATGAGGCATAAATATAATGAATTTGTCATTAAGGTTAATAGGAAAGGCCTCTTTCCCAGAGACGATGAATGGGCCTAATTTGACTTTAGCCACTCGTCAAATTTCGGTCAGCATAACTTTCCAAACCAACCCCCCCAACACAAACCACCCTTAAATACTGGAGTTTTTAAGGATACTTTGGTCTGACTTCTTAGCCCCAAAATTGCTTTATTTTGGCCTCAGATGTATAATTCGTAGCTAATGTCGCAACAAATCTATAAATTATCCCCTGCTGATTTTGCATATCTTTGGGAAGAATGCAAATTCTGTTATTACCAGAAGGTTAAGTTTGGTACATCTCATTCTGGCACTTTTCCTTCTATGTTTGGTCGAATCAATAAGCTTCTTCAGAATTCCATAATGGGGATGAATCTCAGGGATATTCTTCCAGATCTTCCAAGCGGAATTATTACAATTCAAGAAGGCTATATGAAATCCGTAGTTATCCCGGGAACAAATGTATTTTTAAGCGGGAGATTTGATATTCTGACAAAACTGGATGACGGAACTTTTGCGATTATTGATTTTAAAATCACCAGTCCTGACGAAGAAAAAGTGCTTAAAAAGTATACAAGTCAATTGCACGCATATAAATATGCGTTAGAGAATCCTGTAGAAGGAGAATCGATTAAAATCTCAAAAATGGGAGCGGTAAGTATAAACCCTGAAGACATGAAGTTGGTTAACGGGAAAATAGTCTTTACTACCACTCCGACTTTTCACCGCATAGAAGAAAATATAGAAAGCTTTCAAGATTTAATGAAAGAAATATCAGATTTTCTTAACGGAGATTTGCCTCCAGCTTCCGAAACCTGCAAGCTCTGTATCTATCGAGGTCATTTTGAAAACAAAAAAGAAGAATCTGGTGATATCCCTTTTTGATTTGACTTCCTAGCTCCCGGAATTGCTTTATTTTGGCCTCAGCAGTATAATTTTATCCCATGAGTGAGAGAGATAAAGGTGGTAGTCAGTTTAGAGCAGCTATTATTGTGCCGGAGGCTGTTCATGAGGTAAGGGACGGATTTGAAGTTTTAGCAGTTGGTTTAGGAACAGACCAAGAAGTGCTTGATGAAGCTATTAGAGAATTAGAAAGTAGAATCGGTTCTCCTGTTTTAAGACTAACTCCGGATCAAGCAAGAATGGAAAGAAACAGATTTTGTTTTTCTTCTTCAGTTTGGAATGCTCCCTGGGAACCAGCAGGTCCCAAGGCTTTCGGTGAACCTCGATTAAGTTAAAATTGCTTTATTCTGGCTAATATTTAATTTTTCTTAGCCGCTCGGCAAATTTCGGTCGGCATAACCTTCCAACCCAAAAACCCACCCAACACGAACTACCCTTAAATACTCGAGTTTACCAGTTCATCATTCTCAAATTCTTGAGAATTTAAGAACAATATTAATTTGACTTCCGAGCAGTAAGATTATGCATAATCCATACGGTATACCCCAAGAAGAGTTGAAAAAGGTTAGAGAAAGAGACAAGACTTGAATTAAGTGGTATAATGTTTGTAATTCAGAAGACCTGGGAAGTCGGGCTCCAGCTCCAGGCACTTGCGAAAGCATGTCAGATGAGGAATTGCCCGCACCTCCTGAATTAAAAAAAGCAGCCTAACGGCTGTTTTTTTGTATAATTCCGGGATGGAAAGTAAGCGGCCCACATTTTAATTTGACTCTATAGTCCTCGGCAAATTTCGGTCAGCATAACCTTCCAAACCCGACTTCAGGGCTTACTTCGGTTTACCCCCTTCATTACGACTCGGGGTAAACAGCACAAGCGCTCCGCTCCCCGAGATTCAACTCCAGCATTCTCAAATTCTTAAGAAAACCAGAATGCATGTGACAGTCTGTAGCTATAAACAAACTCAAACACAAACATCCTTAAATACTTGCCTGCCCGCCCCATCACTTTTCGTATTGAGTATTAAAACACCCAAATCTATCATTCTCAAATTCTTGAGAATTTAGGAATGAAGTGATACGATAAATTTATGATTTCTTACAGAAAAATGGAAAGAATTGTTAAGGGATTTTCCAACCATAGAAGAATTCAAATATTAGAGCTTATAAATACATATCCTAACCTTTCCGTTCTGGAGATTTCGACTAAACTCAAAATAAATTACAAAACAGCAAGCGAACATATCCGGCGTCTTGCGATTTCAGGTTTAGTTTCAAAAAGAAACAGAGGGGCAGACGTTTTACACGAACTTTCGCCTCTGGGTACTACCATTCTCAAATTCTTGAGAAAATTAGAATGATAATTTGACTTCTTAGCTTAGCTTTCTGATGTGCCCGATTTCGGCTGTCCCCGAAGTTCTTGGACCCTTTGAAGGTAAGGAGTAAAATCTACTGCTTTATCGTGAGTTACTACTAGAAGAACTTGATGGTCTCTAAAGCCTCTAAGTCTTACCCTATCAGCTTTTGCAGATACAAATTCCACGCATAAGCCTTGTATAGATCTTCCAGCCGCTTTATAAACACCCATTTCCCATTCGAAAATCCTAGCTGTAAACAGGCTTCCCCTTGGAGCCGTATCCGCTTCCGTCTGTGGTGCGCCCTTCTCTATTGGTCCTCCCATAGTCGTTACATTATATTCAGATTTTCAAATTTTGCAACTTATAATGGAAAAGATTCTACCAGGGGCCTGGGCTGCCAAACCCTAAATAGCGGCGTGCGCCGGGGATATTGGACGCCCATTTACGAACAGGAGTTTCTTCAAGTGCTCCCGGACCTTTTCTAAGCGCAATACCTCTTCTTATTAGAACTGCCTCGCCCTCCTCAACGGTCAACTTGATAGGCTTTGCAAATCCCGTTGTCGCTCCATCCGGTGATATAAATTCTTTTATTCCGCCATGAGGTCCTTTCAGTCTGTCCCGAAGGGTTGACCCTAGAGGAGGAACATAAGCATAATATCCTGCAATCTCATTATTAAAAACCCTTCCTATTGGGGAGGTGATTGTTGGAATAAGAACAGGAGGCCTATCCTCTACAGAGAGGTTTTCTATAACCGACTCTCTGTGCAGTTCTTCTTTGGTTTGAACAACGATAGGACTTCTCCGGGCACCCTCAACCATCTGGATATTATAATAGCTTTTTGCAGTAAAGCAAGATTTGTAACTATTAGTGATATAATCCCCCCGTGGTAAAAAAGATTATTCAGGCAGGGGACCGAAGACTTAAAGCGAAGAATAGGCTTATTAAAAACTTTAAATCGCCTGAGTTCAAGAAGTTGGTCCGGAATTTAATTGATTCCATGCATAAAGCAGATCTAATAGGAATTGCCGCGCCCCAAATAGGCGAAAACTATATGGTTTTCATAACTCACCCTAGAACTACGAAGGCTAGAAAGCTCGGGAAGACAGATAAAGTAAGAGTCTATATAGATCCCAAAATCACTTTCCAATCAAAAGATAAGTCGCTCATTTACGAAGGCTGCGGAAGCATAGGAGATCTATTCGGTCCTGTTTTACGACCAAGGGAAGTCCAAGTCGAAGCCTATGACGAGCGCGGTTTGCTATTTAGATTAAAGGCAGACGGGATTCTGGCAAGAATTATATTCCATGAGATGGATCACCTAAATGGCGTGGAATTTATGGAAAAAGTCAGTGACTACAGCAAGATAATTACAAAAAAGCACTATAGAAAAAACATAAGAAACTCCCCTCAGCAGTTGAAAAACTCCAAAACCACAAAAATAGAATACAAATTGATATAATTTATTTATGGTAAGTCTTGAAGAAAGAGTCGCAAAAATAGAAGAGCGAAACAGTAAGGTGGAGCAAGACAAAGCTTGGGAAACTTCAATCACGAGGAAAGTAGTTCTGGCGCTCCTCACATATCTCGCGATCGCGCTTTATTTAAAATATGTAGTAAGAATTGAACCCTGGCTTAATGCCATAGTTCCCTCAGTAGGTTTTCTTCTCTCAACGCTTTCCCTCCCGTACTTCAAAAAAGCCTGGAGCAAATATATCCACAAGAAGTAATTAGGAGTATTTCTGAAGGAGGCGGACTAACGCCACTTCATCCCACGAAAGGCCACTTATCGCAGGCTTTCTTCCCGAATGTCTTCCAAAGTGGGGGACTAGAATATTTTCTTCATAAGTCTTTATAACAGCCGGGTGAATGTAGTAAGAGCGGCAAACTGTAACTGTATTATTAAGATATCCCGAGACTGTTTTTATAGCCTCTTTTATAGTCGCCTTAAGAACTTTCTTATCATCGCTATGCCCGGCTTTATAGAAATAATTGGCGGAGAGGTCGCTCGCACCCCAGGTTCTGAAGTCCTTCGCAGTAAAATCCTCCTTCGTAACCTCTTTTAGGAATTCATTTACGTCTTCTGAATCCACCACTCTTTTCTCTCCCTCATCATCAATGAACTGAAATAGTTCGTAGCCCGGAAGCTCGATGCAGCGCCTTATGGTCTTGGCAATTGTCGGGTTTGAAATTGATAGCTCTGCCTCTACGCCTGATTTTCCGACGAACTCAAATTTTACTTTATCTCCGCGTACCTGGACGTGTTTGTTCCTTAGCGTAGTCAATCCATATGACTCGTTTCCGCGGCTGTACTGCTCATTTCCTATTCTTATAAATGTATGCTCAAGGAGCCAAACTATAGTCGCGAGAATCTTTTTCTTATCCATAATGGTGCCACTCATATCGTAGCGGACCTTGCTTCTTATTTTGGGAAGAGAAAGGCCGAAGTCTACCATCTTCCCGAATTTATTTTCCTGTGAAATTTTTATCCAGTCGGGGTGATAAATGTATTGCTTTCTTTTCTTTTCGTCATATCCTGTAGCCTGAAGGTGGGTATTTTTCTGGGGAGAAATCCAGACTTTGGTCCATGCCGGGGGAATTCCCAAAGCCTCAATTCTTTCAAGTGTTTTCTTGTCACTTATTCTTTTAAGCTCTGTGTCGTAGTATCTAAAGTCGCGTCCGAACTTTTGCCTGATAAAGCCGTCCCGATCGTCCATTGCGTAGCGAAGCTCTTCTTTTTTTAATTTCCTCTTGATAGCGGGGTCAAGCCCATCCATAGGATATTTTAAGAGTATCCCAAACCCAATGGCAAGGCAAGAGAATTCTATTGTTTACTCCTTGACAGCCTCCGTTCTCTTCTGGTATAAAGGAATTACTTTAGGGGAAGCTTTTTATATGTAGGCTAGTGCACCTTGTGCATTTTTTTTGTTGATATAGGCTTCTTTAGGGTTTTTTCATAAATGGCTAAGGCAGATAAGAACACAGACCACATTACTCGAGAGGACTGGGGCAGGAAGTATCCCGTACTACTTGAACTTGATCTACTCTCTCTTCAAAAGGAATCATACAAATGGTTTGAAGACCGCGGAATTGGAGAAATACTCTCTGAAATATCTCCTGTGGATGACTTTACGGGAAAGAATTGGAATCTGGAACTTAAGGATTATAGAATTGGAAAGCCTACCAATAGTCCTGAGGTATCTATCTACAAAGGCCTTACCTACGACTCCCCCTTATACGTCAAAGCCACACTAACCAATAAAAAAACAGACGAAAAAATAAATCAGGAAGTCTTCTTAGGCGACGTTCCAAAGATGACAGAACGGGGAACTTTTATTATTAACGGAATTGAAAGAGCTATAGTCAGTCAACTCGTGCGCTCCCCCGGAGCGTTTTTTACAGCTACGCAGGACCCTGTTACCGGACAGACTCTTTATACAGCAGAGATACGCCCGGTCCACGGATCGTGGCTTGAATTTTCAACAACAAGATACGAGACCATAACCGTAAAAATTGACAGAAGAAGAAAATTCCTGGCTACCACCTTCCTTCGGGCAATTGGAATTTCAGACTCCGATGCCATAAAGGAAAGATTTAAGGCAGTTGAGCCGGATGACAAGACTTCCTATATTCAAAACACACTTCTTAAGGATGAAGTTACCAATACAAACGAAGCGCTCGTTGAGATATTTAAGAAAATGCATCCGGGCGAACCAATAGTTCTCGAGAAAGTAAGAGAAAACTTTTCCGGAACGTTCTTCAATAACAGAAGGTATGATCTGGGAGATGTAGGACGCTATAAGATCAATAAAAAGCTGCAAGGTATTCCGGGATTTGTTCCATCTGATCAGAGGATCCTAACAGTTGACGACATTGTGGGAACTATTGCTTTTCTTATAGAGCTTGCTCGCGGAAAAGACGGAGTGGATGATATTGACTCTTTGGCAAACAGGCGTGTAAGACGCGTCGGAGAGCTTGTAGCATCAACTGCATTTCGGGTCGGAGTTCTGCGTCTTGAGCGCTCAATTAAGGAAAGAATGAGCCTTATTCAGGCAGATCAGCCGGTTACCATTTCAGGATTAATCAATGCAAGGCCAATTATGGCATCGATTAACGAATTCTTCCGAACATCCCAGCTTTCAACAATTCTAGATCAAACGAACCCATTATCCGAAGTAGACAATCTTAACCGTTTGACTGTTATGGGAACAGGCGGAATAACGAGGGAGCGCGCAGCTTTCTCTATAAGAGACATTAATTCTTCTCAATACGGAAGAATTTGTCCCATAAGAAGTCCTGAAGGTCCGAATATCGGTCTTGTGACATATCTTTCACTGTATACAAGAATCAATCAGTACGGATTTCTTGAGACACCATATAGAAAAGTAGAACAGGCAAAAAAAGGCAAGATTGTTCACGCTAAAGCGACAGATGAAATCGTTTATATGGACGCAGCTGACGAGAGAGACCATTACGTTACCCATTCTGGAGTGATTAATGAAGATCAGACGATAGAGGGAGAAAGGATTCCTGCGAGATATAAGGGAGAATTTATAGAGGTAGAAAAAGAGAAAATCGAATTTATCGATATGATGCCACGCCAAGTCGTAGGAACTGCAGCCTCACTTATTCCTTTTGTATCTCACGATGAAGCAAACAGAGCTCTTATGGGTACCCACATGCAGTCTCAGGCAGTACCTTTGGTTTCGCCTCATTCTCCGATAGTCGGAACAGGAATGGAAGGTACTGTTTCCGCAGTAATGTCCAGAGTCGTTAGGGCGCCAGAGGATGGAGAAGTGATTTATGCAGATGCAGAAAAAGTAATCTTTAAGGGAAAGGGAAAGAAAGAGGAGGAATATAAGGTTTCCTCATTCCGAAGAACGTCTCAAGCCACTGCATATACTCAGCGAACATTGGTAAAAAACGGACAAAAGCTCAAGAAAGGCGAGATTTTAATAGACGGACCTTCTTCTCAAAACGGAGAATTGGCATTGGGGCAAAACTTAGTAATAGCATATGCCTCCTTTGACGGCTTAGGCTATGAAGACGCTATCGTTATTTCGGATAGAATGGTAAAAGAAGATTCTCTTTCCTCGATACACATTGAGAAATACGAAGCTGCAGTTGTTGAGACAAAGCTTGGACCTGAGGAGACAACTAGGGACATCCCTAACGTTTCTGAGGAAGATTTAGCAAACCTTGATGAAGAAGGAATCGTAGTTGTTTCATCGGAAGTCGGACCCGGAGACATTCTGGTCGGAAAAATTGCACCAAAAGGCGAAACAGAACTTACTGCAGAAGAGCGGCTTCTACGCGCTATTTTCGGCGAACAGGCTCGGGAAGTACGGGACACTTCGCTTAGAATGCCCAATGGAGAACGAGGAACCGTAATAAGCGTTCAAATTCTTGACCGCAAAAAAGGAGACGAGCTTGAGCCGGGTACATTTCGAAAGATTATTGTTGAGGTCGCACAATTCCGTCACGTTGTGGTGGGAGATAAACTCGCGGGAAGACACGGAAATAAAGGAGTTATTTCAAAAATTGTTCCTGAAGTAGACATGCCGTACCTGGAAGACGGAACGCCCGTGGACATTATTATTTCCCCCTTCTCGGTACTTGCGAGAATGAATCTGGGACAACTTCTCGAAGCACATCTGGGGTGGGCAGCATTAAAATTAGGCAAGAAAATTGCAGTTCCTGTTTTTGAAAAGATTGACGAAGAAAGAATTACAGAGAGTCTAAAGAGTGCCGGACTTCCGGAAAAAGGAAAGACAACTCTTTTTGACGCAAGAACTGGGGAGCCATACGAGAATCCGGTAGTTGTAGGGGTTGAATATGTTATGAAGCTAATTCATATGGTTGAAGATAAGACCCACGCCCGCTCCACCGGACCATACTCTTTGGTTACACAGCAGCCTCTTGGAGGAAAAGCGCAAATGGGAGGACAGCGCCTTGGAGAAATGGAAGTATGGGCGCTTGAAGCACACAGGGCGCGCTATACTCTTCAGGAAATGTTGACAATTAAGTCAGACGACGTTGTCGGTCGCGCTAAAGCATTTGAGGCAATCGTTAAGGGAACTTCAATTCCTACACCTAAGGTTCCGGAATCATTTAAAGTTCTTATAAAAGAGCTTCAGGCGCTAGGACTTAATGTTGTTCCAATGGGAGCGACAGTTACGCCTGAACCCCTTCTTACAGAGCCATTGGGTGAGGCAATTGTTGAGCAGAAGGCCGATGAAAAATTGGGAAAAGAGGCTCATGATCTTCAGGAAGCAGCGGGCGGAGATAAGGTAGTAGCTGAAAAAGGCTCGGATCTTCATGTAGCACAAGCTGGAGCAGAAGAGCCGACAGTAGGGGTTAAGAATGAATAATAAAGATAAAAAAATGAAAGACATAA
The DNA here is from genome assembly GCA_001784155.1 of Candidatus Levybacteria bacterium RIFCSPLOWO2_12_FULL_41_12. Lineage (GTDB taxonomy): Bacteria > Patescibacteriota > Microgenomatia > Levybacterales > UBA12049 > UBA12049. The sequence goes on along the minus strand of MFPL01000002.1, from coordinate 165,052 downwards.
ACATTCTGGACTTTAAGTCTCTTAAAATTTTATTGGCAAATAAAAGTGACATTTTGGGCTGGTCATATGGAGAAGTCACAAAACCTGAGACGATCAACTATAGAACCTTGCGCCCCGAGAAGGACGGACTTTTTGACGAAAGAATATTTGGACCCACAAAAGACTGGGAGTGCTACTGCGGAAAATACAAAAGAATAAGATATAGGGGAATAGTCTGCGATAAGTGCGGAGTTGAAGTTACTCTTTCCCGCGTAAGACGAGAGAGAATGGGACACATTACTCTTGCGTCCCCTGTCGCACACGTCTGGTTCTTTAAGGGATCTTCAAGTCCGTTGTCTTTAATTTTGGATATGTCTCAGAAGGATTTGGATTCTGTTATTTACTACGCGTCGTATCTGGTAACAGAAATCGATGAAGATGAGAAGAAGAAAGCATTTGAAACTTTCAACAAAAATATTTCGGAGCGAAAAGAGGGTCTTAAGAAAGAAGCCGAAAAAGAAGAGAAAATTATTGAAAAAGAACTCAACGAGAAGAAAAAAGGAACAACTTCGGCAAAAGCCAAAGGTGAGCAAAAAGACCTTATCGCTCAGGAAATTGATCTTACCAAGCGTCAAAAGCTGAGCAGAATTTCAGATCGAATTGAGCAGGAAATAAAAAAGATAGATGAGATCTCAGACGCTTTAGCCTCCCTTCTTAAGAGCCTTAAGGCTGGATCTGTTCTTTCAGAAGACGAGTACTTCAAGATTCTTGAGTACGATATTCCTGTGTTCTTCAAATTCAAGACCGGCGCAGAAGGTTTGTCTGACCTTATCGAGAAGATTAACATTGATGAGCTGATTATTACTCTTCGTAAAGAGGTAGAAAAAGCAAAAGGGCAAAAATATTTAAAGCTTATAAAAAGACTCAGACTCCTTGAGGTAATTAGGAAAGCCGGAATATCGCCATCTGACATGGTTTATACGGCTCTTCCCGTTATTCCGCCTGACCTTAGGCCGATGGTTCAGCTCTCAGGAGGAAGATTTGCCACATCAGACCTAAACGATTTGTATAGAAGAGTTATTAATAGAAATAACAGGTTAAAGCATTTAATCGTATTGGGCGCGCCTGAAATAATCCTTCGAAATGAAAAAAGAATGCTTCAGGAATCGGTAGATTCTTTGATTGATGCCTCACAGCGGGGTGGACAGGTAGTCTCATCCCCCCTGCGTTCTCTCTCGGACATGCTTAGAGGGAAACAGGGGCGTTTCAGACAAAACCTTCTTGGTAAAAGAGTCGATTATTCAGGTCGCTCCGTTATCGTAGTAGGGCCTGAGCTTAAGCTTTCCGAATGCGGACTCCCTAAGGAAATGGCACTGGAAATGTTTAAGCCGTTTATTTTGCGCGAAGTAATAGTTAGAGGTTTTGCTCCCAACATAAAGAGTGCAAAAAGATTTATAGAGAAAAGGCCGCCTGAAGTCTTCGATATTTTAGAAGAAATTACAAAAAATCATCCTGTTCTTTTAAATCGTGCGCCGACGCTTCATAAGCTGGGAATTCAAGCTTTCTACCCGATCCTTATTGAAGGAGCGGCAATTTCGCTTCATCCTTGTGTTTGCGCAGGATACAATGCTGATTTTGACGGAGACCAGATGGCAGTCCACATTCCGCTATCCGAAAACGCCCAGAAAGAAGCAATTGAGCTGATGATGCCTAGGGAAAATCTCCTAAAGCCCGCAGACGGCTCCCCCATTACACTCCCTAATAAGGAAATGGCAGTAGGTGTCTTCTATCTGACAAGCCTAGATAGTAGGATTACGCGTGGTTCAGATGAGGAAGAGTATGTTTTTTCAGGAATAGAGGAGGCTTTAATGGCATTTTCAATGAGTAAGATAAAATTAAGGCAGGAAGTAAAGACAAGGATAAGAGGGCAAATCTATGAAACGTCTGCAGGAAGATTAATGTTTAATGAAAAACTCCCCGAATCAATGGTTTTCATAAACGAGCCTGTAAAAGCCTCAGGAATCAAAAAAATCATTACCGAGGCTATGAAAATTTGTACTTCCATAGAAGTAGCAGATCTTATCGATAACATAAAATCTCTTGGATTTTACGGAGCCACGGTATCAGGTCTATCTGTGTCGGTATTTGATACGGAGCTTGTTCCCGAGAAGGAAGAACTTATTGATCAGGCAGAAGACAAGATTTCTGAAATTGACGGAGAATTTCAACAGGGTCTTATAACGAACGATGAGAGAAAGCGCCTTTCTAACGAAGTCTGGATTAAGATAACCGATAAGATTGCAGATATGACATGGGATCTTATGTCAGAGCAAAACGTCATCAGGCTCGTTATTGATTCAGAAGGAGCGAGAGCGGGAAAAGAACAGTTGAAGCAGCTTTCAGCGATGAGAGGATTAATTCTCGATCCGTTAGGAAAAATCGTTGAACTTCCGATTACATCTAACTTCAGAGAGGGACTTTCAATATTTGAATATGTTGCATCAGCTCGTGGTTCTAGAAAAGGTCTTACCGACTCAGCTCTTAAGACAGCAAATGCAGGGTATCTTACACGCCGGCTTGTCGACGTATCCCACGACATGATTGTTAGGGAGGAAGACTGCCAAACGACCGAGGGAATTCTAATCACTCGCGACGAAGTGGCGAGGACAGCTGTTTTTGAAGATAGAATTCTTGGAAGAACAGCTGCGGAAAAAATCGTTTCTCCTAAAACAAAGAAAGAGATCGTAAAAGCAGGATCGGAGATAACAGAAGAAAAGATAGCTGTGATTACAAAAGAGGGCGTAAATGAAGCAGTGATTCGCTCATCCATAACGTGTGCGCTTAAGTATGGAATGTGCGCTCTTTGTTATGGATGGGATTTCTCAACGAGAAAAAGAGTAGAGCTTGGAGTTCCTGTAGGAGTAGTAGCTGCGCAATCAATAGGCGAGCCTGGAACACAGCTGACGATGAGAGTCAGGCATTTTGGAGGAGTTGTAATGAGTGACGTTACGCAAGGTCTTCCTCGTGTTGAGGAACTTTTTGAAATGAGAACTCCAAAAAGTCTATCGCCAATATCTGAAATTACAGGTAAGGTAACTATCGATAAGACAGACGACGGTTATATGGTTAAGGTAACTACAAAAAGAAAACCTTCGGAAGAACGCGAATACTTCGTGCCTCTTGCGGCTACCCTTTCAGTAAAAGACGGAGAAGAAATATTGGCGGGTACGCCTTTTGCAGAAGGATACCTTGATCCAAAAGAGGTCTTAAAGATAAAAGGGCTTATAGACTCTCAGCGTTACATCATAACCGAGGCACAAAAAGTTTATGAATCTCAGGGAATCCCAATCAACGATAAGCACTTTGAGGTAATTTTGCGTAAGATGTCGGATAAGGTAGTTGTAGAAACAATTGGGGACACGACTCTTATTCCCGGAGACTTTATCACTAAGACCAGATTTGAAGAGCTAAACGCCGAGGTTCTTTCACAAGGCGGAGAACCGGCAACCGCAAGACAAACAATTCTGGGAATTACCAAGTCTTCGCTTTTTTCAGACTCATGGCTTTCAGCTGCGTCATTCCAGGAGACCACAAAGGTCCTTACCGAAGCCTCACTCGAAGGTCAGGAAGATAAGCTTGTGGGTCTTAAAGAAAACGTTATCATAGGTAGACTTATTCCGGTCGAGGGTAAACACGTTGAAGCGGAACCCGTAAATGAAGTATAATACCAGAACAATTTTCAATTATTAATTCTCAATTTTCAATGTTTAGAAATTAGAAATTAGTAATTAGAAATTTTGTAATATGCCTACATTATCACAGTTAGCTAAAAAGGGAAGAAAAAGAAAGATCGCAAAGACCAGGGTTACAGGGCTCCGGCGTCTTTTTAACGCGAAAGACAGAGTCTATACGAACGTTAACTCTCCTCAGAAAAGAGGAGTTGTGACTCTTGTTAAAACAATGACACCAAGAAAGCCTAATTCTGCTCTTCGAAAAGTAGCTAGGGTAAAGCTTTCCAATAGAGCTGAAGTAACGGCATACATTCAGGGTGAAGGGCATAGTCTTGCAGAGCACGGAATAGTTTTGGTAAGAGGCGGAAGAGTAAAGGATTTGGCAGGAGTAAAATACCACATCGTTAGGGGTAAATATGATTTGGCAGGAGTACAGGGCAGACAGACATCAAGAAGCAAATACGGAACAAAGCAGGGCGGAAGTGTGGCAGTTCCAAAAGTGGCAGTAGGAACGCAAGCGCCTGAAGCAGAAACACCAGCGCCCGAGTCAGTAGCCAGTAGTTAGTAGTGAGCGGTTAGCATATGAGACACAAAAAAGTAGCAAAAAGACAAACAGAGGGAGACAAAATTTACGGAAGCGTTCTGGTCGCGAAGTTTATTAACCGCATGATGAAGGACGGAAAAAAGACCACATCTGAAAACCTTTTTTACGGCGCGATGGAGATACTTTCTCAAAAAGGCGAAAACGCGCTAGAAGTATTTGAAAAAGCAATACAAAACGTAGGACCGGGGCAGGAAATAAAGGCTAGACGCGTGGGTGGAGCATCCTACCAAATTCCACAGGAAGTGCGGGGAGACAGAAAGACCTCTCTCGCAATAAGATGGCTTATAGAGGCAGCAAGAAAAAGATCAAATGTAGAATACCGCTCCTTCGCCGAAAAATTGGCAGCAGAATTTAACGATGCAAATCAAAATTTAGGTGAAGCAGTAAAGAAAAGAGATACCGCTCACAGAATGGCTGAGGCCAACAAGGCATTTTCACATTTCAGGATATAATAAGGAAGAGTGAATCTTCCTAAATTCCCCTTAGGGGAGTTTTTTTAAGCCCTCCTTCGTTAAAACTTCGGAAGGGCAAGCAAAAATAGAGTATTGAAAATTGGAAATTAGAAATTGATAATTGAATTAATATGGCAGACGAGCAGAAAGCACAAGAACTGGATAGGGTTAGAAATATAGGCATTATTGCCCATATTGACGCGGGAAAAACTACAACTACGGAGCGTATTCTTTACTACACCGGAAAAACCCACAAAATCGGAGACATTGATGAGGGGACAACTGTCATGGACTGGATGAAAGAGGAAAGAGAGCGCGGAATTACTATTGTGAGCGCTGCCACCACTGCATTTTGGACACCAACAGCGGGACTTTATAAAGGAGTCGAGTACAGATTTAATATCATAGATACTCCCGGACACGTAGACTTTACTGCAGAAGTAGAGCGTTCTTTAAGAGTGCTTGATGGAGGAATTACCGTTCTTGATGCAGAAGAAGGAGTGCAGTCTCAGTCTGAAACGGTCTGGAGACAGGCGGACAAGTATAAAGTTCCTAGAATTTGCTTTGTAAACAAAATGGATAAGTTGGGAGCAGACTTTCTAGCTACTGTAAAATCTATCGAGGATAAGCTGGGTGCAAATACTGCAATAATGGTATTACCAATAGGAGCCGAGCAAACCTACGTAGGAAATGTAGATCTTTTAACGCGCAAGGCTTATAGATGGGGATCGGACGAATTAGGTGCCAAATACGATGTAACTTCGGATATTCCGGAGGATTTGAAAGATCAAGTCGAGAAATACAGACACAAGCTTATTGAAAAGATTTCAGAGACAGATGATAAGCTTCTGGATAAATACCTCAGCGGTGAAGAACCCACAGAGGATGAACTTAGACGCGCATTGCGTGCAGCAGTTATTGCATATAAGCTGGTACCAATTTATGCAGGAACTTCACTTCGAAATAAAGGAGTCCAGCCGCTTCTTGACGCAGTCGTAGAATACCTTCCATCCCCTGTCGACCTTAAAGAGGTAAAAGGAACAAATCCGAAAACCGGGACTGAAGAAGTCCGTCAGCTCACAAAAGATGCACCATTTACAGGCCTTGCTTTTAAGATCCAAAACGATCCCCATGTCGGAAAACTTACGTATTTTAGAGTTTATTCGGGAACCATAGGAGCCGGTTCTTATGCTTATAACTCTTCCCGCGACACGAGAGAGAGAATAGGCAGATTACTCATGATGCACTCAAATCAAAGAGCGGAAATTAAAGAAGCTTTTGCCGGAGAAATAGTGGCAATAGTAGGACTTAAAGAGACAGGAACAGGAGATACGCTTTGTGATGAAACAGCCCCAATAGTTCTTGAAAAGATTTCTTTCCCAGAGCCTGTTATTTCTTTAGCAATAGAGCCCAAGACCAAAACAGATCAGGAAAAACTGGGTTTTGCGCTAAAACGCCTTATGGATGAGGATCCGACATTTCAGGTAAAGGCAAACCATGAAACAGGACAAACTATTATTTCAGGAGTAGGGGAGCTTCAGCTGGAGGTAAAAGTAAATACTATGAAGAGCGACTTTGGAGTAGAGGCAAATGTTGGCGCGCCTCAGGTGGCATATAAAGAGACCATAAAACAGGAAGCCAAGGGGGAGGGAAAATATATCCGTCAATCCGGAGGACGAGGACAGTATGGTCACTGTCTGCTTCGCGTAATTCCAAAGCCCAGGGGAGAGGGATATGAATTTATTAATTCCGTTAAAGGAGGAGCAATTCCCGTAGAATTCATATCTTCAATTGAAAAAGGTGTTAAGGAAACGATGGAAAACGGAATATATCTCGGCTATCCAATGGTAGACTTCGACGTTGAGGTTTATGATGGGTCCTATCATGATGTTGATTCATCGGACATTGCATTTAAAATCGCAGCCAGTCAGGCTCTTCAGCAGGCTGCAAGAAACGGAAAGCTTACGCTTCTTGAGCCGATCATGAAGGTAGAAGTCACTACTCCATCTGAATTTATGGGAGATGTTATAGGAGACCTTTCTTCAAAAAGAGCGCAGATTTCAGGATCCGAAGAACGCGGAAAAGCGACAATAATTCTAGCTATGGCACCTCTGGCTGAGCTTTCGGGGTACGCGACAACTCTCCGTTCTATGTCTCAAGGACGAGCCTCTTATTATATGGAGCCATCTCACTATGAAGAAGTCCCCCAAAATATTCAGGCGCAAATGGTCGCCGCCTCCACATTCACGGGAAGAGTAGAGTAGTTTAGACCCTATATCTTAGGTTCTCCTCTAGCTTTTTCAGTTTTTCTTCTTTGTCGTTTAACTTTTGCTCTTTTTCCTTGAGCTTCTTCAGGAATTCTTGTCTCGGGTCTTTTGACTTTTCCTGTAATTGAGAAATTAGAAATATAATCCCGATAACAATAATAATTACGGGGACAAGGAGTATGAATCCTGTTTCTAGGCCAAGCCTTTCTTTCATTGGAGGCAATATAGCACCTTATAGTTTTTATTAATTTATATATATGATTTGATCTCAAAAATGCCACAATTTGGCCCTTGACAATAAAAATATAAAATTTTAATTGACAAACAGCACGAATTATTGTTCACTAGATTAGGTGGCAAAAAAATCCTCAAAATCAAGAAGAAGAGTTTCTAACCGAAGACAAAACAAGAGTGTTTTTGGCTGGATAATGTCCCTGCCTAAGGCGCTGGGTCTTGGAGTAATGCTTTTAGTTCTTTTCGGAGCATACCAATACAATTCCCTCTCCCAGGCTGTGAAAGGAGTAACAGATGTGGAGCGCAGTGTGATCAATCAAATGGAGAGAGAGGGAATATCAAAAGAGACAGCGGCCTCAAGCACCAACAAGTACAGATATTATTTGGGTATTTGGAAAGACGACAATGGTAACGGTAAATACGGAAGTTCTGAAACCTGCATTCCCAATAAGGATTTTAAGATAAATATCATAAGCGGAGGAAATAGTTCAACAAAAACCGTAGGGGGAATGACAAATGATTGTGAATATTCATATATAGCCTCAAGCCAAAAATGCCTCACCTTAGAGCTGGTAAAAAGCTCACTCAGGACTTATACGCTTACAGGCGCGGAGTATGCAAAGGGGAGTTATAATAATTGGAAATCTTTTCCCGGCAAAAATAGAATTACGGTCTGCGCAAATATTTATTATTACAATACGGCATACGGTATGGCTGGCTGGTTATTAAAGCCTAAGAACTAGACTTGACACTTTTAAAAAATAGTGCCTATACTTAATAGAATGGCAAAAAGAAAAATTAAAAGAGTATGGCGAGTGAGAAAAGAGGATATGCTTACTTCCCCTACAGCATTAATTCTTTTTTGTGCGTTTATTATTTTTTCTCTTCTTCTGGTCTTTGGACTCTGACCCTCCATTTTACAGCTTTAAGCAAAGGATAGAAAACATCATCTGTAAGGCTTATGTGAAGTTCTTTTATTTCTTTATTAGTTGGATTTCTTTTTTGGAAAACTACGGAAGGCAAGTCTTCAATTATTGCGATTGGAGTTTGCTCTGATCCCTCTCCTGTTACTGCTACCGTAGCTGCTGCCAAGGAATCTGCAACATTTAGTTTTTCCGCATGCATAAGCCTGCCAAAGATATCAGGCTTGCCGATGTAACTGTTCAAGACCCTGAATCCGCTGCTCGCTAAGGCGTATCCCGTCACCCCCCAACGAAGCGGGGTGAGCTTGCTGTCGGTTATTATTACCCCAACCCTTTTTACTTTGTGTTTTTTTACCAAATACTCGCGAATCATATTGGCGCTTTTCTGTGGATCTTTAGGCCAAAGAACCAGATAGCCATTACCATTGGATTCGTCGATGCCTGCCGATGCAACGAGGAGATTATGCTTTACAGTTATTAAGAAGCCGTACTTATTTTCTTCTCTGGGAAGATAGTATTCTGCCTCTTTTGCAGCCAACTCATCCTTCTGGGTTTCTGAAGTCTTTTTAACTAATCTTCCCTCAGTTATGGCGACTATCTTCGAAGCTATCGCAACTATCGAGCCCTCCGCAAGGCGCGGCATATAGCGATCCAGAATTCTTAGGATGTCTTTATCAGTAGTTGTAATTTTGTGGGTTTTGACAGCCGTAGTGATCATTTTTCCCCCTTAAGCCATTTGACCCCGAGGTAAACAAGAGGGGTCTCAATTATAGACAGAACACATCGAAGTAAGAAGTAAGGAATTGAGAGGCTCAGGATGAAAGATAAGTTTTCCGAGAATGAGAGATCGAGTGCATAAAAAGCCAATACCATAAAGACAGCAGTATCTATAAATTGTGAAGCGAAGTTTGATAAGTTTGTCCTGAGCCACAAAGCTTTCTTCCCAAGCATTTCTCTTATCTTTGCGAATACATAAACGTCCAAAAATTCCGCAGACGCAAAAGCAATAAGAGAAGCCGCAGAGAATTTGGCTGAAACGGCAAAGATCGTATCGTAAGCGTCTTCCATCGGCGCAAACCTCATGGAAGGAGGAAGGCTAGTGGCAAGCAAAGAATAGACGAGAGTCAAAAAAATTACGATAAGACTGGATCGGATAATGCTTCTGGTTCTCTCTTTTCCAAAAACTTCAGTAATCATGTCGTTTATCGTAAAAATCAAAGGGATTAAAAAGATTGAAACACTTGCATTGAGATGAATTGGTCCTATGTCGGGAAGAGGGAAAGTTTTATTTCCCATCACATTTGAAAGAATCACAAAAAGAATATAGATGGAAATTAAAAGGTCAAGCTTTTGAATTCTAAACATATAAAACTTCTGAGGCAGTTTATAATAGAGACAATTGAATTGTCAAATAAGAACCCTTCTGCTATAATCCGTCCGTATGAATCCTGAAACCAAAGCTAGGATCCAGGGTTTCCGGGAAGGGATTTGGAGAACTGAATACAGAGCTTTACCAAACACAGGAAAAGTTAGAAAAACGCTTGTTTTATTAGATACTTTTCCGATTCCGCTGGCAAGATCCAGAAGTCCGCAGTCAGAGAACCAAGCAGGCGTATCTAGGTAAACTCCCTCTTGACGATTTTGAGTTTTTGCTGTATATTGCAAAGTACCATTAAATAATATTTGATGGTAGAAAAGGTTAAGAAAATTAGCCTCAAGTGCAGGTTAATTTTTTTTCTTGGATAAATGGCAGACAAATACGAAAGAACAAAACCACACGTAAATATCGGTACCATCGGTCACGTAGACCACGGCAAGACAACTCTTACTGCGGCTATTGCTACTGTGCTCTCAAAGAAAGGACAAGCTACAGCCAAGAAATACGAAGATATCGATAACGCCCCAGAAGAAAAGGCTCGCGGAGTCACGATCAATATTTCCCACATCGAATACGAAACAGACAAACGCCACTACGCACACATCGACGCTCCAGGACACGCAGATTACATTAAGAATATGATTACAGGTGCCGCCCAAATGGACGGTGCAATTCTAGTAGTCTCAGCTCCCGACGGGCCTATGCCACAAACTCGGGAGCATATATTACTCGCGCGACAAGTAGGAGTGCCATCTGTAGTAGTCTTTCTTAATAAGTGTGACATGGTACAAGACGCAGAGCTTTTGGATCTAGTTGAGATGGAAGTAAGAGAACTTCTTACAAAATATCAATATGCCGGAGATAAAGTGACAATTATAAGAGGATCTGCTCTTAAGGCGCTTGAAGGAGACGCAGAAGCAGAGAAGCAAATAGCAGCTTTAATGGATGCGGTAGATAATGATATTCCAACACCAACTCGTGAAACAGACAAACCATTCCTTATGCCTGTTGAGGACGTTTTCTCAATTAAAGGACGAGGAACAGTAGTAACTGGCCGAATTGAAAGAGGAATTGTTAAGATTAACGACACGGTTGAGATAGTTGGAATTAAAGATACGAAGTCAACTGTCGTAACCGGAGTTGAAATGTTTAAAAAGCAGCTCGATGAAGGCCAGGCGGGAGATAACGTAGGAGTTTTACTCAGAGGAGTAGAAAAAGAAGACGTAGAACGCGGACAGGTTCTCGCAAAACCAGGATCAATCACCCCTCACAAAGAATTTGAAGCAGAAGTTTATATTCTTACAAAAGAAGAGGGCGGACGACACACACCTTTCTTTACCGGATACAGACCACAGTTTTATATCAGAACAACAGACGTTACAGCAGAAGTTGCGCTTCCTACAGGAGTTGAGATGGTAATGCCTGGAGACTCCACAAAAATGACAGTTAAGCTCATAGCCCCCATCGCACTTGAGGAAGGATTGAGATTCGCAGTCAGAGAAGGCGGAAAAACCGTTGGGGCTGGAGTTATAAGCAAAATAATAGCATAAAGCTTCTTGTACCTTGAATTTTAAAAATGCCAAAGGGAAGAATTAGAGTTAGACTCAAAAGCTATGACGCAAGAGTAATTGACTCTTGCTGTCAGCAGATACTTGATACGGCAATAAGAACTGGAGCAAAAGTTGTCGGTCCTATCCCCTTGCCTACAAAAAGAAGCGTGTATGCAGTAAATAAGTCGACCTTCATAGATAAGGACGCACGAGATCATTTCCAAATCAAAGTTCATAAAAGACTAATAGATATTCTTCAGCCTACAGATAAGACAATAGACAGTCTTACCCATCTGGAACTACCGGCGGGAGTCAATGTAGAAATCCGAATGTAGTATAATAGAAGTATGTCGGCTTCAAATACACCAAGCACACCAACACCACAAGATCCATTTACCTTAGCTCATCAAATAAGTTCTGATCCAGCAATCCCTGACGAACAAAAATTATCCTGGCTTGCAGAAATTGGTAAAGGAGTAGGAGCTGGTGAATCCGTAGAAAGACTTCTAGCTCTGACACGTCTACCCATTGGGGCACGTATAGAGCAAATAGGAGGGGCTATTGCCCGCCGCGAGCATTTTGCAAAGGTAAATTCAGAATTCGACCAACAAATGGGTGGTTTATTAAAGGCAGAACGTGAGGTAGTAGAGACTAGATACAACGAAATAGCCAGAGGGCTTGCTGAATTGAGGAGAGAGCATGAACCTCGAATAGCGGAGGCGGACAAGGTTGTAAAGCGAATTACGGGCGAACGCTAGCCACTCTCCCTTCTCCCTTGCATTTAGGCTCATTCTTGACTATAATTACATTTAACTTAATGGCTAGACAAACACTGGAGGTGATTGTAGCTACATAGTTTTCTCGTTCTAAGCTAAAACTCTGAATAGAGCGACACTATGTGGTCGCTTTTTTTGTAGTTTGTAGCCTGAAGAATCAAATATGTCAAATATGTTAGGAATTATAGGAATCAAAGGAACACAGTCACAGAAGTTTTTAGAAAACGGAGCAAGAGTTCCCGTTACTCAAATAAATACGGGAGGTGCTTTTGTGGTGTCTGTGAAGAATGAGGAGAAAGACAAATACTCGGCTGTCCAGCTAGGTATTGGAATTAAGAAAAAGGCCAGCAGGGCAGTTTTGGGACACGCAAAAAAAGCAGGGCAAGAAATTGCCCCCCGTTTTTTAAAAGAGATAAGAGTTGTTGATGCAGACGAGGTACTTCCTGAAAAGGGATCAAAGCTTAAGGCATCAGACGTTTTTAAGCCGGGAGACATCGTAGATGTGCAAGGTCATTCAAAGGGAAAAGGTTTTGCCGGCGTAGTAAAGAGACATGGTTTCCACGGAGGTCCAAAAACCCATGGACAATCAGACAGACATAGAGCTCCGGGTGCCATAGGACAAGGCACAACTCCGGGAAGAGTCTACAGGGGAAAGAAGATGGCCGGAAGAATGGGAAATGCCGACGTAACTCTTAAAAATCTCTTGGTCGTGGATGTAAAAGATGACGAGCTCTATATAAAAGGGCTCGTTCCCGGGTTTAAGGGGAGTCTGGTAATAATTAAAAAAACCGGAGAAAGCAAGAAGTTTGTCCCGCTTTATACAGAGACAACAGAAGTTCCGGTAGAAGAAGTGGTAGTAGAAGTAAAAGCTGAAGAGAAAGCCGCCTCAGCAAGTTTGGAACCTGCTCCAAGCGAGCCAAAGGCCGCCGACGTTGAAAACTCTGGCGAGCCAAAGGAGGAGGTAAAAGATGCCAGTTAAAAAGCTTAAAGCTAAAGGCTCAAAACTTAAAACCCCATCAAAGAGCGTACGAAAGTCCGCTGCTGTCAAAAAGGAGTTGCCTCGCGAAACAGGGCTTAAATTAAGCGTTTACGATTTAAAAGGAAAGTCCGTTGGGAAAATAAATCTTCCTAAGGAGATTTTCGGTGTAAAAGTGAATGACAAACTTATGGCTCAAGCTGTAAGAGTATATCTTGCAAATCAAAGGCAAGGGACTGTTTCGACAAAAACACGAGGAGAAGTTAAGGGTTCGTCAAGGAAAATTTATAGACAAAAAGGAACAGGAAGAGCAAGACACGGAAGTATAAGAGCGCCTATCTTCGTAAAGGGAGGACTGGTTTTTGGGCCAAAACCCAGAGACTACTCAATGAAATTTCCTAAGAATATGAAAAAAGCTGCTCTTTCCTCGGCCTTATCGGCAAAACTAAGAGACGGAGAGATAAAAATAATAACGGGATTTGAAAAAATTGAGCCAAAGACCCGCGTCTTAGCCCAAAGCCTTAAGGTTTTAGGTGACGGAGGGAAAAAGAGAAAGCTTCTTCTCGTAACTCCGGGAGCGGATGCTAAAAATGTAGTGAGGGCAGGAAGAAATATTGAGGGAGTAAGCATACTCTCGGCAAATATGCTAAACGCATATTCAGTTCTAGATACCAGAGAAATTTTCTTTATGAAGGAGTCAATCGACCCTTTGGTAGATTGCTTCAAAAAGGAGAAGGCTAATGGATAACACATCTTTAACACCGGTTATTACCGAGAAGTCAATGAGAGACGTGAAGAGCGGAAAATTTACATTTAAAGTCGCAAGACACGTTGATAAAAAAGAAGTTAGGAATGCAATAGAAAAGAAATTCAAGGTTTCCGTTACCGGGATATCGACAAGCCTTGTAAAAGGAAGAACCATGAAAACAGGTAGCAGAAGAGTGGAAAGAGAGCTTACGTCTTGGAAAAAGGCAATAGTAACTCTTAAGAAAGGTGAGAAGATTGATCTCTTCGAGAAAGCCTAAATATGCGTGAACTTAGATTTATTAAGAAGAAAAGATCAGGAAGAGACGCGACCGGACGTGTGAGCGTCAGGCATCAGGGCGGGCAGCATAAAAGATTTACGAGAAACGTCGATTTTAAAAGAGACAAAAGAAACATCTGGGGTAAAGTGGTAGCAGTAGAATATGATCCCAATAGAACCTCGGATATCGCGCTTATCCAATATGCAGACGGCGAGAAGAGATACATTCTCGCTCCGGAAGGAATTAAGGTTAGCGATAAGATCATTTCGTCTGAAGACGCGGAAATAGGAATCGGAAATTCAACTCTTTTAAGAAATCTACCAATTGGAACGTTTGTTCATAACGTTGAGATTTTTCCAGGCAAGGGCGGACAATTGGCGAGAGGCGCGGGCACATACGCAATAGTTCAGGCTAAAGAGGATCCTTATGTTCACTTAAAGCTTCCATCGGGGGAGATAAGAAAAGTAAGAGGTGAATGCATGGCAACAGTAGGAAACCTTTCTAATATCAATTGGAAAAATGAATTTTTCGCGACTGCAGGAAGAAAAATAAGAATGGGAATAAGGCCAACCGTCCGAGGAGTCGCCCAAAACCCCCGGTCCCATCCTCATGGAGGAGGAGAAGGAAGATCGGGTATAGGCATGACTTCGCCCAAGACTTATGCAGGCAGAATTGCTGTAGGAAACACCAGAAAGTCAAAGAAATATTCTGATAAATTTATTCTTAAAAGGAGGACGAAGTAAATGTCTCGATCGTCAAAAAAAGGTCCATACATCGATCAAAAATTACTTAAAAAAGTAATGACTCAGAAGCAGACAGGAGATAAAGGCCCTATTAAGACATGGGCAAGAGCTTCTCAGATTCCACCTGATTTTGTGGGCCATACATTTGCAGTACATAACGGACGAAACTTTATAAACGTTTTGGTAATGGAAGGAATGGTAGGACATAGACTGGGAGAATTTTCTCCTACAAGAACATTTAGAAGTCACGGAAGAGTTGTAGCCCGAGAAATAAGTAAGACTTAAAAATATGGAAGTGAAAGCAGAAGCAAATCAGATAAGAATAAGTCCAAGAAAAGTAAGACTTGTCGCTGACGCGATAAGGTCTCTATCTGTTGAAGACGCGCTTGAGACGCTTATTGTTCTTAAAAAAAGAGGTGGGTATGTACTCGAGAAAACCTTAAAAAGCGCAATAGCAAATGCTGTTAACAATACTAAGATTGATAAGGATAGCCTTAAGATAAAATCAATAATCGTATCCGACGGCCCATTCTTAAAAAGATTTCATCCATCAACAAGGGGTCGAGTGCATCCTTATAAGAGAAGATCAAGCAATATAAGAATAGTTTTAGAGGGAAAGGAAAATAATGGGACAAAAAGTTAATCCAAAAGTTTTCAGACTCGGGACAATTTATAACTGGGATAGTAGATGGTTTGATGATAAGAGATACAGCCAAATACTTCTTGAGGATTATAAGCTTCGAAAAGCCATCATGGAAAGGCTTAAGGGGGCAGGAGTTTCTCAGGTAGAAATTGAAAGGTCAATAAACAGCATAAAGCTAACAGCATATGTATCAAGACCCGGTATGGTAATAGGACGAGGCGGAGCCGGCCTTGAGGAGCTTAAGAAATTCCTAGAGGGAATTCTTTTCAAGAATAAGGCCGTAAAGAACAAAACACAGCTGGATATCAAAATAGAGCCAATAAAGGAACCCAATCTGGATGCATACTTGGTCGCGAAAAACGTTTCTGACCAGCTGGCAAGACGCTTGCCACATAAAAGAGTAATGGGTCAGGCAGTAGAGCGGGCTATGCTATCCGGTGCAAAGGGAATAAGGATAATAATTGCAGGAAGAATAGGAGGCGCGGAAATTGGGAGACGAGAGAAGCTTCAGCAAGGAACAGTGCCTTTATCAACGATTAGGGAAAACATAAGCTTTGCATCCGTCCCTTCTCTTACAAAAAAAGGATACGTCGGCGTAAAAGTCTGGATTAACAAATGATAATTAATGTGAATAATCAATATAACTTGAATATCTTAAGCGCTGAGGTCGCTCACGAAAATTTTCTAAGCTCCCCGCGCTCAATTGGAAATTGGAAATTTGAAATTGTAAATTCTCGACTGGAAGGAGAGGTATGTTAGTACCAAGAAGAGCAAAGTATAGAAAACAGCAAAGGGGAAGCATGAAGGGTATAGCGCAGCGCGGAACTAGAGTTTCCTTCGGTGAATACGGCTTAATTTCAGAGGGGACGGGTTGGATTACAGCGCGACAAATCGAAGCGGCAAGAAGATCGATCACCCACTATACACAGCGTGGGGGAAGAATATGGATTCGAATATTCCCTGATAAGCCGATCAGTAAAAAACCGGCTGAAGTTAGAATGGGCGGAGGAAAGGGAGATGTGTCGGAATTTGTAGCGCCAGTTAGACGCGGAAGAATGCTTTTCGAAATGGGAGGAGTAACAAGGGAAGTAGCTATGGAAGCGCTTAGACTTGCCTCTCACAAGCTTGGAATAAAAACAAGAGTCGTTGAGAAAGGGCATCTATGAAAATAAGAATAAAAAAAGACCTAAGGACTAAAAGCGTAAAAGAACTTAGTGATCTTATAAAGGAAAATAATAATAAGATTTTTGATCTGAGAATAGAGAAGTCTCAGAACAAGCTTAAAAACACAAGAGAAATCTTTAATTTAAGAAAAGATGTTGCGAGGATGCTTACGTTTATTCAGGAAAAAGAAGCGTCTGTGAAAGGCCAGGAATAATTATGAAAACCCTAGAAGGAGTTATAGTTTCATTAAAAATGCAAAATACTGCTGTGGTTGAGGTAGCGTGGAGAACTCCGCATCCGCTTTACAAAAAACTTATGAAGAAAAGTAAAAAATATAAGGTTGATACTTCGGGGCTTGATCTTTCCTTGGGTCAAATTGTAAAAATTGTCGAAACAAAACCAATTTCTAAAGATAAGCATTTCAAAGTTCTGGATAATAAAAAGAAGGAGAGTAAGTAATGGTTCAGCATAGGAGTATTTTAAAGTCAGCGGATAATTCAGGGGCAAAAAAACTTATGGTGATTCATATCTATAGCGGATCAAAGAGAAAATTCGGATATCTTGGAGATGTTCTGAACTGTGTTGTTAAAGAGGCATCCGCCACGGGACTGGTAAAACAAAGCGAAATGGTTAAAGTAGTTCTCGTCAGAACCAGAAAAGAGTATGGAAGAAGCGACGGATCTTATATAAGGTTTTCTGATAATGCAGCAGTAATTATAGACACAATTAAGGATAAAAATCCTAGAGGGACTAGGATATTCGGCCCTATCGCAAGAGAGGTAAAAGACCGCGGTTTTGCAAAAATTGCCAGTATGGCTATAGAGGTATTATAAGCATGAAATTAATTAAAGGGGACGAGGTGCAGGTTATAAGAGGAAAAGATAAAGGTAAAAGAGGTAATGTTGAAAAAGTATTACGTAAGAGCAATGCTGTTTTGTTACCAGGGCTAAATCTTTATAAAAGACATATGAAGGCAAAATCGCAGCGACAAAAGTCAGAAATAATAACACTTACCAAGCCTATTGCGCTTGCAAACGTTGCAATAATCTGCCCTAATTGCAAAAAGATGACGAGGGTCGGATACAGAATCGATAAAGACGAGAAAAAAAGAATTTGTCTTAAGTGTAAAAAGATAATATAGCTATGAATAGATTAAGAGAGAAATACATTAAAGAAATCGGAGGACAACTTAAGGAAGGGCTCGGTGTTAAGAACTCCATGGCTGTTCCAAGACTCTCTAAGATTGTTGTAAATATGGGTGTAAAGGACGCAATAGCCGATAAGAAAAACCTTGAGAGGGGTTCTGAAGTCTTGGGTCTTATTACGGGACAAAAGCCAAAAGTGACTAAAGCAAAGAAGTCTATAGCTTCATTTAAATTGCGTGAAGGAGAGCCGATTGGGCTTACCGTAACCCTACGAGGAGACAGAATGTATAGTTTTTTTGAAAAACTTGTGAGCATAGTGCTTCCCAGGATCAGAGATTTTCGAGGGGTTTCCGAGAAAAGTTTTGATAAAAACGGTAACTATACATTGGGTTTTCCTGAAGATACAGTTTTCCCTGAAATAGAAGCGGGTAAAATTGATAAAATACAGGGACTTGAATTGACTGTGGTGACGACTGCTCGATCGGAAAAAGAAGGATATGCCCTATTGAAAGCACTGGGCATGCCTTTTAGAAAAGGATAATATGGCAAAAAAATCAAATGTAGTTAGATCTCAACAGAAACAGAAATATTCGACCAGATCAAAGAGTAGATGTAACATCTGTGGAAGGTCAAAAAGCTTTATAAGAAAATTTGGTCTTTGCAGAATCTGCTTTAGAGAACTTGCGATGAAGGGGGAATTGCCTGGCGTAACGAAGGCGAGTTGGTAATATGAATCATCTTGTTTCAGATTTTATTATTAGGATAAAAAATGCGGGCCTTGCAAAGAGAAAGGAAATAGAACTCCCCTTCTCAAATATAAACAGGAGTATAGGAAAAGTGTTGGTAAAGGAAGGATTTCTTGAGGATATTAAAGAAGAGAAGGACAAAAACAAGAGGTCGCTTAAAGTAACAATTAGGTATGAGAAAAGAAGCCCTGTTTTTTCAAAGGTGCAAGTTGTGTCAAAGCCTTCGCTTAGAATTTATAAAACAGCAAAATCTCTGGCGGATATGGAGAGGCGGGGAAGGCATACAATCTTGGTTTCAACAAGCCAGGGAGTAATGACAAGTATTCAAGCAAGAAAGAAGGGGGTAGGGGGAGAGGTTCTGTTCGAAATCTGGTAGTTCGATAAGCTCACTATAAATAACCATATGTCAAAAATTGCTAAAAAACCGGTTCAAATAGTTGAGGGAACATCAGTATCTTTCATAAACGGAGAGGTTAACGTTACGGGTCCTAAGGGCTCGCTGACCTTTAAAGTGCCGGCAGGTGTTGGGTTAGTTATAGAGGAGAAAGAGGTTCGGGTTAAGCAAAAAGACGATAGCGATACAGCAAAAGAGTTGGCAGGACTTTTACGAGCAACGGTAGCTAATATGATAACCGGAGTATCGAAAGGATTTGAAAAAAAACTTGAATTGTCAGGCGTTGGGTATAGAGCTCAAGCGTCAGGAAGTACCCTTACTTTAGCTGTAGGGCTTTCTCATCCGGTAATAATTAACGCAGACCAAAGTATCACGTTTGGAGTTGAAGAAAATGTTATTACAGTTTCAGGAATGGATAAAACTTTAGTAGGAGACATTTCAGCAAAGATAAGAATGATAAGGCCTCCCGAGCCCTACAAGGGAAAAGGGATTAAATATCAGGGGGAAAGAATAAGGAGAAAGGTTGGTAAAGCTGCAAAAGCAGTAGGAGCGACAAAGTAATGAAAGACAAAAAATTAAGTAGACAAAGAAGAACTAGAGCAAAGCTTTTTGGAACCCAAGCGCGACCAAGGCTTTCAGTCTTTAGGTCAAATAAGCATGTTTTTGCGCAACTTATCGATGATTCAGCCGGGAAAACGATTCTTGGGGTATCTGAGATAAAAGTTAAAACTGTAGGAAAAACAAATAAAACTGAAAGGGCAAAAGCCTTGGGAAAATACATTTCTGAAAAAGCAAAGGACAAAAAAATAAAAAAGATAGTTTTCGATAGAGGTTCTTATTCATATCACGGTAGAGTAAAAGCAATAGCAGAAGGTCTTAGAGAAGGAGGGCTTAAGTTTTAATGGCATACAAAAATAATTATCAAAGAGGACAGGGGCAACAGGGTGAATTTGAAGAAAATATAGTTCAGGTAAACAGGGTTTCTAAAAAAACAAAAGGAGGAAATAAAATCGGATTCTCAGTCCTTATGGTGGTCGGAAATAAGAAGGGAAAAGTGGGAGTGGGTCTTGGAAAGGCGCCTGATGTATCCTCGGCGATAAGAAAGGGTGCACTTCTGGGTAAGAAGCATTTGGTAGAGGTCCCAATCGTAAGAGGAAGTATTCCTTTCGAATATTACATAAAGCTTGGAGCCGCAAAAATACTATTAAAACCTGCGCCTCCGGGATCTGGTGTTATCGCGGGAGGGGCAGTAAGAAGCGTAGTATCTGCGTCCGGAATTCAAAACATTTCTTCTAAAGTTTTGGGAACGAAGAATCAGGCAAGTAATGTTTACGCGACTATTGAAGCACTAAGACAAATTTCAATAAGATATAGCAGGCAGAGAGATACAAGAAGGGAGAGCGCATGAATCTAGTCTCATTACCAAGTATTAAAAAAAGAACGAAAAGAAGGCTCGGACAGGGGCATGGAACCGGTCGCGTAAAAACTGCAGGACGAGGGACAAAAGGTCAAAAGTCTAGAAATAAAGTGCCTCTATATTTCGAAGGTGGAGCGCTTCCTTTAATCAAAAGGCTTCCGTTCATGCGTGGTAAGGGGAGGAATAATTCCTACAGGGTTAGACCGTACGTGCTAAACGTAGAAGCCTTAAATAATCTTAAGAAAAATAGTATAGTTGATCTAGAGTCATTGATAAAAAACAAACTTGTTTCCAAAGATGCAAAAAAAGATGGTGTTAAAATATTGGGAAATGGAAAGCTGAATGTTGCTTTGATAGTAAAATTGCCAGTGTCTAAAAAAGCGCAGCAGCTTATCGAAAAGGCCGGCGGTCGCGTCGAACGCGACGCGCCTAAAGATAAGGATACATAGGGTCTAATTTTAGCCGACCCACGTTTGACGTGGCCGGCGGTAAAGTCAAACTTAATGAATGATATTCTAAGAATTTTTAAAAGTGGTTTTAAGGCTCCCGATGTGCGGAGAAAAATTCTTTTTACCGCTTTAGTCCTTGTAATCTTCAGAGTTTTTGCGCATATTCCGGTGGCGGGCGTTGATTTGGCACAACTTCGAGTCCTCTTTTCTCAAAGCCAGTTCTTAGGGCTCTTGGACATTTTTTCGGGAGGTACTCTTGCCAACTTTTCGGTAATGGCAATGGGTTTAAATCCTTACATCAATGCATCGATTATCTTACAGCTGTCAACCTTAGTTTTCCCAAAAATTGAAGCATTGTCAAAGGAAGGAGAGCAGGGAAGGCAAAAGATTAACCAATACACGAGACTTCTTACTGTTCCCCTGGCAGCTCTTCAGTCTGTAGGTATGTATGCTCTTCTTAAAAGCCAGGGAATAGTAGGCTTTACAGATCCGATTAGTCTTTTATCTTTTATCGTTACAATGACTGCCGGAACTATGCTTTTGGTCTGGCTTGGGGAATTGATATCTGAAAAAGGTGTAGGAAATGGGATCTCGGTTCTTATATTTGCTGGAATAGTTGGAAGGCTTCCCGTGGTTTTCGGGCAGACGCTGTCTACGCTCAACGCCGAAAACATTTTTAATATAATAGTATTTTTGGTAATGGGGCTTTTAGTGATTGCGTTTCTTGTAACTATTAATGAAGCTACAAGACAGATTACTGTTTACTATGCAAAAAGAGTAAGAGGAAATAAGATGTATGGAGGACAATCCACTCATCTTCCTCTGCGCCTTAATCAGGCGGGGGTAATCCCAATCATCTTTGCAGTTTCTCTTATTCTTCTTCCCTCTCTCATAGCAAACTATCTTACCGCTTCACCGAACCCGGCGTTGCAAGGTCTCGCAGGACAGGTAGCTTATTGGTTTAACCCGCAAGGATTTTTTTATAACTTCTTATACTTCGGGCTTGTGGTCGCATTTACATTTTTTTATACAGCTGTGGTATTTAACCCAAAAAAGATTGCAGAAGAGATCCAAAAATATGGAGGATTTATTCCGGGTATTAGACCAGGTACTCCTACAGCAGCCCATTTAAACTACATTCTTATAAGAATAACAACCGTTGGCGCAGTATCACTGGGACTCGTAGCGGTTTTACCGGTTATTGCCAGTGCCTTTACGGGTGTGCAGAATTTAGTGCTTGGAGGAACAGGTATACTTATTGTAGTATCAGTTGTGCTCGAAACGATAAAAAACATAGAAGCCCAGTTAGTAATGAGAAATTACGAAGGATTCACAAAGTAATGAAAATTGTTATCGTAGGTATACAGGGAGCCGGTAAGTCAACTCAAGGGAATCTCCTTTCTGAAAAGGTTAACGTTCCGTATTTATCTACCGGCCATATTTTTCGCCAAATTGCAACAGAAAAAACTCCTCTAGGCAGAAAAGTTAAAGAAATAATGACCGCAGGCTTTCTTCAGCCGGACGACCTAACCGTTCAAGTTGTCGAAAGCTATTTAGATAGGCCGGAATACGAGAAGGGCTATATTATTGATGGGTTTCCCAGGACGCTTGAGCAAGTGGAAATATTTAAAAACAACGTGGACAAGGTAATATATTTAGATATCTCAGATAATGAAGCATTGAATAGGCTTCAGTTTCAGGGTGATGGGTCAAGGCCCGACAGCAGCACTGAAGCTATCAAAAAAAGAATTGAACTGTTTCATGAGGTAACGGAGCCTGTTATAGATTATTACAGAAAGAAAGGCCTTCTGCTGGATATAGATGGTGAGAGATCAATTGAAGAAATCCACAAAGATATTTTAGAAAAGCTTGGAAAATAAGTTTTTGATTATAGGTATAACCGGCGGATTTGGGAGCGGGAAAACAACAGCCACTTCATATCTTAATTCAGAAGGATTTAAAAGTATTAGGCTGTCAGATTTTTTAGAAGAAGAAGCGAAAAAAAGAGGTGTTTTGAAGATTACTCGCAAAGTCCTGCAGGATATAGGAAATGAATGGAGGCATGAGCTTGGCTCGAGCGTCCTTTCCAGAAAGGCACTTGACCTGATTAATAAATCCGTATGGACAAGGGTAGTAATTGACGGGATAAGAAATGTTGCAGAAGTCGAAGAATTAAGAAAAAACGGCAACTTTATATTAGTGGGAATATTGTCGATTAAGAAGACGAGATTTGAGAGAGCAAGAAGTCTTAAGAGAAGGGAAAATCTAACATGGGATCTGTTTCAAAAATTAGACAGAAGAGATATGGGGCTCGGTCAAAAAAAATATGGCTTGCAAGTGCGATCATGTCTTAGCGTAGCAGACATAATAATAACCAACAATGGGACTAAGGAAGAATTGGAAAGAAAGCTGAAAAGCATTATAACTGATGGATAAAAGGATAATTGTTTTCATCGGACCGCCATTTGCTGGTAAAGATACCCAGACTGGTCTTTTGGCAGAAAAGATGAGTATGCCAGTTTTTTCAATGGGTGCCCTAATAAGAGAAGCATATGGAAAAGGTGATCCTAAGGCCATAGAGGGATTCGAGAACTATAGCATGAAAGGCCTCCATCTTCCAGCTTCTTTGAAATTTCATCTCCTAAGAGAGAAATTAGATTTGCTCGAGGGCGGATATATCTTAGATAATTTTCCAGCGAACAAAGAAGATCTAGATGTTTTCATGAAATACCTAAGGGATAAAGACAGAGAGATTGATAAGGTTTTTTATTTGAAAATTGATGAGTCGGAAATGGAAAGAAGACTAACCGAGAGAGGAAGAAAGGATGACAATATTGAAGTAGTAAGAAAGAGGAGAAGGCTTCAGGATGCAGACAGGGAATATTTAGTAAATCGCTTTAGGGAGTTGAGCCTGCTTGAGGAGATAGACGGAGGGCGTTCTATAGATGATGTTCAAAGAGAAATAGCTAAAAAACTAGAAATATGATTCATATAAAAAATCAAGAGGAAATTAAGATAATGGCAGATGCAGGACGGATTTTGTCACAGGTTTTGCGTTCGAGCCTGAAGGCAGTTAGAGAAGGGACGTCTGAGCAGGAAATAGACTTACTGGCAGAGGGGTTAATACTAAAAAGTGGGGCTGAGCCTGCCTTTAAAAAAGTAAAAGACTATCGCTATGCAACGTGTATTTCTACGAACTCAGTAGTAGTTCATGGAATTCCCTCTCACTATAAATTAAAGGATTTAGATATCGTGGGGATAGACTGCGGAGTGTTTTATAAAGGCTTTAACTCCGACATGTCAGAAACTGTCATGGTAGGAAAAAAGAATAAAGAGTCAGAGGAAATCGAAAAATTCCTAAATACCGGGAAAACTGCGCTTCTAGCGGCTATAAAGCAGGCAAGAGCGGGTAATAGGATAGGAAATATCTCAAAAACAATACAAGACACCGTAGAGGGCGGGGGGTATTCAGTCGTTCGTTCCCTTATCGGTCACGGAGTAGGCAGGCAGCTGCATGAGGATCCGGAAGTGCCCGGGTTTTTGGATGAGGAGATAGAGAAAACGCCGCTTTTGAAAAAAGGTATGACTATTGCAATCGAGGTAATTTATAACATGGGCGAGCCAGGGGTAGTGTATTCAGCAGACGACAGATGGACTATAAAAACAGAAGACGGATCGCTTTCAGGACTTTTCGAGAGGACGGTTGCGATAACAGATAAGGGACCCAGGATATTAACTCCCTAGCTTTATAAAGATTGCTCTTTAGAGGCTAGTTTGTTATAATGTAAATCCAAATTCCCTAGGATTTAGTGGGAGTTGTTTTTTTAGTATTATATGGTTCATCAGGGTTCGTTTGAGGTAGAAGGTAAGGTCCTTGAATCTCTGCCAAATACTTTATTTAAGGTCGAGCTGATAGACGGAAGCGTCGTGCTATGTCACTTATCCGGAAAAATGAGGATGAATTATATAAAGATTCTCCCGGGAGACAAAGTTCGAATCGAAATGACGCCATACGATAAAGAAAAGGGAAGAATTGTTTATAGGATTAGATAAATATGACCCTCCTTCACTAAAGTTTCGGATGGGTCATAGCTCCGAAGCTTGATTTCGAAAATCAGGCATTAGGAGAAAGAGTATAGGTTTGTAAGAAAGGAAAAGCGAAGGACTATGAAAGTACATGCAAGCATAAAGCCAAGATGCTCAAAATGCAAAATTATAAAAAGGAAAGGAGTGCTTAGGGTTATCTGCGATAATCCAAGGCACAAACAAAGGCAAGGATAATCCTTCGACTTTGCTCAGGATAAACTATGAGAATTTCAGGAATAAACATTCCGGACGAAAAAAAGGTCAACATTGCCCTGTCTTATTTGTATGGAGTGGGAAGAAGGAATGTTGTGGGCATTCTTAAGGAAGCTAAGGTAGACGGTGAAAAAAGAGCAAAGGAGTTGTCAGAAGATGAGCAAAAAAGGATTCAGCATGCATTGGAAAAGCACAAGATAGAAGGCGATTTAAGAGCAGAAGTTTTGGGGAATATAAAAAGACTGAAAGAGATAAATTCCTATAGGGGAACAAGGCACAGTAAGAATTTGCCGGCCAGGGGGCAAAGAACCAGGTCAAATGCAAGAACTAAGAGAGGAAAGAGGGTAACAATTGGGGCAATAAAGAAAGAGGTAGCAGTAAAGATGGAGGGGGCGGCTACAGCAAAAGTAGCAGAATAATATGGCAGAAAAAAAGACTACAGTAAAAGTTAGTCCAAAGAAAAAAACTGGGGTAGTGGTTTCTGATAGCGGAAAGATTTATATAACCGCTACTTTCAATAACACCTTAGTTACGATTACAAATAATAAAGGAGATACTATTGCTTGGAGCTCATCTGGATCAAGTGGATTTAAGGGTACAAGAAAGTCTACTCCATTTGCTGCGTCCACCGCCGTTGAAACAGTAGCAAAGAAAGCTGCAGCTAAAGGCCTAAGAAATGTAGACGTCTTTATTAAAGGACCGGGCCCTGGTAGGGATTCTGCTCTACGTGCGATTAAGAGCGCAGGCCTTTCTATTTCTATGATCGCTGATATTACACCAATACCGCACAATGGGCCTAGGGCGAGTAAGAAAAGGAGAGTATGACGAAAATCTCAAATCTCAAAAATCAAATCTCAAAATTGATTGGAAATTGGAAATTGGAAATTGGAAATTCCATAGATTGGAGGATAATCTATGGGTAGATACACCGGACCAAAACATAAACTAGCAAGACGAGAGGGAGTAAATGTGCTCGACAAAACGTCGGCAAGTCTTCAGAGAAGGCTAAACATTCCTCCTGGACAACACGCCCGAAAAAGGAAGAGAAGGCTTTCTGAATTCGGCCAGCAGCTTAGGGAGAAACAAAAGGCAAAATCTGTATATGGACTGATGGAAAAGCAATTTAAAAAGCTTTTCCAGAATGTCGAGCGAAAAAAGGGTGAGACAGATGAGCATTTGATTTCACTCCTTGAGACAAGGCTCGATAATCTTGTTTATAGACTTGGATTCGCTCAATCTAGGTTTATGGCTCGCCAGCTAGTCTCCCATGGACACATAACGGTAAATGGGAAAAAACTTAATATCCCGTCTTATCAGGTGAAAGTCGACGATGTAATAAGTCTTGGCACAAAAATTCAGAAGAACCTAGGGGTAGCGAAGGCTATAGAGGAAAGCCAGGTTTTGCCGTTTCTTAAGAGAGAAGGAGTTTCAGGAAAGCTCCTAAGAGTTCCCAAGAAAGATGACGTAGAGGTTCCTTTCGACACGCAGCTAATTATTGAATATTACTCTAGATAATGGTAGAATAGATGCTTATGGTAGAGCCTAATTTTAAGATAAAAGAACTGGAATCGACTAAAGAGTTTGGGGAGTTCGCAATTGAACCCCTTGAGCCGGGATATGGTCATACTTTGGGTCATGCATTAAGGCGTGCCCTTCTAATATCAATCCCAGGAGTTGCAATTACATCTGTTAAGATTTCTGGAGCAAAACATAGATTTTCTACCCTTCCAGGCCTTAAGGAGAACATCGTGGATCTTCTCCTTAATCTTAAGGGACTTAGTTTTAAGCTGGCAGACGGTAAAACTACAAGCACGGTAAGGCTTTCCGTAAAAGGAGCAAAAGAAATTACGGGCAAAGATGTCGATCTCCCAGACGGAGTTGAGATAGTGAATAAAGATCATTATATTGCTTCACTTTCTGATAAAAAAGGAAAGCTAGAAATGGAAATGACCATCGACAAGGGATATGGATATTCACTGTCTGAAGAAAGGAGAAGTTCAAGTCTTGGGGTAATCCCAACAGACGCCATTTTCTCCCCCGTTAAAAGAGTAAGGCATCACGTTTCAGCAACCCGCGTGGGAAGACAAACAAACCTTGATAAGCTGGTTATAAGTGTTTGGACAAATGGAGTAATAACTCCCAGAGAGGCAATTGATGAGGCGGCAAGAACTGTTTCCTCATACTTTACTCAGATTTATGATCCAAAAGCAGAAGCGCCCGTAGAGTCTTCAGCAGTATCGTCTTCTGTTCCGGATGCAGTTCTTAAGCTTACGGTTGATGAGCTCGATCTACCTACAAGAATATACAATAGTCTAAGAAATGGCGGAATAGAAACCCTAGGAGACCTTCTTACAACTCCCCGAAAAGACCTTATTTCGATGAGAAATATGGGGGGTAAATCAATATCAGTAATAGAAGATAAACTTAAGGAAAAGGGAATAGAACTGTCCGCCTAGTGTCAAATCCGAAATCCGAAATTCGAATTTCGAAACAAATAAAAGCTTGATATAAACGTTTCGTATTTAAGGTTTCGTGCTTCGGATTTTTTTAAAGTATGAGGAAAAATGTATTCGGCCGACAATTTAAGAGAGATAAAAATGAAAGAAAAGCTTTGTTCAAAGGCCTTATGACTTCTTTGGTAAACGAAGGAAGAATTAGAACTACAGAGCAAAAAGCAAAGGCAATAAGAGCTGAAGTTGATAAGCTGGTTACGAAAGCAAAGAAAGAAGAATCTCACGCAAGAAGGCTTTTGTCTGCGGATCTGTCGCCTGACGCGTTGGAAAAAATGATTACAGATATAGCGCCAAGCTTTAAAGACAGGCAGGGTGGCTATACAAGAATTGTAAGACTGGGAAATAGGTTCTCTGACAATGCTTCGATGGTGATAATGGAATGGATGGAGAGAGCAGAGGTTGTGCGTGAAAAAGTCTCAAAACCTGTTAAGAAAGTTAAGGCAGTAAAAGCAAAGCCCGTGGTAAAGAAAAAGGTTAAGAAGCAAATAAAAACCTCTAAAAAAGTAGAGAAGAAAAGTAAATGAAAGCAACAAGAGACAAAGACATACAAAGGGAATGGCATTTAATTAACGTAGGGGACAAAATCTTGGGAAGAATATCTACCGATATTGCTAAATTATTGATGGGGAAAAGCAAATCTTATTTCGTAAGACATCTTGATTGCGGGGATTACGTTGTAGTTGTTAATGCGAAAGAAGTAAGAGTAACCGGAACAAAAGAAAAAAATAAAGTTTATTCAAGGCATTCTGGTTTTCCGGGAGGATATAAGTCTGAAACATTGGAGCAGCTAAGAGCGAGAAAGCCTGAAGAAATAATAATCCACGCTGTTAAGGGGATGCTTCCTCAGAATAAACTTAGGGACCAAATGTTAAAAAGGCTTTTCGTATTTTCGGGAGAAGAACATAAATATCAAGAAAAATTTAAGAAAGCATAAATATGGCTGAAGAAAAGATTACAAATAAAAAAGGCACTAAAGTTTACGTTTCTGCAGTGGGTCGAAGAAGAGAAGCTGTAGCCAGGGTAAGGCTTTATGCCAAATTACCGGATAATCTAAAGTTCGGCGAAGTTACCCTTAAAAAAGGTGATTTGGTGGTTAATGGGCGTGCAATAAAAGAATATTTCGGTGGAGAAGTGGCAAGGGCCAGATATGAATTACCTTTTAAAATTACAGATAGTCTTAACAAATTCTCAGCTACCATCAGGGTTCATGGTGGAGGAACTTCGAGCCAATTGGACGCTGCGGTTATGGGGATTGCAAGGGCTTTTTCGGAACTTGACGCATCCTTAAGACCGCTTCTTAAGAAGCAAGGACTTTTGACTCGTGATCAAAGAGCAAGAGAAAGACGGAAAGTGGGAATGGGCGGAAAATCCAGACGCAAGAAACAATCTCCAAAGAGGTAATATGTCTTGGCTTGAAGTAGAAATACAATCTCACAGGGGTCGTCCTCTTATGCCAGAAGACTATGGTGAAGCTTGGAAAGCAAGTCCACAAAGAACAGCTCGCTTGAATTCCTACACAGAACCCAGGAACCATAAAAGTTCAACGGCAAGCCCCACCTACATACATGACAGGTGGATTCCCCGCTTGGGACCGTTAATTAGAAGGCCAAGGTAATTGGTCGTGATATACGAAAAAGTTAGAACTTCTTTTATTAAAAGGTAGTCCTCGCTTCGCTCGTCCTATTATTGTACCGCTCGGCCTTCGGCCTCGCTCTTTTGCCTGCCCCGTCGCAAGTGAAACTTTGCTTCGGGGTATTTTATGCCCTAAGGAACGCGCGATTTTTATTATACCAAATTAATAACCCACCCACCCGCGAAAAGGAGCGGCGACCCCGCCTTTATGCGAGAGAGCCGCCTAGGGGCGGCTTCGCCCACAGATGTACATTTTTAGAAACTCTTTACAGTCTCTTACTCGCCCCGCTTCGGCGGGGCTAACTTTCTTCTAACTTAGAACCGCCTGCAGTCGGCGGGGTAATCCGCTTTTGCCCCCGCCGCGATATTCTACCCCTATTTAGGCAAGAACTTTGGGAGACATCATAATGGCTCGCACCGCCGGGATTTCAATTAAAAGTAATTTTCGCGGTGCTCGCTTGGGTCGGACTGCCTATCCGAAAGTCGGTGGTAAGTAGAGTTTGGCGTGACGGCAGTCCTCCTTTTCAGGGCGTAAATCCCGAGGGGCGGGGGCGGCGGACGCCGCTCCACAACTGTTTTGTGGGTAAAAAATTAAAATCCACAAAACCCACAGTTTAGCTTCGAGCTATCACAAAATTGTGGTACCCACAAGTTGTGGTTTAAAAACCGAGGGTAAAAACCCTCGGTTAGTTCCTCATAGTTCCAGCTCAATCCACAAGCCAGTCCCACTTGATTATAGAGATATTTAAAAATGAATTTACTATAATAACCCTATGTCGGATATAACCAACATAGAAGGACAAGAGGGTTTAGCCCATCCTACGCTTTTATCGTTAGAAGGAAAGAGATTTGACGAACTTCCAAGAACAGTGGCGATCGATGAACCTGAGCTTATATCAGGGTTTCATGGAATGAAAAAACAGGAGAGCGAAACAGATGCAGAACAGATGGCATTTTTAACGAGAACTCAGGAAAAACTTTCTATTGATGGTGCATTCAAGGGACAACATAGAGACTTTGTGGGAGCAACACTTTTTGAGGATTTAACAGGTTTATCTGAATCAGAAACAGCCCAGAGACTTCAGGATTTACTTCAAAAGGAAGATTGGCGACGTGATAAACCTGATTGGGCTTCAGACTACTATGTATTCGGTAGGAACTTAATTACTACAGAACAGTCCCCAGGATTTAAATTTTTCCCACAGGAAGAATTATTTGGAATAATACATACTCACCCAAGTAGTGGTGCTATATTCAGCGGTCCTGACTTTGATAATCTTGCTTCACAAATAAAGAGGCCTGACGGTCGTGCTTCTGCAATCTGCTCAATTGTTATCGCATCAGATAAAATTTATTTACTTGTTGTAGCAGAAAATTCGGATATTGAACTTGCAAATAATTGGGACGAAGAATACAGAAACCCACGAAGAGGAAGTGCTGGTCGTAGAGGGCTACATTTATTGAACAAAGAAAAACAAAAAGGAACATCTGAAGATAGAATTCGTGGAATTTGGAGAGACGAATTGATAGACGAAGCCAGAAATAGAAAGTTTGGATTGTACGAAGGAGACTTCAATGAAACTTCGACTGCTGCGACGCTGACACGTCTAGCTTGATTTAACAAAGTTATAAGTAGGTAAACTTGCAATTGCTATAGATCCAAAGCTATATTAAAGTATGGCCGAAAAAGTAAAAAGCGAGATAAAAAGTACAATTGCGGAAAGTAAGCCAAGAGACAGCGAGGGGCATTTTGTTCATGTCGAAAAACCCGGCAGTCCTCCAAAGCCTCAGGGCGCGCTCGATAAATTTTTCGGAGACAACGTCAGATATCATAAGAGTCAAGATGATCTTTTGGATGTACGCGTAGGAAATCCCCTTCGAAAAATTGTCGAACTTTTGGAAGATATTAAAAGACAGAAAGCATTTTCCTTCACGCTTAAGGGAAGTCTTGGAATTGCCGGAGTAGCTTTGGCTCTTGGAGTATTTGGAGTTTTCGGAGGAGGAAAAATTCTTTGCGAAAAAGGAGTACAGAGTTATATAGGTACTGTCAAAACTTTGAATGTTATGGAGCAGGAGTCTTCGGGAATTCCGGTTTTATCCCAATTCCTAGATTATTTTGCTCCCAAACAAACCCACAATAAAGTTGTGTTAGTTAAAAATGATGAAAGCGTAATTTCTCTGCCCTTTTCTTCAAAAGTCGACTATACAAAATTTTCCAATTTCCCGGTTATTGTTACGGGTAATTATAATTCCTGCAGTCAGACACTTACACTTTCCGATCCAAGCGGATTACAGATTTACTCGCAGTAAAGTTTTACATGAAAAAGAAATGTCATAATCTTTTCTTTCTCTGTTAATTTTTTACTCAGCGTTTGATCTTTAGTGAGTATTATTGCCTTTCATAACGGTGGATAGTTAATAATCTAAACGATTACCTGAATACTGAGGTGTTTTTGGTCTAGAATTAAATTCTGCAATATTAGCAAGAAGTTTTTCTCCTTCCGGGCCTGCAAAAACTTTATCTGTTATGCCCAAAAATGTTGCTTCCCTCACTACAGCGTTTTCAAAATTCCCAGCGCCTCCATATTTTTCAGCAGCTCCAACTTGATATTCTAGATCATCCCGTACGTCAGCAATAATAGCATCCGAACCAACAGTAATTGGCACAAGAGAATTAGGCTTATCCGTAAATCCATTATATGTTTCCCAGTCTAAAGCGTTTCCTAGCGGAATTTCTATGGGTCCTGTTTTTCCAACTAGACGGTCTTGGGGATACATAGATGTATACGGGCTTGTATCGGGTTCGTATGTTGCAGCCGAACCTTCTATACTAGCTCCATATTTACCTGAATCCGGATCAAAATTAAATTTAATTCCTTCTCCTGCTTTCTCCAATAAAATAGTATGCACGTTATTACCCATCTCTGCATACCGAACTAAAACAGGTGCATCTGGATCCGCTTTCATGGCTTCGTCTTTTCTTTTTAAGTAATCAGCAAACTGTCCCGCAACGCCCTCTAAATCTAGCGGATCGGTTCCTTGATCTACTGCAGCTAAATAAGCAGCTTTATGGAAATCATCTAAATCTCCTAATCCTATTATATCCTTGCGCATTTTTCGAAGTGTTTTATCTATAAGCTCAGAAGAAACTTCATTTAATGCTCTTGCATGTAAAACAGCTTCTTCGAGCGAGTCCCTTAAATCACCTCGGGAATCTATTCCGGTTGTTGAAAAATCTAAACGCGCCATTTGCGCAAGCTTACCTGATATAGACATGCCTTTTGATCCCTTAGCCGATAAAAGTCTTTGCTTTTCATCGCCAATTCCTGTTTCCGTGATCCCATTTACAGCTAAAAGAACTTCTATTTGTCTTTCTAGACGGCCGGCTGATCCAAGTATTGCGCCTGCATCACTCGTAATATAAGTTTGTCCTCGTTCAACAACATCTCTTTGAGTACGTTCTGTCTCTCCAAGTACGTTATTGTGCGATGCGGCATATAAAACCGGCTGCACTGTTTCATATTGACTGCGGAATTGCTCTGGGGCGGTTGGAGTTTCCGCTGCTTCCCGTAATTTCTTACTTCTAGCTTCAAGCATGTCAAGAGCAGCCTCCGAAGATGATTGTATTGGTTCATGAGACAAGGGTGATTCTCCATGTCTGTCTTGCGATAAAAGACTTGGGTCTGTTTGAGGCGTTTCTGATGAAGTAGGAATTACTGGAGCTTGTCCTGTTGCTTCTGCTGGCGTTGCTCCCGCTGGAGGTTCACCATTGGTTGATGGGTTCATAAGATTATTATGGATGACATTTAAGAATAATGTCAATATGTATCTAAAATCTAGCCTTTTCTTAAATTTGTGATAACATAATATTAACTTGTTTATGGCAAAGATTTTATTTTTCGGATACGGAGCCAATCGGGAAAAAACTAGAATTGTAGATATTTTAAGAGCCTCAAATCTTGTAGGTGACGATTTAAAATTAGACGGCGGATATGGAGCAAGAGTTGATGGAATGATTTTGGGAATTCAAGATCTAGAACAAATTCCAGAAGTTGCGCGAAAATCTCTTTTGGAAGTTTGGGGGTCAAATTTTAGAGCTTACACAGTAAAACCGGGAACAGGTCAGGTAGCCGGAGTTTTGTGGGGACTTAATGAAAAACAATTTCAAACACTAAAAGAATGGGAGCATGATGGCGTTTGGAGAAAATTTATAGAAGTTGAAATAACTACTACAGACCAACATAAACTAAAAGCTTTTACAGATAAAGCTCTAGACGATAGTAAAGTAGTACAAATAGTTGATGGGCTTAACTACGAAAGTAATTTGAACATGGAAGGAATGAAAGCTCCAGTCAAAAAAGAAAATGACGAGTATAGGATTAAAGAATTACAAGTAATTAGAGAAAAGTTGGCTCAAGTTACCTCAAAATCCTAGATATAAATATCAATTGCCAATCAATAACCACAGGCGTATAATTTTGCTAAAGAATTTATGTTTATAAAATCACTTAAAATAAAAAATTTTAGATTATTTTCACCAGAAAAATATTTCGAAATTGAGGATATAAATACGCCAGATAATATAAACGAGGGTTCGGGATTAAATGTATTTGTGGGCGAAAATGGAAGTGGGAAAACAGCCCTTTTAGATGCTCTCGCACTTCCATTATTGGAATATAAAACAGAGTCCGTATCTATTAGCGACTTCAATGATCCGAAGAATGATATTCTAATTGAATTATATGCAAAAGCTAATTTTGAAGTTACAAAAACAATTACAGGATCATTCAAAGCGCATGGGTTTTCTTTCAAAGCAAATATTAGAGCCCGAGATTTTAAGGCATATTTATCTAGCATGATCATTCTTGATCGCAGATTTATCCAAGCAGATGGCGAAAACATAAAGGAAGATAGTCCTGATTTAAGAGTTGGGGTAAATAATCCTTGGAAATCAAAAAGATTTGACGAAAATGATGTTTTATTCTTAGACAAAAATCGTATCTTTCAAATTCGCTCTGGCACCTATAACACAACTAGATTCGATAGATTGATGGAAGATTTTAGCTATCAATATCTAAAAAAAACTCAAGTTGATAATTTGAATGAGGAATTAGATACTAGAATCAAAAAAGACAAAGTTGAAAATAACTTCCTGTCAGAAGCTGTAAAAAAATTTCATGAGATTAGTGGTTCTCAAATAAAATTAGATTTTTTAGATAACTATCAACCATTTAAAAACGCATTCTTTGCCACAAAGAAAGATAATAATCAGCAAATTTTATTGGATGACCTTGGTTCGGGCTATGAGATGATTTTTGCCCTTTTGTATTCTTTTTACTTAGCCAAGCAGAGCGGTAAGCAATTAATAATTTTAATTGACGAACCCGAACTTCATCTGCACCCAACGTTACAGGAAAAATTTGTTAAGTTTTTACTGGAATTTTCCAAAGAAGCACAAATCATTCTTACGTCCCACTCTCCTCTTTTAGTAAAACAATTATTTTACAACGGTAATGTAAGAATTAGCATAATCAATAACAACGGTATGGATACATCTGCGATACAAAAAAGAGTTTTACCCTATATTTCAGCTAACGAAACAAATTACCTAGCTTTTAATCTTGCGACCGAAGAATATCACAACGAGCTTTTCGAAGAACTAAAATTCATAAATGGAGACGATAAGAAGATTAAAGATTTTGATAATGATTATTTTGTTGGTGAGAAAAAAGAACCTAAAAAATCTCCTTATAAAAGAAATGCAAATGAGGTTAGTATACATACATTTATCAGAAATCAAATTCATCATCAAAAAGACAATGGTAAAACCGAATACAATGTTTTAAAAACCTCTATAGAAAAAATGCGAACCTTTTTCTAATAGCTGCTGATATAGAAAATATCAGTTGAAAAACTTTGTGAACCTGCTATATTAAAACGGTACTCAAACTATTCCTTTCGGTTTTTTAATGGCCGCTTTAGACAGATCCGAAAGGGTTTGAGTACAACTAGGGCGGCCATTTGAGTACATTAAAATTTTTGCGTTTTTCTCCCAAGATAATTGGAAACGCCTGCCCGCCTTTGGAGGGAGCCGACAGTTTTTAGAGCTTCAGTCGGGATGCTGAGAATCGGACTCAGACCATACGGCCCCCAGCCGCATATTCTACCATTAAACCACATCCCGTTTCGCCGTAGGCGAAAATTTTCAATTTCTAATTTCTAATTTTCAATCAAGATCCAATTTTGTAAATTTTAAAACATTGAAAATTCAGTGAAAATTACGAATTGAGAATTAAAAATTGCATATTGAATTATAACAAAAAGGCGTTTACAATAAAACGCAATGGCAAAGGCAGCAAAAAATCCTCTTCCCAACGGACACTCACCCTCTTCCGGAAAGCTTGAAGCAGTACGACTTGCAATGGAGCAAATTGAGAAGCAGTATGGTCGTGGTTCTATAATGCGCATGGGTGAGGCACAGCAAAAGCTAGATATTTCAGTAATCCCGACAGCTATTCTTCCCCTAGATTTAGCTCTAGGCGTCGGGGGACTCCCTCGCGGTAGAATCATTGAAATTTATGGCCCAGAGGCGTCTGGTAAGACAACGGTTGCTTTGTCGGTAATTTCAGAGGCTCAGAAAAAAGGAGGAGTAGCAGCTTTTATAGATGCAGAGCATGCGCTTGATCCTCTCTGGGCACAAAAACTGGGAGTAAACCTTGAGGAGCTTTTAATATCCCAGCCCGATACAGGAGAGCAGGCGCTTGAAATCGCAGAAAGCCTTATTCGCTCAGGAGGAGTTGACGTTTTGGTTATAGATTCAGTTGCAGCGCTTGTTCCGCGCGCAGAAATTGAAGGAGAAATGGGAGACGCAATGATAGGGCTTCAGGCAAGACTTATGTCTCAAGCATTAAGAAAACTCACAGGAGTAATCTCTAAATCCAAAACAGTAGTTATTTTTACCAATCAGCTGAGACAAAAAATAGGAGTGATGTTTGGAAATCCTGAAACCACAACGGGAGGTCTGGCTCTTAAATTTTATGCGTCCGTAAGAATTGACTGCCGTAAGATTGAAACTCTTAAGGACGGAGACCGCGCAATTGGATCGAGGCACAGAGTAAAAATCGTGAAGAACAAAGTATCAGCGCCTTTCAGGATTGCGGAATTTGACGTAATGCAGGACGGAATATCAAAAGAGGGTGCAATAATAGACGTTGGTATAGAAATGGGAGCCATTCAAAAGTCCGGAGCATTCCTAAGACAAGGAGACACAATGTTGGGACAGGGAAAAGAAGCTGCAAAAATATTTCTTAAAGAGAACCCATCGGTAGCTACTAAAATAACCGAGGAAATACTTAAAAAAAGCAAATCTGAGGGAACTCCAGTCGCAGTAGGAGTCGAAGAGCCAGCGGAAGAAGCAAACGAGCGAGGTTAGCTCCATGTTATCACCCACAATAATTTTTGATCTTGGAAATGTAATTCTTACAAATGATTACCCCTGTCATACAGGAGATCAGGTAAAAGAATTTTGTGACTATTTTAACGTAAGTTTTGATAATTCAATGAGAGGATGGGAGACTTCCTGGCCGGAGTTTAGAATAGGAGAAATTTCAGAAGATGACTTTTGGAAAAAATTCCTCACATATTCCCTGACAGATAAAATCGATATCGACTTTGCGAAAAAGTTCTGGACGGAGAATCAAAAACCTAAAGAAAATATGCTAAAGCTTTTGCAAAGTCTTAAAAAGAATTATCGGTTGGCTGCCCTTACTACTATAAGTAAAGACTGGCTTGAATACAAAAGAAAAAGATTTAATCTCGATAGCTATTTTGAATTGATAGTTAGTTCAGGATACAGTGGATTTGTAAAGCCTGATAAAAGAGCCTACGATTTAGTCTTAAAAGAACTTTCGGAAGATCCCGCAAATTGTCTATTCATAGATGATCTTGAACGCAATCTTCCTCCCGCCAAAAAGCTAGGAATGAAAACTATTCTTTTTAGCACACAAGAAAATTTAGAGAAAGAACTTAGGGCATTGGGAATAAAATTCTAATGGATCTCACTTTTGAAAGATATCATGATCTGGCGCTTCGGTTCCTGTCATACCGTCCTCGCTCTGAAAAAGAAGTCATTGATTATTTAAAAAAGAAAAGGATACATGAATCTATAATCGATCGGATTATAAAAAGTCTTAAGGAGAAGAAGTTCTTAAATGATATTGAATTTGCCGAGTGGTGGATTGAGCAAAGAACAGGAAACAGGCCTAAGTCGTTTCGTATTATAAAGATGGAACTCCGAAATAAGGGAATAGGACGGGATATAGTTGACGGACTTTCAGAAAAAGTTGATAAAAATCTTGATGAAAAGTCTGCGTTGAAGCTTTTAGACAAGCATATTAAAAGGTTTGAAAAACTATCAACAAAAGAAGTCTACCGAAAACTCTTTCAGCTTCTGGCAAGGCGTGGATTTGACTTTGATCTTATAAAAAAAGTTATAGATAAAAGGGTAAGTCCTTGACTGAAAAAAGCTTTAGTTGTATACTCCATTTATAGCAAAGGTATCAAAGATGGCTATGAAGATTAAATTTCATCCTCTTTCGAAAATTCTTGGATAAGGACTAGTTTAGTCCTCCCCTTTGCTGGTTAAATTATGAAAAATCAAAACCCGGATCTTTTAGATCTCGAAAAGAGATTAATAGAAAAGCAGGATAAAATAGATAAAGAACGCGAGGATCTCGAAAAAGAAAAAGATAGGCTTAAAGAAGAAAGGGAAGAATACGTTAAGAAGCTTCAGAAAGCTTCAGGCCTTACCGCGGATGAGGCAAAAGCAAGCCTTCTAGCTGAGGTCGAAAACTCTCAGGCTCAAGAAATCGCAAAGATCTTAAAAGAGCGTGAAGAAGAAATAAAAAGAATTTCTGACAAAAAAGCACAGGAAATACTACTCGACTCAATGCGCCACGGCGCCCTCAATTATATAGCAGAATACACCGTCTCCATAGTTAAGATTCCCGATGAAGAAATGAAGGGAAGAATAATTGGTAAAGAAGGTCGTAACATTCGTGCATTCGAGCAGGCTACAGGAGTAGACGTGGATCTCGACGAAGAAGGAATAATAAGACTTTCCTCTTTTGATCAGATAAGGCGTGAGGTAGCTAGACGGGCTCTTGAGAAGCTTATTAAAGACACTAGGGTACAGCCCTTTAGGATAGAGGAGATTGTAAAAGAAACAGAAGAGGAAGTTGAGAAAATAATGTTTGAAGAGGGGGAAAAGCTTTCTCACGAGGCGGGAGTGTTTAATTTGCCCAGGGAGTTGATATCAATGCTTGGGAGATTTAAATTCAGGACATCTTACGGACAAAATCTGGTAGTGCACACTCTTGAGGAGACAAAAATCGGAATTCACATCGCTGAGGAAATAGGCGCAGATGTAAATATAGTAAGACTCGGATGCCTGTTTCACGATATTGGAAAAGTAGTTCCGGGCGAAGGAAGTCATGTAAAGCTGGGAGTAGAATATCTGAAAAGATTTAATATCCCTGAGGCAGTAGTTAATTGTGTGGCAGAGCATCATGAAGACCGTCCTTTTTCATCTGTCGAGTCGGTAATCGTGTCAATCGCAGATGCAATATCGGGCGCAAGACCGGGAGCCCGGTATGAGGATGTAGAAGAATACGCAAAGAGACTTACGGAAATGGAAGATATTGCTAAAAAATACGAAGGAGTTGCGGAAGCCTACGCATTTGAAGCAGGTAGAGAGCTGCGGGTAATAATCGATCCGGGGAAGCTTGACGATGCGCAGACTGTAGTAGTTGCAGAAAAAATAAGACAAGAAGTTACCAACGCGCTTGCAATTCCAGGGGAAGTAAAAGTAACAGCTATTAGAGAGTTTCGATCAGTTTCCTCAGAATTTAACTAAAGTCCCCTCTTGACAACTTTTCGTTTGCATTGTATTGTAAACCTAATCTATAAAGGAGGTGATTTTACTTGACTAAAAAAGATTTAATAGAACTCGTAGCGAAAAAAGCCAATCTTACGAACAAAGCCTCAAGAGACGCAGTTTCCGCTACTCTCAATGGTATAAGAGACTCTTTGAAAAAAGGGGAAAAAGTAGTAATAACGGGTTTTGGTACCTTTAGCGTTAGAAACAGAGAGGAAAGACCAGGAAGAAATCCAAAGACCGGTGAGAAGATTACGATAGCAGCTAGAAAGGCCCCGGGATTCACACCAGGAAAAACTCTAAAAAGGGCTATAAGATAGAAATTATTTGGAATCAAAAAGTTTCTGCAAAATATTCCTTTAGCATTGTCATAAGAGTTGTTTTCCCTTTATTAGATTTCAAATAGGCTTCTCTGCGTTTAGCATCTTTCTTACTACGATAAGCTTCATAATGAATAACCTCTAAGGGAATATAGGGTTTTGTTGACCTATTTTTACCGAGATTATGTGAAGTTACTCGAGGTTTTAAATTTTCTGAATACCCAATATAAATAAAGTTTTTAGATTTATTGTAGAGGGCATAAACATAGTAAAACTTCATACAAAACGGGCAGGTACAATACTGCACCTGCCATCGGTACATTCCTCACCTGCCGAGCGAGATATTGGGCAGGTACAATACTGCACCTGCCACAGACACAAAACTGCGTGCTGGTCAAAACCAGACACAGCCTTGTGTCTGGGAAGATAATAAGCCAGATTCTGTTTTAGATCGCAATCTATCTGAGTTGTAATATTTGTTACATCTCCCACCTTTTAGGTGATGCCCTCAAACTTTGATGCTCCCATAAAGAAGGTAGTAACGCATCATTCGGAGGTTACAGCAGGTAGGATTGCCCGTTTCAGAACTACTCGTCTCTGTTGCTCTCAAGTTTTGTCAATTCAAAACCTGTTTTAGATTCCGTTTAGTAGTATTAAGAATCTAATCACCAGCTATTGCTAGTCGGAGCTTACACTCCATCCCTGTCTTTATACCTGTCTGGACTTTCCTGTCCGATGAAACATCGGACTAGCGATCTATCTTCCCAGCCTGAGTATTTTACCATAGACTTTAAGAATAAGTCGAGCAAAGCATCTTATATTCACACTTCTGACAAAGAGTATTCCCGCTGCATTTGAAATCGCTTTGTTCAATTTCCGCAACCTTTTCTATTAAAGCGTCTTCGAGCTTTTTTAAATCTTCTTTAGTGAAATTCATAGACTTTTTTATATTCCCATCCAGGAAGTGAAGTGTTAACTTGATGTCTTTAGGATCGCGATTAAGAATATCGTCTTTAACCTTTGTTGCAGCCAAAGCATACATGGCAAGTTGTAGCTCGTGTGAAGTTTTAGCCTTCGGGTTATCTCCCCCTGTTTTATAATCAATTATTTCTATTCCATCACCTAATTTATCAATTCTATCCATCTTTCCGAACACCTTAACTCCGTTTTTTAATATGAATGAAAATGGTAGTTCAAGCCCCAAAGGCTTCGATTTAAAATCTTTAGCATCTTTATAAAACTCATTAAGCATATTTTTGCCCTGTAAAAAGCGTTCTTCTTCATGCTTCCTACTGTCATACCCCTCACTTATCCACTCTTCTTTATAAAGCTCCTGTAGTCTGCTGAGTTTTGGGTCGTCTCCTTGGACTATTTCCTTATAAAATTTATAAAGCGTACTGTGAAGAGATATTCCGAAGCTTTGGACAGATGCTGTAGGTGTAGGAATATTAAAAATGACTTTTGCTTTGTAATGAAGAGGACAGATATCAAACATTTGAAGATTCGAGAACGTAACGTAGCTAACTTTGAAAGGTTCTTTGGCTTCGTCTTTGTCCTCGGGCATATTGTATGCGGAGACTGTCTCACTGAGAGTTAATTGTTCTGCTTTGGACCTCAGATTCTCGAGTTTTTCAGCATCCGGTAAGGCTTCAAAAATGAATTGAGAGAGTTTTTTTGCTCTCTTTCCGCCACCATAATAATCTGCTGCGGTGAAAAAAAGCCTTTCACGGGCTCTGGTCATCCCTACATAAAAAAGCCTTCTTTCTTCTTCAATGTGAAAATCGGTATCTTTAGGGATTTTCTCTTTTATGATTGAGGGCGGTAAGGGTATTTTTTCGGATCTTTCCCTAGATGGGAAACGATCAGATACTAAATTAACTAAAAAAACAACTTTGTATTCGAGCCCTTTAGAAGAATGGACTGTTAAGATATTTACTGCATTACTTTCGGATGCATCTGTGTCAGCAGCAGTCGGACTATCTCCCATCTGAAGCATAAGGGCAAGCCATTCAGCTAAGATAAAAATATTACTATCTACCCTTTCAGCTTCAAAGCTTTTTATT
The DNA here is from genome assembly GCA_001784155.1 of Candidatus Levybacteria bacterium RIFCSPLOWO2_12_FULL_41_12. GTDB lineage: Bacteria > Patescibacteriota > Microgenomatia > Levybacterales > UBA12049 > UBA12049. Next base: position 123,695 of record MFPL01000002.1, on the reverse strand, counting down.
CTATCAAAGAACTTCGCAATATTTTGTACGCGCCTCTCTTCTTTTATCGAGTCTGTTTTTTGAAGAGTAGAAAAAAGGCCAGAGTCAACCAAAAAGTAATAAAGAATTTGTCCAGCCTGCTCCTTTCTGCTCTTATTAAGATGTCTTTCTGCCATATTCCTAAAGCTTTCTAGTTTATTGCGGGTATCCTCCTTCAGGAAAGCCAGTCTATCATCTGAGAGCGCTTCAAACAAAGTAAAATTATTTTTCTTTGCAAAATTTAAAAGATAATTAAGTTCAATCTGAGAAATATCAAATATATCCATTGACAGTACTCTAAAAAGCGAGACCGTGTCTGAAAGGTTGGTTAGAAACATTAGGTAAGAAATTAAGTCCTTGATTTCTTCCTGCTGAAATAAGTGTCCTGGTCCTAGAAACCGATAGGGAATTCTTCTTCTTTGAAGCGCTGTAGAGACTGGTGATGCGTGATTATTCGCCCTCACCAAAATAGCAATATCTTTGTATTCGTATAATTTTGCTAAATCTTCAATAGTTCTTGCTATCTTATCGGCTTCGTCCTCCGAGCGTCTTTCATGGATAAATCCAATCGCTTCGCCGTGCTTCTTTACTTGGCTTTTAAGCTTCTTGTCTATTTTCTCAACTATCTCAAGCCTATTTGGATTATTGTTTTGTATTAGTCTGTATGATGCATCAAGTATTTCCTGCGTTGATCTGTAGTTTTGGGTTAAAGTCACGACCTCAGCTTTTGGAAAATTCTTCTTAAACTGCAGAACGTTTGATACAGCTGCCCCACGGAATCTATAAATAGATTGATCGTCATCAGCGACAACAGTTATATTTTTGTCATCCCCTGCTAATAGTATTGCCAACTCATTTTGTGCATAGTTCGTGTCTTGAAACTCATCCACTAAAATAAACTTAAATTGCGTTTGATATTTCTTAAGTATTTGTGGCCTTTTTCGCAGCATTAGTAGGGTGTTAGATATGAGATCGGAGAAGTCCATAGCTGATTCTTTTACCTTAAGATCCTCATATTTTTTATAGGCATTTGCCAATTCTTGATATTGTTCCGTCTCAACCCTCCGGTCCTCATCCTTATTGTTTTTGTCCTGCCTGCCGGCAGGCAGGTTTTTAGCCCAGACCATATATTCATCAGGCGTAACGTCTTCGTCCTTAAGCCTTGAAAAATGTTTTAGAAGCGCATCTAAGAATTTAGTAGGATTGCCAAGAGGCATAAAGTATTTAAGGCCAAGATCGAAGATGCTCCGACGAAGAAGTAGTACTGACTCAGGTTCTGAAATCAATTTATATCCTGGATCAATACCTATTATATGTGCATCGTCTCTAAGTATACGGTCGCAAAAAGAATGAAATGTATGAATCCAAAGATTTGTATATCCGTAGGGGAGAAGTATATCTATTCTTTCCTGCATTTCGTAAGCGGCTTTATCGGTAAAAGTCAAAGCCAGAACGCTTGACAGGGATAGATTTTTCTCTACGATGAGACGGCTTATTCGCTCTGTTACTACAGTTGTTTTGCCTGTTCCCGCACCGGCAATGATAAGAAGAGGTCCTTTTCCGTGGTTTATAGCCTTAAGCTGCTGTGTATTTAGATTCTTAGAGTCCATCCTGCCCTTATTTTTTGAGTTGCGTTTGGAGAAGATCTAAAATATTTTTCTTTGCCTCATCCAAGCTCATTCCCCAGTCGTCGGCCATTTTCTTGATATCGTCTTCAGTTAAAGAAGAGCCACCCTCGGTTACTTTGCCTCTGCCCATATCATCGTTTGGTAGTCCACACCCGCAGTTATAACACATAAGAATTATTCTACTATTACAGTTCCACCCTGAGAAGCGTTTAGGTGATTGTGGTAGTTATAGGTACCTGCATTTGGAAAAACTAACTCCAGCTTTTCTCCATCGTCGAAGTTTCCCAGGTTCAATTCTTTATAAGACGTATGTATGGGATGGGGGTTTGAATTTACTGTTGCCATTTTGCCTGAATTGTTGATCCATATCACCTTATCTCCAGCCTTTATGGTTATAGTTTTGGGTGAGAATCCGGTTTCGGAAAGCGTTACCTCGGTCTCGTTAGCAGTTGGGCTTTGTGATTCTTCCTGGGTTGTTTCTGGTGTTGGAGTGCTCTCGGATGTTGTGCTTGGTACAACCGGCACTGCTGTCGGAGCTTTTGACCTACTGATCAGAAGAAATCCTCCCCCCACCACTACGAGAATTAATACAGCTACCAGTGCTACTATTACCTTGGAATTCATATGTAAAATCCTAACACAGAGAGATTTTTATTGCAACCTTCACCTAAATCTAAAAAAGAGAAGATTTCCCAAAAGAAGAGAGAATATTAAAGGATCAAATGCTTGAAGATTTAGAGAGGGAAAGATAAAAACAGAAAGTAAGATTGTTAATGCTGCTACGCTTACGCCAAACAAAATCTGTCTCTTTGGATGATTTGGTGTAGTCATGGGCTCAGGGAGCATAACGAGAGAGAAAAAGATTACTGTAGGATCAATAAAGTAAAGCGAAGTTGACTTGAGAAAAAAAGAAAGCCCCAAGAAATACACCGCTAAAAAAGGAAGAATTATTCTCCACCTTCTCATTTTGTAAAGAGAAACAAAGCCGGGAGACAAAAGAATTATGAAAGGGAGTAATGTTTGCAGACTTGAAATATCGAGTATTTGCCAGGACACGCCGGACCAAGACACAGTAGCTCCGAAGACAAGACTTGCCAGAATTAGCCCAAAGGACGCGGGGTTAAAAATGTGTCTTCCTATCTTTATGAAATTTTTGGTAAACATAGCAAGGATGCTTGCTAAGACTGGAAAATAAATGGGGAGAGAGGGATCGGTCAAAAGCCCCACGATAAGGCCTGTTGCTATGGCAGCGGATGGAAAGAAGAGCTTTGCTTTTCTGATTTTAATAAAAATAAAATCAGCAATAACTGTTGCCAGAATAGTTGCGGGAACACTAAGTAATGCTTGGAGAGAGAAGTTTGCAAAAAGATTTAGAAGATATATTAAGAAGAGAAAGATAGACAGTTGAACTTTGGACTGATTCAGAAGATTTCTCATTTGCTATAATCATATCTAAACAACAACAATATGACAATTTCTCCAAAGCCCTACACAGCTAAATTTATTCGCAGGGAACAATTGACAGAAGACGTATATTCGCACAATTTTGAAAAACCAGTCGGATTTGAGTTTGCTCCAGGTCAATATAACAGATGGAGAATCGAGATGGAAAACCCTGACGAAAGAGGAACTTCAAGACCATTTACAGTCGCCGTCTCTCCGCTTAACAACTATTTGGTGATAACCACAAAAAAGGGGATTACTTCTTTTAAAAGAAAACTGTTTGAATTAAAAGAAGGAGAGCAGATAAACTTCTTTGGACCTTTGGGAACTTTTGTTTTAGACGAGCAAGACCTAAGGCCGAAAGTCTTTTTGGCCGGAGGAATCGGAATAACGCCATATTACAGTATGCTGACTTATGCTTTTGAAAAAAAGCTTACAAACATTATAATTTTGCTCGCATCCTTTTCAACAAAAGAAGAAATAATTTACCATAAAGAACTTTTAGAAGTCTCTAAAATTTTGCCAAACATTAAGGTCATCTATACTCTGACAAAAGAGGATGTACCTGGATTTGAAAGCGGAAGAATAAACGAGGAAATGATTAAAAAATACTCAGATGTTTCTTCAAGCGTTTTTTATATCGTTGGGCCGCCGGGCATGGTATCAAACATAGAGGGGATAGTCACGGCTATAGGAGTTTCGGAAGAAAGAATCAAAATCGAAAACTTTACAGGGTATTAATTTTATTGACAAGTTTTTAAAAAGAGACTAAACTGCCAACTACAATTATGGCTAGGAGAGTTGAGGAGGGTTTAATAGATGTTTTGGAGAATTCTGAATGGGATAGAGCTGTTGGACCTTTCTGGTCATCATCAAGAGTAGCAAGACTTTTAGGATTATCAGATGAAGAAGTCTTTGAAAGAAGTCAACGGAAGAAGCTCCTTGGACTAGTGGCTAGAGATGGTCAACTGGTCTTTCCTTCATTCCAATTTACTCAAAGTGAAGACGCTGGAGATTATGCGGTTTTACAAGGTTTAGAAGAGGTTATGACCCCTTTCGCTACTGTTCCGGAGAGCGCATCGTTAGGTTGGATGATAGCTTCGTGGCTTAAAGTAGGCCAGTTTAGCTTAGATGGAAAAAGTGTTATTGAATATCTTCGCAATGGAAATCCGCCTTCAATCGCAGTATCTCTTTCAAGAGAGAGAGCAATGTTTTGGAGAACTTAGGCCTCAATTTCTTTTACGACTTCTTTTTCTAGGCTTTTTGTTGTGTTGAGTTTTTTCCCGATTTTGTCAAATGATGAGGTGACGTTAATAAACTGAGAAGAGGCATTTGTAATGTGTCTCCCTAAAGTACTTAGGCCATAGTTAACTTTAGCGTAGTCCACCTTGAGAGCCCTAAGAAGAGCAAAAACTTCTCTTGACCTAGTCTCTATCTTCTTTCCTTCAAAAGACAGAAGAATCATCTGAAGATGAGCATAAAGAGTGGTAGGTGAAACCATATATACTCTTTGTTTTCTTGCATAATCCATGAGCTCAGGAATATTTGCCACCTCATAAAATATTGTCTCCGAAGGAATATACATCAGGCAAAAATCCATTGTTCCTTCTTCGGGAAGAATGTACTTTTTCGCTATGGCATCGATATGCCTTCTTACGTCTCTAATAAACTCCTTAGCGAATAATTCCTTCGCAGTTTTATCTGCGGCTTTCATCATCTTCTGAAAATTTTCCATCGGGAATTTAGAGTCAATTGGCAGAATTCCGGCGTCTGTTTTTATCGCGGCATCCACTTTTTCACCAGATCTGAATTGATACTGAAGATGAAAACTGTTTTTGGGAAAAATTTGAGAAATCAAATCCTTCAAAACCTCTTCGCCAACATTTCCCCTAAGCTTGGGACTTTTTAGAAATTCCTGAAGCTCTCTCATATTGCGTCCAATTTCACTCATTTCGCCAACGCCTCGATTCACATCCCGTATCGCAATCGCGGCCTTATCTAGCCTGTCATTGAGTTGCTTAGAATTTTCCTGAAGTGTCTTTACTACGCTTGAAGTTGTGTTTGTCATATTCTTGCTTGTTGCATCTAGTGACCCCTGCATAGATTTAAGCCACTCCATGAGCGCTTCGTCGCTCTGATTTTTATTTTTCTTAGTTTGTAAATAGAAAAGTGAAGCAAATCCGATCAAAAAAATTAAAGCGAGTACCCATGTGTCAGTGGACATTTGCATTATTCTATCATGAATGTCAAAAGTGAAGAGAGGGAGAAGCTTGCATATCTTTCCAAGATTCCTCTTTTTGAAAGAAAGCAGCTGCGGCTATCATTGCGCCGTTGTCGGTACACAAACTTTTTGTTGGGACAAAAAGTTTAATTTTCAATTTAGAATTTTCAATTTCTAATTCAAGTTCGTCGCGGAGACTTTGGTTTGCAGTAACTCCACCGCCTAGAAGAATTGATTTTGCTTCATATTTTCGTGCAGCTTTTAAAGTTTTTCTAATAAGCACAGCTATTATTGCTTTCTGGACAGACGCACAAAGATCGCGTTTTGTTTGTTCATCTAGTTTTTTAATTGCTTTTACCTCGCGAAGCGCTGCTGTTTTCAAACCCGAGAAGGAAAAATCAAAATCAGGACTTCCTATCATAGGCCTAGGAAGATCAAACCTTTTGGGATCGCCCTCTAGCGCCAATTTTTCTATTGTTGGCCCCGCTGGATAGGGAAGATCGATAAGCCTACCAATTTTGTCTAGTGCTTCTCCCGCTGCATCATCGCGTGTTCCGCCGATCCATTTTATGTCTTTATGTTTTTTTATGACCACCAAGTCCGTATGCCCTCCTGACACAACTAGGGATATAGCTGGAAAAGGAATATCGTCAGGATTTCTACCAATGAAGTTAGCGTAGATGTGTCCATAAAGATGGCTTACTGGAATTAAGGGGATTTTCCAAATGTACGACAGGACTCTTGCTGTCTCTACGCCTACGACTAGCGATCCCATGAGTCCCGGGCCTACTGTAATTGCGACTGCATCTATGTCTGGCATTCCTTTCTTTTGCTCAGACTTTTCTAATGCCTCCTTTATTACAGGAATGATATATCTTAGCTGCTCGCGTGCAGCATTTTCAGGAATTATTCCTCCTGTTTTCGCATGAAGCTCGACTGAGGAGGCAACGATATTTGATAGAAGATTTAGCGAAGACTTGTTAGATTCTACAATTGCTGCAGATGTCTCATCACAGCTAGTTTCTATTCCTAAAATTTTCATAGAAGCCTATCATATGTTTTCTATTTTTACCTTGTCCCCTTCTTTGAAATTGTATTTTTTCGAAAGACCTGCATTAATTTCTAATACCCTGTCTGCTGGCTGGGGCGTTTGATAGACAGCTAGTCCACCGCTTTGTGGGGGAGTTGGGACATTGTGATAGATTTTTACCACCTTATCCCCGTTTATAAAAATAATATCTATTGGAAACTTCATGTCTTTCATCCAGAAAGAATAGTAGTCAGGCTTCCCAAAAACAAAAAGCATTCCTCGATTTTTTGGTAGGTTGTTCTTTCCGGATAATCCTTTTTCCTGCTCTTTGGGTTCATCCGCTACAGCAACTGTAAAGGATTTATCGGAGAGCTCTACCCTCGGCGTGCTTAAGAGCCCGGAGCCTTGATTAAGGCGTGAAATAACAATTGCCATAGATACTATAACGAGTAGAACAGTGATCGAACCTAAAACAAGTTTTTTACTTGGAAGTTTTTTGAGGTAATTGGGCAAGAGTTTTGGTTGTTGAATATGAAATTCTTTTGGTGACACTTTTTATTTTTCCTCCAGCGATTCCTGCTTGTTCCTCTCTTTGTTTTAGATTAGGATCGCCTTCAGTTACTGCTATAATCGCAGGCTTAATTTGAGTTATCAGTCTATCATATTGAATATTGCTTGTCATCTTTGGAAGCATGATAATCCCATCTACAAAGCGAAGCCCGGAAAGAACTGCCGCTCGATCTTCCTGCGGATTTATTGGTCTACCGTATCCTTTTAATTCTCTTACTTTTTTATCGCTTTCTAAAAATACGAAAAGAAAATCTCCCTCATCCTTAGCTTTTTTAAGGAAAAGTATATGTCCCTTGTGAATTATGTCAAAACATCCGCCCACAAGAACTATTCTCTTGCCTTTTTGGTTTAGTTCCTCTGCTATCTTAATCGCTCTTTCGGGGGAAAAGACTCTTTCATTAAATAATTTTGTCATGGGGTTTTAGTTCCTCGCAGGAATACTGCTTGCCAAGGGCGGTAGTTGGAGACGAATCTGTCGGATATTATTACTTTTCCGTTTTTTTTCACTTCGCGATTAAATGATACATTTGCTCCCCATGCAGCGAAGTCTACTTGTTTTGTCTGGCCGAGGGGAAGTGTCGGATCATCCTCGTATTTGGGTTCGGGTGGAGAAGACTGGCCTCCTATTACAGGTGTTGTCATAGTTACTTCTCGTCCGTCTTTCGTGCCGTAAAGAAAAAAGGTTAGTCTTTGCTCAACGGGATCAATTGCGCTTTGTACTAAAATGTGGTGATCGGTATCGTTTTTGAACTTTAAATCAACCGTAGGTACATATATGGTTGCGTCTATCCCCGGAGGAGAATCCTGTTCATAATACTGTACCCTATAGGCATGAGCATTTCGTTCCACAATAGGAAGACCGGCATTTAGAAGCGCTCTGAAGAAAGTTGTAGATACCTGGCACACTCCTCCTCCGTCACCGAGCACCGTTCTTCCGTTTTGGATAACATATGCCTGTTTGTAGCCTGTAAACGCTGAAACATCTCCCAGGGTTTTATTAAAAGAAAATTCTTCTCCTGGAGGAATTAGAACGCCACTTATTCGGGACGTGGCAAGATTAATATTAAAGACTCTGGTTTCGATTGAATGCTGAAAAAGAGAAGTGCCTGATCCCAAAAGCTCTTTAATCCCCAAGTCGTTTACGCTTTCTGTTGTTATCTCGGGTTCGATCGTTTCTACTGGGATTTCTACGTTAATGTTTTTCAATCGCTGTCCTGCAAATAGTTTCTGAGCGTCTTTATCTACGCTTTCGTGTAGTAATGTTTTATCTACCTTTTTTCCGTTCTCGGATAGTTTAAAGGTAACAACTCTTCCGTTTTCGAAAGAGAAAGCTGCATCAACAGGATCCCTTTCTATTTTTTGTAAACTAGGCTTAATCAATTCGTTTAGCTTTTGTTCGGAGAATCTGTATGATGGTGAAAGATTAATTCCGTTAAAATAGGCATACGTGATAATACCTAAGTTTGTGATAGGATTCTTTCCTCTTCCTAAATCAATTGTTTGTTGGGACAGAAGGTCTGAGTCGTATCCAAGATCTATTTCCTTAGCCGAAACCGTAGCTATTTCATCCCCATAACTAAAGGTGATCGTAGATCCCTTGATTTCTTCATTCTGCTTAACGTAGTAGTTCTTAACATCTTCCTGTGTTTTTTTTCCAAAGTTAACACCATCTATTTTTATGCCAGGATAGACTTTATTATCATTCGCTTTTTGAAAAAATATATATGAGAAGCTGGATAAAAGGAAAGTAGCGAGTATGACTCCTGACAAGAACCAAAAGAGCATACCCGTAAGGCTTTTAAGTTGGGTTTTTTTGATTTTTTTCCACTTAAGTTTTCGGGGAAATTCCATTTTTTGAATACAACGTATTATACTATAATATAGAAGTGAGCGACGAAACGATTTTTCAAAATCCCAATACGTCCGGACAGGCTGGTATGTCAAAACCTCCCCCTGTTCCTCCAGTTGTGCCTCTGCCTTCACAGTCATCCGTCCCTCAGCCTCCAGCTCCTCCTCCTGTGGATGAGGGGAAGTCTTTCTTATCAAGATTTCTCTCGATACGCACAGTTAAGTTAATCGTAGGCCTTTTGGTGGTTTTAATAGTTGGGTTTTTAGCAATTAGTCTTATAAGCTCTTTGGGAGGAAAAAAAGATAAGAATGTTACGCTTACTTATTGGGGGCTTTGGGAAGACCCAGCAGTTATGCAGCCTGTAATAGCGGATTTTGAAAGAGAAAACCCAAATATAAAAGTAGATTACTCAAAGCAAGATGTAAAAGAGTATAGGGAAAGGTTAAGCTCAAGAATTGCAAACGGAGCGGGACCTGATATATTCAGGTTTCACAACACGTGGTACCCAATGCTTAAAGAAGACTTATCTCCTTTGCCCGAAAGCGTAATCAGAAAGGAAGAGTTTTTGGACAATTTTTATCCTGTAGCCGAAGCTGATTTGGTCAAAAACGGGGCAATATACGGTATTCCTCTGCATATAGATACGCTAGCACTTTTTGTTAACAGGGATATGTTTCAGGCAGCCGGAGTTAATCCTCCTGCAAGCTGGGAAGAATTCCGTGATTATGCGCTGGAGCTGACGGTTAAAGACGAAGAGGGTAATATTAAGACTGCAGGAGCTGCTATGGGGACATTTGAGAACGTAACCCACTCTCCGGATATCCTGTCGCTTCTCTTCATACAAAACGGCGTAGACGTCTACGGTCTTAAGCCTAGCCAGAGATTAACGGATGCGTTAAATTTTTATACTTCTTTTGCTGAGGGAGATGAAAGCGTCTGGAATAAGACCTTGGACAATTCGATACTCGCATTTGCGAAAGGAAACTTAGCTATGTTTTTTGGCTATTCCTGGGATTTCTTTACCCTTAAGGCTATAAATCCGAATCTCTCATTTGAAATAGTTCCTGTTCCGCAGCTTGCGGAGGGAGAAAAGATAGCTCTAGCGAGTTATTGGGCAGAAGGAGTATCTTCGGAAAGCAAGCATCAGAAGGAAGCGTTTCTCTTTATGAAATTTTTGGCAAGAAAAGACACTCAGGAAAAACTTTTTACAGAGGAGTCTCGTACTAGGCTGTTTGGTGAGCTGTACTCAAATAAGAATCTTTCAGAAAGGCTTAAAGACAACAGCTATGTTTATTCTATCGTTAAACAGGCTCCATTTGCGAGGTCCTCATACTTTGTGGATAACACTTTCGATAACGGAATAAATGCAAAACTTAACACCTATCTTAAAGATGCAATTAATTCTATACTGGCCGGAGGGTCTGCTGAGAGCGCTTCAGAAACGCTTGTCAATGGATTTAATCAGGTTGTGAGCCAGTATGAAAGCCAAACTAAATAACTCAATTGTAAAAACGCTTCTATACAGTGACATATTTGATTACCCCCTTTCGGAAGAGGAATTATGGAATTATTTGGTTTCCGAGGTAGAAGTTGGGAAAGAAGCTTTTCCCCAATCGGTAAAAAAGATAAACTCCGTCGTTTTAAGACGCGGAAAATATCTTTTTATAGAGGGAAAAAGTAAAAACATTAACTTGAGGATGAATAAGTTAAATGAGAGCGAAAAGAAGATGAGCATTGCGCGCATGGCTTCAAAAAAACTCTTTTTAGTCCCAACAGTTTTATTCATTGGCGTAAGTGGAAATTTATCGATGCTGAACGCCAGCAGAAAGGACGATATTGATCTATTTGTAATTACGCGCAAAAAAACACTTTGGGTTACAAGGTTACTTATGATTCTGATTCTCAAAAGAATAGGACTTCATAGAAAGAAAGGCGACAACGACTTTTCTAATAAGATTTGCCTAAACATGCTGGTGGATGAGGAAAACATAGCTATTCCTAGGAACTTGAGGAACCTATATACGGCTCATGAGGTAGCACAGCTTATGCCTGTGATCGAGCGCGATAACACTTACAGTAAATTTATTGATGCAAACAAGTGGGTTTCTGATTTTATGCCAAACATTCTTAAAGAAATGAAAGGGAGAAAGGTGAAAAAAACAGAGGAAAAAAAGATAGATGATTTGATTGAATGTTTACCTAAATTTCCACTCGCTGAAGGCTTGGCAAAATCACTCCAGCTCACTCTTATCAGAAGAAGCCTTACCCGCGAAACAGTAAAAGACGGATTCTTGGCTTTTCACCCCAGAGATTATAAATCCATTATCCTTAGGAAATATCGAAAAAATCTCGTAAAATACAAAATTAAAAGTTATGTTTAGTAAAGTTGTTTTCGGAGGGACCTTTGATCATTTTCACAAAGGACACAAAGACTTATTGGAATTTGCGATAAGCGTCTCGGATGAAGTTGTCGTGGGGATAACAAGCGAGATTTACGTCTCAAAAATAAAGAGTAGAGGGGGGAGTTTCGAAGGTTACAAAACACGAGAGATGGCTGTTTTAAATTTTTTGAAAACATGCGGTCCCCGATTCGAAATAGTTGAAATAGATGATGTTTTTGGAAAAACTCTTCAAAGCGATTTTGATGCTCAGGCGATAATAATTACCGTAGAAACACATAAAGGCGCGGAAATAATAAATGATGCTAGAAAAAAAGCAGGTCTTGCAGAGCTTGAAATCCTAATTTGTCCATTAACTATTGGTGAAGATGGGAAATCCATAACATCTGAAAGAATTAGGAGCGGAGAGATTGACAGAGAAGGGAAGTTGTACATAAATCCTTTATGGCTGAAGAAGGAAAAATATATAACAGATGAAGTTAGAAGAGAGCTTAAAAATCCTTTTGGAAAACTTATTGTGTCCCCAGAAAAGGAGGACTTTGAAAACGTAACAGGAGTATTAGCTTCGGTAGGAGATGAAAGCACTAAGTTTTTAAAAAGCCTTTTAATTAGGCCTGCAATTTCAGTAGTAGATTTCAAAGTGGCTAGGAAAAAGAAATTTTCCCGCCTTTCAGATCTGGGCTTTACGGGTAGTGAAGAATTGACACGAGTCAAAAACGAGCCTGGAACTTTAAGCCCCGAGCTTTTCAAAGCGGTGTCTTATATTTCCAGGAGGGGAAAAGATCAAGAAAGTGTAGTTCTAATCGACGGGGAGGACGATCTTGCGGTTATCCCTCTCCTTCTGGCGTTACCCTTAGGAAGCTGTGTCTTTTACGGCCAGCCCGCCCGCCTCGCAAGCGAGAGCGTTGTGGGCAGGCCCGAAGAAGGAATTGTAAAGATCTCAGTATCAGAGGAGAACAAGAAACGTGCCTACGATATAGTTAGTAGGTTCAATACTAGAGGTCATTGACAAAGAAAACTGTTTGCTATATCATTTTCGCTAATAAATCATTCCCTCAAATGCCGAGGGATTTTATTTGGAAAAATGGATAATAAGAAGATATATTTGACTCGAGAAGGACTAACAGAGCTTAAAGAAGAGTACGACGGTTTGGTCAAAGGAAAAAGACCGGAAGTTCTGGGTCGACTTTCACAGGCTCGAAACCTTGGTGATCTTTCGGAAAACGCAGAATACGTGGTGGCTAAAGAAGAGCTATCTTTCATCGACGGAAGAATTGATGAGCTCGAAGAGTTATTAAAGCAAGTTGAAATCATAACCAACAACAAGTCCCACAGCGCAGTAAAACTGGGTTCAACTGTGACCCTCACTGTGGACGGTAAAAGGGAAAGTTTTATGTTGGTTGGAGAATGGGAAGCAGATCCAAAAGACAAAAAAATATCACACGAATCGCCTCTGGGAAAAGCTCTTATAGGTCGAAAAGTCGGCGAAAAAGTGGAAGTCGAAGCCCCTGCCGGCAAAATCCTCTATACGATACAATCTATCAACTAAGTTCTCCTAAAGAGAGATCTGAGAATCTCAAGCGTTCTTTGCATATCCTTATCACTGACAACTATTGTAAGCTCCATTGGGGAGGTAAAAACTTGGAGAATATTAATTCTCTCCCACGCTAATGATTTGACAAAAAAATAATATATCCCTGGAGTATCTATAGCATCTTTTGGAATTGAAATTGAAATACTTGAAACAGGATAAAAAAATCGGCTATTCCTACCTGCATACTTAGATAAATCTTCCTTTTTTCCGAGGATAACCGTTCCGGTTGAGGCTTGCGTTTCTAAGAAATGTACCGAGTCTTTTATATTAGAATCAGAAATAAGAATGGCGAGATTGGTTTTTGCTGTTATTTCTGGCGCGATTTTAAAAATTTCTTGATATGGGGTGTCGGGATAGATATTTCCGCTTAAACGTTTTAATGCCATGATTATCGAGCTTAAGCTAACTTTCTTGATAAGCATGGCCTCTATTTCAGGCTTTATATAGCGAGCAAGGCCTGAAATATTGATGATATCTTTTGATAGAGCCTCGGAAAGGTATCTAGAGCGTCTAATAATTTTTTCCGTAGCTTCAGGTACGGTTATCATTTGCTAAATTTTAACAAAAACTCAAAAAAATATCAATAAATTCAGAAAATTGACAAATTCTGCTCAATCGCTAGAATGCGATAGAGGAAGTATTTTTATGGGCGTTAAAGAAAGACCAGCAGACGACAGACCTATTATTTCTATTTTAAGCGGAGTTGATGCGATTTCTCCTAATATGGCATTAGATTTTGCGCAAGGGATTTTTCCTGATGATCCCCAAGGGAGACCTCTTATCGAAGTTTTTGGAGAAAGAATAAAGAATATGTCGCCTAGCGAGGCTCGCGCTTTTGAAGAGAGGCACAGAAGACTTGCCGAACGTTATGGGTCTGGAGGACCCTAAATTGAAAATAGGAGATTTTATGGCGGAAATACCTAGTGGAATTACAAGAGATGTACTGGATAATTCATGGTGTGGGATGTCAAAAGCGGGCGTTATTTGGATGCCGGAACCGAAGGAACAGGCTATTGAAGAAATTGCGCCTCGTGTATTACCCGGAGTATGTTTTGGAGGTTTTGAATCAAACGTGGAGCGCCAAGCAAGAGAGACAAGGGAGGCAATAAGAGAGGTTGAAAGAATGCTTGGACTGGAATAATTCTTACATTTAATCTGTTATAATCTTGAATATGCTAGCGGTAGTTAAGGAAGATAAAGTTCCTGGACTTGTTCTTAAAAATATCTCCATACCATCCCCGAAAGACGGCGAACTCCTAGTAAAAATAAAAGGCGCATCCATTTGCGGCACAGACATAAGCATTTATGATTGGACTCCATGGGCGGAGGGGCACATCGTTCCACCTATTGTTATAGGACATGAAATAGTGGGTGAGGTACTTAAGGTAAATGGAAAAAATCCGCGAGGAATAAAGATTGGAGACTTAGTCTCCTCCGAGACCCACATATTTTGTGGAAAATGCTATCAATGTAAAATCGGCAATAGACACATTTGCGAAAACATGGAGCTTTTTGGAATAGGAAGGGACGGAGGATTTGCCGAGTACGCAACGATTCCAATAAGAACTTCATGGAAAAATGATAAATCCATTCCCCTTGAGGCAATGAGTTCACAGGAGCCCTTAGGAAATGCAGTTCACGTTGTTAATAAGGCAGGTGTCGAGGGCAAGACTGTTCTCGTAACGGGACTCGGCCCCACAGGTTTATGCGCTGTGGCAGCGGCGAAGGCAAAGGGTGCAAAAAAAGTAATAGGCCTTAATAGGGGGGAGTATAGAAGAAGTCTGGGTAAGAAAATGGGGGCGGATGAAGTTTATGATAAATTGCCAGCTAAATATTTAAATCAAATGGATATAGTTTTAGAAATGTCTGGAAATCCGGACGCTATTAAGCTTGCTTTTGAGGCGGTAAGAATCGCAGGAACAATAATAATTTTTGGAATTCCCAAGAAGGAAGTACCTGTGGATTTCGGTAAATACTTCATCAATAAAGAGCTTACTGTAAAAAGCGTATTTGGAAGAAGGATCTGGGATACATGGGAGGAAGTCTCGGAGCTTTTAAGGAATGGAAAAGTGGATTTAAGCAAGATGATTACGCATAGATTTCCCCTCAAAGATTTTGAAAAAGCTATGAATGTTATGAAGTCAGGAGAGTGCGGTAAAATTGTTTTAACGCCATGAGTAAAAGAAGCGATTTTTATAAGAAATTAGACGAAGCTGCGGCTTCTGCCAAGATCCCCAGAATCATTGAGTCTGGTGAAGGCGCATATCTTACAATTGATGGCAGACCAAGACTAAATTTTTGCTCAAGCCATTATCTCGGTTTATCCGTAAATCCACGTTTGGCAAAAGCCGTTAAGGGGGCGGTCGATAAATTTGGGATAGGGACAGGGTACAGAACTCTTGCAGGCACTCACATACTTCACGTAGAGCTTGAAAAAGCCCTTGCTCGGTTTAAGAGCGCCGAGGCAGCAATAGTCCTAACAGGTGGATATATGGCAAATTGTGCAGCGATTCAAACCATAATTGGAAAAGAAGACATTGTGATTTCGGATGAATTAAATCACGCCTCAATTATTGATGCTATAAGACTTTCCCAGGTTAAGAATAAGCTTATCTACGAACACCGAAATGTGTTGTCGCTTGAAGAAAAACTTAAGGAGGCAGAAGAGCTTCGAAACACTCCTCGCGCGGATGGAGAAGCGCCTACTGTTTTGATTGTGACTGATGGAGTTTTCTCCATGGACGGTGACCTGGCGCCACTTCCGGAAATTGTTTCTTTAGCTGAGAAATACGATGTCTTAACAATGGTGGATGATGCTCACGGAGAAGGAGTCTTGGGGAAGGGTGGGCGGGGAATTGTCGATCATTTCGGACTGCATGGGAAAATAGATATCGAAGTTGGAACGCTGAGCAAGGCGTTCTCCGTAATGGGAGGATTTATAACCGGAAAAAAATCTCTAATTGATTATTACAAACAAAAATCAAGACAATTCTTATTTTCAAACGCTCTCACTATTCCTGATACCGCAGCACTCCTAGAGGCAGTAAAAATTCTTGGGGAGTCAGAAGAATTGGTAAAAAAGCTTTGGGACAACGTGAAATATTTAAAAGAAGAGTTTGGAAAGCTGGGTTTTGATACGGGACATTCTGAGACTCCCATAACTCCTGTCATGATTCCTGATGAAGATAAGGCTCGGGAATTTAGCGCTAAGCTTTTTGAGGAAGACGTTTTTGCTACGCCAATCGTTTTTCCAATGGTTCCTAAAGGGAAAGCCAGAATTCGCGTAATCCCATCAGCTTCCCATTCAAAAGAAGATCTCGATCGCGGAATAGCCGCCTTTGCCAAAATAGGCCGCGAGTTGAGAGTTCTGCTACAATAACTTCATGTTCTGGGCAGATAAAGTAGCAGCGGAAATCATTGCTTCAGGAAAATATAAGCCTTTCTGGGTTGATGACATGTTTACTCCATCAGGCTATCCTCATGTTGGGTCTCTTAGGGGGCCACTGGTTCATGACATTGTTTATAAAGCTTTGAGAGATAAAAGGGTGGATGCCAAATGGACTTATGTTATGAATGATTTCGATCCAATCGATGGTCTTCCTCCAGAGCTTGAAGAACGGTTTAAACAGTATTACGGTCTTCCAGTTCGCTCTGCACCTTCTCCTGAAGAAGGATATGGAAGCTTTGGCGAGTATTTCGCAAAAGATATTCAAAAAGTTCTTAAAGAGTTGGGAGTAGAGGCGGAGTATTTGTCTTCATGGGATATGTATCACGAGGGGAAATTTAACGAAGTTATAAGAATTGCTCTGGATAATTCCGAGAAAATTCAGGATATTTACGAAAAAGTATCGGGAAGTAAAAAGAGAGAAAAAGGATGGCTTCCTCTTCAGGTAATTTGTGAGAACTGCGGAAAATTGGGAACTACAAGGGTCCATGATTGGGATGGGAAAACAGTCGCTTATGTTTGTGAACCTGACATGGTCAGATGGGCAAAAGGATGCGGAACAAGCGCAAGAATAAGCCCGTTTGATGGAAATGGAAAGCTTCCGTGGAAGGTTGATTGGCCGGCTCACTGGAAAGTGATGGGCGTGACGATTGAAGGAGCAGGCAAAGACCACTCATCAGCTGGAGGATCGCGTGACATAGCAAAAGCATTATGCAGTGAGGTTTTCGACTATCCAAATCCCTACAATTTGCCCTACGAATTTATGCTTATTGGTGGTAAAAAAATGTCTTCTTCCAAAGGCCTAGGCTTAAAAGCCCGTGACCTTACTGATTTTCTTCCGGTTGAGGTAGGAAGATTTTTATTTATTAAAACAGATTACAGGAAGCAGGTGGAGTTTGAGCCAATAGGGACGAATGCAATCCCCGTATTGTTTGATGAATATCAAAAAGCCGCCGAGGCATACTTTGACAAGAAAAGCGATGATTTAGGAAGAGCTTTTGAATTTTCACAAATTAAAGAAGTAAAAAAGCCGCCAAGTGTTCGTTTTTCTGTTCTAGCTCAATGGGTGCAAATGCCCAGCATGGATCAGGAAATCAAGGAAAAAGGACTTGAGGACTGGGCTAAATATGCAAAAGTTTGGGTGGAAAGGTTTGCTCCCGAAAACGATAAGTTTATGATACAGGAAAAATTGCCCGAGGAAGCCAAAAAATTATCTGATAAACAAAAAAATTTACTTTCTGAGATTTCAAAGCTTCTTGACAAAAAATGGAAAGCAGAGGATCTTCAGACCGAAGTTTACTCTCTCGGGAAAGAGCTTGGTTTGACTTCTACCGAGGCTTTCGAAGCTTTTTATATAGTTTTGATCGGCAAGAACCATGGTCCAAAACTCGCGTGGCTCATCCTTTCCCTAGATAAAGATTTTGCTAAAAAAAGATTCGAAGAGGCCGCCAAGTCTTAATGCAAAAGCTTCTTATTGCTACAAAGAATAAAGGAAAACTAGAGGAGTTAACTAGCTTCTTTTTAGATCTTCCGGTAAAACTCTTGTCACTTTCAGATATTGGTATTGATGATGATTTTGAAGAAAAAGGGGAGACCTATAGGGAGAATTCGCAAGGTAAAGCCATTTTCTATTCCAAAAAAAGCAGACTTCCCACAATTGCAGATGATGGAGGGATTGAAATTTCTGCGTTAGGAGGAAAGCCAGGTCCAAAATCCAGACGCTGGTTAGGGCGTGAGTCAACTGACGAAGAATTGATCAGGCATATGATTAGCGTTTCTAAAAATCTTCCCGACGACAATAGAAAGGCTTTTTTCAGAACATGCGTTTCTTTCGCTTTGCCGGATGGTAGGGTTTGGTCAAGCTTTGGGGAAGTTGATGGGATTATTGCCAAAAAGCCACATCTAAAAACACTTAAAGGTTATCCTTACAGATCGTTTTTCTTTTTGCCAGAAATTAATAAGTATTATCATGAATCTGATTTGACCCCAGAGGAGATGAGAGCCTATAATCATAGATATAAAGCAGTAAGCAAGTTAAAGCCTGTTATTATAAGAGAGTTAGGACTTTAACTTGAATTTACAATTTTAAATTTTCAATTTTCATTGAATTTTCAATTACTAGATTTTAAAAATTGCGATTTCATTAGAAATTAGGAATTAGAAATTAATCGTATATGCTTGACATACAATTTATCAGGGAAAACCCAAGCCTCGTACAAAAAGCTGCCGAAAGCAAAGGGACTCGGGTAAGCGTTGATCATCTTCTTGAAATAGATCATGAAGTAAGAAAACTTTCTCAGGAAGTGCAAGCGTTACGGGAAGAGAGAAATAAGCTCGCAAAAGAAAGAAATGTTGAAAAGGGAAAAGAATTAAAGATTACGCTTGAGAAAAAAGAGGCCTCACTTTCTGCGCTTGAAGAAGAACTTAAAATAGAGCTTTTTAAAATTCCTAATCTTCCTAAGAAGGATGTAAAAGTTGGAAAAGATGAATCTGAAAATGAAGTCCTTAGGAAAGAGGGAGAGCCCAGGAAGCTTGACTTTCCTGCTAAAGACCACCTCGAATTAGGGGAAGCGCTAAATATAATCGACGTCAAAACAGCCTCCAAGGTCTCTGGTCCTAGATTCGCCTATTTAAAGAATGAAGGAGTCCTTTTGGAATTCGCTTTAGTTCAGCTTGCGCTTGAAACACTTATTCACGAGGGATTTATCCCTATCGTTCCACCGGTTTTAATAAAAACTGAAGTCATGAAGGGGCTTGGTTATATGGAAAACGGTGGGGATGAAGATATGTTTCACATATCCCCAGACGGTTTTACTCTTGTAGGAACTGCCGAGCACGCAATTGTTCCCATGCACAGGGATGAAACGTTTCAAAAAAAGGATTTGCCTCTACGGTACGTCGGGTTCTCGACTGCCTTCAGACGGGAAGCGGGAAGTTATGGGAAAGATACGAAGGGAATTCTAAGAGTCCACCAGTTTGATAAGGTAGAGATGGTTTCATTTGTCGAAGAAGGAAAAGACGATGAAGAACATGAGTATCTACTGTCTCTCGAGGAGAAATTATTCCAGGCGCTTAAAATTCCATACCAAGTTGTAAAAATGGTTACAGGGGATTTAGGATTCCCTGCTGCTAGGAAATACGATATAGAAGCGTGGATGCCCGGGCAGGGAGAATATAGAGAGATAACGTCGGTTTCTACAGTCACGGATTTTCAGTCAAGGAGACTTAATATTCGCTATCAAGACGGACCAGATAAAAAATATGTAAATGTTCTTAATGGCACAGCTTTTGCAATTGGGCGGACTTTGATCGCGGTTCTTGAGAATTATCAACAGCAGGATGGCAGCGTTCTTATTCCTGATGTTCTGCAAAAATATTTAGGTAAAGAAAAAATCAGTCAGACGAGATAAAATTCACCACCTTATTTTAGTTGTTCTAGTAATCTAAACAGCATTTTTTAAAGCTAACTAATCTACTTGACATTTGTTTCAAAAACATTAGGATAAAAGTCATAGGACTAATTCCGAAGGAGGTGACGACTGCCCATGGCAAAGAAAAAGAAGAAAGCCAAGAAGAGAAAGTAAAATTGGTAAGCTATTTGGAGTATTACCAATTTGATCAATTGATCAAAACCCCATCCTGCCCAAGCTAGATGGGGTTTTTTTAAGCTTCAAATTGTGGTAAAATTAATCCTACATGTTTTCTTCCATTGCCCGAATTTTTGACTCCAACGATAAAGAGGTAAAAAGACTTTCTGCGGTAGTCTCCGAAATAAATAGCCTTGAAGATGAAGTTAAGAAGCTGAAGGACGAATCCTTCTCCAAGGAAACAAAAGAACTAAAGGACAGAGCTTCGGATGGCGAACCCTTGGATCTTCTTCTTCCTGAAGCTTTTGCGTTGTCAAGGGAAGCGGCCAGAAGAACTATCGGACAGCGTCCCTTTGATGTTCAGTTAATGGCAGCTGTGACACTTGCCCAGGGGAAAATTACAGAACAAAAAACGGGAGAAGGTAAAACATTATCTGCAGTTTCGGCTCTTTATCTCCACAGCCTTACAGGGAAGAACGTCCATTTGGTTACGGTAAACGATTACCTGGCTCGCCGAGATTGCGGGTGGATGGGTCCAGTTTTTTCGCTCCTCGGGCTTACCGTCTCATCAATAATTAATGACGCGTCTTTTATTTACGACCCAAACTTCGAAAATAAAGATGTGCATGATTTCAGACTTTTGAGACTGCGTCCGGTTTCAAGGAAGGAAGCTTATGAGGCAGACATTGTTTATGGAATAAATTCTGAATTTGGGTTTGATTATCTAAGAGACAATATGGCATCAAGCGTTGATGGTATAGTCCAGAGGGGACATTATTATGCAGTGGTTGACGAAGTTGACTCAGTCCTTATTGATGAGGCCAGAACTCCGCATATAATTTCTGCTCCCGATGAAGTTCCCACCCAAAAATATTACGAGTATGCAGGAATTGTCGATAAGCTTTCCTCGGATACTGATTATAAAATTGATGAAAAACTTAGAACAGCTCACCTTACGGATCACGGAATAGAAAAAATAGAAAAACTTTACGGAATTTCAAATATTTATGAAAAGGATTTTGATACGGTCTATCATTTAGAAGCAGCGCTTAAGGCCAGGACACTTTTCCACAAAGAAAAAGACTATATCGTAAAAGATGGTCAGGTAATCCTTGTTGACGAATTTACCGGAAGGTTGATGGAGGGAAGAAGGCTTTCAGAGGGTCTTCATCAGGCAATAGAAGCGAAAGAGGGAGTGGCAATTCAGCGGGAATCAAAAACCCTTGCTACCGTATCTCTTCAGAATTATTTCAGGATGTACGAACGCTTGGCGGGAATGACTGGTACTGCAGTTACAGAGTCTCAGGAGTTCCATAAGATATACGGGCTTGATGTTATTGTGGTCCCTACAAATATGCCAACGGGAAGAAAGGATAACTCTGATGCAATTTACAAAACAGGACGTGCAAAGTTATCAGCAGTCGCAAACGAAATCGAAAAAGCTTATAAAAAAGGCCAGCCGGTTCTTGTGGGCACAACGTCAATTGATAAGAACGAAGTCTTGTCAGAGCTACTTAAGAGGCGGGGAATAAAACACGAAGTTCTAAATGCAAAAAATCATGAAAGAGAAGCGGAGATTATCGCTAAGGCAGGAGAAAAAGGATCTGTAACTGTCGCTACCAACATGGCAGGACGAGGCGTGGATATAGTTCTTGGCGGAGACGCTCCAAAGAACGAAGACGGAAGTGATATGAGGGGGACTTCGGAGTGGGAGAAATGGGAGAAAAAGCATAAAGAGGTTGTTGAGTCGGGAGGACTTTTCGTGATTGGGACTGAAAGGCATGAGTCAAGAAGAATTGATAATCAATTGCGAGGCAGATCTGGAAGACAGGGTGATCCGGGAGAATCAAGATTTTTTGTTTCCTTGGATGATGAGATAATGCGGCTTTTCGGAGGGGACAAGATTTCAGGAATAATGACTCGCTTCAATATGCCCGAGGACGTACCGCTTGAGCACCCCTTAGTCTCAAAAGCTATAGAGCAGGCCCAGTCAAAGGTGGAGGGCTTTAATTTCGATATCAGAAAAAATCTAGTTGAGTACGATGACGTACTAAATAAGCAAAGAGAAATAATTTACAAAAGAAGAAGATCTGTGCTTGAGGAGAAGTCGCTTAGAGAAGAAATGCTCTCAAAGATAAGAGAGGCGATTACCGCAGTAATTTCTGTTAACTCAATTGAAGCAGAAGGAGACACAAACCAGAGAATAGCAGACGAATTCGTAACTATAATTCCATTTAATGACGAGTCTAAAAAACAACTCGTAAAGCAGTTGTCCGGGCAAAAAACCAGTGAGGGAAAAATAGAATTTTTATCGGGCATAGCGGAAAGCATTTATAAGAAAAGGGAAGAAGACTTGGGTGAGGAAATAATGAGGCAAATTGACAGGTTCGTAATGCTTTCAGTAATAGATACTTTCTGGACAGACCATTTGGACGCAATTGATAATTTAAGGCAGGGAATAGGGCTTAGGGGCTATGGGCAGAAAGATCCTTTAGTGGAATATAAGAATGAGGCGTTTGGAATGTTTGAAAAGCTTATAGCTGCGATTGATGATGATATAGCTCACAAGGTTTTTAAAATCCAAGTGGCTCAATCCCCGCATGAACATACTCATGAACATGAGCACGCAGCAGGATCAGAAGAAATAAAAGAAGCTTCAGTGTCCGAAATAAGTTCGGCTTCTGTAGGGCCTGTTTCATCAGGCGATCTCCCTTCCGGAAACGGCAAGAAAAAGTTAGGCCGAAATGATCCCTGTTGGTGTGGATCGGGTAAGAAATGGAAGAAGTGCCACTATCCTGAAGTTTCTGCTTAATTTCTATTTTGCTCCAAAAACTAGCTTTACAATAGGGGTTCTTAATAACAGAATAGTGATTAGATAGGAGATAAATAAAACCAGGATTAGTCTGGAAAATATAATTACAGGGAGGGGTAGGGGGCTAAAATCCACAGCTAAATGAAATTGCATTTCAAGAAAGCGTGCAACAAAAGGGTGAATTATATAAATACCAAAAGACGCTCTTGCGATAGAATGTACGAGACTGCTAGAGAGTATACTGTTTTTAAGCCATGTATATCTCAAGTTTAGAAGCAGTAAGAACGCGCTGATAGACATTATGACAACATTAACGCTTAGATAATGGTCAGTATAATGTGAAAGACAGCCTCTGGATGACAAAAAACTATAATTAGCTCCAGCGAGTGAATATTGAAAGTAATTTCCCACTAAGGTTACTGTAAAGCCCAGAAGATAGAGAGCTAACAATTTATTTCTGCCGAAACTATCAGATTTATTTCCCAATATAAATCCTGCGATAAAAAGTCCGGTATAAGGTATCCATTTTGTAAAAAAGTTTTCATAGCCACAAGCTTGAAAAACAAATTGAAAAGCCACTAAAACAGCCCCCAGTATGAGAAAAGTTTTTGTGGCGAATTCGTTTGAGGATGCCTTATGGGTACGTAGGAAAGACCGGATTAAGGGAGCCATAAAATAAAGGCCAATTATGATTACAAGAAAATATAAATGATACATGTTGCCTAGGAAAGCATTGGGTAAGACATGCGAGTTGAAATGCCGAAGTGATGGTAAGCCCCCTCCATACCAGATATAAAATGTGAACCAAAATGCAAGGGGTATCGCTATTCTATGAAATATTCTTTTGAGTGATTGTTCAAATGACTCATCTTTGCCTAGCATGAGATAGCCACTCAGCATTATAAAAAGAGGGATAGAAATTCTTGATAAGGAGTCAATAACTATGGTAGCCCACCACGTCATTCCTCCAAAAAAGTCTGCTCTGGTATAGACTGCATTTGCAATATGAATACTTACAACTCCAAAAATAGCAATGTCCCGAATAATATCAGCGGAAAAAATATAAGATGGCTTTTTATTCATTAAATAATTCCTAATGAGTCTATCAAGAATTTAATCAATTAGGTACCCGAATTTTATAAGGTTGGTTTTGCCGGTTTTATCAAAGACAATTCCTTCTTTCTCTAGCATTTTTTGCTGGATTTGGGGGCCGCCAAAAGCGTAACCTTGGGAAATTTTGCCCTTTGAGTTAATGACCCTATGACAGGGGACGTTCTTGGGATCCTTATTTTGGTGTAGGGCGAATCCAATTACTCTAGGGTCTGTTCCCACGAGTTTTGCCAAAACACCGTATGTAGTCACCCTACCTTTTGGTACGGAAGCTACCAGATCATAAACTTTATCAAACATGTTCATTTTAATTTAACACCTGCTACTATAAAATCTGCCATAAGCTGATGTCCCGCGGGGGACGGATGAATTCCGTCATTCCCGTCTACATATAGTTTATTTCCAAATCCCTGTGGATCTACCTGCGTACTTGAAAACACATTAATTATACCCACATTTCGTTCTCTTGCAATCTCAATTGTATCGTTTAATTGCTCAATAATTCTAAGTGCATGTTCTTCGGCTTTATCTTCAGGCAGGTTAACTCCGTTGGTCCCCTTACCAAAGGTTTTACCAAGTGGCGCAATTTCAACTAGGACATAAACCTGGGAAGCATATTTTTTCGTTTCTTCAATCATCTGTCCAAGAAGATCTTTATGCTTCTGAGGATTGTGGGGGTCAAATGGGTTATAAGAAAAGGACCCGATGATTATAATGTCTGCATTTATCTGCGTGATAGGAGGGTAATTTCTCTCTCTGTTGGTGAATGGACTATTAAGTCTCTCAAGCCCCATCTCTACATTCTGCGCGCCTATGCCGTAGTTATAAAGCTTAAATGAAGTTGTTTCGTATTTTCCCTTAAGGCTTCGATCAAGATACTCTAGATTTTCGCCCATCGTATCTACCATAGAGTCACCTATGAGGGCTATTGAATAAGTAGACTTCGTAAGCTTAGCAGGCGGTTTCTTGGTGGGCGTTAGCGTGGCGGTTATGCTTGTGCTTGCGGGTAAAATAGCTGGAGTTGTCTTGGCAATAGGAGAAACGATGGGTTTTTGCTCAGGTAGAATAAGGGATTTTACGGGTGTCTTAAGCGTGATAATAGCAACGAGTGGCAGCAGAATTGCTGCTAGAACTAAGCCTTTTTTAAGCATTTCTTAGAATTAGAAGATAAAACAGTATCGCCAAAATTATTCGATAGACGCCAAACGCAATAAACGAGTGGTTCTGAATATAGCTCAGGAGAAATTTGATTGCAAGAGATGCTACTAGAAAAGATCCCAAAAATCCCACAACTAGAAGGATTACTTCACTTGTGCCGAATGAAAAGTCTGATTTTAAAAGATCAAGTCCCGTTGCCGCAAGCATAGTGGGAAGAGCCAGGATAAAAGAGAATTCGGCAGCTGTTTTTCTTTTAACTCCCATAAGCCTTGCTCCTATAATTGTTGCCGCGGCTCTGGACACACCCGGGACTACGGAAATGGACTGGAAAAGACCGATTACTAGTGCACTCTTAAGTGAAATTTTTCCTATGTCGTTAACATGGTGATCTTTTTCCTTAAAAAAAAGTTCAACAATGATTATAAGTATCCCGCCCCAGAATAAAGCAGCTACAGTCACCAGGCTATTTCCCAAAAGTACATTCTTAATCGATCCATACAGCAAAAGTCCTACCAGGGCAGTTGGAAGAAAAGCTATGATTGTGGGAAGTAGCACTTCTTTTCTTCGAATCTGCTTTAGATACAAAAAAAGTACGGACATTATGGCACCTAACTGTATGTATATTTCAAAGCTCTTAACAAATTCCGTCTGCTCAATTTTAAGAAGTTGTGATGCTAATATAAGATGACCTGTTGAGGAAATGGGCAAAAACTCCGTAATTCCTTCTACGACGGATAGGATTAAAGCATGTATGATGTCCATTTTGATGAAATTATATCAGAAGGTGAGCGCTGAAGTCGCTTATAAATTTTTCTTACTGCCTGCGGGAAATAGTTTGTACCGTCCATAAAGTCATTGTCCCTGATGTTCGTGCGAAAAATTCACAAGCTCCCCGCGCAATGCCGTAATGGCTCTATTTACTATTTACTATTTTCTATTTACTATAAAGTTATGGATAACCTTAAAGAGCTATCAAAGCTTATTCGTTATTATATCCTTAAATCTACAACCCAGGCTGGCTCTGGCCACCCTTCGTCCTCTTTATCAGCTGTAGAACTTATGACTGTGCTATTCTTTGGAGGGTTTTTAAAATACGACCTTAAGGACATACAAAATCCTTTAAACGATAGGGTTATTTTCTCCAAAGGTCATGCCAGCCCGCTTTTGTACGCTTTGTGGACTTCAGCCGGAGTCATGTCAGAAAAAGAGCTCCTGACTTATAGAAAGTTCGGAAGTGTTCTTGAAGGTCATCCTACTCCGCAGTTTCCGTATGCAGAAGTGGCGACAGGGTCTTTAGGCCAGGGGTTATCAATTGGTGTGGGCTACTCCTTAAATGCAAAGCTAGACGAGCTTCCATACAAAACATTCGTTCTATTGGGGGATAGTGAAATGGCGGAAGGGTCAGTGTGGGAGGCGATACAGCTCGCCTCATACTATAAACTTAGTAATTTGATCGGAATTCTCGACGTAAATAGGCTGGGTCAGAGAGGAGAGACAATGCTTGGGCATAATGTTAAAGAATATGCCAAAAGAGTTTCTTCTTTTGGCTGGGAGACTATAGTTATAGACGGTCATTCTGTCACAGAAGTCGCGGACGCCTATTCTCTCGCAGAGTCATCCAAAGACAAGCCTGTGATGATAATTGCAAAGACCATAAAGGGTAAAGGTGTCTCGTTTATGGAGGATAAGATTGGCTGGCACGGCAAGACACTCCCCTACGAAAAACTAGGGGAGGCCTTGAAAGAGCTTGAGGATATAGACAAGACTCTTCGGGGACATATTGATAAGCGTGAGAGCTTAGGCCGCGTAAATCAGCCCTTCTCCGGGTTTCATGGATCTCGCGTCGCACAATATAATAAGGGAGATTTAATTGCTACAAGAAAAGCATACGGTGAAACATTGGTCGCCATTTTTTCTGAGGACACTCCCCTAGTCGTTCTTGATGCTGAAGTCTCAAATTCTACTTATTCTGAAATTTTTAAGCTCAAGTATCCTGAGCGTTTCTTCGAAATGTATATCGCAGAGCAGAATATGGTAGGAGTTGCAATCGGGCTTTCAAAAAGAGGGAAAATTCCTTTTGCTTCTACCTTTGCAGCATTTTGGTCTCGCGCGCATGACCAAATACGTATGGCAGCATATTCTAACGCCAACATAAAGTTTGTCGGTTCACACGCAGGAGTGTCAATTGGTGAAGACGGGCCGTCCCAGATGGGTCTTGAAGATATCTCAATGTTCCGAAGCGTGTTTGGTAGTGCTGTTTTATATCCATCAGACGCAGTTTCCTGCGCCAAGCTTACCCTTCAAGCCGCAAATACAAATGGGATTGTTTATTTACGGACCACGCGAAAAGAGACGCCTGTTATTTACGAGAATTCTGAAGAGTTCCCAATTGGCTGAAGTAAGACTTTGAAAGAATCGGACAAAGATGGGGTGACTGTTGTCGGAGCAGGGATAACAATCCATGAGGCTCTTTTGGCACATGAGATGCTAAAAAAAGACGGAATAAATGTAAGGGTGATAGATATGTATTCTGTTAAGCCAATAGATTGTGCGACGCTAGAAAAAGCAGTGGAGGAGACAGGTGTGATAGTAGTTGTTGAAGATCATTATCCAGAAGGCGGAATCGCAGATGCGGTCCGCTCCTGCCTCTCCGGATTAAAGACAGCAGTATACAGCTTGGCAGTTTCAAAAAAGCCCCGAAGTGGTACGCCTGAAGAGCTTTTAAATTATGAAGAAATCTCAAGCAGCGCCATTGTTAAAAAAGTAAAAGAGGTGTTAAGCTAAAAGTATGATAAAAGTCGCAATTAACGGATATGGGCGTATCGGGAGACTCGCGCATAGAGTAATTCTCGAGAGATTTTCCAAACAGCTAGATGTTGTAGCTATAAATGCCGGCTCCTCAACTGACATTAAGGGATGGATGTATCTTCTCAAATACGATTCTGTTTACGGGACGTTCCCTAACAAGATAACCGTTAAAGAAAATAGTCAGTCAAAGGCTGACTTCTTAGGGGAAATGTTGGTAAGTGGAAAGAAAATCCAAATGTTTTCGCAAAAAGATCTGGGACTTCTTCCCTGGAAAGATTTAGGAATAGACGTAGTTATTGAATCAACGGGCCATTTTGAAAGCGAAAAAAGTTTGAAATTGCATCTTCAGGCAGGAGCAAAAGCTGTGGTTTTGTCGGCACCCGTGAAGGAGGGAAATATTCCGACATATGTCTTGTCGGTAAACGCAGAGGATTACTCTGGCGAAGATGTAATCAGCAATGCATCCTGCACTACGAACTGTATTACGCCTGTTGCAAAAGTTATGGTAGATAATTTTGGGGTAGAAAAAGCAATGATGACTACAGTGCACGGATATACTTCAGACCAAAGGCTTCAGGACGGAGGGCATAAAGACTATAGAAGAGCGAGGGCAGCGGGCCTTAATATTATCCCTACATCAACAGGCGCTACAATTGCTGCAGGTAAAGCTTTACCCGAACTTTCGGGAATTTTTGAAGGATTGGCTCTACGTGTACCCGTACCCGTGGGATCACTCTCCGATTTTACGTTCGTCACCAAAAAAGAAACAAGCAAGGAGGAAGTCAACAATGCGTTTAAAAAAGCCTCAGAAGACAAGAATTACCAGGGAATACTTGAAACGACGGAAGATCCTATTGTTTCCTCAGATATTATAGGAAATCCTGCTTCCGCTATAGTTGATCTCTCTCTTACTCAAGTTGTCGGAGGAAATATGGTAAAAGTCATAGCCTGGTATGATAACGAATACGGATATGCAAATAGACTTGTCGAAGAAGTAGTGATGGTGGGGAAAAAATCCTAATTTTCTAATTCTTCTATTTTTCTTATTCTTCGTTCGTGTCTTTCGGCGGGATCATATGGAGTTTCTAAGAAAGATTTTACTATTCTTTTTGCACCATCAAAATCTATAAAGTCAGACCCGAGGGCCAAGACATTTATATCATCGTCATTTCTCGCGTTTCGTACTTGATCGGGATTAAATCCCAGACCGCATTTTATCCCTTTTATCCTATTTGCTACAATATCTACCCCTACGCCTGATCCACAGATTACTATTCCTCTCGATCCTTCGTTTGCCAAAACTTTCTCTGAAACTTTCTTCGCGTAATCTACGTAGTCATCGTTTTGAGAAAACTCAAATGCTCCGCAATCTTCTATATATTCATTACCCATTGAGGAAAGGAGCTCAAGAATAATCTTGCCTTTTAATTCAAATCCCCTATGGTCAGCTCCGATAAATATTTTCATGGTTCGACAGGCTCACCATATACTATCGCTTTTAGTTTATCAGTTATTACCATTGGATTGTCATTCTGCCAAATATTTCTGCCCACTGCCATGCCAATTGCTCCTGATTTCATAACTTCTCTTGCAGTAGTTAAGAACTCCTCCTCTTCCCTCTTTTCTCCTCCTGATACGACAACTTTTGTTAACCCTGCTGATTCTACTGCCCACGAAAGAGCCTCCAAGTCTCCCGGATATTTTATCTTTACTATATCTGCCCCAAGCTCAAGGCCTAGTCTTGTAGCATATGCAGTCATTTCTCCTACATCTTTTCCTTTTGTTCCTGACCCATGAAGATACATCCAGGCAATTACGGGAAGTCCTTTTTCGTGAGCCTCCTTCTCAATCTTTGAAAACTCAGAAAATATGACCGGTTCATAGGAGCTGCCCACATAAATGGTATAACCGACTGCAGAGGCTCCTAATTCTATAGCCTCAAGAACGCTGCAAATCTGAGGGGAATAGGGATCGGTATGTGCTACTAAGTTAGTTTTTCCGTTAAGCTTTACTATCAGGGGTACAGACCTATATCTGTCCGTATAGTATTTTTGCGCAATTCCCTTTTGAAGTATGACTGCGCTATAGTCCCCTTCTTTTGCAATTCCCAGCACGAAAGTCGGATCTACGTTCTCATCGTTAAAATCTGTAGGTCCGTGTTCCAAGCCCTGGTCATAAGCTAAAAAAATAGCTTTGCCGTTTGTGTGAATAATTTTTGATAGGTCCACCATACTCTAAATTTTCAATTTTTAATTCCCAATTTTTAATGAATTTTCAATGTTTAAAGTTTTTCTACTCTGAAACTAGATTTGCTCTTTGACTTTTCTTCCATCTCTTCTTTTGAAAGAAGTCCTGCTATAGCGCCAAGTTGTCCTATGACCGATGCCGAATTAGCACTACCCCAAAATAGTCTTTCTTCCGGAGGTAATCCAAGAAGTATTGCCGATATAAATCCTGAAGCAAATGCGTCGCCTGCGCCTGTTCTTTCTACAACTTCCGTTTGAACCAAGCCTGCTTTATATAGTACCCCTTGGTTATCTAGAAAATACGAACCCTCCACGCCATTAGTTATAACAACTTCTTTCGGGCCAAGCGCCTTAATTTTTTGAGCAAGTTCTCTTATTTCCAAAGGATTCTCGCCAAGTATGGTTTTTGCCTCCTCCTTATTTAGAAATATTAGATCGCATCTTTTCAAAACCTTCCCTATGATTTCATTTTTTTCTTCGATCTGATGCGCGCCCGGGTTAAAAATGAGTCTCGAGGAATTTTGTTCTGCGAACAGCAAAGCTTTTTCGTAAGCGTCTATCCACTGTTTTCCAAGACTCGTGAGATAAACGATTTTTGTCTCGATTTGCGTAAAATCAAATTTATGCTCGCGCTGCCTTTCTTCAGCAAAAATTATTCTGTCTCCTTTATAATTAATTATTACGCTAAAACACGATTCCTTTTCCTGACCCCGCCTTAGGAGTGATTGATCTACTCCTTCTTTCTCAAGAGTTTTTGTAATCTTTGGAAGAAATTCATCGTATCCTGTTTCCGCTGCAAGGGTTGTCGAAAATCCGAGTCTTCCCACGCCTATTGCTACATTTGAGGCATCTCCTCCAAGTGAAATGTCATATTTCTCAAGGTGAATTTTATCTCCGATTTTTAAGACAAGCTCTTTGTTTGCTGTGACACTGAAGTGTTCACTGGCATCAGGAATACTTAAGAAGATGTCGACTGTAACGTTTCCTATGGACAACAGATCAAAGGAGTGCATAAAACAATAGTATTAGATAGACTAGCCTGTTTGCAATAACCGGAGAGTTTACTTACAATTGTGAGATGAAAGAGAGAGATACTGAACGAGAACCGTGGGACAAAAAAAAGATAGTTTTAGCTTGCCTTTTTCTCTTAGGCGTAGCTCTTCTTTTCTTCACGCTAAAGTCGGTGCTCTTAGATGATGGAGGGACTACGAAAAAAGACACAAGGGGAATAAAAACCGAAAAGCTTACTACTCAGGATGCCTTTGAGGGTGTGGAGACTCCTCAATTCAGCATAGATCTGGAAGAAAAAGTGGGGTTAATTAAAGAAGATTTGGATAGCGTAGACGTCGAGGAAATTGCATCTTCTTCCCCGCAAATTCAGAAAATATTAAACGATATAAAAACTTTAAAAGATTTGCCTTCAAGTACCGCCCGCCAGACCTGCGAGAACCTTTGTAAAAACTTTTGACTGAGAGGTAGTTTCTATGGAAGAGATTAAGCTTAGAGCCCAAAAAATTATCGTTTCTTTAAATCCTGAAGCAAAAAGAAAAAGACTTGAGGAGATACATAAAGAGTCCCAGAGCCCGAACTTCTGGAAAGATAACGAGAGGGCGTCAATCCTGATGAAGGAAATGGCATCCGTGCAGAAGGAGCTCGGGAAGGTTGAAAAAATTAATTCTCTGCTTAAGTCAGGAGATTTAGGAGAGGCCGAGAATCTTCTTTCGGAGCTTGAAGTATATGCTTATCTATCCGGTCCTTTTGATCGCGGGGCAGCAATAGTTTCAATTCATTCGGGTCAAGGCGGAGTTGAGGCAATGGACTGGACGAGTATGCTTTTCAGAATGTATTGCCGGCTTGGGGAAAGAAGGAAATGGACGCTCGAGGTATTTGAAGAAACCATAGGCGAGGAGGCAGGTCTCAAAAGTGTTTCATTTACGGTTAAAGGAGAATTTGCCTATGGATATTTAAAAAACGAAGCAGGCGTACATAGGCTTGTTCGTCAATCCCCTTTTAACGCAGACAGCCTTCGCCAGACATCTTTTGCTCTTGTCGAAGTCCTGCCCGAAATAGAAAAAGATATAGAGACAGATATCCGAGAAGACGATCTGGACTGGGAATTCTACAGAGCAAGCTCTCATGGAGGACAAAACGTCCAGAAAGTCTCATCGGCAGTGAGGCTAAAGCACAAGCCGACGGGAATAGTAGTGACAGCCCAATCCGAGAGGTATCAGGCTCAAAACAGGGAATACGCTCTGAAGCTTCTAAGAGGCAAGCTTTGGCTTATAGAGCAGGAAAGAGTTAAAGCTGAGGAGGCATCCTTAAAGGGTGGCTATAAAACTCCGGGCTGGGGAAATCAGATCCGCTCCTACGTTCTTCATCCCTACAAAATGGTCAAGGATTTAAGGACAGGCTATGAAACTTCGAATACGGACGCAGTTTTGGATGGCGAGCTGGATAAATTTATAGAAGAAGAGCTTCGCAATTTATAGACTTGACAAACGCCCTATAGTCTGATATATTGTTCGTTCATATGGGAATGGAATGGGTCGAAAGAAAACTTAGAGTAACAAACGATCCCCGCGACGCAGAAAGAGCGGATGTAATTGCTGCAATGCATAAAGCTAGAGGGAAAGATGTCCCTCTTCCAAGACGTGAACAGGTTGGGAAAGCCGATAAGTTTACTGCCGTAGAAAAGCGCGCTTTATCAAAAGACGGGGCAATTATTTTAAAGCCCCTCGATCAGACTATTCCCTCACAAAGAGAAGCCCAAAGACAAAAAGAAAAACCCTCGTTTTATTTTGTTGCTAATGCGGAAGACGGACTTCTTAATGTCCCTTCAAGTCTTGCTGAAGTAGCAATTTATCCCGATCCGGACAGATTCTTTATTCCCGGCACAGGCGGTAAAGATTTAGCTACGCAGGAGAGGATGGTCAGTAGAGACGGAGAGACTTTAAGAGAAAGATTAGGATTATCTGGAGTAGATGTTAGAATTCCAAACGAGGCATCGACTCTTACAGGAATTACTTTTGACTATTTAGATCAAACAGGAGAATGGTTATTTGGACCAGATTACGGCTATCGGTACGGAAGAACAAAAAATCCAACGACTAAATCCGGTTCTAATGCTGCGGTTGTCGGCCGTGCGCATCCCGATGACGGTTTGGATGTCCGTGGCTTTGGGCCTGGTGGCGGCGGTGGCGGTGTTCTTGCGGTTCGCTTGGTAGTGCCTAACCACGGAAATAAGTAGTTGTCCTCTTGGTAATTTTGGACTTCTTGTATTTTGGTTCTCCGATTTTTTTGCTACAATTATTCGCAATAGCGCAATGAGTCCGGTTTGATTTAAGCCGTACCGCCTATTTCTAGGATCTTTCAATAGTCAGAGTCCCTCACTATACATAGTGAGGGAGAGTACTTAAAGAAAAATTTACTAGACACTACGTATATCTTTTTTCGCTCCGCCGTTTTTGGCGAGACGGATAAAATTCAAAAGAGATCTTTACAGAAATCTTTGGTGAGGTTCTGTTAACGAAGGGATATGCACAAAATGTGGGTTCTAATGCTGCGATTGTCGGCAATGCGAATCCCGATAACGGTTTGAATGTCAATGACTTTAAGCCTGATAACGGCAATGACAATGTTCATGCGGTTCGCTTGATAGTTTCTAGTAGAAGAAGTTTTTTAAGTGGTATTTTGCTTGGAGGCTCTGATCCATCCTCCAAGCATTTTGCCTATTTCAGAAAGTTTTGTTTCAAGCTCTAAGCAGTCTTTGTTATTAATTATCTGGGTGTCTTTAGAGAGACGGATTAGAATTTTTAATAAATCGACTTTTACGCTTATTTTTTGAAGGATAATCAGCTTATTACTGCTTAACGGTATTGCAAACAAGAATTCGAGTATGTCCAAGGTTGTGTTATCCAACTTTTGACCTAGCGTGTAGCGTTTTGTCTTAGGGAAAGATGGAATAATTGAGCTAAGCGTTTTATAAAATTCGTAGAGCTTGGTAAAGATTGGGATATCCTGCCCGCCATCCCTGCGGTCAGGTGCTGGCAGGCGGGCTAAATTACTATCGGTGTGTGTGTATGTGTGTGTGTGTGAACAGGTTTATTGATGTTACTCATATGAACTATGAAGATCTTATACAAATAGAAAATCTTTTTCAAGCCTTTTCTGAATTTAAAAAAGGAAAGAAGAAGAGATTGGATTTACAAGTTTTCGAGCGGAATTTGGAAGACAATTTGTTCTCTCTGCACTTGTCTTTGAAAAACAAAACTTACCAACATGGAAAATACGAGGAATTCTTCGTTAACGATCCGAAAAGACGGCACATCCATAAAGCCTGTGTTTCGGATAGGGTTTTACATCACCTTTTATATAAATATTTATATTCTGTCTTTGATAAAAGTTTTATTTATGATTCATATTCTTGTCGTTTAGATAAAGGAACGCATAAAGGAGTTGAAAGGCTTGAGTTATTTGCGAGAAAAGTGAGCAAGAATTATACAAGAAACTGCTTTGCTCTAAAACTTGATATTAAAAAATTCTTTGCAAATGTTGATCATAAGATTTTGTTCGAACTTCTAAAAAAGAGAATAGAAGATGAAGATATTCTCTGGCTTTTAAAAGAAGTTATTCAAAGTTTTAGCGTGGAACAAGGAAGAGGGAAAGGAATTCCTCTTGGCAATCTGACAAGTCAGATTTTTGCAAATATTTACTTAAACGAACTGGACCAATTTATAAAGCAGAGTCTAAGAGTGAAATATTACCTGCGTTACGCTGATGACTTTTTAATTTTAGAATCCAATAGGAGTAGATTATTAGACTGGTATACTAGTATACCAGTCTTCTTGGAAGAAAATCTTAAGCTGAGACTTAATCCAGGCAAGATTATTATGAGAAGACTTTCATGGGGAGTTGATTTTTTAGGTTACGTCATACTTCCCCACTACGTTTTGCCAAGAACAAAAACAAAGAAAAGGATGTTTAGAAAGATATCAGATAAGCTTGATGAATACAAAACAGGGAGAATCTCTGATTTTTCGCTAAATCAGACTATCCAGTCATATCTTGGTTATTTAAAACACGCGAAAAGTTACAAAACAGGCCAAGCAATAAAATTGCTTCAAGGTTGATAAAAAAGCTCAAATGTGGTTTACTAGTTATGCTTAACAAATTTAGGAGGTGATTTTTACGGATTCAAAAAATTCCCAAGACAGTTCATTGGTTCATGATTTTGAGAATAAGAAAACAAAACTTTCTCTATCTCCTAAGATAGCCGCAATTTACCTGATTATCGTAGCGTTTGGAATCGGCACAGGATTTATTTTTAGCAGATCATCCGGTGGCAGTGTAGATCAGCCTAAAGATGCATCTTCGGTCACTGCGGGGAAATCCTTCGGCTCAAATGACAAAAAAACATTTAGTGACGAAGTAGAGGGAGAGCTAAAGAAGGGAGGCATTGAAGGAGAAGGCCAGTATCACCTAGTGAGACCCGGTGGAGAAAGCCAGAATGTTTATCTAACCTCGTCAATTGTTGACCTATCTTTATTTGAGGGTAAAAAAATTAAAATATGGGGTCAAACCCAAAAAGCCCAATATGCAGGCTGGCTCATGGATGTGGGGAGGGTTGAAGTGCTTAAATGACCCATTCGATTAGACTCAGGGTCATAGTGAGCAGTTCGACAGTCCTGAGCTCACTGTCGAAGGACAAAGTCAAACTATGATAAGTCTCGATAATGTTTCAAAAAAATTTGGTACTGGAGCTTTTGG
The DNA here is from genome assembly GCA_001784155.1 of Candidatus Levybacteria bacterium RIFCSPLOWO2_12_FULL_41_12. Classification (GTDB taxonomy): domain Bacteria; phylum Patescibacteriota; class Microgenomatia; order Levybacterales; family UBA12049; genus UBA12049. The sequence continues at coordinate 88,011 of MFPL01000002.1, read as the reverse complement.
TATTTCCGATGTCTCCTTCTCGATAGACAAAGGAGAATTTGTTTTTTTGGTGGGGCCTACGGGTTCTGGTAAGACGACCGTTTTTAAGCTTCTTATTCGCGAAATTTTGCCTTCAAAGGGAAGTATTCAGATAGAAAGCTGGGATGTAGCAAAGCTCCCAAATGAAAAGATCCCTGAGCTTCGAAAAAAAATAGGCGTGGTTTTCCAGGACATAAAACTTTTAACCGACAGAACTGTTTCTGAAAACGTTCTTCTTCCTATGGAGGTGGCAGGCGTAGCTGCAAAAGACGCCATGAGGCGAGTTGAAGAAATTCTAACACAGACTGGAATAATAGAGCATAAGGATAAATTCCCTGTCCAGCTAGCGGGAGGAGAACTCCAAAGGGTAGCTATTGCCAGGGCTCTTGTTCTTAATCCGGAAATTCTTCTTGCTGATGAGCCTACGGGAAATCTGGATAACGCAACTTCTTGGGAAATAGTAAAGCTGCTCTCAGATATTAACGAAAAAGGAGCAACAGTTATAATGGCTACGCATAATGTGGACATAGTTAAAAATCTTAAGAAGAGAACAATACAGCTTGAAAAAGGGAGAATAGTCAGGGATGGGAAGGGAGAGAAGTGAACTCTAAAATAACTGCATGGAAGAATATTAGAAGATCGCCCTATCAGGCAATAGCCGCGATATTCATAATGACGATGACTTTCCTCGTCTTTTCCTTCTTTATATTCATTCTTGCGGGGTCATCGAAGGTAATAAATTATTTTGAATCAAAGCCACAGGTTACAGCTTTCTTTAAGGATGAAGCAAAACAGGCGGACATAGACGCGTTATCGAAAGGTTTAAAAGGAACTGAACAGGTTTCAGGTGTCCGCTTTGTCTCAAAAGAAGAGGCCCTTAAGATTTACAGAGAGCAAAATAAGAACGACCCGCTTCTTTTAGACTTAGTTACCGCAGATATTTTACCGGCGTCTCTTGAGATATCTACAGTTGAGATCGAGGATTTGGCTTTGGTTTCAAACGAGCTTTCTAAATCGCCCATTGTGCAGGAGGTAATATATCAAAGGGATGTTATAGCCACTTTAACTTCATGGACAAATGCACTTCGTAGAGTAGGAGTAGCAGCGATCCTGGTCCTAAGCCTTGTTTCTATATTCATCATGGTTACAATTATAGGAATAAAAATTTCTCACAAAAAAGAAGATATTGAGATAATGAAACTGATAGGTGCAACTAATTGGTATATTAGGAAGCCATTTATAATGGAGGGGATTTTTTATGGAGTTTTGGGTTCACTCGCCGGCTGGCTTATAGCAGCTACAGCGCTTTGGTATGCTGCTCCATTCCTGTCCTCATTCCTCCGCGGAATACCATTATTCCCCGTATCATTTGTTTCGTTAATACTTCTTCTTTTAGCAGAGGTGCTTCTTGCTATTCTCCTGGGAGCATTTTCAAGTTATCTAGCTGTTCTTCGATACCTTAAAAATTAGATTTGTCTGCTTATGATTAAGAGTAAAAAAATCCTTTTATATCTCTTGATAAGCTTTTTCTTCATTGCTTCTTTTTACTTCTCATCTTTTGTAGCAGCTCTAACAGAAACTCCTACTCCTAGTCCAACGTCAAGCTCTCGGGCCGAGGAACTACAGAAGGAGATAAATGATCTACAGACAAAGATTTCAGATCTTCAAGGACAAGAGAAAACTCTTTCTTCGCAAATTGCTGTAATGGACAACCAAATCCATCTAACCGAACTAAAAATTGCTTCAGTTGAGCAGCAGATTACAGACTTGGCACTTGATATTGATACAACGACAAAAAAGATAGGGGGTCTTGAGAAGTCTATAGATTCTCTCACAGAGATTCTCATCAATAGAATTAGAGCAACGTATGTAGTGGGAAGCTCGTCGTCTTTTCAGGTTCTTATGGCTTCGTCCGATGTTTCGGATTTCGTCCAGAGAGCAAATTACCTAAGAGTTGCTCAGGCACATGATAAAAGACTCATTTATGACACTGTTCAGGCAAAGAATGATTACTCAAACCAGAAAGAAATTTTCGAGAGCAGGAGAAATAAAGTCGAGGCACTGAAGGTAGAACTCGAAACATACACTGCACAAATTGAGCAAGAAAAAAGAGATAAGGATGAACTACTACGGATAACCCAAAACGACGAGGTAATCTACCAACAGAAACTTCAGTCAGCTTTAGCAGAACAAAGAGCCATTCAGGGAATAATTGCTGGAAAAGGAAAAGAAATATCTGTAAGAGACGTAGGTGAGGGAGCAAGCATAGCGCAAATCATATCTGGGGCATCCCCTTGTTCTACAGGGACACATCTTCATTTTGAAGTGCGAAGCAATGGATCCTTAGTAGATCCTAAAGGTTACCTAGGTCCAAAAGGAGTCCAAGGAGACCAGCTGTCTTTCAGTGGTTCATGGCCCTGGCCAATAAATGACCCTGTCTACATTACTCAAGATTATGGCATGACAGCATTTGCACAGGCTGGTGCTTACGGGGGAGGACCTCATACGGGAATCGATATGTATTCATTAAGCAGTCTAGTCGTAAAAGCTGTCAAGCAAGGGAAATTATATAGCGGAAGTATCGGCTGTGGCAGTGGTGTTCTTCTTTATTCAAAAGTTGATCAAGGCGATGGAGCTCAAACTTATTATCTTCATGCTATAACTCTACAATGATGTGAAAAGATTTTTTAGGCGTCTGCTGTCATTACCTTTCTTTTTATCTATATTTTTACTAATTTTTATTTTTCCTCCTTTAAAATCCTACGCAGACGTATTAATAAATGAATTTTCTTCGGCAACAACTAGTGATTGGATAGAAATTTATAACAGCGGAGAGGAAGCTATTGATCTTTCTGGTTATAAAATTAGAGATTATAACGATACAAATGAGCTTAATTTAACGGGAACTATTAATGGCGGAGGGTTTGCCTCTTTTGATTGGAGCAACAAACTAAACAACGGTGGAGACACGATAAAACTTATATTGGCATCAAACGAATCAGTTGTAGATGAGGTTTCATATGGAGATAAGGGGGGCTTGGCTAAGCCCGAAGAGAACCAGAGCGGAGGAAGAAAGACAGACGGAAGTAGCGAATGGGTAATTTTTACGATTCAATCGAAGAATTCTTCAAACAATTCCTCATCCGTTTTCTCAACACCCACCCCTACTCCCGACCCAACGCCCACTCCGACTAAGACCCCGACGCCCACAAAAACCCCAACTCCTACGAAAACGCCAACACCAACGAGCAAACCCACTCCCACGAAGACCCCCACGCCCGTTAAATCTTCAAGTTCGAAATCAAATTCATCAACGGATAAAAGTTTAGCTTCAAATACTAGTTTGCCTAATAATCAAACAGATACACCAACTCCCGTAAAATCAGAAGTTTTGTCTGAAAAGACTTTTAATCCCTATTCGCTTCTTTCGAAATTCTTAGTTATTATAGGGATTGTTTTACTGCTTTCGGGAGCTGGATTTTTGGTAAGAAACTATATAAAAGAGAGAAAAGAAGCTGGTTTCTGATATAATTTTTTCCTCGATGCGAAGAACAATCTCTAAAAGTCCCGAAGAAACTAAAAAGATTGCAGGTAAGATTGTTTCAAATCTTAAAGCAGGGGGTGTTATCGCTCTTTTCGGCGAACTGGGTTCGGGCAAAACAACTTTTGCTCAGGGATTGGCAGAAGGATTGGGAATAAAGGAGCGGATTATTTCCCCCACCTTCGTACTCGTTCGCGAGCACAGAATTAAGAATTATGAATCAAGAATTAGGAAGTTGTACCACATTGATCTTTACAGAGTAGAATCTGAAAGCGAGTTGGGAAGTATAGGTTTTAGGGAAATCCTGTCCAATCCGGAAAATATTGTAGTTATAGAATGGGCAGAGAAGGCGCAAGAACTTTTACCTGAAAAAAGAATAGAGGTGCATATGGAGCACGAAGGTGAATTCCAAAGAAAGCTCAGGATAATTAGAAAATGACTAGCGATCTTAAGAAGGCAATAGATGTTCTTAAAAAGGGAGGAATTATAATTTTTCCTACGGATACAGCCTTTGGTATCGGATGCAGGATTGATGACGAAAAAGCTATTGAGAGACTGTTTGAAATAAGAAAAAGGCCAGAAAGCAAGGCTACTCCGGTTTTGTTTAGTTCAATAAAACAAGTTGAGGAATATGTTTTGCCCTTCGGTTTATCAGTTAGAGAGCTAATGGAAAAACACTGGCCAGGAGGTCTGACTATAGTTTTGCCTGCGAATCTAGAAAAAGTTACCAGTATTGTCAGGGGCGGAGGCTTAAACATTGGAGTAAGGATACCGGACCACGTCGATACACAGGCTTTGATAAAGATGGTTGACGCACCAATTCTTGGTCCTTCTGCTAATTTTCATGGAGATCCGACTCCGTACTCTTATAATGATTTAAACAGGGATCTTATCTCTAAGGTAGACTATGTGCTTAACGGTGAAACAAAAACAAGAATTTCCTCAACAGTTATTGATTGTTCGGTAAATCCATGGAGGGTATTGCGCTTTGGGGCTGTTAGGGATATATAATAGAAGTGGTGGTAAGACTTACAATTGACACTACAGACTCAGCCCAAGTCATGGTAGGGCTATGTATAGATGAAAAAGAAGATAAAATCGTACAGGATGTTGAGCGCGGAAATTCGCAAAAAGTTCTTCTTCTTATTGATACGCTTCTAAAGCAAAACAGGCTTCATCCGACCGAGATCGATGAAGTTGAAGTCAACTCAGGTCCGGGATCTTTCACCGGGATAAAAGTAGGAGTATCGCTTGCCAATGCTTTAGGGTTTGCGTTAAACGTTCCGGTTAACGGAGGGATTTCCGCGAAGCCCAAGTATGAGTAAGAAGCATGATTGTAGGCGTGAAAAATTCACTAAGGCACCTCTTTCTGCCACATGAATCAAATAATCATAGGGCCAAATTCTTACATCTTCAAAGCCTTCTTTTAACGGTAATTCTCCTTATCTTCGCGTCTTTTCTTCTTTCCGAAGTAAGAACGGTTTCTCCTCAGATTCTTGGTGTAACCCATAATATATCTACTGAAGAACTGTTTCTTTTGACAAACCAAAAAAGGCTTGAAAACAATCTCCTACCTCTAGTGTTTAACGAACAGCTTTCTCTTGCAGCAAGTCGCAAGGCAGACGATATGTTCGCTAGGGATTATTGGGCGCACAACGCCCCAGATGGAACCACACCTTGGGTTTTTATAAAGGGGGCCGGGTATGAATATACTTATGCAGGTGAAAATTTAGCCAGGGGGTACTCTAGTGCTTCAGAGGCAGTAGATGCGTGGATGGCGAGCGCTGCGGGTCACAAGGAAAATCTTCTTTCAGCAAACTATACGGATATAGGATTCGCAGTTAAGACAGGAACATTTGCAGGAGAAGAGACTGTTCTTGTTGTGCAGGAGTTCGGCAGCAGGAATGCCGCGCCACTTGCAAAGAGCTCCGAGCCTGCTTCCCCCGAGGCGCCTGAAGCAATTAAGCAGACAAGCTCAGTATTAGGGGAACCACAGAGTCCAATAAAGGAACTTATAGATGGTGCGCCTGTTTTTAAAGCAAGTCCGATGTTTAACGGCATAAGTCTTACTTCAAATGTCTCAACTCTCATAGTCTTTTTCTTCATCACCGTGCTTGTTGTGGATCTTATAGCAATGCAGAGAAGAAAAGTAGTCAGATTCGTGGGCCACAACTTGGATCACATACTTTTTCTAATAATTGTTCTAGGTTTGATAGCAGCGCTTAATAAAGGGTCGATTATATGATGGATAACAGGATAAATGAACACTTACTATACTACGGCTCGCTCATTATGATACTTGGGCTTGGTTTCTATTTTGTATATTCCTCAGGCCCAGACAGACAGCTTCAACTAATGGGGATCTTCGTTACATCCTCGATTTATGCAATCTGGGGCATCATGCATCACGCCATAAACCACGATCTAGTAGCAAAAATTATGGTAGAATATATACTCATGAGTGCTCTTGGAATATCAATAGCGCTCTTAATTCTTAAAGGAGGGATTGGATTATGAAGTTGCAAAAATTGCAGTGGCAGTAAGCCCATTAAGAAGACCTGCTTTTGTTAACCCTTTAACTTCTTCAATGCTACACCATCTATTTTTCCCATCACTTTCAAGTTTTTTAGCAAGTTTTGCATCGGTAACGGCAAGCACAAATCCTATATTTGTTGCAGCAATTCTGTTAGCGTCGGCATATGATAATGGAAAAAGGCTTACATCACCCATTTGGAATATTTCAGATGGACTTTTTCCCGTAGCAACACTCGCAATTAAATCGTAAAGCGTAGGGTCAAGATCTCTGTTGCCATCCACAATTCCCTGAAGTTTTGTAGAGGATGTTTGGAAAGGGGTTCTTGCAAGAGCTCTTTTGGGTGTTTGAGCAAAAGGTTCTTGAGCTACAGTTAAAAGAACATTTCCATTTGCGTCTTTTATTATGCCTATAGCCCCACTGAATTTTATTTTTCTTGATCCTTCTGGGGTTGGTATTTCAATTTCTCCTTCTTTTTGGAGTAGCCCCGGCTGAGTCCATCCGGATGAAACAGATCCATCAGGATTGTATTTTGTTATTGCTTGTCCCTGGAGAGTAAAAAAAGCTCCGTCTACCTTGTCTACCTCACCGGCTGAAGTTAATTCTCTTCTCCATCTATCTCCGTCTGTAAGGGGAGCTGGGGTTACGGTTATTTCTCCAAGATTTGCTAATTGCCCTTCATACCAGGTTCTTATGCCGGTTAATTCAGGTGCTTTTAACATCGTATCTATATGAGAATCTAAATAACTAACTGTTGAAGGTTGCTCGTTAAAACCCATAGTAGTATTATAAGATATATCGTACTAAATTACAATTTCTTTGACTAAATTGTAATTAGTATAGTAGAATATTTCTTATAAACGGAGCTTTAAAAATTTATTTATGAAAGGAATAATTTTAGCAGGAGGAAATGCTACAAGACTCAGGCCTTTGACCTGGGTAACTAATAAACATCTGCTTCCTATCTACAATAAACCAATGATTTATTATCCTCTTGAATCGATGCAAAAAGCTGGAATCGAAGATGTCCTGATTATTACCGGTCCGCCCCATGTAGGAGCGTTTATGAATCTTCTTAAAAACGGAAGTGATTTTGGATTAAAACTTACTTATGAAATTCAGCAGGAAGCGGGAGGAATTGCGCAGGGAATTGCGCTTGGAGAAAGCTTTGCCGAAAAAGACAAAACTCTTGTAATTTTAGGAGATAACATTTTTAATTTTAATTTGAAACCGGTTGCAGATGAATTTAAAAAACAAGATAAAGGAGCAAGAGTTTTTGGGACCCAAATTCCCGGAGACGCAAAACATTACGGTGTAATTGAAATCGATAGTAAGGGAAAAGTTGTATCAATTGAGGAAAAACCCGATCATCCAAAATCTAACATAGCTCAAACAGGAATATATATGTATGACCAAAGAGTTTTTGATTTCATAAAAAAACTTAAGCCTTCCGCAAGAGGCGAGCTTGAAGTAACGGATTTGAATAACCGCTATGTTTCGGAAGGAACAATGGAGTGTGTCATGTTGGATTGGTGGGTAGACTCGGGAACGTCGTTTGATGAGTTATTGCGAGCGAACAACACAATAGCTGAGAAAATTAAAAACGGGGAATTAAGCTAAATGAGACTTCTTGTAACAGGCGGAGCGGGTTTTATAGGGTCAAACTTTATCCTCTACTGGTTTAAGAATCATCCGGAAGATCAAGTCGTTAACTTTGACGCACTTACTTATGCCGGAAATTTAGAAAACTTAATAAGCATTGAGAAAAACCCCAATTACAGGTTTGTAAAAGGAGACATAGCTAACGTAAATGAGGTAAATAGCGCTATGGAGGGAGTCGATGCAGTGGTCCATTTCGCTGCAGAAACACACGTTGACAGATCCATTTCAGGACCAGCTCCTTTTGTAATGTCTAATGTGCTAGGCACTCAGGTTCTTCTGGATTCAGCAAGAAAGAATAATATTAAGAGGTTTCATCATGTTTCGACAGACGAGGTGTTTGGTCAGCTTGAACTTGATTCGGATGAAAAATTTAACGAGAGCACGTGCTACGATCCCAGAAGTCCTTACTCTGCAAGCAAAGCTTCCTCAGATCATTTAGTCCGCGCATATTTCCATACATATAATTTTCCGGTAACTATAACTAACTGTTCAAACAATTTTGGCCCGTATCAATTCCCAGAGAAAATCATACCCCTTGCTATAACCAATGTTCTTGAGGAGAAGAAAATCCCAATTTACGGTGACGGACTCTATGTGAGGGATTGGCTGTATGTTGAAGATCACTGTCGGGGCATAGATCTTGTGCTTAGCCGTGGGAAAATCGGAGAAACATATTGCCTTGGAGGAATGACGGAGGATATAAATAATCTTGAGGTTGCAAAAAAAATCGCAGGACTTCTAGGAAAAGACGAGACAGTAATAGAATTTGTCAAAGATAGGCCAGGACATGATCGTCGTTATGCAGTAGACTTCTCAAAAGCCAAAAACGAGCTCGGGTGGGAGCCTCGGCATACTTTTGAGGAGTGGCTTAAGACCACGGTCGAATGGTATAAGACGAATGAGGCCTGGTGGAAAAAAGTTAAAAGCGGAGAGTACAAGAAATATTACGAAGAACAGTACAAAAAATGAAGCCCCAGATTATAGCATTCGGACTTTCGGGTTTGGTTGGGTCCAGAATCGAAGAACTTTTATCCGATAAATATGAATTCGTAGGCCTTAGTACTTCAAACGGTGTAGATATAACAAAGCCCGAGACGCTGATTTCAATAAAGGATTATAAAGACGCAAGTTTTGTATTGCATTTAGCTGCGAAAACCAATGTGGACAGCTGTGAGCTGGATAAAGACCTGGGAGAGCAAGGTGAAGCGTGGAGAGTTAATGTACTGGGGCCGAAAAACGTAGCTGAAGTTTGCCGGGAAACAGGCAAGAAGATAATTTATGTTTCAACGGACTTTGTTTTTGACGGAGAAAAACCAGAAGGAGATTCTTACGACGAAGAGGACATTCCGAATCCAATAAATTGGTACGCGAAGACAAAGTATGAAGGTGAGAGGGTAGTTGAGCGAAGCGGGGCCGACTATGCAATACTCAGGATTGCATATCCCTATAGAGCAGAGTCTGATAAAAGAGGGGATTTTTCCAGATCGATTAAAGAGAAGCTTATTAACGGAGAATCTGTAAAAGCAGTGACAGATCACGTTTTCTGCCCCACTTTTATAGACGATTTGGTTCCTGTAATAAAAGAATTAATTTCCATTGACGCTGTAGGGATTTACCATGCGGTAGGGGGTCAGGCTTTATCTCCCTATGATGCCGCTATCTTAATTGCCCAAACCTTTGATTTTGATCTAAGGCTAATAAATCCCATAACTAGAGAAGAATTTTTTAAGGGAAGCGCTCCGAGACCTTTTAATTTGGAGCTTAATAATGGTAAAATAGGAAAGCTGGGAATTAGGATGCGATCTTTTAAGGAAGGAATTGGGGAATCAAAAAACCAATTAAACCCCTAACCATATGACTATAACTTTCATCGGACACGGATACGTGGGTTTAGTAACAGCAGCTGTATTTGCGGATTTAGGAAACACGGTGAATGTTGTTGGACATACGCCTGAGAAAATAGAGAACTTAAAAAAAGGAATAATCCCAATCTTTGAGCCCGGCCTAAGCGAGCTTGTTAAAAAGAACATTGATGCAGGGCGTTTAATGTTTACCCTGTCTTTTGATAAAGTAATACCGGAGGCTGACGTTGTTTTCATTGCAGTCGGAACACCTTCAACAACAACAGGAGACGCAGATCTATCAACAGTTCTTGACGTGGCAGAAAAAATAGGCAAAAACCTTAAGGGCTACACAGTTGTTGCAACAAAAAGTACCGTTCCAGCCGGAACGAATAAAAAAGTACAAAGAATTTTGGCCGAATCAAAGCCTAAGGGAGCGGAAGTAAGCTATGCGTCAGTTCCTGAATTTCTGCGTGAAGGAAGCGCAATTTCTGATACGGTTAACCCAGACAGAATTGTAATTGGAGCTTCGGACAGCCGCGCACAGAAGCTTCTTATAAAATTACACGAGCCGATTAAGGCGCCTGTTGTTTTGACCAATTTTGAGACGGCAGAGCTTATAAAGTACGCCGCAAATTCATTCCTGGCTCTTAAAATTTCCTATGCAAATGCCATAGCAAAGCTTTCTGAATTACTGGGAGCTGATGCGCTGAAGGTTTTGGAAGGAATTGGCATGGACAAGAGAATTGGCAGTTTATTTCTTTCTCCAGGACCCGGGTACGGCGGCAGCTGTTTTCCTAAAGACGTTAAAGCTTTGATTACAATTGCGAAAGATAATGATTATGCTTTCTCTCTTCTTGAGGAAGTAGAAAACATAAATAGCCAGATGCGAAGGGATGTTGTAAAAAAAGCAAGAAAAGCTCTTGGAGAGCTGCGAGGTAAAAAAATTGGAATCTTAGGATTAGCGTTTAAACCCAATACTGATGACATGAGAGACGCACCAGCGATAGACATCATAACGCTCTTAGTAAATGACGGAGCGCAAATTTGTGCTTTTGATCCTCAAGCAATGGGTAACGCCAAGACAGTTTTGCCAAAAATTGAATATGCAAGAGACATGTATTCGGTTGCCGACGGCGCAGATCTATTAATAGTATTAACTGATTGGAATGATTTTAAAGAAATTGATTTAGGGGAGATTAAGAAGCGAATGAAGACCTTAAGTATTATTGATACGCGTAACATTTATGAGCCTTCGGAAATAGTAAAAGCTGGATTTTCTTACATAGGGGTAGGCAGATGACCCGCCTTCGCACAAAGCTTCGGCGGGCAGGCAAAAGTTTATGAAGAAGGTATTGATAACAGGAATTTCCGGTTTTGCTGGAAGTTTCCTTGCGGAAGAACTTCTCAGCAGTGACGACTACGAGATATACGGAACATACCTTGTCGAGAAAAGTCTTTCAAACATCTCCCAGATTAAAGAAAGAGTTAAGTTGTCTAGGCTTGATCTTTTAGACTACGGCAAGGTTTCTGAAGTGGTGGGCAAGATTAGACCCGATATCGTCTTCCATTTAGCAGCGATTGCTAATACAAGTCAGAGCTTTGAAAGCCCTCAGGAGGTTTTTACTAATAACGTTAACTCACAGCTTAATTTGCTTGAAGCATTAAGAAAAGAGAAGCTTAACCCCAAAATGCTAATTGTCTCGTCCGCTGAAGTTTATGGTGCGGTATCTGAGGAGAATCTTCCAATTGACGAGGAAACGCCTCTTCTCCCATCAAATACTTATGCAGTATCAAAGCTGAGTCAAGATTTTTTGGGGCTGCAATACTTTCTAACGTATGGGATGAAAATAATTAGAGTTAGGCCTTTTAATCATATAGGCCCACGCCAGTCGCCCAATTTTGTAGTAGCAGATTTTGCTAAGAAGATAGTTGATGTGGAGAAAGGGAAAACAGATGGGATACGGGTGGGGAATCTGCAGTCAAAAAGAGATTTTACAGATGTGAGAGATATGGTAAAAGCCTACTCTCTGTCTATTTCCATGGGGAAACCGGGCGATGTTTACAATCTCGGAAGTGGTAAATCTTATCTCATTTCAGAAGTGCTTGATAAAATGATAAAAATGTCTAAGTCTAGAGTAAAAGTTGAGGCAGATAAATCGCTTCTTCGTCCATCGGATAATCCGCAGCTAATTTGCGACTATTCTAAATTTAGGAAGCTAACCTCTTGGGAGCCTGAGATCGATATTGATAAAACCCTAATGGATACCTTAGAATATTGGAGAGGGATAGTTTAATGAAAAAAGCTTTAATTACCGGAATTACAGGTCAAGACGGATCATACTTGGCAGAATTTCTTTTGAAAAAAGGTTATAAAGTTTATGGACTTACGAGAAGAACGAGTACGGTAAATAACGAAAGAATAGAGCACATACAAGACCAGATAGAATTGGTTCAGGGGGATCTGTTGGATCAAAGCTCGCTCTTAGAGGCGATTAGAGAGACAGAGCCCGATGAGCTTTATAATCTGGCAGCACAGTCATTTGTCAAGACTTCCTGGAATCAGCCGGTTCTTACCGGGGAGTACACGGGTCTGGGGGTAACGAGAGTTTTAGAGGCTTTAAGAAGTTTTAACCCCAAGATTAAGTTTTATCAAGCTTCGTCATCTGAAATGTTTGGAAAAGTTACTGAAACGCCACAGAAGGAAAACACAAGGTTCTATCCCAGAAGTCCATATGGAGTTGCTAAGGTGTATGGACACTATATTACTGTGAACTATCGCGAAAGCTATGGTCTCTTTGCATGTTCCGGAATCCTTTTTAATCATGAGTCTCCCAGACGCGGCCTTGAATTTGTTACAAAGAAAATTAGCCATGCTGTTGCAAGGATTAGTCTTGGAAAGCAGGATAAGTTAGAGCTGGGGAGTCTTGAACCAAAAAGAGACTGGGGGTTTGCTGGGGATTATGTTGAAGCGATGTGGCTTATGCTCCAGCAGGATGAGCCCGATGATTATGTTATAGCGACAGGAGAGAATCACTCAGTTAGAGAATTTGTTGAAATCGCTTTTAATGCGGTCGGAATCAAAGACTGGGAAAAACATGTTGTCTCAAATGTCGGGGTCCATATGAGACCTGCGGAGGTAGACTATTTGATAGGGGATGCTTCTAAAGCTAAAAAAGTGCTGGGCTGGGAGCCAAAAACAAGTTTTAAGGAGTTGGTTGAAATGATGGTTAAGGAAGATCTAGATCGGGAAAAAAGGAATGAAAGGTAATGGAAACAGTTTTAGTCGCCGGGGGAGCCGGTTTCTTGGGTTCGCATCTTTGCGATAAGCTTCTAAAAGAGGGTTACTCTGTAGTTTGTGTTGACAATTTCCTAACCAGTAGTCTTGAAAACATAAGTCATCTTAGGGATAACAAAAGCTTTTCGTCAATAAATCATGACATTTGTGAACCGCTGAAATTGGACTTTAAGGTGACTCACGTTTTTCATCTAGCATCTCCGGCATCGCCAAACCATCATAGCAAGATAAGTTATCACTCCTTGCCTCTTGAAACCATGCTCGCCAACACTACCGGTACGCTTGAGCTTCTTAAATTTGCAGAAAAAAATAACGCAAAGTTCTTGTTTGCGTCTTCCTCTGAGGTTTACGGTGATCCGCTTGAGCATCCCCAAAAAGAAGAATACAGAGGAAATGTTTCGACGACCGGTCCGCGCTCTATATACGATGAATCTAAAAGATTTGGAGAAACCATAACTGCATATTTTTCAAGAAATAAAAAACTAGATACTAAAATTGCAAGGATATTCAACACATATGGGCCAAGAATGATGAAGGAAGATATGCGAATGATAATAATTTTCATTACACAGGCTTTGCGCGGAGAACCTATAACGATTTTTGGAGATGGTAGTCAGACCAGATCACTGTGTTTTGTAGAAGATACTGTTTTGGGGCTTGTAAGACTAATGTTTGGAGATGGAACAAAAGGCGAAGTGGTAAACATCGGCTCCGGGGAGGAACATACGGTTCTTGAATTCGCAGAGCTTGTTAAAAAATTAACCGTTTCAAGTAGCGAAATAATCTTCTCAGAGAAATTACCAGAAGATGATCCGATTCGTAGAAAACCCGACATTTCAAAAGCAAAGACTCTTTTGGATTGGGAACCAAAAGTGCCTCTTGAAGAAGGTCTTCTAAAAACAATACAATACTTTAAAAATTAATGAAGAAGGTAGTAATAATTATCCCAACTTATAACGAAAAAGAGAATATTCAGAAGCTAGTCCCTCTTATTGAAAATGAGATTTTTCCAGAATTGAAAAAATACGATATGTATATATTGATCGCAGACGATAACTCTCCGGACGGTACTGCCGAAGAAATAAAAAATATGATGAAAAAGTGGAAGAATATAGGTCTCACAACGGGTCCAAAGAAGGGGCTCGGTGCTGCCTACATAAGAGCAATGAATTATGCAGTCGATGAAATGGGGGCGGACATAATGTTTGAGATGGATGCTGATTTTTTCCACGACCCTCAGAAAATTCCGGAATTCTTGAAAAAAATCGATGAAGGATACGATTTTGTAGTAGGGAGCAGATACATAAAAGGCGGAGGAATTCCTGACAATTGGGGAACTCACAGAAAGATATTGTCTCTCATAGGTAACCTAATGGTAAAAGGAATACTAATGAGGTTCTGGATTCATGATTGGACTGGTGGTTACAGAGCGATCAAAAAGGAAGTATTCCTGAAGGAGAAGTCAAAGCTTTCAAAATATGCGGGGTACACTTTTCAAGTAGCTTTTCTTCATAAAGCCGTTGCAGATGGGTTTAGAATAACTGAAGTTCCCTTTCATGCTAAGGACAGATTTCTGGGAAGGTCGAAAATCGCGCCAGCTGAATATATATTAAACCTTCTTAAGTATGTTACTGTTGCTCGGGCAAGAGAGCTTGTGCACTCGCCTTTTCTGAAATACGCTATAACCGGATTCGTTGGCTATATAATAAACGCGATTACGCTTGAAGTTCTTTTTAGGCGGGGGTTTCATCCCGCGGCAGCAGGCGCAATAGGAGCCGAGCTTTCAATTATTTGGAACTTTACTATCAATAACTTCTGGGCATTCGGAAGCTATAAAATCACTCACCCATTGAGAGTTCTTCTAAAATTCCCTCAGTTTAATCTAGTTTCTGCTGGATCTCTCGTGATAATTACAACAGTATTATTTATTGGAACTCATCTTTTCGGAGAGGAAACGAGACAATTGTTCTTAATACTTGCAATTGGTCTGTTTGTTATTCCTTACAGTTATACTATGTATAATATATTTATATGGAAAAGATGGCACGTTTCTTCTCTTTCCAAGCTTCAAAAATGGGTAGGTTAAGGCCTCCGCATGTCATATTGACACTAATTCTTCTATTCGCATCTTTTCTGCGGCTCTACAAGGTCGAGCAATATATGACTTTTCTGGGAGACGAGGGAAGGGATATGCTTGCGATTTATGACATTTTGCATGGGCACCTGACTTTACTGGGTCCTGCATCTTCTGTGGGAGGTTTCTTCTTGGGTCCGATATATTACTATTTTGCCGCCCCATTCCTTTACTTATCTAAGTACAATCCTGTCGGCCCATCAATTATGGTCGCGTTATTTGGAATCGCGACAGTTTTTCTAGTCTATAAAATCGGTAAAGAATTTTTTGGCGAAAGGGCAGGACTTATTGCCTCATTCCTGTATGCTATCTCCCCGGTTGTAATTATATACTCCAAGTCTTCATGGAATCCCAACATCGTTCCTTTCTTCTCAATAGTTACGCTATACCTTTTATATAAAGGGATAGCGCGAAATAAAAAGCTTTTTCTTATCGGGTCTGGCTTTTCTTTCGGAATACTCATGCAGCTTCATTACTTAGCGTCTTTCATGGGAGTGGTTATGTTCTTGTATGTCGCGGCAACTGCGTTTCTGGGTCACTCGGACAGATTTATAAACAAAGCAATGCGTTTTGCGCTGAACTCTATCTCCGTTTTCTTGGGATTTGTTATGGGCTTTTTGCCTTTTCTGCTTTTTGAGTTCCGCCACGATCTATTAAACACAAAAAATATATTGAGATTCATTCTGTCCTCGGAAGAAACGGGTTTAGGAATCTCTTTTGTTCCTCAAGTCTGGCACGTCTTCGAAAGGCTTTTTGCAGGTCTTGTAGCAAATTATCCACTCCCCGCGCATTTCTACGAATATAGTAACGGAGCGCTGTTCTTATGGATGGTATTTGCAATTATTTTGGCTGTTTTATCAACCACCCTTTTTGTTTCGTTGCTTAGGAAGGGAGATGTATTTTCTAAGAAATCTCTTTTCCTTTTTCTTTGGTTTTTTGTTCCCCTAGTGCTTTTTGGCTTTTACAATAAAGATGTTTACGATTATTACTTAGGAATAATTTTCCCCTTACCTTTTCTTCTGGTAGGTAACTTCGTTTCGAAGCTTTGGGAGACTAGGTTTAGAAACATAAACCCATCTCTAATGCGACTCAGTGCGGTTTTATTGCTTGGTATTCTAGCTTTTATGAGTCTTCATAATACTCCGGTCAAAAGAGGTCAAAATCAGCAGGTAAAACAGATTAGAGATATTTCCAATCTCGTTTTATCTACTGCAGGAGAGCGGCCATTTAATTTTGCTATAGTGACGGGGGGTAACTCTGACTATGCATATAGATATTTCTTCAAACTCGCAGGGAAAGAACCTACTGTAATCGAAACGCCGGCTTTGGACCCGGAAAGGAAGACAGTTACAGACCAACTCCTGATAGTTTGCGAGACGCTTCCCTGTGAGCCATTAGGTCAAGCTAAGTGGGAAATAGCAGGATTCGGCAGAAGCGAGATAGACGCTGAGTGGAATTTCTCAGTCGTTAAGATTATCAGACTAAAACATTTTAGAGAAAACGAATAGTTTGCTTTACTGCGACCACAAAGACCGCTACTTAGAATAGACCGAAGAAAAACCCCGTCCAAATGGAGGGGTTTTTCAAATGTGTTTCTTGAAGAATTTGTGAGGTCTTCAAGAAAGATTTATTCTATGCAGATCCGATCTTATACATTCCGGTTCCACAAACTGGACACTTTCCTTTGAGAGCCGGTTTGCCGTTTTTCATTGTTACTCTCTCTGCGTTAGGATCGTCTCTCTTTGCTCTACATTTAACACAATACATTGATGCCATTTTTCATTCACCTCCTTTCAGGTTTACTAGTAAGTAAAAGGCAGCTTGATAGCTCCGTTTTTTAAGAGAAAATATAAAACAACTTGAGATGTAATTATCAGAATGGAGGTGACTACGGTTTTTCTTAAATCCTTGTAGAGAAGAATCTGGGTGCGCGGCACAGAAGATTTAACTACTGCAGGCTCTATGTCGTCCTTATAATCGGGCAGTTCGAGTCTGTATTGAGCATGTCTTAGATCAGCTGTGATCTTTTGCTTGAGAGTTTTTTTCTTTTTTGACATTCTCAAATGGTTTGAGCCTATCTAGGCTCACTTTATGGCTAAGATTACACTATTGACACAAGATATGTCAAGAGGCTAATATACTGAGTATCTATGGTGTTCGACTATACTCTCATTCTATTGGGAGTAATTTTTATTTGGCTTCTTGTCATAACTTTCTTATTCTGGAGAACACAGGGACACTATAATAGGCTTACTAAAGGCGTAAGCGAAAAAAGCCTCAAGTCTGTTTTGGAGTCGCTTCTCAGAGATTCGGCAAAGTCAAAAAAAGATCTTGAAGATATAATCAGGTATTGTGCTAAAATAGAAAAAGACAGCCGTTTTCATATTCAGAAGATCGGGTTACTCAGGTTTAATCCGTTTAAAGACACCGGAGGAGACCAGAGTTTTATTTTGTCTCTCTTAGACGGAAATAACACGGGAGTTTTAATATCCGGTCTTTATTCTAGGTCAGGTGCCAGGTGGTATGCGAAGAAAATTATCGCAGGTAAAGGAGCAGAGCACGAGCTCTCGGAGGAAGAGAAAAAAGCGCTAAAAGAAGTATCAGAAAATGAATCTAAAAAATAAAAACCTACTAATACTATTCATAACGGCTGCAATTATTTATCTTTTTTCTGCGGGCGGTTCATATTTCGTATTTTCAAAAGCATCGTCACAGCTTTTTAATCCCCCGCCGGATGTTACTACTAGCCCTGATGGTAAAGTAGTATTTGATGAGAGCCTGCCTAAGACTGAGGAGTGCCCTCTTAACGGTGCAAAGTACTCAAAACAGCAAAAATCCTGGTGGGAAAAGCATAGGCCTTTGGGCGTTATGATTGAAAATCATGAGACCTCCAGGCCTCAATCGGGACTCTCATCAGCAGACGTGGTCTACGAGGCTGTTGCGGAAGGCGGAATAACAAGATTCTTAGCGGTATTTTATTGTGAAGATGCGCCTTTTGTAGGGCCTGTCCGCTCTGCGAGAACATATTACTTGGACTTCATCTCTGAATATGGGCAAAATCCGCTCTACGCTCACGTAGGAGGAGCGAATACTCCTGGACCTGCTGATGCGCTGTCTCAGATAAATAGCTATGGTTGGGGAAGCTACAATGATCTAAATCAGTTTTCCATAGGTTTCCCTACATTCGTTCGGGATTATAACCGCTTAGGTCATGCTACTGCGACAGAGCACACCATGTATTCATCGACAACAAAACTTTGGGATTTTGCCAAAAAAGATAGGGACCTTGACGATAAAGATGAAGATGGAAATTCATGGGACGGAGATTTTGAGAAGTATTCATTCAAGGATGATGCAGAGACTCAAGACAGAGGAGATGTTAAAAGTTTTCATATAGAATTCTGGGAAAATAGTTCGGATTACTTTATAGATTGGGTTTATGATTCCACAACAAATAGTTTTACCAGGAAAAATGGAGGAAGTCCGCATATAGATCTCAATACTAAGAAAACTATCACTTCAAAAAATGTTATAGCTCTCTTCATGCAGGAATCAAGCGCGAATGATGGCTATGAAAACAATGTCCATCTTCTGTACAAAACAAAAGGCACAGGTAAAGCAGTGATACTTCTGGATGGGAAGGAAGTAGTTGGAACATGGAAGAAAAGCGGCAGAGAGGGAAGACTTCAAATACTCGATGCCAGCGGAAATGAAGTAGAGTTTAACAGAGGGCCTATTTGGTTTGAAATTGTTCCGGTCGGCGGAGTAGCCGACGTTAAGTAAATTAGGAAATCGTAGAACGGCAGGCAGTATGTTTTCTGATTTCATTACATCTAAATCACGGGTAAAGCTTCTTAACGTATTTCTGTCCTATCCGTCTGACATGTTTCATGTCCGGGAGTTAGTTCGGAGGACAGGGGACGAAATAAATGCGGTCAGAAGAGAGCTTTCCCATCTTGAGGGAAAGGGGGTTCTGGTAAAGGAGCCCAGAGCCAATAGGGTCTATTACTCTCTTTCTAAAAACTACCCCTTTTACTACGATCTTCTAAGACTTCGAACAAAGACCACGGGACTAGGTGCTGAAATATTAAAGAATAGAGTAAAACTCGGGAAGATAAAATACGCTATGTTTTCCGGTAAATTTGCTAGAAGCATTAGAAAAGAACCGGACGAGGTAGACCTTTTAATAGTAGGTACTGTTGTTCTTCCGGAACTGGCGCTTCTCATTAGAGATGAGGAGAAAAGGCTTAACACGGAAATCAACTATACTGTCATGACAGAGGAAGAGTTTGGATTTCGTAAGCAGAAAAGAGACCCTTTTATCGTATCTATTCTTATAGCGTCCAGAGTCATGCTTCTCGGGGACGAAGAAGATATGCTTTCATGAAAAACCCTCGGATTATCTCCGTTCTCATTATTGTACTCACAGTTATTGCTCTTTTCGTTGTTTTGCCGGATTTTTCGTTAAGAAATTCTCTTTTGTCTAAGATTGGCGTTGGGAAAGAAATGGAGTTTCGGCAGGGATTGGATTTGAAAGGCGGAGTAAATATCACGTTTAAAGCAAATACAGATAGTATTATTACGTCTGACCGGGATAAGGCGCTTGACTCGGCGAAAGAAGTTATTGAGAGAAGGGTAAATCTTTTCGGCGTATCAGAGCCCGTAATACAGACTTCAAAAACCTCGGAAGACCGCCGGATTATAGTTGAGCTTCCGGGCGTAACAAATGTGAACGAGGCAATATCGCTTATTGGAACTACAGCCAAACTTACATTTTGGGAAGGAGAGGCAACAGCGTCTGCTGATGTTATCGCATCGGGTTCTGCAACAGAACTACTCCTTGCTCCGATTCTCGGGGGTAATCCAAAAGAGACAACGCTAACTGGTGGGGATTTGAAAACTTCGTCTGTTGGTTTTGATCAAAATACTGGCCAGCCACAGGTGCAGCTGAGATTTACAGAAGCAGGATCCAAAAAGTTTGCGGACATAACCAAGAGAAATGTAGGCAAGCCTGTTGCAATAGTTCTAGATGGCGTTGTAATAACCGCTCCAAATGTTAATGAACCCATTCTTACAGGAGACGCAGTTATAACCGGTTCTTTCACGAGCGATGAGGCGAAAGCCTTGAGCACCCAGCTTAATGCAGGAGCATTACCAATATCCCTTACCATACTTGAACAACATGTCATTGGCCCGACTCTCGGTGCAGTGTCTCTTCAAAAAAGTCTTTTCGCAGGGCTTATAGGATTTTTTACAATTGTCGTATTCATGACAGCTTTATATGGAAGGCTAGGTATTGTGGCAAGCATTGCTCTTTTTCTTTACACCATTTTTGTTCTTTCAGTTTTTAAGTTGAGCTCTCTTACGCCTTACGGAGTAACGCTTACCCTTGCAGGCATAGCGGGATTTATTCTCTCAATAGGGATGGCGGTTGATGCAAATGTTTTGATATTTGAGAGGATTAAAGAAGAGCTTCACATGGGAAGGTCGAAGTCCCAAGCTGTAGAGCTGGGATTTAAGAGGGCGTGGACTTCTATTCGTGACTCAAACGTTTCAACGATAATTACAAGTATGATCCTCATCTATTTTGGAACCGGTATAGTCAGAGGTTTTGCAGTAGTACTCATAATTGGCGTCGTAGTATCAATGTTTTCAGCAATTATCGTAACTAGAAGTTTTATGAGGATTTTGTACAAAGAATAAGCGATGAACATAATAGATAAAAAAAATATTTATTTTTTAATTTCCCTGATTCTGATAATTCCGGGGCTTATCTCGCTAATGCTTTTTGGAGTGAATCTATCTATTGAATTTACCGGCGGTTCAAGGATTACAGTCTCTTTTCCGATTACTCCAGCCGATTCTGATATCGCGGATATAAAAAGAATCTTGAAAGACGAGCAAGTTAAAGTTGCGGGAGTAGAGAAAGCGGGCAAATTGGTATTTGTCAGAACAGCTCCCCTTGATCAAAAAGAGTACAACCAGTTTATTCAGGATTTATCCGGCAGATATAAAGGAGTGAAGGAGGAGAGCTTTGAGACGGTCGGCCCTACGATAGGAAAGGAGATTACACAAAACGCAATAAAAGCGATTCTTCTGGCGGCGGTTTTGGTAGTTATCTATATAAGCACTGTTTTTAGGCGAGTGCCAAAACCAGCTAGCAGCATAAGGTTTGGTGTGGCCACGATTCTCGCGATGGGACACGACGTTTTGGTCGTCCTGGGAGCGTTTTCGATCTTCGGACACTTCTTCGGTGTTGAAGTGGATAGTCTTTTTATTACAGCTATGCTCACTATCATCGGATTTTCCGTGCATGATACTATTGTAGTCTTCGACAGGATAAGGGAAAATCTTTCCAAGTCTTCCGACCCATTTGAAAAAGTGGTTAACGATTCAATTCTTCAGACCTTAAATAGATCTCTTAATACTTCACTCACGGTAATACTTGTTTTATTTGCAATGCTTCTTTTTGGAGGAGAAAGTATAAGGTGGTTTGTGGTAGCGCTTCTTATTGGAGTTGCATCCGGTACTTACTCTTCAATCTTTAATGCCGCGCCAATTCTTGTCCTCTGGCACGAATGGAGCCAGAGGAGAAGTAGAAAATAATTTATTCTTCAGCTGATGGGCGAGCCTGAAGCTTTTCTCTTATTGATTGTGGAATAGGTCTAGGAGTTCCACTTTCGTCAATTAAAACAACAGTCATAGAATAGTCCGCTATTAGAATCTCTCCTCGTAGCATTGATTGCCCAAAAGTAAACGATGATTTTCCAACTTTGCTTATGCTCGTTTCTACAGTTACTCGTTCACCCTGATGACTGTCATCTCTAATAGCTATCTTATAAGAGGGAACTACGCTTCTAAGGTCATGAGTTGATTCAATCTCGTCAAAAGATTGACCTCGAGCTGCCATATAGGCATCCTGTCCGGCTTCGAAAAGTCCTGGATAGGATTTATAGTTAGTGTGTCCATATTGATCATTTCTTGTTCCTATTGTCAATTCAGTTCTGTCAATAGGAAAGGGCGCACTTGCTTCTGTTCGTTCAATCATGCTGGGGATTATAGCATAACAACTACTATGAGGATAGTTTTTGGTGGACGAGCTTACAAAGAAAAAGGGTTAAAGTTTTGTTTTAATAAATTTTCAATTGGAAGAAAAAGCGGTTTAGGCAATCTGTCCCAATCAAACCATTTTATCTCGCTGGATTTATTTGGTTCCATCAATTTTTCTTCGCCAGAATCATAATCAGAAATTACAAAGACCGTAACGTAATGTTTATTATCTGTTTTAAGAATATCATTAGTCACTGCTACGACACTAACATTCTTTATTTGTATCCCTGACTCCTCTATTGTTTCTCTTTTAGCTGCCTCTTCAAATGATTCGTTTAACTCTATGTGCCCTCCGGGAAAACACCAAGTACCATCCCCGGCAATACCCTCCCTTTTTAGGAGTAAAACCTTTTTATTCTTTAGTATTATTACGCCGATTCCTGCTTCTGGTCTCTGTATTGTCATAAGGCAAGTTTTTGACGGACGAGATTTGAGATCATTCCCATATCTGCTTTGCCTTTAAGTTTGCCGTTTAGCTCGCCCATGACCTTTCCCATATCCTGAATCGAGACTGCTCCTATTTCACTTATAGTTTGCTCAACAATCTTTTGAATCTTATCCTCTGGCATTTGTTCTGGTAGAAACGTTTGCAATATTTCAAGCTCCTTCTTTTCCTTATCAGCTAAATCTTGTCTTTCTGCTTTTTCGTACTCTGTGATAGAGTCTCGTCTTTGCTTTGCCTCTTTTTGTATTACAGACAAGACATCTTCTTCGGTCGCCACATATCCTGCTCCGCCCTTTTGAATTTCGTAGTAATTAATTGCAGAAAGAAGAAGGCGCAGAACTGACGTTCTCAGCTCATCTCTTGCCAGCATCGATTTCTTTAATTCTTCCTGAAGTTTATTTTTATCCATATATTAATTATACTATTTCCCCAAATCTTTTATTCTTTGGAGTAAGTGCTCTTTAGTGTTTTTCGATAGATCCTCGTCGACTTCTTCAAAAAGAGCTTGTAGAATTTCTCCTATCCTACGACCCGGTTTTATTCCAAGTTCTTTCATAACATCATTTCCGTCAATCGCCATGTCCTCGATAGAAAACGGTTTGGGTGATAGTTCTTTTTCCACCCTTTTTTTAAATAGTTTTAGTCGCCAAGATTCTGCCGTCTGGGTTCCCCCGCCAAGTCGATCACCAATTCGAAGATCCATCATGTCGGTAACATTTTCAACGCCAATTCTTCTTATAAATCTGCGTACTGCTGCATCTGTTATTTTCTCGTCAACCGTAAACATATGCCAGCGGACCAAAGTCACAATTCTTTCTGTTTCCTTCTTGGAGAGCCTAAGGCGCTGTGCAATTTCTTTAACAATTTTTGCTCCTGCGACTTCGTGGTTGTAAAAAGTAACGAGTCCTTCTTCATCTTTCCCTAGCGCTTTTGGTTTCCCGACATCATGAAGAAGAGCGGCTAGGCGAACGATAGAATTCTTTGTGGGAGAATGTTTAAGAGACAAAAGATTATGAGTGAGTACGTCTTCGGTGTGATGCCTACCTGGTCTTGCTTGCGAAATTCCTTCTCCCTCCAAGAGCTCAGGAATTATTTCTTCAAGTAGCCCTGAATCTTTAAGCATTATTGTTCCCTCGTATGAGTTTTCGGATCCAAGAATCTTTAAGAGTTCATCTCTTATTCTTTCTCCCGAGATATCTCTTATCAGCTTCGCATCATTTTGAATTTCTTTCCAAGTGGCATCGTCTATTGTAAAGGAGAGCTGTGTTGCAATTCTTACTGCCCTCATAAGGCGCAGAGCATCTTCTTTAAACCTCTTCTTTGGATCGCCGACTGCTTTTATCAATTTGTTTTTTATATCCACCCTACCATTAAACGGATCAGCGAATTCAACTTCAGAGGGTTTATCCTGCTTGTCCTGAGAACCGTCGAAGGGAGCAAAGCGAAGGGCAATCGCGTTTATCGTAAAGTCACGTCTAGAAAGATCGTCTTCAATTGTCTTTCCCCACTCAACGCTTTCGGGTCGTCTCCTGTCTTTATATTCACCCTCGCTTCTGAAGGTAGTAATTTCTATAACTGATTTCGTGCCGTTTATATCTACGGGCAGACCCACCGTTCCAAAGAGATTGTTGTAGTATGAATCTTTGAAAAGTGTCGTAATTTCGTCCGGGGTAGCATTTGTCGAGAGATCCCAGTCTTTAACCGGAATATCCATGAGTAGATTTCTTACGCCGCCTCCCACGAGGTAAACCTTATAGCCTTTGTCTTTAAGAGTATTGTAAGCTGACAAAACGACCTTGGGGATTTTGTTAATTATGCTTTCCATAAAATATTCTTCTCTGCTATAGTATAGCAAAATGAAAACAACCCTCACGAACTGGGAAATCCTAGGTTCGCTTAAAATAAAAAAGAATCTGGAGGCAGACAAATTAATAGATCTTCTTTTAAAAAATAGAAAAATTTCAAAGAACGATACTTCTGATTTTCTTAACCCAAATCTTAAAAAAATTTCTGCCAAAAGTGTAGGAATTAACATGAAGGAGCTTAACAAATCAGTCGAAAGAATAAGAAAGGCCATAGCTAGTAAGGAGAAGATTGTCGTCTATGGAGACTACGATGTAGATGGAATTGCTGGAACAGCTATTCTTTGGGAGTCGCTTCGCGACGCAGGAGCAGACGTTATGCCGTATATTCCCAACAGAATTGAAGAGGGATACGGTCTGTCCGTTAAGGGAATTGAAGATTTAGAAAAGACGCTTGGTAGGCCCGCTCTTATCATAACCGTAGATAATGGCATAGTAGCAAATGATGCTGTATTTTTTGCAAAAGAGAGGGGAATAGACGTAATAATTACCGACCACCATGTTCCATCAAGCGCTCTTCCAGACGCTTACTCGATTGTTCATACCACTAGTCTTTGTGGCGCCGGAGTGGCCTATATGCTCTCGCGAGCAATTTCCAATTTTCCTCGCTTCGCCCAAGCTTCGCGGGGCGAGCAATTTTCAATTTCCAATGACTCTCATTTGGAGCTCGTAGCATTGGCTACGGTTGCAGACTTAGTTCCCCTGACTCAAGCAAATAGAAGTCTTCTTTATTTCGGACTGAAAAATTTAAGAGAAAGTATGCGGCCGGGACTCCTTGCGCTTTTTGAAGAAGCAGGAATAAAAAAAGAGGAAATATCCGTATATACGATAGGGCACGTTATCGCACCGAGACTCAATGCGATGGGAAGACTTGAAAATGCGATGGATAGCTTGAGGCTTTTGTGTACGACCGATCCGAAGAGGGCAAGACTTTTGGCAATTAAATTAGGCGACACTAACAGAAGTCGTCAGAAACTAACCATAGATACATTTATGCATGCTAAATCTCGAGTGAAAGGAAATTCAAAAAAGCTATTGTTCGTTAAGCACGATTCATACGAGCAGGGAATTATAGGACTTGTAGCAGGGAGACTTACCGAAGAATATTTTCTGCCTTCAATTGTTGTCTCAAAAGGAAAAGAAATAAGTCGCGCATCGGCGAGGTCTGTATCGGGCTTTAATATCATAGAATTTATAAGGAAGGCTTCGGATCTTCTGGTGGACGCAGGGGGTCATCCCATGGCTGCCGGCTTTACGGTTAAGACAGAAAATCTTACCGCACTTGAAAAAAAGTTCCAGAAGTTTGCCGAAGAAATGTTAACAGAAGAGCTTCTTAAAAGAAAACTTAGGATTGATTGTGAGATACCACTTAGAAGTTTGAACATTGAAGTTTACGACTCTCTGTCAAAGCTTGAGCCTTTTGGTATGGGGAATCCAACGCCTGTTTTCGTAAGCCGGGGTTTAAATATTTACGATCTTAGAATTGTTGGAGCGGACCAAAGACACATAAAAATTGTCTGCTCTGATGGAGAGTTTTCTATCGAAGCAATGTATTTTAATGGGGTGGAAAAATTAAGAGGGATTAAAATCGGAGATACCGTAGATATCGCTTATTCGCTTGTTCTTAATGAATGGAACGGAAACAAAAAAATAGAGCTCAGAATTAAAGATCTAATTCATCGCGGAAAAGACCATTAGCGATTCCTGCTCTTATTTCTCTTTCTCTCTTTTCTCTTATTTTATCGTGAGGTAATTTGTATATCCATTCTGGAAAATCATGCTGAGGAACTCCACTTTCATAAAGTCTATTTAATTCAAAATCTGCACGTGCGACTCCACGTCTAGTAGTTGAATCAATCCATCCAAAGTAATCAGTGTATTGAATCTCAGCTATCCAAGGTCCTACTTTAGCCATAATATTTACAACCTCTAGATTCTCAGAGCTCCCAGGATTTCTTATGGCATATGTTCCCCCTGACAACGAGTCTTGAAGCTCAAGAAGAGTAAAGGAGTGTCCAGCATCAGCGAAAGCTTGTACCAGTTTTTCGTGAACCACTGGGATATCTGCTTTATTCTGAACTATTACACGCATTGCGATAGTATCCTCTACGGCTTTTCTGATATTTCTAGTACCTTTTCTTCTGGCTTTTCTCGTAGTTGACTCTGGTGATTTTTTCCTTACTGTTGCATATGCAAGCGTTTCCACGCCGTCATGTATTATCACCCTTTCAGGAATATCGGTCCAAAGCTGCATGCCTCCTGGATCTTTAAATCTCGCAATCCTTGCTTGTTTTGGAGGAATTCTAATTATTTCCAAAGTCCTAAAATCATCTTTAGCATGCCTACTTTTGAAGAGCGCAGGCTCTTCGGGAGGCGCTGAGCTATAAAAATGGCCGTCTAGGATAGCATTTATTTCAGAAACATCTGGATCTACTTCTTTACCTTCTTCGTCAACATGCGATGAGGAAGTATTTGGAGATGCAAGAAATCTAGTTGTTTCCTCTTCTCGCCTTACGCTATCTGCTGCAGCTACCGCATCCATGCCATCAAGTATTTTCCCTGCTTCAAATCTTATTCTTTTTTTTGGACTAAAAAATGCTAAATTGGCTAGCTCTAATACATTGGAGGTTAGAGCAACAGCATTCGATAATTCGAAAGTTGATACTATGCCAAGTTTTCGCGCTTCCTCTTTTCTTTCTCTAACAGCTGTTTTGTAATATTCACTTATTTGTGCTCTTATAAACTCATCGCTTCCCCGAATACCAAATCTTTTAGCAATAATTCTATTAGCTTCAATAGTTCTCTCAGCTTTTCTTTGTGGGTCTGCCATGACATCTCTTATTTGGGGTAAGCTGTCCACACCGAATAATTCCAACACATTAGATCTTAGTGTGTTAAATTCAATTTGTTCACCTATGGTAAGAGATGTACGCCATTCTCTTCTTTGCTGGCTTGTGAAAGGAGGTTCTGGAATTCTGAAGTGTCCATTTTGATCAAGTAAATCAAAATTTCCCCCA
The DNA here is from genome assembly GCA_001784155.1 of Candidatus Levybacteria bacterium RIFCSPLOWO2_12_FULL_41_12. Lineage (GTDB taxonomy): Bacteria > Patescibacteriota > Microgenomatia > Levybacterales > UBA12049 > UBA12049. The sequence continues at coordinate 60,550 of MFPL01000002.1, read as the reverse complement.
TACCCAGCTAATCCTTCTTTTGGTATGAAAGTCCCTACTCTCTTTCGATCTCTACTATCTCTCGTTATGGGTTGAGGCGCTTCTTGTCTTGGCATAGTAGGGGGATTTTACCACATCTTATAGTAGTTAGTCAATTGAGGCTTGTCTATAAAAATGCAAAATAATACAATATACCTATGCAAAGAACGCTCATTAAGGATACGGCTAGTAAAGCCGGCGAAGATGTAATGCTTAAGGGTTGGGTAGAGGTTAGGAGAGATCATGGTAAGTTGGTTTTTCTAGATATAAGAGATAGAAGCGGAATTGTTCAGGCTGTTGTTATTCCCCAGACTTCGCCAGCCGCTTATGAAGTTGCGCAAGCAATAAGGCCGGAATTCGTAGTGGAAATTGCAGGTAAGGTCAATAAGCGTCCTGAGAAGAATATTAACAAAGATATTCCAACAGGCACAGTTGAAATTGAAGTAAAGAGCCTAAATATTCTAAGCCGGTCCGAAACCCCGCCTTTTGATTTGACTACAGATGGACTAGAAATAGGAGAAGAAGTTCGTCTTAGATACAGGTACCTAGACCTAAGACGCAAGAGAATGCAAGAGAATCTCCGGCTTAGAAGCGATTACATGCAGGCATTGCGTCAGGCGCTGATAAAAAAAGATTTTGTTGAAATAGAGACGCCGCTTCTTACAAAAACCACCATGGAAGGAGCGCGAGACTTTATCGTCCCTTCGCGCTTTCAGCCGGGCAAATTTTACGCTCTTCCCCAAAGCCCTCAGCAGTACAAGCAGCTTTTAATGGTGGCAGGGTTTGAACGATATTTTCAGTTTCCACATTGTCTAAGAGACGAAGATCTAAGAGCGGATAGAGGATTTGAGCATACTCAGCTAGATTTAGAAATGAGTTTTGTTACAAGAGAGGAAGTAATGCAGGCAGTTGAAGAGGTGGTAAAAGAAGGGGTTAAGGCTGTAGGGGGAAAGTTAAAAGATGAGACTTTTCCTGTTGTCTCGTATCGCGCGGCAATGGATAAATATGGAGCAGACAAGTTTGACCTGCGGACAGAGGCAGAGAAAAAGAACGGAGTTTTAGCTTTTGCCTGGGTTACGGACTTTCCATTTTTTAGACCGGTAAATAAGGAGGAAATATCAGACAAATTTGATAGCAAAAGTGAATGGACTTTTACCCATAATCCATTCAGTATGCCAATACCCGAGCATGTTGAAAGACTTCTTGCGGGGAAAAATATTGGGGAAATTCTTACTACGCAATATGATCTGGTCTGTAACGGACTCGAAGCGGGCGGCGGAAGTATTAGAGCCCATACCCCTGAGCTTTTAAAGGCTACGTATAAAATTATGGGGTATTCAGACTCTCAAATTGAAGAAAGCGTTGGGCACATGCTTGAAGCATTCTCATTTGGTGCTCCACCACATGGTGGAATTGCCCTGGGTATCGATCGGCACATAGCGCTCCTAAAAGGAGAGCTATCGATTAAAGAAACTATGGCTTTTCCAATGACCTCAAGTGGCAGAACTTCGGTAATGGATGCTCCAGCAAGTGTCCCAGAGAATATTCTCAAGGAATTGGGGATTAAAGTTATTTCGGATGATAAGGTCTCTTCTTAATGAACGGTTCTCAAAAAAGTCGAAGAAATAAATTTTCCTTAGCGCTAGTACCGCTTTTGCTGTTTGTTGTTTTGGCTATTTTGTTTTCGCTAGATGTTATTGCAAAACTTCAGGTAAATAAATATGAGATATTACCTTCTCCGCTAGAATATTCTGTGAAGGAGTATCCGGCTCTTGATATTAACTCTTTTCCAAGTCTTTCAGCCAAGGGAGTTACCGTTATGGACAGAAATTCAAAAGTGGTTATATTTTCCAAGAACCCGGATCTAAGATTTGCTCCGGCATCCACAACAAAAATTATGACAGCACTTGTGGGCATAGATTATTACAAAGAAGATGACATTTTGCTTGTCAATAAAGATTCACAGAGAGATGACGTAGTAGATTTTAAAAGAGGAGAGCGCGTTCGGTTTGTGGACATGCTTTATGCAATGATGCTTCCTTCAAGTAACGACGCAGCCTCCGTTATCGCAGATAATTATCCCGGTGGAGAAAAAGCATTTGTTGAAAAAATGAATGAGAAGGCTTACTTCTTGTCTCTTAAAAACACACATTACGAAGAACCGGTGGGACTTCTGGATACGAAAAATTACACAAGCACTCGCGACTTGGCGCTTCTTGCGTCTAATGCTATGGGAAATGAGCTATTTGCGAGAGTGGTAGGTACGAGGGACAAATTGATTGAGGACGCTGACAAAACCAACCTGCACGTCTTAAGAAATCTCAATAGGCTTTTAGATTTAGGGGGTATAAATGGAATAAAAACTGGTTATACAGAGGAGGCAGGACAAATTCTCGTAACTTCAAAGACCTTAGAGTCGTCCCAAGGCCCGCAGTCTTTGATTCTTGTAGTTATGCAAAGCGAGGATAGGTTTTATGATACAGAAGTTTTACTCAGGAGTCTTGAAAAAATTAATTACTTATCCATTCATCCCTGATCGCTGAGACATAAGCTAGGAAATTGTTGCCCTCAAAAACGTAAATGGGCATTAAATAATCCTGTTTTTCCTGCCCTATGTAGTAGCCTAGATAGAGATTTTTAATTAATATTTCTAAGTCCAGCGGGTTATGGCTTGCAATGTAGGCTTTTCCTTTTTTCAATTCTTCAAATGCCTCTGTGCTCGTTTTTATCGAATACGTTGTTTTTCTGTTAAGGTCTGGGGTCTGATAGAAAAACTCTGCACCAGAAATATCCATCCTTCTTTTGTCGCTAGTTATAAGAACAGACATTGTCGAGCGGCCATCTGGATAATAAACGGGTAGATCCTCAACATCCTTTTGAAAAAAATAGACTTTAATTGCCTGGGTATTTGATAGGCTTGTTGCGTCAACAAGAGATTCGTTTTTAAAAGAATATAAATATGTAGTTGTTTTTTCGGTATCTATATCGTCCCGAAGTAAGTCTAGATTGTTCAAAAAGCTCGTCGCCTTATTTATTGCTTCAGTCTCAGAAGATTCATCGATGAACCCTGCTGAGTCCGTTGATAAGTCTGATTTAAGCAAAAAGTCAGATGTCAGAAGGTTAAGGCTAAATGTTCTTCCGGCATCGTTCTTCCATTCATACAGTTTGTCGGCAGTTTTTCTTCCCGGCTTGTTAAATCCTATAGCCTTAGCCCTGTTGTTTGCCCTGTCAAGCGCCAGGAGATCTGCTTTTGGCCTTTCCATCGTGTAAACTTTTGCCAAGTGGTAAAAAGTGGGTAACCTTCCGGATAAGGTGTCGATTCTGTAAGTAGGAATTTTCCCGGTTACACTTTTTGGGAACGCGAGTTCGGGCAATATGCCGAACTTAACATCGGGCGAAGCTGGGGGCGTTGGGGAGATCACTTCTTTTACAAAAGAGCCTATTTTAAAAAGAACAAAGATAAAAATGACCACTCCAATTATCAGTGATAAAATTCGAAGAATTGATTTTAAATCGTATTTGAGCTTGCTCAAAGTCAGCATACCTTGAGTATAGGTTCTTTTTTGGCTACAATGCAAGTATGGCTGGAAGTAATTTGGTGAGGACTCGAATTGCCCCGTCTCCGACCGGAAGCCCGCATATAGGCACACTTTATCAAGCGCTTTTTAACTTCGCTTTTGCTAAAAAAAATGATGGAAAATTTCTTGTTCGGATAGAAGACACTGATCGTGAAAGATTTGTTGAAGGAGCTGAAGGAAAAATCTTCGAAGCAATAGACTGGGTTTCCCTCTCCGAAAACGAAAGCCCGCGAAAAGGAGGAGACTGGGGTCCATACAGGCAATCTGAGAGACTTTCTATATACAGAGAATACGAAAAGGATCTTTTAGAAAAAGGCGGAGCATATAAATGTTTTTGTACCAAGGAAAGGCTTGATGCGCTCAGATCTAGTCAGGCTGCATCAAAACAGCCGACGATCTATGACGAACTATGCCGAAAACTGAATGAAGAAGAAATCGCTAAAAACGAGAGCGAACCTTATGTTTTGCGGCTTAAAGTTCCGCAAGAGGGAAATTTAGTAGTGAGAGATGAGATAAGAGGAGACGTTGAGTTTGACGCATCTCTTATTGAGGATTCGGTTCTAATAAAAACAGACGGATTTCCAACGTATCATTTTGCAGTAGTGGTCGATGATCACTTAATGAAGATTACGCACGTTATAAGAGGAGAAGAATGGCTCCCGTCCTATCCAAAGCACGTGCTTATCTACGATTATTTCGGTTGGGAAAAACCCTATTTTTATCACACACCGAATCTTCGAAATACTGACAAATCAAAACTATCAAAAAGGCATGGCCATGCTTCAATCGACTGGTATAGACAGGAGGGTTTTCTTCCCGAAGCAATTTTAAATTTCTTGGCTCTTATGGGATGGAGCCATCCCGAAGGAAAAGAGGAATTTTACCTATCTGAATTTACAAAACTTTTTGATCCAAAAGACTTAAAGCCGGTTGGACCGGTATTTGATTTAACAAAGCTTGAATGGCTTAACGGCGTATGGATCCGAAAATTTCCCCTAACTGAGCTTAAAAAAAGACTATTAGATTTTTACAAGAACGATAAAGAAACTCTTGAAATGTTTAAGAGCTCACACATAGATCTTTTAATTGGTCTTTCTCAAAGCAGGATGAAAAAACTGTCGGACTTTAAAAACCTGGCCTTTAACAATGCTTCTGCAAGAGACTTAACCACAGCTGAGATGAAAATCGCGGAAAAGCTTTTCAATACGCTTTCTAACATTGAGCACAGCGATTGGAGGGAAGAGAGAATTCTTAATGTTTTGAAAAATTTCAAAAATACGGAAAATGTTTCTATGAAAGAAATCTATTTTCTGATAACTGGACGCGAACAAGGTCTCCCCCTAATTGAAACAATGGTAAAAATTGATGGAAGAGAGCAAATTCTTGAAAACCTAAAGTCCCGCTTTTGAAATCTTTGAAATAGCTCTCGCGCATTATAAATTATGAAAAAAAATAATACTTTTGAAATAAAAACAAAAAAATATAAAGTAGGGGATATTTATCTAAATGTTGCAGAAGCAGGACAAGGTGGGCCTCTCGTATTTATTCATGGATGGTCCAACTCATGGATAGGGTGGACTCTGCTTGCAAACGAGCTTTCCCCGTACTACAAGCTTTACATGGTGGATTTACCCGGCTTTGGCGATTCTGACTCTCTCCCGCGTTATTCCCTAGAAATTGTTAATAGATATTTATCTGAATTTATTGATAAATATGTTCCAAGCCCGAGAGCGATTATTGGAGCATCTGCGGGGACATTTGTCGCTGTTCATATGGTTACTACAAATAGATATAATACCTCTCTAATTCTCATCGGAACAGTTTTAAAACAAAGAAGAACGGCACTAATAAAAGAAGCTTATTCCAGGTTACTTACGCTTTCTACCGATTCCAAGCTGGCTCATAATGCATTCGAGCGAGTAATTAAAAACAAATACAGTGCCTATTTCGTCGAAAAATATATTAACGCATATCGGTTTGACAAGAAACTTATAGATTTATACTTTATCCCCGGACGAAAGAAAGTAAACGGAAAGTCCTACATCCAGATGGGCGTAGCTATTATGGGATACGTACTTGATGAAGAATTACATAATATTCGTAATAAAACTTTACTCATATTTGGTTCGGCAGATAAATATGTTTCGCTTAAAACCGCTGAGTCTCTTTTAAAAAAAGCAAAGAATTCAAATCTTTCCCTCCGTGTCATTGATAAATCGGGCCATAGTCCTTCATATGAACAGCCCAAAGAAACAGCTCGGATTATACGAGAATATTTGGATTCCGAAGTTCTAGAAGGCTGATTCTTTCTTTACTCCTGCCTTTAAAATTCTAGAAGTAAGAGCCAGGCAAATGAGAATGCAAATTCCCCCAGCGAGATACGGATAAGCTATGCCAAGCGTTGCGATTGTTCCTCCTGCAATGGGGCCTATTATTGTGCCTACGCTCATATAGGAAGAGTTAATTCCCAGAATACTTCCCTGAGATTTTGCATCGGTTTCTTTTGAAAGAATTGTTTGAAGTAGAGGGTTAACAAAGGAATTTGATAACCCAAACAATATAGAAAGTCCTACAAAGAAAGGAAGATTGCGCGTGGAGAACATTCCAAAAAATGCTAATGCCAAAAGAAATAGGGCTAGTTTAAATGTTTTTTTCTCACCCAGTCTTTTTACCACCCTAGGAAGAATAAAAAGCTGGGTTACTAGTCCTACTGCGCCAAACAATGTGAAAAGCGCAGAAATTTCATTTACCGAAAGCCTTAATGCTTTTACTGAGAAAGGCTGGAAAACGTAAATGAGCATTCCAAATGCAAATGAGTAAACAAGTGTTATTAGAAGAGTAGGCCCTACGTTTTTATCAAAAACTGCTTTTGCCAATTTTCCAAAGTCGAAGAGACGTCCCTGTTTTACTTCGCCAATGTGTTCGTTGGTCTCGGGCAGGAAAAAGTAGGCGATTACAGCTGCCGTAAGAGAAAGAAAGCCCGCGATAATAAAAGGCACATTCGTGCCAAATCCGACAGTCGCCGCGGCAATAGCTGGCCCGAATACAAATCCAAATCCGAATGACGCGCCGATTATACCAAACCCTTTTGCGCGGTCCTTGAGATCTGTGCTGTCTGATATTACGGCCGCTGCTGCAGGGAAGTTCCCTGCAGTTATTCCATCAAGCGCGCGGGAAAGAAAAAGGATAAAAGCGCTTGGTGCAAAGGCAGCCATGAAAAATGAAATAGCTGTTCCCAGGGGTGATAGAACGAGAATAGGTCGTCTGCCGAATTTATCAGACATGCGTCCTATGATGGGGGTCGAGAAGAATTGTGAAACTGAAAAAAGAGAGAATAGAAGTCCGTTATCAAAATCAGATAGGCCGAATTTTTGAGAATATGAATAAAGGATGGGGATTATAATTCCGTAGCCTAAAGCATTGACGACCGCAATAAGCGAAACTATCAGCACGTTTCGATTTTTCAACATCTTTTTATTCTACAGAGAATTTAAATTCCTTGTAAAGGGAGAATAAGAGCATACCGGTGGCCATTTTGGTATAATTTAGGGACTTTGCTGGATCATCTAACGGTAGGATAGTGGACTCTGAATCCATTCATCTAGGTTCGAATCCTAGTCCAGCAGCCAATGTCCTAGCAGGAGGTAGTTGTATGAAGCAATTACTGGGCATGACACAACAAGGAGAAGTAGTATGTTTGGTTTTTCAAAATCAGTCCCATCAATTACAGCAGAAGAAGTCAAGCAGGCGCTCGATACAAAAGCGGATGTTACCATAGTAGATGTCAGAACGCCGGATGAGTATAGAAAAGGTCATCTTGAAGGAAGTCTTCTTTTGCCTGTTGATACTGTTTCGGAAAAAGCAGCCTCTGTTTTGAAGGATAAAAAGGAAACTCTCTATGTCTATTGCCTGAGTGGTTCACGGAGCATACAGGCAGCAGATATCCTGCTGAAACTTGGTTACACCAGGGTGTTTAATATGACAAGCGGACTTCTTGCCTGGAGGGCAAAAGGGTATTCGCTGATACAATAGATTGAAGGTGAAATATATGACATCATACGGTATACAAAAAACAATAACAGGTACATTTGATGAAGCAGTAGAAAGAGTAAAAGGCGCTCTTGCGAAGGAAGGTTTTGGCATTTTAACGGAAATTAATGTTAAAGATACCCTTAAGAAAAAACTGGACATTGATTACCCAAACTATCAAATTCTTGGTGCCTGCCACCCTCAGTTTGCTTATCAGGTACTCCTAAAAGAACAGGAAATAGGACTACTTCTTCCCTGCAACGTCATTGTCTATGAAAATGAAGAAGACAAGATAACTGTTTCTGCGATCAGGCCGACAGCTGCCATGCAGGTTGTTAAGAATGATGATGTAGCAGGTATTGCCAAAGAGGTTGAGCAAAAGCTAGAACAGGTTATTGCTAATTTGTAAAAACGCTGTCTATGAAAACAAAAATTGCTATAGGTATAATTGTTCTCAGTATTTTTATATTGGGAGGATTACTCTTTTCCATCGATCAAAAAGAAAATGGCGCAAGTAATAAACCCGCTCAGTCTCTTAGTTTTAAAACTATAACAAGTCCAGAGTTGGTAAAAATGCTTGAGAAAAAAGATTTTCTCCTTGTGAACGTCCATATTCCTTATGAAAGAGAGCTGGTAAAAACAGATGTGTTTATTCCATATAATGAAATTGAGAACAATTTAGACAAGCTACCGCAAGACAAGAATGCTAAAATAGTGCTCTATTGTCGAAGCGGTAGGATGAGTGAGGAAGCAGCGCAAACGCTGACGAAGTTAGGCTATGCTAATGTCTATAACCATACAGGAGGCATGATTGACTGGGAAGATAAAGGATATTCGGTTCTGAGAAAATAAGGTTTATGCTCTTTTTATACTGTCTCATTTGTCTCGTTTAGCCTCCTGGTGATACAATCAGTTATAAGGTCTAAACTGGTCTAGAGCGGTATGCTCAGCCCTTCGACTGCGCTCAGGGCTATAGCCATGAACAAGGAAGATGGTCTTGAGCGAATTACAATGGTGAGCAAAGTCGAACCATGAAATGAATCGAAAGATAGTCTTTTACGTTTATATTCTTCGCACCTCATCAAATACTCTTTACATCGGACAAACAAATAATTTAGAGAAAAGAATTCTTGAACACAAAAATAAAACTTCAAAATCTGCAAAGTATACTCGTTATTACAATTCCTTTAAGCTTGTTTACTCGGAATCTTTTAAAACCCGTTCGAAAGCAATGAAACGTGAATGGCAATTGAAGCAATGGTCTCGTGCTAAAAAGGAGGCATTAATTTTGGGAGATTTAAGATTCTTAAAAGAGCTATAATTTCAACGATATGGAGTGGGTAATTTTTTCTCTTTTGTCTCGAGCCTTATGGGCGGCGGATAATATTGTAGATAAACTATTAATAGGAAAGCATCTCAAAAACCCGCTTATATTAACTTTTGTAGCTGGAATTTCTTCGTTACTTCTCGCCCTAATCATTATCTTATTCAATGGTTTAAGCTGGATTGGTCCCGTCCCAGTGGCACTTGCTGTGTTTGCCGGCTCGTTTCAAATAATCGCTGTTTTTGCTTTTTACCAAGCAATCTCCAAAGAAGAAATATCTCGAGTAATACCTTTATTTCAGCTGACTCCGCCCTTTGTCCTGATACTCTCCTTTTTATTTTTGGGAGAAGTTTTAACCAGGCCTCAATACCTTGCTTTTATATTGATCTTAATAGGTGGTTTTTTAATTTCTCTCAAGAGAATAGAGGGTGTATTTAAATTAAGGAATGCTTTTTGGTTGATGGTTTTATCCAGTTTAATCTATGCAATTCAAATTGTAATTTTAAAACCTTTATACGTTTCTTATCCATTTTGGGACTTAACAGTCTATTTAATTTTTGGCCAATTTCTTCCCACACCGCTACTTCTTTTAATACCTAATTTTAAAAATAGATTAGTTGATAATTTTTCAAATTTAAAACCTGTGGGTTGGATACTTCTGATAATGGCTATGCTTTTCGTAGCCGGAGCATCGTTAAGCATAAATTGGGCTCTAATAACTGGACCTGTTACGTTAATTAGCGTAACTAGAGGATTTCAAAGTGCGTTTGTTCTTATTTTTACTGTTTTTCTTTCAATCTGGTTTCCTAAAATACTTAAAGAGGAATTAAGCAAAAGCGCTTTAGGGGTTAAAGTTTTAGCTATTTTCCTAATGTTCCTAGGCCTTTATTTAATTTATCAATAGTTAAAGCTATAATGATTGAAGGGGTCTTGACCGGCCTGCTCAGTAAGGTACCATTCGATACCTTGCTTTGCAAGTGAGAATGTACCGCGGCCAGATACCGTCCGGTATCTGAACAATATATGAAATTGGACTATGTCAACATAGACCGTAATCCCTATATTTTTAGGAATTAATATAAATCCTAGGCTGCTGCCTTATCAATCATTTCTTTTGAGACAATAGGAGAAGATTTGTCTAATGCTCTTCTTAACTCAAACAAGCTTTTGGAAACCTCAACCGTCATAAGATCCCCTATATTGATAACAAACTTAACCATATCTCCCTCAACCGAATATCCACAACAGTAAATAACGTTCTTATTAGTATTCAGTTCTGTTCCCGTGGGGAGTATGTTTCTGAATGATTCCCGGGTAAACAATGGAGTATCGGTAATTTTAACAACATTTAGATCCTCATCTAATTGAGCAAGACCCATACTATATGTATAACCATAAACTTCTTCGCCTGTTTTGGAATCAATTCCCAAACTAAATCTGTTTACCCCATGAATTGGGAGTATTCCTCCAGGAAGAATTTGAGCTTGTGTTCCAATCCGCCATTCACACCACGGTTTTTGGGGAAATTGGATAGTTTTTTTAACACGTAGCTTATTCCGGCCATTCTCATCTTTGCTATGTTCAACTACTTCCAAAGAATGACTAGACCCCTCTCTTCTAAATAGAGATTCTGTAAGAGAAATCGGCGTTACGTTTTTCCCTTCATCGTCAAGATAAACAAGTAAAGATCCTTGCTCTACAAAAAAATTACCATCAATAACTTCTCCTCTTACCGTTGCGGCGACAGGCTTATTGTCACTAGCTCTAATTGCTGTCAGGCCTAATAAAACTCTTTCGCTCTCAATACCTTGGTCGTCTACAACGGTTTCATCAGAGCTAAAAGCCCGAACATCTTCCCAACCGATTACAGTAGGGTCGGATAAATCTAATTGACCAATTTTCTCAACTTTCTCAGGCGTTGATCGATAGATAAGTAAATTTCCTTTATCGGGAATACCGGATTTTACAGTGGCCCGTGATACTTCTCGCAGTAAAATAAGTAAATCGCTAGGATTTTTTCTTGATCTTATTACTGCGGCATTATAATGTGCAACCTCGGGATCGTAGGGGATTAATACACGAACTTTCTCAGCAGGCAATATTTCAGGACTAATACCTTCATTGTTTTCCATTTGGACTTGCATTCGAGCTATTTCTCTTTGCTCTACAAGCATGTGTCTATATAAAGTATTACACCAAAAATTATAGGTTGTCCAGCTACAAAATTGAGACACCGCTATAGTGATATAATGGGTCTGGAGCGGAATGCTCAGCACTTCGACTTTGTTACGTTTAGCCTGATTTTGCTCAACCTTTTCTCTCCAAATGGGTCTATAATGTAATTAATGGATGATAAATTTTCCTCAAGTCTGATCCTCCTTACCTATAAGAACAAAGCGCTTCTTATGTACAGGCAGAATAGCGCAATCGATGAAGAAAAGCACGCGTGGAGTTTTATAGGAGGCACGAAAGCAACGAAAGAGTCTTTTGAGGATGCGCTTGGAAAAATTATAGAGAAAGAGATGGGAATAAGAGTTGAAAATGTTGAATTCGTATCTAGATCTTGCTATCACGCCTGCCTTACCGACGACAACGTAAACCATATTCAGCGTGCAGAAGGACAAACGCTCGCATTTTTCACTCTCAAAGAGCTTCAGAAGCTCTTACTATCCAGCCCTACGCGGGAGTTTGTTTCTAGGCACGGTTCTCTTATCACAGCGGCTTATAGTTAACCTATAGTTTGAATTAAGACTTGAGTTGTGTTATAATGCTTATGTAGTAAATTGTTCGCGAATAAATCTGCTTACATTTTGATTTAGTTTTTTAAAAGACAAAAGATACCTCAATTTTTCCACATGTTTGTATCTTCATCCCAATTAAACCACTTCACATTTGAGCAGAGCTATTTGCATAACAATATTAATCTTTAAGAGAAAGGAGGAACGAATAAATGACAAATAAATTATTTATAGGAAGTCTTGATTACGCAACTACAGACGCGCAGCTGGAAGAACTTTTTGCAACAATTGGAAAAGTTTTATCAGCAAAGGTTATAGTTGATAGAAATACAGGACAAGGTAAAGGTTTTGGTTTTGTAGAAATGGAGACAGAAGAATTAGCCAAAACTGCAATGGACAAACTTAACGGGTCAGATCTCAATGGACGTCAGATCGCCGTAAAAGAAGCCAAACCACAAGTAGAAAGGTAAAATATGTACAAAGGCAATGGTCGAAATCATAGTCACAATGGTGGCGGTAATTATCGTGCTCGCACGAATAATTTTCGTGGAAGAGCACCCAGATTTGAGAAGAAGCTTGACCCTAGATTTTTTGTCAAAAGCGCAAAAGAGCAAGATACGGACGCGCTTGCCCTGAGGAGCGAAGTGACGAATGGGAAATTTTCAGATTATAAAATCGTTGAGAAGCTTTCGCGTAACATTATTGACCACGGATATACTACTCCCACCGCAATCCAGGAAAAGGCAATCCCGGAAATACTTTTAGGACGAGACCTTATTGGTATTGCAAATACAGGAACAGGCAAGACCGCGGCTTTTCTTATAACTCTAGTTAATAAATCATTTTTGGATCGAAACCAGAGAGTTTTAATAGTTGTTCCTACCCGAGAGCTTGCAGTACAAATTGGAGAAGAATTCCGTCTTTTTGCAAAAGGCATGGATCTTGAGTCTGTAACTACAGTCGGAGGAATAAATATTAGGAGACAGACTTATGCTCTTCGACATAAACCGCATTTTGTTATCGGTACTCCGGGGAGACTTAAGGATCTTATTGAAAGAAGAGAGCTTAATCTAATGCAATTCCAGAATGTAGTTCTTGATGAGGTAGATAGGATGGTAGACATAGGATTTATAAAAGACATAAAGTATCTCATCTCGCTACTTCCAAAAGTGCGCCAGTCACTATTTTTCTCAGCGACAGTAGATGAAAAAACACAGGAAATCCTTCGAAGCTTTGTAACAAATCCTGTGACTGTTTCTGTAAAACAGCAAGATACAGCAGAGAATATAGAGCAGGATATTGTGCGATTAACGGGCAGGCAAAAAATAGACGTACTCCATGACCTCTTAATTAAACCGGGATTTGATAAAGTATTAATTTTCGGAAGAACTAAATGGGGAATGGAAAAATTGTCGCGTACACTTCTTGATCGCGGTTTTAAAACAGCCGCAATTCATGGAAATAAATCACAAAATCAGCGTCAGCGTGCGCTTGACGGCTTTAAGGAAAATAGGCTTCAGGTTCTTATCGCAACGGATGTGGCCTCCCGCGGACTTGACATAGAGGACGTAACTCATGTCATAAATTATGACCAGCCTGCGTCATATAGAGACTATATTCATAGAATTGGAAGAACCGGGCGCGCCGGTAAAAGAGGTACTGCGCTAACCTTCGTCGAGTAAGCGCCTAGAGATTTAGGAATTATTAATAGTGTATAATTTGATATATGGCAAAACGAGATACAGGACTTGGGAACGAAAAGAGATCTCATCCGCACAAAACCAAGAAAAGGCTTGAGATAAAACGAAAAATGCTAGCCTTAAAAACTAGCAAGAAATATAGATAGAACGAAATTAGTTGGTCTTTAGGAAAATCCTGAAAGGAGGTGAGTAAATGAAGCAAAAAACCTACAATCAGGTTACATGTCTTCTGTTTTTGTTAGTTGGATCTTTCCATATTTTAAGGTTGTTTTTGGGTTGGAGCGTAAATGTTGGGGGGTGGGTAGTTCCAATGTGGCTAAGCATTGTCGGAGCAGTAGCTGCGGGCTTTCTTGCCTGGAGCGCATATAAGCTAGAGAAGTAAAGAAATTTTTTAGCGTATTTGTTAAATACTACTTCCTTTGCCCTTAGTAGTTTATAACAGAGTGGGGTGTTATAATTGCCCTTAATGACATTGGTTGGGCAGGAATTTGAACCATCGCCGGTAACAGTAATGGCCGGTTCAATTATCCAAGACGATTTAGGCAGAGTTCTTCTGATACATCGAAATACTCCCGAAAAAAACCAGTGGGAAATAATTGGCGGAAAATCAAACCCTGGTGAAGATCCTACTTTAACTGCCGCCCGGGAAGCCGGTGAGGAAGCTGGAATAGATATTGAGGTAGAACAAGAAGCTGGAAGAGCTCACTACTTTGAAGATAAACCTAAGCTATACATTTGGTATAACTCAAAAATTGTGTCTGGAACTCCTCACGTTGTAGAGTCTATACATGACGATATAGAATATTTTTCTTGGGCCGAGATGGCAGCGCTTCCTAGTTTATCGGTAAGTGCCAAACATTTACTTTCCGCTCATCAAAAAGGCAAGCTACGACTTCCTCCTCCGCGAACCGCAGCATAACTCTTCTGCTATAATTGCCCCTTTATTTGAATTTCTTAATGATTCCTTCAAAAGCGCGGAGCACTTCAAGGGGAGTTACGAAAACTATAGTGTTGCTTTTATCGGATGCTAATTCTGAAAGAGTCTGAAGCGTGCGAACATGAAGACCTCCTGTGGTTTTGGAAAGTCTTCCCGCTGCGATAGCAATATTTTCAGCAGCAGCCTTTTCTCCTTCTGCCCGAATAACAATTGCCCGGCGTTCCCTTTCCGCCTCGGCCTGGCGTGCGATAACCCTTTTCATCTCCTCGGGGAGAATTATATCTTTTAGCTCAACTGATTCTACCTTGACTCCCCAGGGATCAGTGGCCTTGTCGATAATTGTCTGGATTTTTTTGGCGACCTGTTCACGCTTGGAGAGTAAATCATCAAGGGAAGTTTCTCCTATCACATTCCTCATGGTTGTTTGAGCGAGTTGGGAGACCGCATAGTAAAAATCCTCCACCTGCAAAACTGCCTTCCTTGCCTGATCCACACGATAATAAATAACAGCGTTAACGCGGGCCGAAACATTATCTCGGGTTATAGCCTCCTGATCCGGGACGTCTACGGCCTTTACTCTGATGTCAATTCTTTGCCAACCCTCTATAACGGGCCAGACAATTCTCCATCCGGGCGCCATCTCGTCTCGAAATTTCCCAAATCGGAAGCGGACACCTCTTTCGTATTGATTAACCTGCTTTATCGAAGGAATAAGAATTACCAAGAAAAGAATAATAAACCCCAGTAAAAAGACTGCAGAACTCATTTGGGAAGTATGTTACATCAAAACACTTCTATTATCAAATTTACTAAAATAGATTTTGGAATTTCTATCCTTGCCCCTCGTCTTGTCCGCCAAAGCTTTAGCGTCGGTGGAAGCCTACAGCGTTTACACTGAGTTAGACCGAAGTGAAGTGGGGTGCTTGCCCTGAGCCTAGTCGAAGGGTTTACACTGAGTGAAACCGAAGTGAAGTAGGGTGCTATAATTGCCCCAATTTATCTCTAAGTTCTTTTGCAATAATTTTCTCTCTTGCTCCAATATTTCTTCGCCACCCCGCAAAAGCTATTGCTCTTTTACGCTTTTTACTCAGTGATTTATTTCTTATTAATGACATGGTTTATTTATAAAGCATGCTATGTGTCCCTAAAATTTCAAAAGTAATTACACCATTTCTTTCAGAATAAATTGCTCGCCAATCACCTGTAATATTTATGCTTCTGTATCCCTTAAGGTTTCCTGTCAGTAAATGGTTGTTAAGCAACGGATGGAATTGATTTTGCTGGAAAATTTCCCGTCTTTTTTTAAATGCTATTTTAATTTTGGTTGGGGACTTTTTTAAATCTTTATCAAACTTTCTAGAATATTCAATTCTTTTTATTTTTATCATCCGCGATCATTTTGTCAAGATAATCCATCTCATCTTTAAGATTCTTAAAAGAAACGATTCTTCCTGCTCTTCTATCTTTTTCTGATTCCTTGAGCGCTTGAATTAAATAGTCTGTCGGCTTCTCACTTGTATTGAAATGCACAGCCTTTGTCTTCACAAGGCTTCTTAGATATCCATTTATTAGGGAACTAAGACTAAAGCCGAGTTCTTCAGCAATTTTTTGAGCCTTAGCTTTAACTTCGGGATTTGTTTTAATGTTTATTACAGCAGTATTCATATTTAACAGTATATACTTTGTATATACTGTTGTCAATAGTTCACTTTACACCTGTTTACCCTGAAGACTTGAAGGAAGCCCAGTCGAAGGGTTATAATTGCCCCATGATTAAGCCAATCTTAACTTTTCCGTTTTTGTGGGCTTCTAGTTTCGTAATACTGATTTATTCTTTTACTGATTCTATATTGCAGAAAATGATGGCTCCCTTTTTAATTCCCTCCATCATTATTGCCATTTTGTGTCTTGTTTTCATCGTTTACCATTCGCTAAAACATACAAAATCTTTTTTTGGATTTTTAAGAAGACTGGGAATAATCTTTTTCCTCTTTTTCTGGATACCAGTTTCAGTAATGGCTTTTGTTACATGCTTAGAGGTTTTTGTGCTTGGGATGGGACAAAAGTGGGATATATACAACTTATTTTATTCCGTTCCGATAGTTTTATTAAACATTATATTTGTTTTACTTATTTTAATAAGAAGACACAAAAAATATTTAAGACTTAACTCTGGCAAATAGAAGGCAAAAGGAGTAAAATTTCCTCATGTCGTTACCATTTTCGCCATCAGTTTCAAAAAACGGACTCGTTTTTACATCCGGCCAGGTTTACCTCAAAGATGGAAAGCTTTTGGAAGGAACTGTAGAAGAACAAACGCATCAAGTAATGACAAACCTCAAATCTATCCTTGAAAAGGAAGGATTGAATTTTGAAAACGTAGTTAAAACTACCATTTACCTAACCGATATGGAGCTTTACGAAAAAGTTAATGAAACCTATGCAAGCTATTTCAAAGAACCATATCCAGCAAGAGAAACTGTCGCTGTTAAAGAACTTCCCCTAGGAGCAAAAATAGAAATCTCCATGATCGCCGCAAAATAACTTCTGCTATAATTGCCCCCGAATTTCGCCTCTTGTATATAAATATTTAAAATCTACAATCGGAGAATGTTTTTCTATCAAGTTCTCGTAATTTCTGTTGTTTTTCTTACGTATTCCTTGTCTTTATTGTTCTTTTTCAGAAGATTTAAGAAAGATATTGGTTTTTCGGCAATTATAGTTATGCCGATTGCTGTTTTCTCGTTAGGCTATTTGTTAAGACTGACAGAAAACAAAGCGTTTGTAGACTTGGGGTATTTTCTTACCGACTCTTCATATATTTTTATTTACTCCCTTTTTACCAGCGCTTTAGTAATTGGCCAAATCAAGTTCTGGGAAAAATAATTCTGCTATTGTCCTGAGCGCAGTCGAAGGGCTATAATTGTCCCAAATGAACTACAAAGACTTTTCAATGGGTTTGGCAAGGCAGGCAGGAGAAGTAATGCGGAAAGATTTTTCTCTCGGTATGAAGAAGGAGTGGAAAAAAGACAAAACCCCAGTTACCGTAACAGACACCTTCGTCAATAGAATGGTAATAAACGCTATCGGAAAGGAGTATCCGGAGCACAGTATTTTGGGAGAAGAGGAAAATAGTCTTAAGGATTCAGAATACGTTTGGGTATGTGATCCAATTGACGGGACGATCCCTTTTTCCCATGGCTTTCCCATCTTTGCTTTCTCTCTCGCTCTCGTTAAAAACGGAAGTCCCGTGCTGGGAGTAATTTACGATCCGATAGTTGATAGGCTTTTGTATGCCGAAAAAAATAAGGGAACCACATTAAATGGGAAACCTGTAAAAGTCTCTTCGGCCTCTTCTTTTTCAGAAAGGACCATAATTGACGGGGGAATAGAAAGTCTTAAGCTTTTAGGAATGGAAGAAGAAATTCGAAAGAGAAAAGTTCTTACGACTAGAATTTATTCGTGTGTTTATGGCGGGATGCTTGTTGCATTGGGAGAGTTTGTAGCCGAAATTTACAGGCACGTAAACCCCTGGGACGCCGCAGCGGTAAAAATAGTTGTTGAAGAGGCAGGAGGTAAAGTTACAGATCTCTTGGGAAATGAGCAAAGATACGATCAGCCTATAAACGGTTTTATAGCGAGTAATGGAAGAGTGCATGACGAGTTGGTGAAAAGAACAAAAAAAATCCTAAAAGAAAGTAGCTTCTAGCTGATATAATATCCGAATGAAGTTAGTCTCCTTAAATACTTGGGGTGGGAAAATGCATAAGCCACTCTTAGAGTTTGTCCACGATCAAAGCCGCGACGCCGACATTTTCTGTTTTCAGGAAGTTTTCGACTCTCCAAAAAGCGAATTCAGAAACGGATTTAAGACAGATCTCTACGCTGACTTATCGGAATTACTAAAAGGCTACAATAGTTACTATGCCCCGATGTTCACAGGTTATGACACCGAGAGAAGAGTAAATTTTCCCCTTTCCTTTGGTCAGGCCACATTTGTCAGGAAAAATATTAAGGTTTCGTCAGAAAAAGCTATTTTTATTCACGGAAAATATGACTATAAACCGAGCATAAAGATGGAGGGGATTAAGAATGCACTTGATTTACCAAGAAACATTCAATGCCTGAGAATAAAAGTAGGTAAAAAGGAAATTCTGGTAGGCAATGTCCACGGATATTGGATTCCAGGTGAAAAAATGGATACTCCCGAGAGAATTGCTCAGTCAAAAGCAATAAAGAAAATTTCAGACAGTTTTAGTGGGGAAAAGATTATTTGCGGCGATTTTAACCTTAGTCCTAATACTGAGAGTTTGAAAATCCTTGAGGAGAATATGAAAAATCTCATCAAAGAGTTTTCGATAAAGGGGACAAGGACTCACCATTATAAAAAGACCAGCGAGAGATACGCAGACTATATTTTAGTTTCGGGAGGAATTAAGGTGAAGACATTTGAAGTACCGGAAATTATCGTTTCAGACCATCTCCCCATGATCCTTGAGTTTTCTGTCTAGATTTGATAATATCCCTAAGGATTATGAGCGGAGGACCAATAGAATCAAGACCAGGCGGAGAAACATCGGGGCAATTGCCTCCTGCAATCCACAGAAATCCGGATCATTCGGATGATGTGTTTCAAGCTGAGTACAGGGATGGTCATAGAAATGTAAGCCTTAGGGACCCTATGATTACTCCTAGAGTTACTCCTCCTCATGAAAAGGGTTCAGGTTTTGGCGGTATCGTGCAAAGATCACCTGACCAAATGATGGGAGTACTTGCTTCAAAAGAAACAGCAGCCAAGCCTCAAGAGCCCACAAGCTAGTTTCCTCTTTGATATAATCAAAGCGTGAAGATAATTAAACCTGAGGAAAAAGATTGGTTTGAGGGAAAAGGTTATAGCAAAAAAGTTCTTTTAGATGAAGACGATCTTGGTCTTCCAGGTGTTTGGGTTCAGGAGGTTTTGATAAAAGCAGGAGGGACAGCATCTCTTCATTACCACAAAAAGCAAACCGAAATATTCTATTTCTTTGACTCAAATGGCTATTGGTTAATAAACGGAAAAAAGTTTACGTTTGGCACAGGCGACGCTCTAGTAATTGAACCTAACGATAGGCATGAAGTGGTGAATGACACGAAAGAAGAGTACCGCTATCTTTGTTTTAAACAAAATTACGAAGAAGGCGACTTCTACGAAGACTAGCCCTTGTTATCCAGGCTTTTCCACAGATAGCGGGACGCAACTGAGCGATACGGCTTCCACGTCTCAGAAATTTTCATAGCATCTGTTTCTCCTAGCTCCTTTATTCCATGTACCTTCTCAATAGCTCGCCTTAGGCCCAAGTCTCCGAATGAAAATACGTCAGGTCTGCCAAGGCCGAATATGAGAAACATTTCAGCAGTCCACCTTCCAATCCCGCGTACCCTCACCAGCTCTTCAATTATTTCTTCATCAGTCATCTTGTCAAATCTGCCTACTTCAATTTCTCCGTCCGCGAATCTTTTCGCAAGATCTTTAATGTATGAAATCTTGGACCAGGAAATTCCCGCTGCTCTTATCTTATCGTCTTTTATTGCTATAACTTTCTTTGGGTTTAATGGTTCTGTAATGAGCGCGTAAAACCTTTTTAATATTGTATCAGCGGCCTTTACGGATAACTGCTGGCCTATGATAGATTCAGTCAATTCCCTAAAGTAGTCTTCATGAAGCTCGAGAGGCGAAAGTTCGTGCTGTTTTATAATTTTAGCTAGTTTTTTGTCTTTACCGCAAAGATAGGTTGAGGCTTTTTTATAGAATTTTAACGTCGTCATTTTATTATGTAGTTTTTAAGTGGGCAGTCTGTGTGTTTACACCTCGCAGTGCAATATTTCCGTCCGTAATCAATTAACAGATAGGTAATCATAAACCAGTCTTTCTTCGGAGTTATCTCCATGAGATCGCGCTCGATCTTGTTAGGATCAGTCTCATCCGTCAGCCCAAATAATTTTGCAAGTCTCTTTACGTGCGTGTCTACAGCTATTCCTTCAGATTTACCGTAGATATTTCCAAGCAAAACGTTTGCTGTTTTTCTTCCTACCCCTGGAAGCTCTAGAAGCTTTTCCATCGAGTCCGGTAGTTTGCCACTGTAGCTTTTATAAACGATATCAGCTGTGAGCTTTATACTCTTTCCTTTTCCTCTAAAAAGCCCGATTCTTTTTATGTCGTTTTGAAACTCCTCTAGTGGAGTATTAACGTAGTCTTCTAGAGTTTTATATTTCGCAAACAAATCATGTGTTACCACATTAACCTGTTTGTCTGTGGTTTGTGCTGACAGCACCACTGCTACGAAAAGTTCCCAAGGAGAAGAGTAGTTAAGCGCAATCTTTGAGCCCGGAAAAAGCTTTTCAAGCCTAGAAATAATCTGTTTGACTTTCTCCTCTTTTGTCATTCCTTCCAAATCTTTACTTTTTTTCAGGGGCAGTTTGCGGATTTTTTTCATGCGTGCTTATTTTCTGCTGAATAAAGACAATTGCGTTTTTTATGTCGTCTAAATCTTTCTGTATGTCCTGGACATCCTCTTCGAGCTCCTCCTGCTCTTGTTCTTCAGCTTCCTGCTCTTCTTCTTCCTCGAGTTCCCTGTAGGTGTCTACAAGAACCTGTCTGTTCTGATTGATCATAATAAAAGTAGCCAGAAATATAGCCTCGAGAGAGACAAGCATTGTAAGAAGTCCATAAGGGAAGGGATCGAAAGGTTTTACGTGGTTTGAGAAAACATTTGTAGAATTGATTACAAACCATAAAGTAAACCAAATAACATGAAAGTATACAAAAGGCATGCTGCCAGCCCAGTTACTAATAAACTCAGCGGTTCTTCCTTCTACGGAATGAAGCTTTCTGCGTAGTTGCTCCGGCTTTATTCCTTCCGGGAGGCCAAGGGGTAAGATTTCATTGTTTTCCAGTTTTTTCCTCATATATTATTTTAGCCTTATGATATAATTTGTGTCAACCCTAAAGAAGCACATTTGGGGCGCTTGACAACTAGCAGATGTTGTGCTAGAGTGCTAACTAAATGGAAAAAATAGTCCCCATAATTCCAATAAGAGACGGAATAATTTTTCCCAATACGGATTCGGTTCTCACATTCGGAAGGCCGAAGAGTCTGCTTGCCTTAGAGCAATCATTCAGTAAGGAAAGGATAGTCTGTTTTGTACTTCAAAAGAACTCCAAGCTTAATGACCCGGCCCCCTCAGACCTATATACAGTAGGAACTCTTTGCCGAATCGAGAGAATGATAAAGTCCGATGGAGAGATAAATGCCCATGTAAAAGGCCTGGCGCGCGTAAAAATAACGTCTTTTGAGAACAGGAACTCCTTCCTTCTGGGATCTGTAAAAGAGCTTCAGGACGAGGTAGTTGATACCCCTGAAATACGGGCCCTCTGCAATCACCTGACAAATGAGTTCAGAAGAGCCATGAATTTGGGCAAGGCCGTAGACTTTCTGGTCTTTATGAACATAATGTCTGAAAGCACCCCTTCTCAGCTTTCCGATCTTATAGCATCAGTTTTGGATTTAAGGCCGGTTCAAAGACAAGAACTTCTGACTATCCTGAATGTAAGACAAAGGCTTGAAAAGGTGGCGGATCTTCTGGCAAAAGAAATAAAAGTTTTGGAACTTGAGCGAAAGATTGATACTAAGACTAAAGAAAGGTTTGAAAAAGGAGCCCGGGAGGTAATGCTTCGGGAGCGGCTAAGGACGATTGAAAAAGAGCTCGGAGAGTCCGAAGAAGATAATGAAACAAGAGAGATTCTTATGAAGATTAAAGAAGCAGGAATGCCTGAGGAGATTGAGGAAAAAGCCAGGAAAGAAGCTAAAAAGCTTTCCCAAATGACACAATTCAATCCCGAGGCAGGCTACGTAAGAAATTACCTGGAATGGTTGATTGATCTTCCATGGAGTAAAGTATCGGAAAATAATGTCAATGTAAAAGCCGCAGAGAAGGTTCTTGATGAAGACCATTACGGCCTGAAGGACGCAAAGGAAAGGATAGTTGAGTATCTCGCAGTCCACAAGCTTTCAGGAAAGATGAAGGGGCCAATTCTTTGCTTTGCCGGACCTCCTGGAGTAGGTAAGACATCTATTGGAAAGTCCATCGCTAGAGCGTTGGGCCGCGAATTTGTAAAAGTCTCGCTAGGCGGAATAAGGGATGAGGCAGAGATAAGAGGACATAGGAGAACTTATGTCGGTGCGCTTCCAGGGCGAATAATTCAGGGAATTAAGGAAGCGAAGACAAAAAATCCGGTATTTATGCTTGATGAGATCGATAAAGTTGGAGCAGACTTTCGAGGAGACCCATCATCTGCGCTTCTTGAGGCGCTTGATCCCGAGCAGAACCATTCCTTCTCAGACCATTACTTAGAAGTACCCTTTGATTTGTCAGACGTAATGTTTATCACTACGGCAAACGTTTTGTACACGATACCTCCAGCTCTGCGGGATAGGCTTGAGGTAATAAACTTCGCCGGCTATACGCACGATGAGAAATTCAAAATCGCAAAGGATTTCTTAATCAAAAAGCAAATGGAATCACACGGCTTGACCTCAAAGGAAATAGAGATCACAGACTCTGCTCTTAAATTCGTTATAGAACATTATACAAGGGAGGCAGGAGTAAGAAGTCTTGAACGGCAAATTGCGCGCCTTCTTCGAAAGGTAGCAAAGCTTGTTGCGGAGGGGAAAAAGAAAAAGATCACAATTACAGCCAAGAACACTACTAAATTCCTAGGGCCCATTAAAATGCGGGGAACAATGATTGAGAAAAAAGATGATATAGGGCTCGCTACAGGACTTGCATGGACAGAAGCAGGAGGAGACATACTATTTATAGAGGTAGCGCTTATGCCTGGAAAAGGTCAGCTTATTCTTACGGGACAATTGGGAGACATTATGAAGGAATCTTGTCAGGCTGCGATGTCTTATGTCAGGGCAAGGGGCGTTGAGCTTGGACTTTCGCCTAAATTTTTTCAAAAGCTTGATATTCATATCCACGTACCGGAAGGCGCAGTCCCCAAAGACGGACCTTCAGCAGGAATTGCTATTACTACAGCTATTACATCAGCTCTTACCAAAATACCGATAAATAGGCTGGTCGGAGGAACTGGAGAGGTAACTTTAAGGGGACGCGTGCTTGAGATAGGCGGAGTAAAAGAAAAAGTTATAGCCGCTCATAGAGCAGGACTTAAAACTATCATACTTCCTAAGGACAACAAAAAAGATCTAGTGGATATTCCTAAAGAAGTTCTAACAGATTTGAAATTCGTATTCGTGGACCACATGGATGAAGTCTTAGACGTATTCTTTACTAAGAAGCTCCCTAAGATAAAAGTAAGAGAAGTGTCTGAAAGACCAGTCCTCCAAGCCTCCACACAACCCAACTAATCTTGTACCCCCGACCGGATTTGAACCGGTGATCTCCTGGATGAGAACCAGGTGTCCTAAACCGCTAGACGACGGGGGCTCTTCTTCTATTTTACCTCAAAACGAGCCTCAGGGCAATTTGATTGATGTAACAAGCGTTTTACTGTATAATCCCAGAAATTATGCCTATTGAAGTAATTTCATTAAGTCGGCCCTCTGTTTTTAAAGAAGATAGTTTGGCTAGGAAAGCAGAAGCTTTAGCGTGCGGTAGGCTTGATATTCCCGAGTCTGTTTCTACTGTTCTTGAGGATGGAGAACATCAGGTGGTGTTTGAAGGCTTAGAAACAGAGCTTAGGGTTGAAATACTGGTATTAAATAGAACAAGTGCTTTGGCAGCTACTACTCAGAGTGATGGGGTAAGGCGTGTAGTAAGAATGCCTCAAGAGACAGATGCTATGATAATTGCGGAGGAATCAGAAGGGGGGAATTTAAAGGTGCATGGGTTTATTCTCTCCAGGAAGTAGTTTTATTTGTTTCTTCGGAGCCTTCTGTTGTATAATTTTTGAGTGAGCGATTCTCCTTTTCTTTCTGTAGTTATACCTTCTTATAACGAAATGGCCAATCTTCGGAAGGGAGTTTTGGATAAAATAGAACATTTTCTTGTAAGAGAGGGCTATTCATACGAAGTAATCATAGTAGATGATGGATCAAATGACGGTAGCCGGGAATTTGTAGAAGAGTTTATTAAAGAAAACAATAATAACTTTCAGCTTCTCAAAAATCATCATTTGGGCAAGGCAGGTGCCGTTACAGCCGGAATGCTTAAGGCTCGGGGGAAATATAAGCTTTTTACGGACATGGATCAGGCTACGCCAATTGAAGAAATAAAAAAACTTCTTCCTTTTGTTGAAAAGGAGTATGACGTAGTCATCGGTTCAAGGAGCAATCAAAGAAAAGGCTCACCTTTTATCCGTCAATTCATTTCCAGAAGCGCAGTGCTCGTTCGTAAGGTTCTCGTCGGGCTTTATGATATTTCAGACACTCAATGCGGATTTAAAGTCTTTAAAAGCGAAGCCGCTGAAGTATTGTTTGAGAAGATGAACAAGTTCCACAGCGGATTTAAGGAGATATCGGGTTCAGCTGTAACCGCCGGGTTTGACGTAGAGTTATTATATCTGGCCACAAAAATGGGATACCGGATAAAAGAGGTTCCGGTTGAGTGGCTTTACGTTGAAACGAGAAGGGTAAATCCCATTACAGATTCAATTAGCGGTGTTTTGGATTTTGCGAGAATTGGACTAAATAGAGTTACTAGAAAATACAATGTATGAGGATAAAGCTTTTTCTCTTTTTCTACCTTGCAGTTATTACTTCGCTTTTCTTTTATTCTTTCACTCAAGTTGATCTCTCCCTGACTCTGTCTCAGTCTTCGATCTGGCAGGTAATCCAAAAGCAGTTTCAGCACATAGGCTTTTTTGAAAGAGCGACGTCCACATATCTGTACACAATTATAGTTAGTTTGTTGTTCGTGTTCTACTTTATCTTTCTTTATCTTGCTCGTAAAAAAAAGATTGATAGTAAAACTGTTTGGGTAGCGATACTTTTTGCTGGTATTCTTCTTGCCTTTTCTTACAACGCGTTTTCCTATGACCTTTTTAATTACATATTTGATGCGAAGATCGTAACTTACTACCATGAGAGTCCCTTTATTCACAAAGCCCTAGACTATGGCGGAGATCCAATGCTAAATTTTATGAGGTGGACGCATAGGACTTATCCTTACGGTCCTACCTGGCTTGGACTTACTGTTCCTTTGTCATTTCTGGGTATGAATTATTTCCTGCCCACATTTTTCCTCTTTAAATTCTTAATAAGCGCGTCATTCATAGGGAGTTGTTATATGGTCTATAAAATCTCAGGTAAGCTTTTTCCGGAGGATCGGCTTTTTCATTTGTCATTCTGGGCCTTAAATCCTTTGGTTCTTATTGAAGGACTTGTTTCTTCCCATAACGATATGCCCATGATCTTCCTGACACTTTCTTCAATTTACCTATTCATTTTAAGAAAAAGAGCGTTGTCGTTAGTATCCTATGTATTATCAGTAGGGGTGAAGTATTCAACTGCCTTTTTATTGCCGGTTGCTTTATGGCTCTCGTATCTAGAGAAGAAAAAAAAGCCGATTGACTGGAATAATGTTTTTATTGCACTTACTTCCCTTTCTGTTCTTGCTATGTTACTTGCAAGCATAAGGACCAACTTTCAGCCGTGGTATCTTCTGCCCCCTCTTTCTTTCGCTACTTTTATTTCAAAAAGGCCGTATGTTCTAGTGCCTTCTTTAGTCCTGTCAATTGCTGGCGTTTTAGTTTATGCAGCGTATGTTTACTTAACTGATTATAACAAAGACTATCCGACCACTGTCTCAAACATCGAAGCCGCAGGATTTGCGTTAGCGGCTCTTTTGACAGTAGTTATTGCAATGTTTGGAAAAACTCTGCGTACTAAATTATTAAGGTAATTATGTATAATTCTTTTATGGGTATTATTTTGAGGAATCGAAAATTGATTTTAATAAGCGGACTTCTTTTTATCCTCTACTTCGCAACTAGACTATACAACATTCTGGATCTTCAAATGTTCACAGATGAAGCCATTTATACCCGTTGGTCTCAAATAGCCAGATTTGATGCTAACTGGCGTTTTATTTCACTTACTGATGGAAAACAACCCTCTTTTGTCTGGATAAATATGGTTATTATGAGGCTTGTTGATGATCCGCTTCTGGCGGGGAGATTGGTTTCTGTTGGAGCAGGATTCGTAGGAATGGTAGGAATGTTTTTTCTGGGAAGAGAGATATTCAAAAACAGTAGTGCAGGGCTTATCGCTGCATCTTTGTACTTAGTATATCCCTTCACATTGGTTTACGACAGAATGGCGCTTTACGAATCGTTAGTGGCTGCGTCAATAATCTGGGGGATTCTGTTCCATGTTCTTTTGATAAGACGAAGGCGTCTTGATATGGCATTAGTTTTGGGCATGATAATAGGATTTGCAGTCCTGACTAAAAGCTCGGGATTTTTTCTTATTTACTTATTCCCCTTATCTTTATTGCTGTTTGATTTCAGACAAAACAACAGGGTTAGGGAATTTATAAAATGGGTAGCGCTCGCAGGGCTTTCGGCTCTTATGGCTTATGGATTCTACTCGGTTCTTAGGTTGTCTCCTTTTTTCCATATAGTTTCTGAAAAAAATGGAGTTTTTGTATATCCTTTCCATGATTGGATTAATCATCCGCTGGAGTTTTTTAGAGGTAACTGGAATGGACTTACTGACTGGTTAATTTCATATTCTACGGTCCCTCTTCTAATAGCAATGTTTGGATCTCTTTTAATAGGCGGAAAAAAATATCTTAGAGAAAAGATATTTTTGTTATTGTGGTTTGTCTTTCCATTTATCGCTTTGGCAATGTTTGGAAGGATCCTTTATCCGCGTTTCATTCTTTTTATGACAATGCCTCTTTTGGTCTTGGCATCTTTTTCTCTTACCCACATTCTTGAAAATATGAAAAATAAAATTGTAATAACGGGAGCATTTGTTTTGATCTTCGGTTTTTTGGTAAGATCTGATTTCTATGTTCTTACAGATTTGTCACGTGCACCGATAGCAAAGGCAGATACCGATCAATTCGTGAATGCGTGGCCTGCAGGGGGAGGAGTAAGGGAAATAGTGTCCTTTCTAAGAGAGGAGTCAAAAGATAAGGAAATTTACGTTGCTACAGAGGGAACCTTCGGGTCTCTTCCGACCTATGCTACGGAAATTTACCTTGACGAAGTAAAAAATATAAAAAAAAGGGGAATATGGCCAACAGAGTCCCAGATACCTGAGGATTTGGTAAAAAAAGCAGAAAAAATGAGAGTCTTTTACGTTTTTAATGATTCAAAAGAGGCGCCGCCCTCTTGGCCCGTAAAGTTACTCTCAAAATACCAGAAAGGAATAGGTAATTCCTACATGAGTATCTATGAAGTTCTTCCGAGCCGTTAAGGAGAAGGTCTGGTTAATTCTTTTAGTTTTAATACCCCTATTGTTTTTTTATCAGACAATTCTTTTTCAAAAAGTTCCATTTCCGGGAGATCTTATCGTAGGGGAATATGCCCCATACAATTCATATTCTTTCTTAGGATATGTGCCAGGCTCGTTTCCTAACAAAGGACAAAATTTTGATGTGGCAGAGCTTTTGTATCCCGCTAAATACTTTAGCGTAGAAACCTTTAGGAATTTGGAAGTGCCGCTTTGGAATCCTTATAATTTCTCAGGAACTCCGCATTTGGCAAGCCTTCAGTCCGGTTCGTTTTATCCGCTAGGCTTGATTTTTTACATCCTGCCCTTTTTACATGCTTGGAGTTTTTATATTTATATTCAGCCTATTTTGGCAGGAATTTTTACCTTTCTCTTTCTTCGGGAGCTTCGTTTGGGGCAAAAGAGTAGTTTTTTGGGTGCTCTGAGCTTCGCCTTCTCGTCTTACCTCGTTGTATGGATTGAATATGGAAATATCGGACATTCTATTCTCTGGCTTCCCCTTCTGATGTTTTTTTCTTTAAAATTTTTAAGAAAGCCCAGTTTAAGCCTATCTCTTGCCATTACAGCAGGACTTACTCTCTCCTTACTCGCAGGCTATATTCAAACGTCCTTTTATTTTTTTGTCTTTCTTCTGGTTTTCATGCTGTTTAATATAATTTCCCTAGACAGGGAAAAAAGACTTCCGACTTTACTAAAAGTTTTGCCGGTCTTTATTTTGCCGGTATTATTGTCATCGATGCAGTTGTTACCCATGCTTGAACTTCTTAATAATTCCACGAGAACAGCCTATTCTATTGATAATTTTTTTAAGCTCTTGATTCCAAAAATTCACATAGCTACGCTTTTTGCACCGGACTTTTTCGGAAATCCCGCAACTAGAAATTACTTCCTGGAAGGTACGTACATTGAAAGAGTTTCTTATGTTGGGGTGATGCCATTAATTTTTGGACTCTTTGCCGTAATTAAGAGACAAAGTTCTGTTGTTTGGTTCTTCATTTTATCCTTGATTGCAGCTTTCTTTATGTCATTTGACACAATAATTGCAAGGTCAATCTATTCCTTAGATATTCCGCTGCTTTCAACAGCAGTGCCTACGAGGGTAATGTTTATTTTTTGTTTTTCCTTAAGTGTGCTAGCTGCATTCGGGTTTGAATATTTGCAGGAAAGCAGGCGTAAGGATAAACATTTGTTGCTATCGTTATTTCTGGTGGGATCTGTATTTGCGTTCCTTTGGGGTTTTGTGTTGCTTGCTCAGAATTTCTTCCAAGGGGAATCGTGGCTCGCAAGTTTAAGTATTTCCAAGAGAAATTTGATTCTGCCCAGCGGAATTTTTGCATTAGGAGCGGTGCTTATTCTTGCTTATGTATTCACGGATAGGCTCAGGAAATACATACTGATTGGACTGATTATTCTGACAGTCTTTGACTTATACTATTTTTTTCAGAAAATTACTCCCTTTTCACCGAAGCAATCTGTTTATCCAAAGACTGAAGTTTTAACCCAGCTCAAAAAAATTCAAGGAATAGACCGTTCCTGGGGATATGGGAGCGCATATCTGGAATCCAATATTCAGACGTACGAAAAGATATTTTCAGCTGACGGGTATGACGCTTTACATAGTAAAAGATACTCAGAATTAGTCTCATCCTCGCAGAATGGGAATGTTTCATCCTCTGTGGCAAGATCGGAGGCAGAAATAGCAAGGGGGTTTGGAAAGGAAGACCTAAGGAATAACAGAAATCGCCAAAATATTCTAAATTTGCTCGGAGTAAAATACCTTCTCCATAAGGTAGACGTGGTTAATACTCCTCCTGACTATGAAACCTTTGATGAAACGGTTTACGAAATGATTTGGGATAAAGGTAATTGGCAAATCTATGAGAACAAATCTGCGCTAGCAAGGGTTTCTTTATTTGGAAACCATATTGTTGTAAACGATAAAGATGAAATAATAAAAACAATCCACGACCCAGCCTTTAACTTAAAAGAGACGCTTATTCTGGAAGATGACTTGCCATCAGGTTTTAGTCCAGGGGAAGATAAGAACGCTAAGGTAAGCGTGAAGAGTTACAAGCCAAACAGTATAGTAATCAATACCTCGTCTGCCGCCGACTCACTGCTTTTTATTTCTGACAGCTATTATCAAGGCTGGAAGGCAAAAGTAGATAACGTTGAGCAGAAAATTTACAGAGCAGATTATGCATTCAGGGCTGTTGTGGTTCCTAAAGGAAGTCACGAAGTTGCCTTTTCTTATTATCCGGACTCATTTAATCTAGGGCTTAAAGTTACAGGCGTTACTCTTTTTATCTTGTTGTTGCTATCGATTTCAAAGGCAATTAAAATTAAGAAGGCAGCATAAATACGAATAATGAAACCTAAAGCGATTGGATTTTTATTAATCCTTATAATTCTTCTGATCCCTTCAATTTATTCTCTTTTGCAGCCGGGATTTTTCCAGACAGATGATGGGGAATGGATGGTAATTCGATTTTCTGCTTTCTATCAGGCTCTTTCTGATGGTCAATTTCCAGTGAGGTTCTTGGGGAGGCTTAACTTCGGTTACGGATATCCTGTAGCTAATTTCCTTTACCCAGGTTTTATGTATATGGCGACACCCCTTCAGATTTTAGGCTTTGGTTTTGTTAATTCAGTAAAACTAATACTTATACTATCCATGCTGGGCGGCGGGGTATTTGCTTTTGCCTGGCTATCAAAGCTTTTTGATAGAACAAGCGCGCTCATAGGCGCACTCTTTTTTACATATACGCCATATCACATCTTCGATTTGTATAAGAGAGGTTCGGTTGGAGAAGTACTTTCTATCGGGATTCTTCCTTTTATTTTCTGGCAGATTGAGAGGAAAAGCGTATTCTGGATTGCA
This sequence comes from Candidatus Levybacteria bacterium RIFCSPLOWO2_12_FULL_41_12, assembly GCA_001784155.1. Classification (GTDB taxonomy): domain Bacteria; phylum Patescibacteriota; class Microgenomatia; order Levybacterales; family UBA12049; genus UBA12049. The sequence goes on along the minus strand of MFPL01000002.1, from coordinate 29,882 downwards.
ATCGGGGTTTTCCTTCTTATTCTTGCACACAATACTCTTGCAGCTTTATTTCTTATACTCATCCTTGGTTATATGTTTTTGAACGTCTACGTGTCTCAGCTTAAAAATGAACTGATATCAAAGTATTTAGCGGCAGCTTTAATTGGACTAGGTATGGCGTCGTTTTTCTGGATCCCCGCATTTTATGAATTAAGATACACTTTCTTTTCAAATACTCAAATTTCGCAGTGGGCGAGCTATTTTGCAGATATTGAGCTAATCGGGTTATCTACCTTTGCAATTTTTGCAAGTATATTTATACTAATAATTTTCAAAAAAATAGAGATAAAAAAACACAGACTTACCGTGCTATTCTTGGTGACTGGTTTGTCTTCAGCATTTTTAGCAACATCGGTAAGCTCTCAGGTTTGGAATTTTCTCCCCACTTCATTTATTCAATTCCCGTTTAGAATCCTCTCTCTTTTAGTGCCGAGCATTGCATTTCTCGCTGCCTGCGTTGTCTCAGTAATCAAAGGAAGAAATAAAACTATCCTTGCAGGCGTGTTTGTTGTGTTAGCTTTTGCCTCATCGCTTCCATTCCTCAGTCCAAAAGAGACGTTTGATAAGGGAGAGGGATTCTATTCAACAAACGAGGCAACGACTACAGTAAAAGACGAATATATGCCGCGTTGGATTATCCAAAAGCCCGACAAGAGATTTGTGGAGAAGGTAGAGATTTTGGAGGGCGATGGGAAAATCGAGGATTTAGCATATAATTCCAAGAACATATCTTTTGATGTGGTTAGTGTTAATGGTGGAGTCGTAAGGATGAATACTATTTATTATCCGGGTTGGAAGGCAAAGATAGATGGTCAAGATATACTTATTGATTTTGGTAATGAAAGAGGAGTGATAGACGTCAAGGTTCCTCCTGGCAGGTCTAGTCTAGAGGTTTATTTTACAGAGACCCCGGTGCGATTAGCATCTGATGCGATTTCAATACTTGCCTTTTTTATCCTTATATTCTGGAGCAGTAAGGGTATAATTAAAACAAAACTCGCCCGACAAAAGAATGGATAAAGTTAAGAGGGTTATTAATCATCTTCCAATTATTGCAGTTTTACTATTGTCGTTATTTGCCGTATTGCCTCTTCTTGGCGGCGGCTTTTTCCCAATACATGATAACACTCAAATCCAGAGAGTTTATGAAATGGGAAATGCGCTTTCCGACGGAATGTTTCCCGTCAGGTGGTCCGAAAACTTAGGATACGGGTACGGATATCCAATCTTTAATTTTTACGCTCCGCTCTTTTACTACATAGGTGGGTTTCTGACTCTCCTAGGCTTAAATGCCTTATTAGCCACAAAGGCTACTCTTGTCTTTACGATGTTATTGCCCGGAATATCAATGTATGTCTTGGCTCGTGAATTTTGGGGAAAGAATGCTGCTATCATTTCTTCTCTTCTGTATGTTTATGCTCCTTTCCACGCATTAAATGCTTATGTTAGGGGAGACTTTGCTGAGCTTTTAGCATATGGCTTTGTTCCTTTGGCGATTTGGGGAGTTTACAAAACGTATCTAGAAGAAAACGGCAAGCATAGATGGGCTTGGATGGGCATATCATCTCTTTTTATCTCTTTTCTAATAATCTCCCACAATTTAACTGCTTTAATGATAGCTCCGCTTTTAGCAGCTGAGGTGTTAGTTTTTAGCATTCTGTACTTTAAAAGGAAGAAAAAGCTTCCTCTCCATGTCTTTTTGGCCCTACCTTTAGGAATTCTTATTGCGTCTTTCTACTGGATTCCCGCACTTGCCGAAATGAAATACGCTGACGTGCTATCCGTTGTAGGAGGAGGATCAAATTTCCGAGACCACTTTGTTTGTCTCATTCAATTCTGGAACAGTCCTTGGGGATATGCTGGTTCTGCTTCCGGGTGTATAGACGGGATGTCTTTCCAGCTTGGAAAATTTCATATTGCTTTTTTACTAATGTCTGTTGGCGTACTTCTCTTCCTTAGGAGGGCTAGACGACAGTGGATCCTATTGGCGTTTCTTTTATTATTCATCATTTCGCTCTTCCTAATGACAGAGTATTCGAAAGCTTTGTGGGAGACAATTCCGGTTATGAAATTTTTTCAATTTCCCTGGAGATTTCTTCTAATATCATCCCTGTCAGCTTCTTTTTGTGCTGGGGCTGTGATTTGGGTTATTGAAAAAAAGATTGTGAAAAAAGAAGTGTTCTTGCCTATAGTTTTCTTAGGAATTTTGTTGGTAGCTCATTATCAAAAGTTTTTTTCTTCTCAGGCTATTAACGCCGACCCATCTGAATTTTACACTAACGAAAAGCAAATAAAGTGGACGACTTCCAAGATCTCCGATGAATATCTTCCTGAAAATTTTAAGGTCCCAGAAAATGAGGAGGATGTTATAGGTGAGAAAATCGCTGTTGATAAAAGTGCCGGAGAGGTAAGCTATTTGGATGTAAGGGTAGGGGAAATAAAAGCAGATATAAATCTAAACAAAGATACGGCTGTCAGAATAAATACTGCCTTTTTTCCGGCCTGGCATGCATATTTAGACGGTGAGGAAGGGATGCTTGCGTCTAGCTACGGGGTATATAGCCTAAATGTGAGCAAGGGACGACACCGTCTGGTGTTTAGTTACGAACAGACTTTTATTGAAAAACTGTCGAATCTCCTCTCAGTTTCTGGCGTAGCTCTCCTTTTTGCTGGTATAATCACTTCACGGCGAAAAAATCATGACAAAAGTTCCTGAACTCTCCATCTTTTTCCCCTTCTGGAACGAGGAAAAAAATATAGTGTCTGTTGTGGAAAAGGCAATTGAAGTAGCGCCTAAAGTAGCAGAGAAGTGGGAAATATTAATGATTGACGATGGGTCGTCTGATAGGACTCTAGAAATAGCAAGAGAATTAGAGAAGAAGCATAAGAATCTTCGGGCAATATCACATATGCCAAACCGCGGATATGGAGCAGCGCTTAGGGAAGGATTTGCTAACTCACGCTTTGACCTTGTTGTCTTTAATGATGGCGATGGACAGTTTGATTTTTCTGAAGTTAATAAGTTCATCGATAAAATTGATGATTCGGACATAGTTATAGGCTTTAGAAAGAAGAGGTTTGATCATCCTTTCCGCCACATTTTAATGAATCTTTTAAAAATTTGGGATTTCATATTTTTCGGATTTTACTTTAAAGATATAGATTGTGGTTTTAAGTTTTTCAGAAAAAGTGCACTAGACAAAATTTTTCCGCTGAGATCTGAAGGGGCCATGATAACAACCGAGATTTTGGCCAAAGCAAAAAAGGCAAAGCTCAAAATAGAGCAGGTAGAGGTTTCGCACTTTCCTAGAAAGTATGGAGACCAAAGCGGAGGGAATGCAAGGGTAATACTAAGAGCAATAATTGAGACATTTAAGGTTTGGCATTCGATAAGGAAAGTATGAATGACTTAGATCTGGCTGCATTAACAAAGCATTCTCTGCGTGGGGTTATAGCCCTTATTTCTAGAACTTTTTTTCTTAATTTAATTTCTTTTTCATCCTTCCTTTTTATATCAGTACTTCTTCTTCCCACGGAGCTCGGAGTTTATACAGCCGTAATAGCAGCCCAGAGGATAGTCAGCTTTTTTACTGATTTTGGTTTAGGAGCAGCCCTTATTCAGAAAAAGGATGATCTTACGCAAGCTGACTTAAAAAGCGCTTTTACTATTCAGTCCGCAGTAACTTTTGCTATTTTTATTGTAGTTTTCCTTTTGAAAGAAGATATAGCGGGTTTTTTCAGGTTTGATGAAAAGGGCACAGGGCTTCTTTTGGTACTCGTCTTTACGATATTTCTCTCGTCTTTCAAAACCATACCATCGATACTTCTAGAACGAAGTGTGCGCTTTGATAAGCTGGTTATACCCCAGATTGTAGAAGCCTTAGTGTTTAATTTTGTTCTAATCATTTTAGTTCTTAGAAAATTTGGTATAGAGAGCTTCTCATGGGCTTTTCTTACATCTTCCATTGCGGGAATACCGTTCTATTATATTGTTTCTCCGTGGAGAATAGGCGTAGGAATTGATAGGAAGTCTCTCGGTCATTTGAAGTATGGGCTTCAGTTCCAGGCGAAAAATATCCTTGCTACTATTAAAGATGATTTTCTGACAGTTATTTTAGTCAGGCTTTTGACATATGCTGAAATAGGTTACATTGGTTTTGCCCAAAGACTTTCTCTTTTCGCCTACCGCTATATTGTGGATAGCGTAACAAAAGTAACTTTTTCTGCGTATTCTAGGATTCAAAACGATGTGGGTGTGCTCAAGTTAGCAATTGAGAAATCACTCTTTTTCACTACAAGCGCAATGTTTCCCATAATAACAGGTCTTATACTTACAGGTCCTTACATTATCAAGTATTTTCCACCTTGGGCGAATAAGTGGGAGCCTGCGGTAATAAGCTTGGTTTTTTTCAGCCTTAATGCTTTAATCTCGTCTGTATCTAGCATCTTGGTAAACCTTATGGATGCTACAGGAAGGGTGAGGAAGACATTAAATCTTATGATTGTCTGGACTACATCAACATGGATCCTGACGCCGCTTTTTATATATCTATTCGGTTATAACGGTGTGGCGCTGGCATCTTTTGTCGTTTCATTGACAGTAGTCATAACCATATATATGGCCCGAAGCATAGTTAAGTTCAATTTGATAAAAAGCATTGTTAAGCCTTCTATATGCGCGCTTTTTATGGGTATAATTGTATTTATGGGAACACAGTTTATAGTAAAAGATATGTTTACTCTTGTCGCAGTAGTCATGTTAGGAGTTATTTCCTACAGTGTGCCTTATTATATTTTGGCAAAAAAAGAAATTACAGCTGCTATAGGAGTAGTTAGGAAAAGAGCATGAGCAAAATAAGCGCAGTTATTTCGGCCTTCAACGAGGAAGAGAACATAAAAAGGTGTCTTGGGTCGCTTAAGTTCGCAGACGAAATTGTAGTGGTAGATAATGAGTCAACGGACCTCACAGTAAAGATAGCTAGGGAATTTACAGATAAGATTTTTTCTCAAAAAAATAATCCGGAGCAAATTGATATTCAAAAAAACTTTGGGTTTGATAAGGCATCAAGCGAGTGGATTCTTAGTCTGGATGCCGATGAAGAGGTCACAGACAAGCTTGCTAAAGAAATTAAGAGCGTCTTGAGTAAAGAAGCGAACAAACCAACGGTAACTGGATATTGGATATCCAGAAAGAACCTTATTTTTGATAAATGGATTGAGAATGCAGGATGGTATCCTGACTTTCAATTAAAACTTTTTAAAAAAGGTAAGGGAAGATATACGAGTAAACACGTGCATGAAGGCATTAAGCTTGAAGGCGAAGCAAAAAAACTAAAAGAACATATTGTTCATCATAACTACACCTCTGTTCTTCAGTTTATTAATAAAACCACAAATTACGCACAGAACGAAGCGAAGGATCTTATGGAAAAAGGATATGAATTTTCTTATTTCGATGCGATAAAACTTCCTTTAAGAGAATTCCTAAGCAGATTTTTCGCAAGGAAAGGATATAAGGATGGATTTCATGGATTAATGGTCTCGATGTTTATGGCCTTCTACCACTTCTTAATTTTTGCTTTTGTATGGGAACAGAGGGGATTCTCCCGCTACGAAGGCCCCGATTTCTTAAAGGAAGCGGAGAAGGAGTTTAAAAAGAGTGGAAAAGAGATATTGTTCTGGTTCTCCAAAGAAAAAATAGAAAGTATGAAAAGCCCTTTTAGAAAAATGGCAGCAAGATTTAGTGAAAAATTGAAATCTCCTAAATTGTGAAAAAAGTTTTTGTAATAACGCTAAATTACAAAGGTGATAAGAATACCAAGGAACTTCTCGAGTCTTTTTTGAAAGTGGATAAAAGCAGTTTTTTGCTCACCTTCCTAATAGTTGATAATTACCCAAAGAAGCCTATCGAGATAGATACAGATAAATACAAAGGTCTCAACTTGAAGGTTATTTACAATAGAGAAAACCTAGGTTTTTCTGGAGGAAACAATAAAGGAATAAAATACGCTTTAGAAAAAGGAGCAGATTATGTTTTATTAATTAATAATGATACAACCGTAGACGCGAATTTTTTAAAAGAGCTTTTTGAGATATCAGAAGAAAGGGAAAATGTAGGCGCAGTGGCTCCTAAAATATACTTTGAAAGGGGATACGAGTTCCATAAGGATCGATATAATGCCCCAGAGAGAGGACGAGTTATATGGTACGCAGGCGGGGAGATTGATTGGCACAACGTTATTGCAAAACATAGGGGTGTTGATGAGGTAGATATAGGTCAGTACAATGAGACATCAGAGACTGAATTTGCATCAGGGTGTGCGATGCTAATTAAATCGGAAGTATTAAGAAAAGTTGGTTTATTTGACGAAAAATATTTTCTGTATTACGAGGACTCCGATCTAAGTGAGAGAATAAGAGGGAAAGGCTATAAAATTTATTACTGTCCATCTAGTGTGATTTGGCATAAAAATGCGGCTTCAAGCGGAGGTTCAGGTTCTGATCTCCAAGACTACTATATTACTAGGAATCGTATGCTTTTCTCGCTCAAGTACGCACCACCTAGGATTAAAGTAGCTATTATAAGACAGAGCCTGGGTTTTTTATTGTCAGGCAGGATGTGGCAGAAAAAAGGAGTGGTAGACTTTTATCTTAGAAGATGGGGGAAGGGAGAAATACCAAAAGATTAATGAAAATCTCTGCAGTAATTATCGCAAGGAATGAAGAAGAAATGATTAGAGGCGTCTTGGAGTCGGTCAAATTTTGCGATGAGATAATTGTTATAGACAATGATTCAACCGATAATACACATCAGATCGCAAAAGATAGGGGTGCGAAAGTCTTTAAAACGGAAGTTTCTGATTTTTCAAAGTTAAGAAATTTTGGTATGTCAAAGGCGTCCTTGGACTGGCTGTTTTTTATTGATAGCGATGAGAGGGTATCGGATGAGTTAAGGGAAGGAATAAAGTCCATTGTTTCGAGCAAAAACCCGCCCTTCCGGGTGTATAAAGTGAGCCGAAAGAATTATTACTTCGGAAACAATGAATGGCCCAAGGTTGAGAAAATGGAGAGATTTTTTAGAAAAGGTTCATTAAGTGAATGGCAGGGGGAAATTCATGAAAGCCCAGTTTATGACAGCAAGACAGGACTTCTTCCCGGCTACCTATTGCACTTCACTCACAGAAACCTCTCTCAAATGCTTAATAAAACAATTGAATGGTCAGACATAGAAGCAAGGAAAAGATTTCAGGGGAACCATCCTAAGATTAAATCTTGGCGAATCTTTAGAGTTATGCTTACGTCATTTTTGGGTTCATATATCGGTCAAAAAGGGTGGAAAGCAGGAGCCACAGGGTTAGTAGAAAGTATTTATCAGTCGTTCAGCGCATTTGTTACTTACGCGAAGCTTTGGGAATTACAGCAGAAAAAAGATAGTCAGCCTACCTAGGAAAGAAATTACCATTTCTAATGTCACCAAGGGTTAGCCTCTTCTTGGCAAACCTAAATAAATATACAATCTCTAAGATCCCGACCGTATTAAGAAGAAATATAGCGATAAACCAATACTGCTGGTCTGATTTTACGCTTCTCCAAAGAGCTAAAAGCTTCCAAAAGGTAGACCAGAGAAGGATTGCAAATAGAAGCGCGGGTGGAAGCTGTGGTAAAAAATTCGCGTAGTTCACAAATCTAATATATGGTAACAGTTCTTAACTTTATTTGCAAAAGTTGTTAGAATAAGCTTGGATGAAGATTGGAATCTACGACCCCTACCTAGATGACCTGGGCGGAGGGGAAAAGTATATGATGATGATAGCCCAGTGTCTTTCGAAGCAAAATGATGTTTCTGTTTTTTGGGATAACGATAGCGATCTAAAAGGGCTTCTAAAGAGATTTTCACTTGATCTGTCTTCTGTAAGAGTAGAAAAAAACATTTTCAGTAAGAGAGTTTCATTAATCGAAAGGCTAAAGATAACAAGAAAATATGACGCAATAATTGTTCTTAGTGATGGAAGCATCCCCTTAGTATCAACAAAGCTTTTAGTGCATGTTCAACAGCCACTAAGGGAGATGCAGACGAAGTCTTTGCTTGATAAGCTAAAGGTTTCCCGGGTAAATAGCTTCTTTTGTAATTCTAAGTATACGAAATCTTTTATTGAGGAGAGATTCTCTCTTAAGACAAAAATGATATATCCACCTATTTCTCTTATGCCCAAAGAACTAAAAAAAGAAAATATAGTTCTGCATGTAGGAAGATTCAGAGTGAAAAGTGTTGAGAATGACGATTACAAAAAGCAATCGGTTATGCTAAATGCCTTTAAGAAAATGGTGGATGATGGACTTAAAGATTGGAAATTTATTTTGGCAGTTAGCGTTTGGGACAAAGAAAGGGACGTATTTGAGAAGGTAAAAAATGATGCATCGGGCTATCCTGTTGAATTTCTTATCAATAAGTCTAATAAGGAGCTTTGGGATATATATTCTAAGTCAAAAATATATTGGCATGCAACGGGTTATGGAGAAGACTTAGATAGTCATCCCGAATTTGCAGAACACTTCGGGATATCAACCGTTGAAGCCATGGGAGCAGGGGTTGTGCCTGTGGTTATAAATGCCGGTGGTCAAAAAGAAGTTGTAGATATTGAGAGCGGATTTCTATGGGATAGCCTTGAGGAGCTTAAAGATAAAACTAAAGAGCTTATTGATGATCCTGTTTTATGGGAAAAAATGTCTAAGAATGCTAGGCAGAAAGCCAAATTTTTTTCAAACCAAGACTTTTGTCAAAAAATTCAGCAGTTAGTAAATGGTTAACATGTTCCGTTTTAATAAACTTTTGTACCCCTTTCTGTTGGTGTTCCTAGTCTTGGTATTCTTTTATCAGTTTTTTCTGAAAGGGTTTTTACCAATTCCCGCAGATACCGTAGTTGGTTTATACCATCCTTACAGAGATTTCTATGCCAAAGATTATCCGCGAGGAATTCCTTTCAAGAACTTTTTAATAACTGATCCCGTTAGACAACAATATCCCTGGAAAAACTTAGCTATTAAAGGTTTTAAGGATGCACAGCTTCCCCTTTGGAATCCCTATTCTTTTTCTGGGACTCCTCATCTGGCTAATATTCAATCAGGAGTTTTTTACCCGTTGAATATTTTGTTTTTTTTCCTTCCTTTCCACCTCGCGTGGTCCCTTTATATAATAAGCCAACCGCTTCTTGCGGGATTATTTACCTATCTATATCTTAGAAATCAGAAGCTTGATGGAAGAGCTGCAGTTTTGGGTGGAATTGCTTTTTCGTTTGGTGGGTTTTCAATAGCATGGCTTGAGTGGGGGAATATTATTAGTACCGCACTTTGGCTTCCGTTAATACTTCTGGTAATAGATAAGATTACTCTTTTCGTTAAACCAAAAATTTCCTTTTTGTGGCCTGCGGTTTTCGTCTTGTCCCTTGTTTTTTCTTTTTTTGCAGGCCATTTGCAGACTTTTTTCTACATTTCTATAGTTTCATTCGCCTACTTCTTTTTCGAGTGGTTTAGATCTGGAAAAAAAACTATCCCTTTAATTTATGCAGCGCTATCCGTAGTCGTGTTTTTGACACTTACTGCTGTGCAGTGGATTCCTTCACTAGATTTTATTCTCTCATCGGCTAGGGATTTGGATAAGCAAATCTTCACTTCTCCAGGCTGGTTTATACCATGGCAACATTTAGTTCAGTTCATTATTCCTGACTTCTTTGGTAATCCCACGACGCTTAATTACTGGGGGACATGGAACTACGCTGAGTTTGTAGGATATTCTGGAGTTTTTCCTATAACAATGGCAGCATTAGCTTTAATAGCCAAAAGGGATAAAAAAACAGTTTTCTTCTGCGTCATGTTTCTTCTGTCGATTATTTTTTCATTGCCTACCGTCTTAGCGAAACTTCCTTACATGTTAGATCTACCATTCATCTCATCCTCTCAGCCCACCAGGCTTCTTTTTGTTTCGTGCTTCTCGATTTCTGTTCTGTCAGCATTTGGGTTTGACTATGCTCTAAAAAATAGAGGTAGACTTTTCATCTTTCCATTTATCATTGTGGGAGGTCTGTTAGCTATTTCATTTGCAAGCTTATTTATATTTAACATAGAGCCTCAGAATGTTGTCGTAGCTAAAAGAAACATCATATTTCCCGTAGGTATATTTGCACTTACCCTTGCTATTTTCCTACTGTTTTATAAAGTAAGAAATAAAAGATTAGGAATGGTCTTCTCACTACTACTCGTATTAATAACCGTAGTTGACCTCTTTAGATTTGGATGGAAATTTACACCCTTCACTCCCAGGGAATATTTATTTCCCAAGACACAGGCTTTGGTGTTTTTAGAAAGAAACGTGGGAGATTATAGAGTCATGACAACTGACTCAAGGATTATGCCGCCCAACTTTTCTGTAGCCCACCGCATACAAAGCATAGAAGGCTATGATCCGCTTTTTACTCAAAGATATGCAGAGTTTGTTGTTGCAATGCAGAGAGGCAAGCCTGACATATCTCCGCCATTTAACTTTAACAGGATAATTACCCCACATGATTCATCAAATCGGTTAATTGATTTGCTTGGGGTAAAGTATGTTCTTTCTCTTGATGAAGTAAATTTGCCCAAGCTTGTTAAAGTGTACGAAGAAGGACAGACTAAGATATATGAGAATAAGCGAGTAGTTCCCCGAGCGTTTCTTGCCGAGGAAGTTATATCGGCCGAAGACAGAGAGGATGCGATTAAAAAGATAATGGATCCTTCATTTGAGCCCGGAAACCAAGCGGTAGTTGAGGGTTGGGATAAGACAGGCGGAATGGGTAGCGGTAGCGCCAAAATCCTAAAATATAGTGCTGATAGGGTCATAGTTAGAGTTGAACTCAAAGAAAATGGTTTTCTTGTTCTTACAGACAATTTCTATCCGTCTTGGAAAGCTAGGATAACTGAATCTGGACAAGAGCTAACGATTTATCCTACGGATTACACTTTAAGAGGAGTAGCTATTCCTAAGGGTACGCATATCGTAGAGTTTTATGCTACGCTCTTATAAATGAAATTATCCATAATAATTCCTAATTTTAACGGGGAGGGGATACTTAAGAAAAATTTGCCTCATGTGCTTAAGTCAATTGAAGAATATGAAGGCAACGCGGAGTTAATAATAGTAGATGATTCATCAGTGGATAGTTCGGTAGGTTTCATCGGTGAATTTATATCGAAGAATAAAGATTTTGAAATAAAACTTTTCCAGAACGAAACAAATCTCGGATTTTCTTCAACAGTAAATAAAGGCGCAAGGAATGCATCGGGAGATATTATTATACTTCTAAATAGCGATGTAGAGCCGAGACCCGACTTCTTAAAATACCTTGTTAAAAACTTTGAGAACGATAATGTTTTTGCCACAGGTTTCTTAGACGAGAGCGAAGAAAATGGAAAAATTGTGAAAAGAGGAAGAGGAGTGGGCAGTATCAAGAGAGGATTTCTCGTACACAGGAGGGGAGAGATTGGAAAGAGAAATACTCTTTGGGCGGCAGGAGGAAGCAGTGCTTTCAGAAAGTCTTTATGGGAGAAGCTTGGAGGCATGGATGAAATCTATAACCCTTTCTACTGGGACGATATAGACCTTTCGTACAGAGCGTTGAAATCCGGATATAAAATACTCTTTGAAGATAAAAGCGTTGTGGTTCATAGGCATCTTGAAGGATCCATTAAAAACAATTATACGGAAGCTAAAGTAAAAAGAATTGCTTACCGTAATCAGTTCATATTCGTCTGGAAGAACTTCGAGTTACCCATGTTAGTTTCCCACATTGCATGGCTTCCTTATCATTTAGGAAAAGCATTAGCTAGCCTTAATTGGAGCTTTCTAGCCGGGTTTCTTATGGCTTTGATAAGGATTCCCAAAGTGTTAAAATCAAGGTCTATTGCATTTCGCTATTTCGTAAAGAAAGACCAAGAAGTTGTCAAAGAAATTAGTAAATGAAATTATCCATAATTATTCCAGCCTTCAATGAAGAGAAGACAGTAGCTGAAATAGTCTCTAGGGTTAAGAAACAGGAAGTTCCAGGAGTGGACAAAGAGATAGTTGTTGTAAACGATGGCTCCTCTGACAAAACCACAGAAATTTTAGAAGAGATAGGAAGGACTGATAAGTCGATAAAGATAGTCCATCATCCAAAAAATAAAGGAAAGGGCGCTGCAGTAAAAACCGGAATAGCGAACTCTACAGGAGACTATATAATTATTCAGGACGCAGATCTTGAGTATAATCCAAACGATATTCCAAAACTTCTCGCTCCTGTTCTTGGGGGAAAAGCAAAAGTGGTGTATGGAACAAGACTTAATAGGATGCCTCATGTAACCGGCGAAGAGAAAAGATTTCTTTTCTTGCTTCATTTTTTTGGGAACCGCATGTTAAGTCTTCTAACAAGTGTTTTATATTTTTCATGGATTACAGACATGGAAACTTGTTATAAGCTTTTCCCACGTAAAGCTCTTGACGGAATAGAGCTGAGATCTAGGTCTTTTGATTTTGAGCCAGAAATTACATCAAAGCTTTTAAAAAAAGGTTATAAGATTGCAGAAGTTAATATAACCACAAAACCCAGGGGATATGAGGAGGGGAAGAAATTAAATACAATCAGGGACGGATCAATTGCGCTTTGGACCCTGTTTAAATATAGATTTATTGACTAGGTCTCCATGATTTCAAAAGAATTTATTATAAAGAACTGGTTTATTATTGCTATTGCGTCTATTCTCCTTTTTTCAGCAGTACTGCGTTTTTATAATTACGAAAACAGATGGGGGCTTGCTTATGATCAGGCATACTCCGCTCTCGTAGCAAGATATGCTTTGGATGCAGGCGCACTTCCACTCGTGGGTCCGTTTTCTTCAGCGGGACCCATGCAGACCGGCGGTGAATGGTACTGGTTCGTCATGCTTGGTGTTATCCCGTATCAAGGCTCAGTTATGACTCCTTGGATATTTTTAACTACAACGTACCTACTCTTTGTACTTATCATAATTCTTTTAGGAAAAGAATTGATTAGTAAAAAGTTTGGAATTCTTTTAGGAATTTTGTCTCTTATATCAACAGCGCAAATAGCCCAGTCCGTTAGTCTGACAAATCAATCCCCGCTAGCTTTAATTTCTTTAATTGCAATTTGGGGAATGGTCAAATATGTAAAGACAGAGAAAATAATATTCCTGTTTATCATGGGATTTGCAGTGTCTTTAGCAATAAGTTTTCATCTTCAGGGAGTTGCGCTTTTGGCTTTAGTCATATCGACGTTAATCTTGGGTAGGGTGGGTATGCGGGGGATACTTAGTACTTTAACTGGCTTATTTATTCCAATGATTCCTCTTCTTTTGTTTGATATTAAAAATAACTTTGTCAATTCAAGATCCATGATTCAATACTATCTTCATGACCAATACAAGATTTCTCTAGACGTTTTGGGAAGAAACTGGAGAACTTATGCTGGGATTTTTTGGCCAAATGCATGGACTCACATAGTAGGTGGGAAAAGTATTCTAGGATACTTAATAATCTCAGCTCTTGCCCTAACTACTATCTATAAGTTTTTTAAAAGAGAGATTAACAAAGAATGGCAGATAATAATAACCAGCTTTATTGGTATGGTGACTCTTCTCCGATACGTGAGAACTCCGCTTTATGATAGTTATGTAGTTTTTCTTCATCCATTTGTTTTTCTCCTTACGGGTTGGGTGATTTTATTATTATATAAAAGGAATAGAATAATAGGCTTCAGCCTTTTTACGCTAATCGTTGTATTTAGCCTTCTTAAAGATATTGATGAGATAAATTACAATAAGACAAATATGGCGGCTGATGAAGGCTCAGTTTATTTAAAATTACTTACTGATAAATACCCCAACCAGAAATTCTCGGTATATGCACATAGATACGAGGTGGCTGATAAAAATTTAATTCTTTCTCTTTTTTTGGATTCGAAAAACTTAATAGATGAGGAAGGAATGGGGGTGGGCGTAGTCTATGGGACAGAATCTGCGACAATGCTTTACCCTTCGATATACGGTGAAGTCCCAGGGCTTAGAATGCTAGACTTAAGTAGTTCAAGGGCTTCCGAACTTAAGAACTCAGAGTGGGTCAATGTTAATCCAAGACAAATATATACTGTTACAGAGGAGTGGTATACTAAATAAAATGGGAAAAATAAGGCTTGATTCGGTATTGGCCTTCGTTCTTATCGTCCCCTTCATAATGACAGTTAGAATTTCCCCTACTGAAACTCCTTTTTGGCTTTTTTCATTAATATTCATAGGCTTTCTTGTTTACATACTATTAGATGTTCTAAAAATAAGAGAAAAACTCTACGAAAGTATGAAGAATATTGGTATGTGGGCTCTGGTAATAACTGTAATATTATCTAGTTTTGGCTCTTCAATTATAGTTAGGCATCAGACTCACCCAACATATCAGGCTCACGATATACTTGTTCAGCAGGAAATCGCACTAAGATATCTTATTGATGGGAAGAATCCATACGCCGAAGATTATTTCGGGACGCCTCTTGAGCAATGGCACTATTCGGATACCGAAGTAAATCCCGCGCTTTACCACTTTGTCATGCAGCCCCTGTATTTAGTTTTTGCCCTGCCTTTCTCCGTCGTATCGGGGTCAATTCTTGGATACTTTGACGGAAGATTCCCCCTCTTATTTCTTTTCTTCGTGTCTCTGGCAGTTGCTTTTAGACTTCTTAAGGATGGAGAAAGAAGAAGATCGTTTGTCCTCCTGCTCGCATTTAATCCTCTCATGATAATTTATGCGCTCGAAGGAAGGTCTGATTTTTTTATGTTTGGTTTTCTTATTTCTGGTCTTTACTTTCTTCATAAGAAAAGACTTTTTCTGTCCGCAGCCCTTATCGGAGCATCTTTTGCAGTAAAACAGTCTGTCTGGCCCCTTTTCCCCTTATACCTCGCATACTTATGGTTTCTTAATAAGGACAAAGGGGTATTTTACAAATCCTTAGCCATTTTTTCCGGGATTTTTCTGATACTTGTTTTGCCATTTTTCCTTTGGGATCCAAAGGCATTTCTGGACAGTACTATTTTTTATCTTTCTGGTAACACGTCTCATAGCTACCCCATATCGGGTTATGGATTTGGCATGCTTCTCAATGAGTTTGGGATAATACAGGACCTAAAAGGTCAGTTTCCATTCATAGTTATTCAGGCTTTGGTTGGCATCCCCTTGTTACTCCTCCTTATAAAATACCTTAAGAAAAATCACTCGGTGAAAAATTTAGTCCTTACATATGGAATATTTCTATTTGTTTATTGGTATCTTTCAAGATACTTTAACAACAGTCATATTGCATTCTTAAGCCTTATTTTTACCACAGCCTATTTCTGGCCGGATAAGGAGCAATGATTACCTTAACGGATATCTTTTTCTGGCTTGACGGAGTATATTTTTTAGTCGCAATCCTTTTGGCATTTTATCTTCCGGGAGTTTACTTTATCTCAAAATTAAAACTTGCAAAGCTTCAGGAAATAGTCTTAAGCTTTATTCTGGGAATGGTTTTATGGGGCTGGCAAGGTTTTGTTTTTGGCTATTTAAATATTAGGTGGTTATCCTACATTTATTTATTATTGTTCCTTTTTCTGTGGCTTAAAAAGGTAGTGCCCTCATATAAGCAGTATAAAAGATTTGAACCCTTCAAAATCTTAAAAAACACAGATTGGATACTAACGCTTATTATTGTTTTGGGCGTTTTCATTCAACTAACTTCGGTATGGCTTACAGGAGTTTTAACGACAAAGGGTCTTTATTTTTGCTGTGGGAACATAGCAGACAATATTCTTATGATTTCGTATACAAACGAAATTGTAAACAATTTTCCTCCACTCGAGCCCGGAATGTTTGCGACACCTATTCAAAACTACCATTACTGGGGGAGTATAATCGCAGGAGAGCTTGTGAGGGTATTCCATCTCCCTGTCATAGCGACGAGTTATCAATATATGACAGTTTTTATCTCATTGTTTTTGGGATTATCTGCCGTTATTTTTGGTCAAATCGTAGGTTTTAAAAAGGCCTTTGCGCGCTGGCTGGCCCTCTTTTTATATTTTGGCGGCGATCTCATATGGGTTTTAATTGCTTTATATAGGGGTCAAGATTTTTTTGCAATGAATCCCTTGGAGAGCGGACAGCAGTTCCTTGAAAACATACCCAGGGCTTTAGCCATAGTTGTCTTTTTCACCTTCATGTCTCTTTTCTATCTTTGGATAAAAAGAAAAAACAAATTCCTAGGCCTACTAATGGCTGTTGTTGCCGCGACAATAGTCGGGTTTAAGGTATATGTGGGAATTTTTGTGCTCTCGGGCCTAGCCGTTCTCGCGGTGGTCTTTTTGTTAAAAAGGAAATTTGATTTGCTTGTGCCAATCCTTGTGACTTTTTTACTTTCAGCATTTATATATTTTCCCGTAAACAGTCAGGCGGGCGGACTTTACTATACGGGTTTTTGGAGATTTGAAAATTTCATTTTGCAAGGATATTTAGGTGATCTAAATAGGCTAGAGTATGCGAGACTAATATATGTCCAGCATCACAATTGGCCAAGGATGATTCAATACGAGCTGATCTTGGCTTCTGTTTTTATCTTCGCAATATTTGGAACCAAGCTGGTAGGTTTACTTCAAAACAGGAAGTCTCTTTCTCTTATCCCTAGAGAAATAAATATTCTATTAATCGCGGGGATTTTAGTAAGCTTAGTTCCTGGTTTATTTTTCAGTCAATCTACGGGAGGATCTAATACTTTTAATTTTTTGGTCTCCATATTTATTGTAGGATCAATATACTCTGCCTTTGCTTGTTACTATTGGTTAAGAGACAGAAGCCTTACAGTAAAGGTGTTAATAATACTGTTGGTGGTTTCATTAACTATTCCGCGTAGCATTTATCAGGCTTATAAAAACATATCAAACATTTCTTCTGGCGCTGGGTTTTATATATCAAAAGACGAACTGAAGGGCTTAGATTTTTTGTTGAAGCAGAAGGATGATTCATTGGTGCTTGTGGATCCAAAAATTCTTATGGATATTCAGTCTCCGTACATAAGCTTTCTATCAGATAAAAAAATGTTCTTGTCGGGTCAGCATGATGAGCTGGAGGCACACGGAATAGATTTCTCTACCCGCCTTAAGGTAAGAGATACCGTTTTTAACGGTAATGATGCTTCTTCTGCAAGCGCTCAACTTCTGAAGTACGGTATCGGATATCTATATACCAATCCAGCTACTAATCTCTATAGCACGGACTCAGCTAAATACTTAAAAACTGTGTTTTTAAATAAAGATATTAAGATAATGACAGTTGACAAAAATAAAGCTCAGGAGTACTTAAATAAATATGGTAAGAATTAAGAAAATAAATTTACTTTTTGTTTTAATCCTGCTTTTGGCATTTGGTTTAAGATTCTATGGGCTCGATAGAATTCCAAGCGGATTTCATTCTGACGAAGCTGCCTTTGGTTATAATGCCTATTCGTTACTCGAGACAGGTAAAGACGAATATGGTGTATCTTTTCCCTTAATCCTTGAATCATTTAGGGATTATAAGGGCGCAGTGTATGCATATTTAACAATTCCGTTCATTAAGCTTCTAGGGCTTAATGAATTTGCTGTTCGCGCTCCTACAGCTATACTTGGAGTTATATTTGTTGGCATTTCTTATTTGTTGTCCCTACAGTTAACGAAAAACAAAAAGATTGCTATTTTGACGGCAGCTTTCTGTGCGATTAATCCGTTATCGATCCTGCTGTCCCGAGTTCAAAGTGATCCATTAGTATCTGTGGTTTTTATATTGACTGGTCTTTATTTATTTCTTTTGTGGGTCGAGAAAAAAAATAGCTTTTTTTTAATATTTACGCTACTGTTTTGGACTGCAAGTTTTTTTACCTATCCTTCTCCCAGGATTTTTTTGCCAATAACGATTTTTGTTTTATTGCTGTTCTACGGAAAAAGTCTTCTAAAGGATAAAAGGTATCTTTTTGTTCCCGTTTTCCTTCTCATATTCGCTTTAGACATTTTTCTTTATTTCGGTCAATCAGGTAGCAGATTCCGACAGTTAAGTGTCTTTAATACTCCCACCGTGAAGCTGGTTTTGGAAGAGAAAATAAGAGAAGATGGTCTCTCATCAGCTTTAACAGCCAGATTCTTTCATAATAAGCCGATGGACTACTCATTATTTTTTGCTAAAAATTATTTTGACTATTTCAGCTTCGACTTCCTTTTTCTTAAAGGAGGACAACCGGATCGAGAAATTGTTCCGTCAAGCGGCTTATTTTATCTTATTGAACTTCCTTTATTCCTAGCTGGAGCGTTTCTGATAATTAGAAGAAGGGAGAAGTGGGGGGTTTTTGTTCTTGGATCTATAGTCCTTCTTCCTCTCGGGTTAGCGTTGGCAGTTGATGAATCACCAAATGTTCACAGATTTTTTCTTCTAGTATTCTTTATTGAAATGGTCGTGGCATTCGGCGCGCTAGAGGTTTTTACCGAGATTAAAAAAAGAAGGGTTCTCAAATATGCACTTCCTTTAACAGGGATATTTTTAATTTTTAATATCATCTATTTTTTACATCAGCTTTTTGTTCACCAGCCTGTTCATAGGCCGTGGTATAGAGGATATGCCTACAAGGCTTTGGCCGAAAACCTGCAAAGGCAAGATCAAAATTATCAAAAATTCTTAATTACAAAAACACACGCAAGTCCATATATTTATTTTCTGTTTTACAGTAAGTACGACCCGGTAAAATATCAGGCTGAGGGTTCTCCGGGAGACTTGATAGAAGGAAATGGTTTTGGTAAGTATAGTTTTACTTCTCTTGACTGTCCTTTCGCCGATCCCGCAGATAATCCACAATATATTAAGCCAAAGTCGGGAGTGCTGTATGTAAATAGAGGCACATGCCCGTTGCCTAAAAAGAATGCAAGACTCATCGAAACGATTAAGTGGAACGATGGATCTGATGCTTTTCAACTCCTTAAATATGCACCTTAACCAAAAAGTCGCTTTTGATATAATTAGTCTTTGATGCGTCTCCTCAGGTTATTACTAATTACATTGTGGTTTATTTTCTTAGCTGGAAACGCCAATGCTAAAGAAAATGTCAATTCCTTTATCACAATCGTAAATCCTGTAAGAATTTCGTCTTATACGGAAAACCCGGCTAAAAGCTTAATGGCAGAGTACGGTGAAATTAGAAAAAGAGATATGTCTGCGACCTGGCTTTTAACATTTGACGCCGTCATGGACAGTTCAGTGGGTGAAATAGTGTCCGCAATGAATGAAAAACAGGAATTAGGAATTTTTCTAGAAGTTACTGAAAACTTTTCTAAAAACTCAGGAGTCCTTTATAACAAAACAGACGGATGGCAAAGAGCTACCTCCGTTTTTCTGACCGGATATTCTCAAGATGACAGACGAAAACTAATTGATAGAGTATTTTCAGAGTTTAAGAAAAACTTTGGATATTATCCCAAATCAGTCGGAGCGTGGTGGGTAGATTCTTACTCGTTATCCTACATGAAAGACAGATATAAGATTACAGGTGTATTGGGAATTTCCGATCAGTATGATTTGGATGGTTATTCAGTCTGGGGAACGCCATGGTCCACGCCATTTTATCCGAGTGCCCTTCATGCCGGCATTCCATCGAATGACATATCAAGGAAGATTGACATCGTTACGTTTCGCTGGGCTGCGAGAGACCCTTTAAATGGCTACGCAAGTCCTAATGATCGTCAAGCAAGCCTTTATAGCTCGCAGGACTATCATGTGGCTGGTCAGTCTGCAGCTTACCTGGATAACCTTATAGAATTGTATTCTGTTAGAAAAGATTACAATGACTTCGCACATTTAACGATAGGTTCTGAAGCTGACTATTCTCCCGAAACGTATGTTGGCGCTTACGCAAGACATCTAGATCTAGTATCTGAGTATCAGCAAAAAGGTGTTCGGATCGCGACAATGAAAGACTTCTCCGAGTGGTATAGAAAAACATTTCCCCGTCTTTCTCCCCTTCATGTCATAGAATCGAAAGACCTTCTAGGTACTGACAGTAGATCTTTTTGGATTCAGGGAAATTCATACAGAATAGGATTTGTTTACAACTCTTCCTCCAGGAAGACAAGAATTGTTGATCTCCGGATTTATCAGAATAACTTTATGGAACCTTTTTACAAATCTCCGAATAAACAGCTCGGTCTATCCATTAACTTACCATATGTAGTAGATTTTGTAATTGATAAAGAATCGACCGTAGAGCTCAATTTAGGTAATTTTTTATCTTTGTCTAGGGAGTCAGATAGGCTTAGTATTTTTTTTGAAAAAGGTACGATTTTCTTGGATGAAGAAGAGATTGTTTTGCCGGTCTCGACGATTTCGCTTGAGTCATTGAACTCGGAGATGATCGAAGTTCAAAAGAATAAAGATAAAATATTAATAAAGCCTGTCAAAAATTATAAAGTTCCCCCGGAAGGAACAACAATCCATAGTTTTTATCCAAATATTCCATTCGTATTTAAAGTAAGACTAGATAAATATATTCCGCTTGTAGCTATTAGTTTACTTTCCTTTGGGGTTATATTAATCAAGAACAAGAAAATCGTGAGGAAACATAGAAAGCCCCTTGCTGTTATAGTAGGAGCCTTTATTTTGCTTTATCTATTCTTGCGAGCGACTACTAGCTATTATGTCAGCCAAACTGAAATGGATGGTTTAAGCGTATTGTCCAGACTGCCTCAGGGCAATGTCCTTACTTATGACAAGGATTGTCTAAGGTGTAAATTTTCCACTCCAAATAAGCCAGCCGCAGCGGCAGGAATTAAAAGTTATGTAGGACAAAAGAGTGGTCAAAGGACAGTAAGTGATTATTCCTTTGTAACAGCCAAAAATAGTCAGAAGTCCCGTGAGATACTTAAGGAAAAGTCTATAGATTATGTTTACCTTTCCAAGTACGAAGGATACATAGAAAGCCTTCTTTACTTACCACAAGATTTAGGACTCTATAAAATCTATGAGAATGCTAATTCTGAGATTTGGGGAACTCAATAGCTATTTTCCGCCTCTTTCGCGATAGAGATTGTATACCTCTTCATACACGGGTATCATTCCCGGGTTTAAGTCACTTTTTCCCTTAAGGATCCGGATAGTTTCTTTAGATGGATTTTCTCGGGTGTAATAAGCTATGAGCTCTTGGTGAATTCTCCTATCAATAGGTACATCTCTTAGTCTTTCCTCAAGGATTGTCATATTTTCTTCTGTTTCTTTTGAGTCGTAAAGCATTTTAGCTACTCCTATATCCCCGTGCGATAACGAGTAGGGGACATAACTCGCAATAATCATCTCTTCGTAGTAGGGATCGTTTACATATTTCTTATAAAATTCTTTTGTGTCCCTGTCTGTTTGCTCAAATATTTTTCCATAATCCCCTTTTATATTTTCTTTAGCTCTGACCGTTTCATAAAAAGCATAATTATAATAAGTGGAAACTAAAATTACGCAAAGGAATAATGTGATTGATGAATATTTTACTAATAGGTTTTTATGTGAAATTAAATAGTAAAGGGAGGTGCCTAAAAATAAGAAAAGGAAAGGCGCGACTATTAAGAAATAATGAATATGAGGTTCCAATCTAAAGAATGCATAGATAAAAGGAAGAAGTATTACGGGGAAAATTATAAATCCTACTTTTTTGAATAACTTGTAAAACAGAATTGCTCCTAAGGCAAGTAGGAAGTATTCAGCATAATAAATGTACTTAGAAAAATATGCGATAGGAAAGTTCTGAGCAAAATAGACTACGTTTTCTCCTAATATTGGGAAAAAGTTCCCTTGGTGGATTATCTGAAACGGCCGTAAGAAAAGAAGGGGGCTTGAAACGTCAGATACTCTTTCCGAAGAGGATAGGATCATTTTGCAATCAAAGCAACCTGTCCTCAATTGGTAGAGGAGATAGAGAACGGTAGGAAGGAGGCCAAGTGCAATTCCAACCAGGGAATATTTAGAACTTATTCCGGTTCTCCTGTAAGCCATAAAGGCTGTAAGTGGAAAGATGAAAAAGAGTGCTGATTGGTGAATTTGAATAAGAAAAAGGGAAGACGCGGCATATAAAAGCCAGTATCTCCTGTCCTTGTCGATTACAATTTTATGAAAACTAAGAAAAAAGGGAATAAAAAGAGGGATTAGGAAGTCCTGGGCCCAGATTTTTCTTGAAAACAAAATAGCCCAGGGAGATGTAGCCATGAGAAGGGATGAGGTGAAGGCTATAGTCTGGTTATAATAGCGCCTGACTATAATAAAAAAGCCGACGATTGCCAAAGAGTTAATAAGTGCAATAAAAAAAGAAATAATTCGGGGATCTTTTGAAATCATAACAAGCGGAAGTAAGAGATAGTTAATTAGGGGAAAGTTTGTTACCCCTAGGCTTGACACCGTCCCTCCTGGGGCAAAGCCATGTCCGAAAATAGGTCTTGAGGCCAGGAAAAGATTTATTCCTTCATCTGCCTTAAACTCAATTAAATCTAGATTAGTTATTCTGAAGAGGAGTGAGAGGGCAAGAACTATTAGTAGTAAGTAACTCCTTTTTAGCAAAGAATACATATTAAAACCAGGACTTTTATGTATAATAGCATTATAGCTAAGGAAAAGTGAAAAGGATAATACCTCTTATTGGAATTTTAGTTATTGGAGCGTATTTAAGGGTTTTTATGCTCTCCTCTCTTCCGCCTTCTTTGACATGGGATGAAGCGTCTTGGGGATATAATGCTTATTCTTTAGGGATAGACGGAAGAGACGAGTTTGGTAGGCTTCTGCCCTTAACAAGCCTTGAGTCTTTTGGAGACTACAAGCCGCCTATTTATGCTTATCTTACAGCCCCAGTTGTTAGGGTATTTGGTCTCAACGAATGGACGGTTAGATTTCCTTCGGCATTTTTGGGAACGCTTACTATACTTCTGACATACCTTTTAACCAAAAGAATCTTCTTTACCGCATCTGACAGAAAACGGGAAGCCATTGCATTAGTTAGCGCACTAATTCTCGCTATTTCTCCCTGGCATATTCTTTTGTCTAGGGCTGCCTTTGAGGCAAATGTTGCAACTTTCTTCATAGTTCTGGGAACGTATTTATTTCTTTACTCTTTTGATAAGCGATGGTTATTGCCGGTTGCAACATTATCTCTTATTGCTTCGATGTATGCCTTCAATTCAGCCAGAGTTTTCGTACCGCTATTCGGATTTTTTCTGTTTTTAAAATATTTTAAAGTTTTACTTAAGGATAAGAAATCCTTAGTAGTTTCTTTCGCCTTTGGGCTAATAACATTTCTCCCTCTCTTTCTTTTCCTTCTTACGCCACAGGCAAAACTTAGGTACAACGAGGTTAATATTTTTTCGGATAGCTCGATTGTTACCACAGCAAATCAGCAGATAGCAAATGATGGCAACAAAGCATGGTCCAATCTGATACACAACAGAAGAGTGGGATACGGCTTGGCTTATATTAAGCATTATCTTGATAATCTTAGTCCTCAATTCCTGTTTATATCGGGGGATGGTAATCCCAAGTTCTCGATTCAAGATGTTGGTCAAATGTACATTTGGGAAATTCCATTCTTCCTTTTGGGTATGCTTTTCTTATTTAGAAAAAGAGAAGGTCACTGGCTTATTATTCCTTTATGGATTTTGTTGGGACTGGCTCCTGCTGGAGTTGCCAGAGAAACTCCTCATGCATTAAGGATAGAAACAATAATCCCGACCTTCCAAATCCTCACGGCATATGGCCTTTTTAATATATTAGGAATTTTCAACAGAAAGTTTTACAGAATAAATGCGCTCCCGGTGGTAGTGTCTGTTATTTGTTTTTTTGCAGTTTTCAATTTTTTATACTTTGTACACAATTACTTCGTTCATTATTCCAAAGAATTCTCGGGTCAATGGCAGTACGGATATAAGGAGGCCATAGGTTTTATTAATGATAATGAACGCAAGTACGACAAGATTTACATGACGGAGTCGCTTGGCAGGCCGTATATTTATTATCTTTTTTATTCCGGATACTCGCCGCAGAAATTTAGAGAAGATTCTGATTCAGGTAAAGATGCGCTTGGATTCACGCATGTTACGAGAATTGGAAAACTCTCGTTTAGAGACGACTTGAATAAAGGCTTTGATTCATCGGAGAAAAATTTATTCATAGGTGATCCTGCTAGGCTTCGCGGAAAACTAAAGATACTTAGGGAATTCAAGCAACTGGATGGTACAACAATTCTTGTTGCTTACGAGAAGAGAACTGCAGATGAGAAAACTAAATAAATTATTTTTTCTATTAATACTACTAATCGCTTTTATGCTGAGGTTTTGGCAGCTTGGCAATGTACCGCCTTCTCCAGATTGGGATGAAGCGTCTTTGGGATATAACGCACTCTCTATAATGCAGACGGGTAAAGATGAATATGGCCAAAGTCTTCCTGTGATACTTAGGTCTTTTGACGATTATAAGCCGGCTCTTTATACGTATCTTGTCATACCCTTTATAAAGGTTTTTGGGCTTACCACGCTCGCAGTTAGGCTTCCGAGCACAATATTTGGAGTAATTGCAGTTATTGGAACGTATTTTCTAGTCCGAGAGTTATTCGATAAACATAAAGAAAAAGATTCTATTGCCCTGCTGTCCTCTTTTCTTTTGGCTATCTCTCCTTGGCATCTTCAGTTCTCTAGAATAGCTTTTGAAGCGCAAGTGGGGTTGTCATTAAATATACTGTCTTTATTATTCTTCATGAAGGGACTTAAGAATAAGTATCTCCTTTTTCCATCGGTAGTCTTTGCATCAGCAAGTATTTATATGTATCAAAGCGAGAAGGTTTATCTTCCTATTTTGTTTTTAGTCTTGGGCGTGATTTACTACAGAGAGATTCTAAAGCTTCCGAAAGCTGCCGTTCTGGGAGCAATAATGCTTGGTTTGGTTCTTTCAGCGCCCATGGCTCACGGTCTTCTATTTAATGAAAATGCCCTGTTAAGGGCGAAGGGAGTGAGTATATTTTCCGATCAAACGCAGTTTTTGAAAGGAAATGCTATAAAGTTTGCGGAAGATAAAAGTAAAAGTGACCTCCTGGGAGTAATTGTCGATAATAGACGGGTAGAATACGCGAAAGCGATTGTTTCAGGATACATCTCTCACTACAATCTTAACTGGCTATTTGTGACCGCAGATATAGAAAGGCATCATGCTCCGGGTATGGGGTTATTGTATCTTTTTGAGTTGCCTTTTCTGCTGATTGGCATTTACATTCTTTTCTTTTGGCCATATTCTCTAAAAACAAAACTGACCGTATTCTCAATTTTTCTTATCGCACCGGTTCCGGCATCTATTACCAGTGGAGTTCCTCATGCGGTTAGGACAATTAATTTTTTACCAACACTGCAGATTTTCGTTGCGTTGGGAATGATATACAGTTTTTTGTATATTATTGATAATAAAAAAAGGTATCTACCACTTAATGTAAAACGTTCGATTATAGGCGTATTTTTTCTTATCTTTGCGGTAAACATAGGATATTACCTTAATCAGTATTTTGTGCAGCAAAACTTTTTTCATTCGGAGAGTTGGCAGTATGGATATAAAGAGGCAATTGATTATATAAAGCCAAACCAGGAAAGTTATAATAAAATCATTGTGTCAAATGACATACCTTTGGATCAGTCATACATGTTTTTTCTTTACTATTTACAATACGACCCTAAACAATATCTAGCGGAGGGTGGGACCAAAACAGGTGGGTTTAAGGAAAATCATAATTTTGATAAATACGAATTTAGGAATATTGTATGGGATCAGGAAGAAGGTGGGAATTTATACATAGGTAGACCTGATGATTTTCCAAAGTCTACAAAAAGCATTAAGACTGTAAATTTTCTAAACGGAAAGCCTGCTATAGAAATTGTTGTAAAATGAAATTTAATATTAAGTTACTGCCTCTTTTCTTGGTGATTCTCGTCGCAATTTTCTTTAGATTTTATCAATTAGGAAGCGTTCCTCCGCAGCCAACCGTAGATGAAGTTTCTTTGGGATATAATGCATATTCTATTCTGAACACTGGTTCTGATGAGTATGGTACAAGACTCCCAGTCTTACTCAGAGCGTATGATGATTATAGACCGGCTCTTTACTCCTACTTAGCAGTTCCTTTTGTGAAGTTTTTTGGATTGAATGTTGTTTCCGTGAGGCTTCCTTCAGTTGTTCTATCTGTTCTTACGGTAGTCGCAGTATATTTCTTAACGAGATATTTAACCAACGGGATTAAACCGATTCAGCTGAAATATTTATCGCTTGATGTTTCACTTTTCGCCTCTTTTCTATTAGCCATATCACCTTGGCACATATATATATCTCGCCTGGGGCATGAAGCAAACGCCTTTCTCGCCTTTTTAATGTTTGGCATTCTATTTTTTCTGAGATTTATAGATGGTAAAAAGTGGAGTCTATTCCTATCTGCGATTTTTTTGGCTTTATCATTTAACTCTTATCAAAATGGAAAAGTAATTATACCAGTGCTTATTATGGTCTTTTTTTCTCTTTATTTTAAAAATATTGTTAGGGAAAAATCAAAAGTTATTATTGCTTTGATTTTGGGGATAATAATCATAGCTCCTGTTATACAGGCAAGTCTTGGAGATAATGCGCTTATTAGATTTAAAGCAACAAGCCTTACTCAAAATTCTTCGCAGTATTACGAGATGATTGCAAAAAGGAATGTATTAAACGTAGAAAATGGTGACATGCTGGGTTATGTTTATGACAACAGAAAAATTGCCACAGCTCTTCTCGTATCAAACGCTTATCTTTCTCATTTCGATCCTGTTTGGCTTTTCATGAATAAAGGGGGAGAGCCCTTTAAGTCTCCGACATTAGGACTTCTTTATCTATTTGAGCTCCCTTTGATTTTTATCTCATTTTTAGTGTTATTAAAAACTCCTATACATTACAAGAATAAGATGTTTCTAATTATCTTAGGTGCAGTATCTATTTTGCCGGCAAGCATTACAACTGATTATCCTCACGCCATGAGAACATACGCTATGCTTCCTTTACCGCAAATTCTTGCATCAATCGGTTTTATTTATCTACTCTCTTTAATAAAGAGCAAGAGCATGCAACGAAGTTTTCTATTTTTTTCTTCATTTGTAGTTTTCGTATCAGTAGTTTGGTTTTATCATTCGTACTTTTCTCTTATGCCTAGGGAGCTTTCTAATCATTTTCAATACGGAGCTATAAGCGCATTAACTGATGCAAGGGAATTAGAAAATAGCTATGAAAAAGTTGTTGTTTCAAACAGAGAAGTGTTGTTTGAGAGCTATATGTTTTATCTATTTTTAAATAAATACGATCCTAGTGTTTATCAAAGAAATGGCGGAACAGTATCTGGGGGTTTTAACGAAGAGCACTTAATCGGAAAATATGTCTTTGGAGATATTAAGGGAAAGCTTGGAAAGAACAGATTGTATATAATAAACCCCCAGGAGGTTACGAAAGACATGCGGGTTATTAAAGAAATTAAGTATCCCAACAACACAACAGTACTGATAATCGCAGAAATTATATGAAAAAGCTTTCGGTTGCTTTAGCAACTCACAACGAGGAAGAAAATATAGTAAGGTGTCTTTCATCAGTTAGAGATATTGCCGATGAGATAATTGTCGTTGACGGATCATCAACTGATGGGACTGCAGAAAAAGCCAAAGAGTTAGGTGCAAAAGTAGTAGTAACAGACAACCCTGCGATGTTTCACATCAATAAACAGAAGGCAATAGACCTGACTACAGGGGATTGGATTTTGCAATTAGACGCAGATGAGTATGTAAGTGAAAAGCTTGCAGAAGAAATAAAAAAAGTACTTTCTATGTCTGATCAGGAAATTGAGGAGTATGAGAAAAGCATCCCTTCGCTTCTTATAAAACACCAGCAGATAATCGAAGAGAGGGATGGTGCGATTGGGAATAAGAACGATCCCTACTCAGCTTTCTTTTTACCGCGAGCAAATTATTTCTTGGGAAGATTTTTGAGGCATGGAGGAGTCTATCCCGACGGGGTGATTAGAATGTTTAGAAAAAATTACGCATATCTTCCATGCATTGACGTTCATGAACAGTATGTAGTTAATGGTAGAGTCGGATGGTTAAAAAACGATCTAATGCATTGGGACTCACCTACTTTTAAGAAATATATTAAAAAAAACAACAGATACACCTCTTTCATTGCTTCGCAATACCATGTTAAGAACCTGCCTAAAAATCCGATTTCTGGAGTAAGCTATATTTTTGTTAAGCCAATTTCTTGGTTTGTTCTCACATTTTTTAGACACAAGGGTTTTTTGGATATGTGGCAAGGATTTGTTTTTTCTTTCTTCTCGAGTTTGAGATTTCCCATTTCTTATGTAAAATATCTAAGGATAGACAAATGAAGATACTAGTTACAGGCGGAGCAGGCTACATAGGGAGCATTACGGACAAGCTTCTTAAAAGAGAAGGGCACGAAACCGTCGTGTTTGATAACTTGAAGTATGGTCATAAAGAAAGCGTTACGGGAAAACTTGTAGTTGGCGATCTATTGAACACTGAAGATCTAGGAAAGCTTAAGAATGAGAAATTTGATGTGGTTATTCACTTTGCGGCATATGCTCTAGCCGGCGAGTCTATGAAGCATCCATCTGACTACATAAAAAACAACATTCTTGGAGGGCTAAATCTTTTGGATTTCATGAAGGAGGAGGGTGTTAAATCAATCGTCTTTTCATCCACGTGTGCTATCTACGGAGCCCCTAATTCCCTTCCTGTTTCTGAGAATTCGGAAAAGAATCCGGGCAGCGTTTACGGAGAGTCTAAGCTTGCTTTTGAAAAAATGCTTTATTGGTATGACCGTATTTACGGGATAAAACATATGAATCTTAGGTATTTTAATGCCGCGGGAGCCGCTCTTGATGGAAGCCTAGGAGAAGATCACGATCCTGAGACGCATTTAATCCCAAGAGCTATAAAAGCGGCGCTAGGACAGTTGGAATTTGAGCTTTACGGTAGGGATTATGATACTCCAGACGGCACAGTGATCAGGGACTATATCCACGTTGAGGATTTAGCTAGTGCACATCTTTTGGCAATAGAAAAGCTTAACGAAACCAAAAAGAGTGATAGCTATAATCTTGGAGTGGGGAGAGGTTACTCAAATCTTGAAGTAATAGGAATGGTGAAAAAAGTAAGTGGAGTTGATTTTCCTATAAAATTTGCAGAAAGAAGAGAGGGGGACCCTCCTGTAATTTTTGCAGACAATAAAAAAGCAAAGGAATCCTTAGGGTTCTCCCCTCAGCACTCAGACTTGGAAACAATAGTGAAGACTGCTTGGAAATGGCATACAAAAAAATCTTAAAGCTCAAAGTTAAAAACTTACTCATCTTATTTGCCATAGTGGCATTTTTTTTATTAATCTTAAAGCCGTCTTTCGCTTCTTCCCCTTACGTTCTTCCTTATCCATCATCAATGCCGGGAAGCAGCATTTACAAGCTTCACTTAATCTACGAGAAACTTTCCGAATTTAAGTATTTTGGAGACTTTGGTCGATATAAATACAACTTAAGATACGCTGATAAATATCTCGTTGAAGCAAAAACTCTGTTTGAATATAACCAATATTTGCTTGGATACAAGGCTCTTGAAAAGTCAAACATATATTTTGAAAAGATTAGACCGAGTCTTGGGTCAGCATCAGTAAACGGTAAGAATATAAGAGAGAAAAATAT
>MFPL01000001.1 GCA_001784155.1 Candidatus Levybacteria bacterium RIFCSPLOWO2_12_FULL_41_12 | reverse complement strand
TAACTACAGATATGGTTCGATGGGGCGCAACATGGGCATGGAGACACGGGTCAGCAGGAGGATATATAAATCAATTGAGTCTCGATAACTCAAACAATCTCAATCAATATAATGTTGCCGGCTCAACAGTAATGAATGTCTTAAGTCCTAGCGGAAATTCTTATATTACAGGTGGCAATGTGGGAATTGGGACAACAGGACCAGAATCTCTGCTACATGTATCTGCAGGCAGTGCCGGAGCAGTAACATCAAGCACCACAACTGGAATTACGATTGAAGATGATGCGGATACACAATTACAATTCCTTAATCCAGCAGCAAATACAGGAAACATCTTTTTTGGAGATGTAGATGACGCAGATAGAGCTATTTTCGGCTACGCTCATAGTACGGACGAATTCCGCTTTATGAACGCTGGAGGAGCTAGCTCGCTAATGGTTATAGAACAAGGAGGAAATGTGGGAATTGGGACGACGGGACCAGGGTATAAACTGGATGTAGTTGGAGAGATAAAATCCAGACTAAGCACAGGAGACGCAACTGGAATAGTTGCAGGAAATGCTGGCAGTCAGTTGCCATATGTGAAGTTTACTGCCAGTGATGACTCGGCACGATTTAAATTACAAATGAACGGCTTGAATACTAGCGCAGAAAGGTTAAGTATTTATGCGGGTCCACTCAATGGTACTGCGACAACTGAAACTATGGTTATCGGAGGAAACGGCAACGTCGGCATCGGGACTACAGCGCCAGCCTATGAGTTAGATGTAAATGGATTTACAAACACCAAGAGCTTATACAAAGTTTCAGATGAAGGAACTGTCTTAGCCATGAACTTTGATGCCAATGATTTAGTTGGAACGGCAGGCAGCGAAGCAGTTTTAGATAGTTCAGGCAGGAATAACCATGGCACAAACAGTGGTGCGGCCTACACTGCCACAGGAGGCTTTAACAGTGGTGGAGCACTGACGTTCGGCGGAGCAGATGACTCTGTAACAATCGCAAATAGCTCACTTTTTGATTTTGGTACTGGTGATTTTGCTGTTAGTACCTGGGTAAAACCATCCAGCGTAACCAGTCTTAATACCATTGCCGAAATCGGTCTATATACTGCCGGAATATTAATTAGACCCACTGGTGGAAACTTAGAAGTTTACCTGCAAGGTGTCGGGTATACTACTCAATTTCCATTTAGTATGGTTGCGGGAAATTGGTATCAGGTGGTAGTTACAAGGGTTAGCGGAAGTTTGAAGGTTTATATCAATGGTACTCAGTCGGGCTCGAGCGTTGCTTCCACAGACAACATAGCTGTTAATAGTGTTGGATATATTGGAAGGTCGGCTCATACTACCGCTCAAAACTTCCTCGGTAACATTGACGATTTCCGCATTTTTAATCGATCGTTGTCGGCGGATGAAGTAAAAACATTATATCTACAAAGAGCAGAAAGCGTTAATAGTTATGTTGCTCAAAAAGATGTATATGTCACAAATGCCAGCAATGTGGGAATTGGGACAACGAGTCCAGGTGGATATGGTGATGGAGGAAGTCCAAAAATCTTAGAAGTAAATGGTGGGGCTGGGTATGGACTAGAACTCTTGACTTCTAGTGCTACTGCCAACGGATCGACCCTTGGTGTAATTTCCTTTGGTACATCGGGGGCATCTACTACTAAACGTGGTGGGATTATCACCAGCACGCTTCGTGGTACCGCTACCACTAATGCTATAGCAAGTATGGAGTTTTATACAACCAATGATGCTGGAACTTTGGCGGAAAGAGTGAGGATAGACCAAAACGGCAATGTGGGAATTGGAGATACATCTCCCGACGCGCTACTTGATTTAGATGCAGCAACAACTACTACTGCAGCTTTCGGTCTTACCGATACTGGAGTTCATACAGGAACGGGAACAAGCTCTATCACCCAAATTACGGCAGATTCTGCGACAACAGGAGATATTTTAACAATAAGCGCTACTGGCCTAACCACCGGTTCAGGGCTGGTTCTCACGGGTGCAACTACAGGAGCGACAGACGCACTTTTCAAGATATCCGGGGATGTAGGTGATGTAAATAATCTGGGTACTATATTTGCAGGGCTCATATCTTCAACAGCTACATTTGACTCTGCGGACACAGGTGTCAATTTATTTCTTAACACCACTAATTCTCACACTGGAAATGGCGACACCGGTTATGGAATTTATAGCAAATATGCGAATGCAACAACACTGTCTAGCAATGACTATGGTATATACACCTTGGTTAATAATACGGGAGTAATTAATACTGAAGAATACACTAAAACAGTTTACGGTTCATACATTGATGCAAGAGGCACAGGCGGTTTATCTCAAATCGGCTTGACAACAGAAGTTTATGGTCAATACATAACTACAAACGCTTCTATGACAGGCGGTGTCACCAATCAATACGGACTCTATATCGACGATGGAACTTCCGGAACCGGCGGAACATCTGTCAAATACGGGCTTTATGTAGAAGCACCTACTGGCGCAGACAATAATTACGGCGCAAATCTTGGAGGAAGGATTCTTTTCAGTTCCACTTTAGGAACTGGCACAGGTGGCAATTATCTTTGTATTAATACCACAACTTTTGAAGTTCTGCGCGGTAATGGTTCTGCCTGCACGGCATCTTCTGCCCGTTTCAAAGAAAATATAAATGATTTAAATTATGGTCTTTCCGATATTATGGACCTTCGTCCGGTTACTTATAATTATAAAAGCGAGATGAATATGGGAAACGGTTTACAAGTAGGGTTTATTGCCGAAGATGTTGAAAAAATTATACCCGAACTTGTCTCTTATGACCAGGATGGACTTCCCTCCGGTGTGAATTATCCCCAAATGACTTCCCTGCTTGCAAAAGGCATTCAGGAACAACAGCTTGAAATTGTTGGGAACCAAAATAAAATTCTAGACTTGGAGACAGATTTATCTTTAACTACATCGGGAAATCTAAGTATTGTCCAGAACGATCCAGGCAGTTATTCTGTAGCCAAAGTGAATGGAGCCAGCGTTACCAGAGTAGGTGCCTTTGCCGAGCTAGTATCCGCGAAAATCCGAGCGGGAGTAATTTCGGCCCGTGAAATCTCCTCAACTTCCCTAACCTCCCTAACGGCAAACATTGGTACGCTCACAGCGGATACTATTTCTGCAGCAATGGGACAATTTAACAATGCAACAATTGGAGCGCTCGCTGTCGCGAGCGACTCCGTGACCATCGCCGGCGAAACCCTCCACGACTACATCGCCAGAATTGTCGACGACAGATTAGCCTCGCAAGGGGACGCCTTGCGAGGCTACGAGGCTGATAGGATTGCCACGAACATCATCTCCCCTCTTTCCGATACTCCGGATGCGAAAATTGCCGTGAAACTTAATGATAATGAAGGAAAATCCAAGTTTGAAATTAGAGATGCTTCCGATTCAGCCGTAGTAAGTATTGATTCGCTGGGAAACGCGACATTTTCGGGACAGCTAACTTCTGACAAACTAACTACTAAAAACGTCAGAAGTGAGGGGTTAGAGGTCAGTAGTGACGCAAGCGTGAGCGGTACGCTTCGCGCGAAACGTATTATCGCCGATCAGATTGAAGGACTAAGTGCTAATGCGGCGAGCGTTTCGGCAAACTACATAACAAACAACAATTACTATACTGCTTCGCAGTCAGGAAGCTTCGCCTTTACCGAAGCCGACGGATACGTAAGCGTGGCATCATTTGCAGCACAACTAGCCCAAGTCGGCAGTCTTAATGCGGAAAACGCAGTCTTTTCACAAAGCCTTATATCCTACGGCACCTCAAGCTTCTATGACATAGGGATAGCAAGCCAGATCTCCGTAGGCGCACAGCTCACCATATCTGATACAGCTATAAATGTTCTCGGCGATGACCTTAAGCTTCAGCCTCTAAAGCAGGGCGGAATTGCTCTTGTAGGAGGCGAGGTCTACATAGATCCGTCCGGAAATATGACGGTTAAAGGCAATGCCACGTTTGCCAAAGACGTTGAGGTACGGGGAAGACTTTCTGCAAATATAATTTCACCTCTTCAGGGACGCGATCTCGTTGTCGAATTAGGAAGCACGAATCAGGAATTAGGAAACCGTAATTCATCATTCATAATTCATAATTCCAGCCGGTCAGGTGTACTTGCGGTAGATTCGCAAGGTAACCTGACGGCTTCGGGCTCGGCTACATTCGGAAAGCTTAATCTTGGACTCGTCGCGCCAGCCTTGGCAGTGTCAGATACCGAAGTAATAGCTACAGGATCTGCAGGAGTGGCATTTATAAAGCCCTATCAGACAGAAGTTACTGTAATAAATTCATTAGTCACGGAAAATTCGTTGGTCTACATAACGCCAGTCGGATCCACATCCGGCAATCTATATCTTCTCAGGCAAACCGGAAACAATCCTGAAAATGGAATCGAAGGATCTTTCACTGTAGGAATTTCTCAGCCGGGAATACAAAACCTGAACTTTAATTATTTGATAGTTAATTAAATGAAAAAGGAGCTTGACCCATTCGACTTTGCTCAGGGTCTGCGGATAACAATTTGCAAAGCAAATTGTTATCCTTGACATTATACTTTGGGGTTGACAAGCTAATATCTAGTGACTATTATCTAGTAACTAAATATGGATGACAAAAGTTTACAAAAAATAGGAAAGCTCATAGATCAGAAAATTTCTGAGGCTCTAAGACTGGTTAACCAACGCTTGAGTGCTTTGGAAAAACGCTTGAGTGCTTTGGAAAAGAAGCTTGAAGTTTTAGAATTAAAGATCGAAGCCATAAATAAGAAGATTGATAAGTCTCAGGAGGAGACAATTGAGGCAATAAGCAATTTGATTCAAACAGGCTACCAGAATCACGAACAAAGAATTCAAAGACTAGAAAAACATACCAGAATAACTAGTGGCTAGTCGCTAGTTGCTAGTCACTGTAAAAAATGGAAGAACGAAATAATTCAAAATCATTAGAAAATGCAGGAGTATTTATTCTCGGGTTATTCCTTCTCCTTCTTCCCATTCTTTTCGCAACTATCTCAACAGACGCATTCGCAATTCCAAAACAGGCTCTTTTAGGAATCGTTTCCGCAGTCGGAATCTTCTTGGTAGCTTTAAGAGCCGTATCCTCAGGCATACTTAGGATAAGAAGGACGCCTTTTGACGTTCCGCTTCTGCTTTTCGGAATCGCTGGGCTTCTCTCAAGCTTTTTCTCTGTAAACAGATTCGATTCGTTGATATCTTTTGTTCCGATAATTTTTGGTTTGATGCTCTTCTTTTCCATAATTAACCTGGCACGAAGCGAAAAATCGGCCAACTTTCTTAATCTTTGCTTTCTCGGGGGCGCGGCAATTTTGTCGGTTTTCAGCCTTTTATCCTATTTCAAAATATATATACTTCCCTTCAGCTTCTCTAAAAGCCAGCTATTCACGCCTTTTGGTTCTAGCCTGGATCAGCTAATTTATTTATCCTTGGCTCTTTCCTTCGCCCTGCATCTTAGCCTGCCGTACTTGAAAAGACTTAGAAACGGGGACAGAAGAATAGGAAGAGAAGGGATTTTCCCAGTCCTTTCTACCATAGTACTTCTGACAGGATTAGGTGTAACCGCAGTTATCGCAGTCACCCTTCAAAAACCGGCTATACTCCCTTTTGCAACAGGTTTTCAGACAGCCTTCGCGTCAATTTCTCAGGATACAGGGCGCGTAGTGCAGGGATTTCTTTTCGGATCAGGATTTGGCACATACTTGACTGACTTTACTAGATTTAAGCAGGCTTCATTTAATCTTAATCCCAACATATGGAACCTTTACTTCTTTAGGTCTTCCAGCTTCATGCTCGAACTTTTGGCCACTGTCGGAGTGCTGGGAATAGCATCTTTCAGCTTCCTTCTATATAGAATGGTAAGACTTAAGCCCTTAATTCTTCCTCTTATAGTCTCGGCGATTCTGGTTTTTCTTCTTCCGTTTTCAATAATAAACCTAACAGCATTTATTATTATTCTAAGTCTGGTTTCGATAACAGAGGCTCAAAGAGATGAAGCTAAATCTAATTTTTCTGAAACAGAAATACAGCTCGTATCCTTCTCAAAGGGCGTTCTTTCGCTTTCGGGTCCTGAGCCTGAAAGAAGAAATTCACCAAGAGTCCTTCCCTACGGATTCCTAACTGCGGTCGTGATCCTTATTCTTTTGCTCGGATTCTTTACCGGACGCTTCCTTTACTCAGACTATATATTTCAGAAGGCGATTCTGGCTGCTTCTCAAAACCAAGGGTCTGCGACCTATGAACTTCAGCGTAAAGCCATAGGAATCTTTCCCCAAAGAGAGGCATATCACAGAGTCTTTTCTCAGACAAATCTTAATTTAGCAAATAGCCTTGCTTCATCAATCCAGCCGGGCTCAAGTCCCTCTGCACAGACTCAGCAGACCATCTATACGCTCATACAGCAGTCTATAAATAGCGCAAGACAATCTACCGCTCTTTCACCTGCCTCATCCTTAAGCTGGCAGAGTATGGCTCAAATTTACAGAAGCCTTATCGGATTTGGGCAGAATGCGGAGAACTTCGCAATTGCCGCAACACAGCGCTCAATTGCTCTCGATTCAAATAACCCTCAGCTTTATGTCTCATTGGGAGGAATTTATTATCAAATGGGCCAATATGACAACGCCATAAGAGAATTTCAGGTAGCGATTACTCTTAAGCCTGACTTTGCTAATGCGTATTATAATTTGGGACATGCTTTGGAGCAAAAGGGAGATCTACAAAATGCGCTGGTTCAATATCAGACAGTAAGAAATCTTGTACAGGCCAATAAGGATAGTCTTGCTACGATTGATAAAGAGATTAAAGCTCTACAGGATAAAATCGGCCAAGGCTCAGAATCAGCCAAAGATCTGGGTGAGGCTCAGAATCAGCCTCCTCTGGGCGTAGACCAACCCGCTGCACAGCTTCCTGAGCAAAAACCGCCTGTTCAAATACAGGGTCCTCAAATTACAGTAACCCCAAGCAAATCCCCCACTCCGACCCCAAAACAGTAGTATTTAAAACTCGAAATCCGAAGCGCGAAATACGAAACAGATTAAATGGGTTGTTTTGTAATTTTGAATTTAGAAAATTGTTTCGGGTTTCGAAATTCGATATTCGGATTTAAATATCTTCCAGCTACTACTTTGCCACAAAAATACCTAGCACTTATAAAGCGATCTTAAAACTTCCCCACCATTGCTTTTAGCGCTAGGTTGTTAAGCTTGTTTTTGGTTTCTGAAACAGTCTCCGCAAAGAACAGGTTTGTCTCCTCTTGGTTTAAAAGGAACAGAATCTGTCTTTCCGCAGTTTGAGCAAACTATCTCAAACATTTCTCGAGGGCCTCTGCCTCCGCCTTCTCCCATCCTTGCTTTTTTCAAAGCTCGGCAATCGGGACATCTGACGGGTGCATTTTGGAACCCTTTAGATTGATAGAATTCTTGCTCTGATGCAGTCCATACGAACGGTTTGCCGCAATCTTTACAAGTTAAATTTTGGTCTTGAAAAGCCATTGATTTATATCAACTGCTAACTACTGACTACTCACTACTAACGATTTAGTTGTTAGAGCGAAGCGTCTTAGCTGTTAGTAGTTAAGTGTGTTTTCACCTCCTTCTTTACCTCGCTTGAGCCTGTTTCAAACAGACAAAGGCGGGTCAAACTGAATACTGAATGCTGAATGCTGAATGCTAATTTTGGGGCTATTGATGTCATTTTCTCTGATTCCTATTTTCCTTCCCTTTTTTCTGGAATCCAGAGAAACAGGAGTTTTACTAGGCAAGCGCAGTATATATTAAGCATCAAACAATATCAAGAGCCAAAATCAAGTATCTAGTATTTTGTAGCTCGTATTTAGTATAATATTTTGACCTTTGGTTTACCCTGAAGGGCCGGTAGCGTAACGGTAGCGCACCTCCATGGCATGGAGGGGGTTGGGAGTTCGAATCTCCTCCGGTCCACAATCCTCAAGTCGGGCCATTAGCACAGTGGAACGGACGAGCGTAGCGACGGAGTTCACTTGCTTGACAAGTCTGGAGCAAGCATTCGCACCCGCCTGCCTTAGTGCTGGGCTTATAGGTAAATGGTATACCGGTACATTCGCATTGTACAGTTCCGAGTTCGATTCTCGGTAAGTCCACAAGTACGGCGGGCAAGTTGCGGAGACGGGGGTTCGATTCCCCCATGGTCCACAGCTGTCTACAAACTACTTACTACTGACTACTGAAGGAACGCCAGGGGATTCTGAAGGACTCCATTTTTTGAGATTTCAAAATGTAAATGTGGACCCGTAGTCCTGCCGGTAAGCCCTACTGTTCCAATAACTGTTTTGCCTGCGACTATTGATTGTCCTGGCGATACATAAACTGAGGACATGTGAGCATAGTGAGACACGTAACCATTTCCCATATCAACATATGCGTTGTTTCCGTAACCTCCGTCCCAGGTTCCTGTTATTACGTTTGATACGGTCCCATTATTGGCTGCAACAATTGGCGCCCCAACGTCCGACTCAATATCTATTGCCATGTGATACCAGGCAGCAAACTGGCTTATAGAGCCTCTAAGTGGCCATGTAAAGCCCGCTGAAGATACAGATGTGGGTCCGCTCGCTATAAAAACAGGTCTTGGTCTTGTGTAACTTGGGCGCTCAGACGGTTTTATTCCGTCAGGAACCAAAAGTTCCTGTCCTTCGACAAGAGAGAAGGTTTCAGGATTTGCGAATTCATTGAATGGGAAATCTACGATCTTCTGAGGCACAGTATCTAATTTTTTAGCAATTGTATAAACAGTTTCTCCTCTGCTTACCTTATACGCTACTCCTGTAACAGGAAGTATTTTGAGCTCATCCCCGACAGTAATAGAGTCTCCGGTCAAATCGTTTTCCCATTTAACAGTATCCTCAGAAATACCGTATTTTCTGGCAATTGTAGATATTGTGTCTCCTTTTTGAACTGTATAAATAACTGTTTTATCTCTCGGCTTCTGTGATATGTCGGTTCGAAAAACGTCGTCACCGACTATAATTGACTGTTTTACTGAAGAAGAAGATAAATCAAGGATATTCTCGGGGCTTTTGGAGAATACTGGAAAGGTCCCGGCAATGATGGGTGAAATAATTATACCCACACCTATTGCACCTATTGCTGAAAAGTGCAAAAAAGGACGGTTATACCGCCCTCTTTTCATGATAAAAAACTTAACCAAAAAATTCTTATACTTTTCGAATGAAATACTTGCCGTAACGACGTTTTTCTTAATATATGAAGAAAAGAAAGCAAGGAACTTAGAAAGCTCAATTGCAAATTTCTCAATCGGGTTTTTGGCAAAAAAGGAGTGCTTTGTAAGCATAGGGTAGAAGAAAGTTTAACAAAAAAAGAGCTAGTGTGTCAAACTACCCAAATACTAACTACTGAGACGCTAACACTCTGACAACTAATTAGTAGTTAGAAGTCAGTAGTCAGTAGTTAGCGGTTGGCTTAGGATTTTCCAAGGGAATCGAGGAACTCGTCGTTTGTTTCAGTCTTTGAAAGTTTTTCTATAAGAAGGCTTGTTCGCTCGCTTGAATCAAGCATGTTAAGCATTCTTCTCATAGTTACTACTTTCTTTAATTTCTCCTCGTCCAAAAGTAGTTCTTCCTGTCTCGTACCAGATCTTTCTACATCAATTGACGGGAAAATTCTCCTATCTGCGAGTTTTCTGTCGAGGTGTAATTCCAAATTTCCTGTACCCTTAAACTCCTCATATATAAGGTCATCCATTCTAGATCCCGTATCTACGAGAGCAGTTCCTATAATGGTGAGCGATCCGCCATCCTGACAATTACGCGCTGCTCCAAAAAACCTTTTTGCAGGCCACAGTGCTGCCGGATCAAATCCTCCGGACAATGTTCTACCAGATGGCGCTACAGACAAATTGTAGGCGCGGGCAAGTCTCGTAATGGAATCCAGAAGAATTATTACGTCTATTCCCTGCTCTACCAATCTTTTTGCACGATCAAGAGTGATTTCTGCAACTCTTGTCTGGTTTTCAGGCGGTTCGTCAAAGTTAGATGCCACAACGTCTCCTTTTACAGAGGACGCAATGTCAGTTACTTCTTCTGGTCTCTCTCCTATTAATGCCGCCATAAGGTGCGCCTTTGGAAAGTTTTGTGAAATTCCGGCTGCCAATTCTTTAAGAACTGTAGTTTTCCCGGCCTTTGGAGGAGAAACTATCATTCCTCTCTGGCCAAAACCAATTGGCGAGATAAGATCTATCATTCTTGTCGATAAAGGGAGTCTTCCCGTAGACAAAACTATCTGCTTTTTTGGATAAATTGGTGTAAGGTCGTCAAAGAAAGGTCTATTTATAGATTCGTCCGCAGGCAGTCCGTTTACTATTTCCACTTTAAGAAGGCCGAAATATCGCTCTGTGTCCTTGGGCGGACGTCCCATCCCCTCGACTTTATCTCCGGGTCGAAGGAGAAATCTTCTTATCTGAGACTGGGAAATATAAATGTCGCGTCCTGAGGGAATAAATTTAGGGCGCAAAAAGCCGTGTCCTTCAGGCATTATGTCCAAAATTCCTGAGACTTCATAGGTCTGGGTGTCTAGGCGGGGACCAAACTCCCGTACCGGTTCTTGAACCTGCTCTGCCTGAGGCTTAGGAACGGGCATAACGGATTCACCCTGAGCCTGTCGAACGGGTTCTTGCGGTTTTTCTTCTACAAGGGGTTGCGCATCTGCTACGTCTTTTACGGGCTCTTTCACGGAAGAAACGGACGCTGGCTCAGCGCTTCCTATTATATCGTCCACCGATGGGGTTTTCTTTTTATAAGGCATAAGAATAGTAATTAGTTACCAGTTAATAGTTAATTGCAAACAAAAGTTCGCGAATGGTCATTGGAAATTAGAAATTGAGAATTGGAAATTTCTGCTGGAATCAGGTGCCGTCTGGTACCTGACGAAGCAACTGCATTACACCACAACACCCAATAATTGTCAAGGAGGAAACTTTACAAAACTTCCGACCAAGATCCTCCCCAAATCGCAGCGTGAGGCGTATTCGAATAGAATTGAAAAGCCGAATGTCTAAGATTGGGAGGATCAAGAACCTGACGGTTCGTTAGCAGTCAGAAGTTAGTAGTGGGCTGTTGTGGCTTAAAAAGCGACTTGACATGTCCTATAATAACTGTTAAAATCCTCTTCACTTTGATAGCGATACGATTTAAGTATCGTTTTTTTATGAGAAAAAGCCTATTATTGTCAGCATTTCTTCTTTCAGCACTTCTCTTTTCGGGAAGCGCCTATGCCAGCGTAACATGTCAGCCTATATATGGCGGCGGAGAAACTTGTGTATCTAGAGGAGATATAGACATTGAGAAAAAGGTAAAACATCCCGATTCTCCTAAAGGCGAGGCAGAAAAATTCGTAGACAATCTATCTATAAGTGAATCAAAATATCACGCAGGAGATCAGGTGGTCTTCAAGCTCACGGTTACAAATACAGGCGACGCCACGCTTTCCACCGTTGAAGTAAAAGATATTCTACCTACATATGTCACTTTTGTATCAGGGCCGGGAAAGTTTGATGCTAACACAAAAACTCTTACTTATACTCTTAAAGATTTGAAATCAAAAGAATCAAGAACGGAAACTTTGGTTGTAAAAGTTGTCGCAGAATCCGATCTCTTAATAGATAACGGAAGCGTCTGCACGGTAAACCAATCCTTTGCTACATCGGACGGAATGAGCGATCAGGATAATGCGCTATTCTGTATCGAGAAAAAAGTTTTGGTAACAAAGGGCGGACTTCCCGTAAAACCCGCTGTAAAAGCTGCACAAACACCTCCTACAGGACCTGAGATGTGGGCTCTAATTGGACTTATTCCTGCAGGATTATCCGGAATATTACTTAGAAGAAGATCAATGAAAATAAGAGGGGGTGAGAGATAAATGGCAAATAATATAAGAGAAGCTCTAAGAAATTTAACTATTGCAGGATCATTGGTAGTTGGGGGCGGAGCTGGTGGAGTTGCCGCAGACCGAATTCTTTTTAACGGACAGGGAGTACAGGCTGGCACCAGTTCGGAGGGAACCAATTTGGGATCAAAACAACTCAATACTATTGTCGGCAACGGCGAAACAAATCTAGGAGCACAACAGGGTCTCGAACTATCACCCGCACCTAGTCTTTTGGAAGGAATAACCGAGCCTACATTTTTAAACGTTCCGGAAACAGCAGAGAACGTTGAACTTGCAAGTGGAATGTTTGAAAACACAATAGGACACGGTTCAAGAGCATTTTTGGCTGAACCGGGAGGACTTTGGGTAGGACCCGAATTCCCACAGAGACAAATAGATGCTGTGGGAGGAAACATTCAAAGAATAAATCCCGGAAATCAAGAATTGCTTGAAACTCTCGGACCATCTTTTCATACCATTCCTGAAGGAGGATGGCTCCATGCATCCCTAGGAGGAGGAGTCATAAAAATTGGCGAGGCAGTATTTTTACTACCGTTCCAAGAAGGACATAATTACCTCTTTTATGTAAGAGGCCGTTATGGCGATCAGGAACAGGATACAGACCGAAATATGACAGCAGAGTTTTCAGAATATGCTGCGGGTCATGCTTTGGTTCAACACCTTAATGCAGCGGAGGATGGAAGCGTAGCTTTCTTATCCGAAGGGCAATTTAGACAAGTTTCTGGCTTAAGCGAAGATAATGCGTCTAACTGCGGAGATAATGGATGCAGTACATGGACAGCTATATACTACGATACAAACACACAGGCGTTAGTTGTAATGAATCAATCAGCTAATGGTGAACTTACAGGAGAAACTAACTTTAGATAAAATCGTAGTTTAGTTTGAGTACAAAAAATCCCCCCGGTAATGCGGGGGGATTTAATTAGGAAATGCTATAGCTTATAATTTTATTAAATGAGACTTCTAATTAAAAAGGCGGTCTTTTCGGATTTTTATTCAAGGGCGCTCTTATCGCTTTTGATATTCCATTTGGTATTCAACCTACTCTGGATTTTTCTGGATACTTCACCGCTCCCCTGGGATCAGGCTGGGCACACAAGACTGGCTTTCCACTTTGCTAACTTTATAAAAGATCTGGGATTTTTAAGAATTGTTGATTATTTTTCAATATCTTCCTATTATCCTCCCCTCGTTCATACAATTGCCTCAATTCCTATTCTAATTTTTGGCAATCCCGTTGACATTGGACAGATTACCATAA
Organism: Candidatus Levybacteria bacterium RIFCSPLOWO2_12_FULL_41_12; assembly: GCA_001784155.1. GTDB lineage: Bacteria > Patescibacteriota > Microgenomatia > Levybacterales > UBA12049 > UBA12049. The sequence goes on along the minus strand of MFPL01000001.1, from coordinate 15,931 downwards.
CTGTTTTTTTTCTTTTTTCGATAGCCCTGGTGTATATTCTCACACTTGATCTCTTTGCTAGGCGTGATATTGCGATTGTCTCCGCCTTTATTTATTCCTTTTTACCTTCTGTGTTTGAGCTTTCAAGATGGTTCCTTCTGGAAATCCCACTTTTGACCTTTGTTCTTGCCGGAATTATATGCCTCCTACGATCCGATGGATTTTCAAATAGAAAATACGCTCTTGGGTTTTTTGTATTTGCGGCTTTTGCATTCCTTACCAAATGGCTGGCATTTTTTTATTTAATTTTTCCGGCATCTTTAGTGTTTTACAGTTTCCTTAAAAATACTCCGGAACTAAAACTAGTGGCAAAAGAGTCCATATTAAAAGGTTTATCTATTTTTTTGCTTCTTCTTCTACCCTGGTATTTGATAAATATAAATAGTCTGATCCCCGACATCCTAACAAATGTTCAGGGTGAAAGAGTTGATCCAGGACTATTATCCTTACAAAATATCATCTTTTATTTATATCTATTTATAAATTTCCAGCTAACGCTTTTTGTATTCATATTATTTCTTATATCTCTTGTATTCTTTGCGATTAAGAATTTTCCTAATAAGATACTAATAATTGGATATATTGTATTTATTTATGTTGTTTTTACTCTTATATCTAATAAGGACCTTCGATATATCCTTCCAATTGCTCCCTTCACCGTAATGATAATGTCGGCATTTTTAATCAAGCTTAAAGATCGGTTCCGCAATCTAGGAAGGCTAATTCTTGCTTGTTTGGCGGCCTATCTGATCTCCTACTATTTTTTACTTTCATTTAGATTTCCTATAAATCTTTCGTATCAAAAAGCTATAGAATTTCCAGTTATCGGATGGGTTGATTATGTAAATATAAAGGATGTTTTGGCCCACGCATACGATAGGACTTCATGGCCCCAAAAAGAAATACTTTCCGACATTGAAAGCCTCGAGCCGGAGGAGAACGGTTTTGAAACGATTTGGGTAATATCAGTTTCAGATCAAGAACGATTTAACAATACAAATTTAGTTTTAGAAAAGGAGATTGGAGGTTTTGACAGCTTGAGAATTGAGCCTCCTCCACAAAAGCCTTCAATGAGTCAAGAGGAAATAAAAGCTTATCTTTACAGATTCAAATACGCACTGGTTGCTAAGGAAAATGTAGTGAGCCCTGCTACAAGAAATGCAGGAGTTTTATTGGATTTTAAAACAGAAATTGAGGCAAATTATTATAAAAAAATCAAAGATTATCCCCTACCCAACTCTGACATCATGACTCTCTATCAGTTAAAACCACAATGAAAACATTTTTAAAGAAAAATATATATCCGATTTCACTTTTTTTAATAACTCTTATGGTCGCGCTGGCGAATTTCGAGCCCGGAACTATTCTTTCCGGATGGGATACCTTGCACCCCGAATTCAATTTTTATGAATATTTTCGGAGAGTTATTTTTGGAGTCTGGCAGGAACATCAAGGAATTGGAGCATTAGCCTCACAGGCACATGCTTCTGAGCTATCAAGACTTTTTATTTACTACCCTCTCTCCTTTATCGTCCCTGACGCATTCCTTCGCTATTTATACTTTTTTCTAACTTTAATTTTAGGTCCCCTCGGAGTATATTTTTTTTCCAGAAACTTAATTTTTAAACATGCAGATAACAAAAACGAGATCGCCTCTTTCGGATCTGGTCTTTTTTATCTATTCAATCTTGCTGTGGTACAGCAGTATTATGTCCCCTTTGAAATGTTTGCTACTCATTTTGCCTCTCTACCCTGGCTTTTCTTATATGCATTTAAATACATTGAGACTAAAAGCACAAAATCTCTTTTAATTTTTTCCCTCATAACCTTTTTCTCCTCATCTATGGCTCACACATCAACCCTTTGGTTTGTTTATTTTGGCGCACTCATAACCACACTGTTCTCTTACAGCTTGCTGAAAAAGAATATACAAATATTTAGGGCTAGTTTAATTCTAATTCTGGCTACACTTCTTATTAACTCCTTCTGGGTTCTGCCGAATATTTATTTCATCTCAGAATCAGGCCAAAGGATAGGTGAATCTAAGATTCATTCACTTTTCTCGGAGGAGGCATTTCTTCAAAACAAGACTTTTGGAACAATTTCGGATCTTTTAATCTTTAGGAATTTTCTGTTTAACTGGGGGGAATATGTTGGCGATAATAAATTCGGCCCCCTCTTAAATGAGTGGAGTACGCACCTAGATAAACCGGGAGTTTTACTTCTAGGTTATCTTTATTCCTTTATCGCTCTGGTTGGGATTCTGGTTGCATTTTTTAAAAAAAATAAGATTGCTATATCGATTTTTTTAGTTTTTCTAGTATCTATCTTCTTCTGGCTTAATGTCAATCCGCCTTTGGGCTTTTTATTTGAATTCCTTCAGGAAAAAATTACTTTTTTTAGGGAAGCTTTTCGTTTTCCATTCACTAAATTCTCTATTCTTCTAATTTTTAGCTTCAGCATATATTTCGCTTTTGGGCTGTATTTTATAATTGTCTTTTTAGAAAAGCTGAAGGGAAGCAGAGCGTTTATCAAATTAGGCTTTTTTCTTCTTGTACTATCGTTTTTCTACTATATGTATCCTGCTCTCGAAGGCAACCTGATCAGCCCAAGCATGAAGGTCAAAATACCTAAAGAGTATTTTTTAATGTTTGAATATTTTCAAAATGAGCCGCGCGGCAGAGTGGCACTCTTGCCAATTCATAACTTCTGGGGATGGGTTTACTACGACTGGGGATATCAGGGTGCCGGTTTTCTATGGTTTGGGCTCCCCCAACCCCTACTTGATCGTGAATTTGATAGATGGAATCCCTTAAATGAGCAGTATTACAGGGAAATGTCTAATGCTATTTATGCCAAGGATTCGGATCTTTTGGCTTCTGTCATTAATAAATATGACATAAAATATTTTATTCTTGATAAAAGTGTTATTGCCGCAGGCTCGGACACTAAATCGTTATTTTACGCCGAGACCTTAGACTTACTTGAGAATAAGCTTAAGTTTAAAAAAACCGGACAGTTTGGAGATAAGCTCTCTGTCTATAAAACAAATCAAGCCTTAGGTAGCTATGCCTATTTGCTTAACAAGCCTATAAGCGTCTCGCCTAAAGCCGAAGCAATCTATAAAGATTTTGCTTATTCAAAATACGGCGACTATATAACTTTCGGAAAAGAATTGGACAATCAGGTACAGATACCTTTAAGGAATTTAATTGATAACCATGACCGAGTTATCCTTCCACTTAAAGTTTCCGATGGACAGCTAGGCCTAGCGCTTAAAGATAATGTTAATAGAAATTTAGAAATTCCTAGCTTAAAAACGCTAGGAGAAACTTTTTCTTTTGATTTAATTGCTAATAAAAATGCCTCTAGAGTCAGCTTGAGTCTATACCCTCGCTTTCCTATTAAAAACAGTCAAGTTTCTTCTCTTCCAATAACCTCTGAAATTGAAAGCAAGGAGGATTTGATATTAAGTATAAATAAAAATAAATTTCTGACAGAAAATCTTCCACAAGATACTCCTCTTTCGCTCGGTAAAATCTCAATGGAGCTTAATAAAGACAATTTTATTACTGTTTATGAAGACAAAAACGAAGCTAATATAAATCCCGACTTCTCTAACATAACCTATTTTCTAAATCCTTGTCAGGACACAAAAAAACCGCTTTACGGGATAAATTTTACCGACAAAAACAGCTTATCGCTTTTTGGAGAAGAAGTTAAACTATGCTTTGCTATTCAACTTCGGCAAATTCTTCCTAATTTAGAGGTTAACCCTAGTGAGGAACTTGCGAATTTACTTCTTAATATTGACTATAATTATAAAGGCATTCAGCCTCCTTATTTATGTATAACTCCAAAGAATAGTCTAAAATGTCTATCCTACTTTCCAAAGAAAATTGAAAAAGAACAAAATTCCCAAACCGTGTCTGCATTACATGAGATAAAAATATCGGAAATAGATAATCTTGAGCTAAAAATTATTCTTGACGCAACCTTTTTACCCGGAAAGCAAATTGAAGCAGAATATAACGAGATATCTCTTAAAATAGCAAATCCCTTGTATTCAATAAAAATACCCAAAGAGCTTATTGACGCTTCTTTGTCGGAAAGCTACACAATAGATAAAGCAAATACCTTAGTTATTCCTTTTTCAGGTGATGAAAAATTAAGTCAAGATATTACTAAATTTCCGGTAACAGGAGGAGACTGTCCGCCTGCCAGTCCAAGAGGAGCACCTCAAAATCAAAAAAATATAGAAAAAGATACCTCCGGTCAGTTCATAAGATATTCATCGAAAGAAGGTTCTTACTGCGATCACTTCTCTTATGATAGCCTTAGTCCAAATCAATCCTATCTTATCTCAGTAGTGTCAAGAAATGTTAAAGGGCTACCAATGAGAATGTGTGTAAATAACATTACGACAGGCCGCTGTGACATATTTGCCCATTTAACTACATCCCAACCTTTCAAAGAGGAATATTTTCTTATACCGCCCAGAGGAGAAGGAGAAGAGTTTGATATCAATATAAATAACTTTTCTATAAAGGGCACGCCAAGCGTAAACGATCTTAAATCAATACATCTTATTCCCTTTCCTTATAATCTGGCTTATGGAATTGAGCTGTATAGCGGAAATCCTCCAGGCCAATCACAGCGTTATTATGTAGAAAATGTATCTCGTATAAACCCAAGCCTTTATTCGGTCAGACTATCACAAAATTCAAGCAGCGGAGTTCTGGTTCTTTCCCAATCTTATGACAAGGGATGGAAAGCCTACGAGGCAAACTCCTTACTGGCTCCAATCTTTCCTTTTTTTGGAAAAGAAATTTCAAATCATGTTTTGGTAAATAATTGGGCTAACGGATGGGTTTTGGGCGGAGATGACAAGGGAGAAATCGTAATTGTTTACTGGCCTCAATACCTTGAATATTTGGGACTACTTCTTAGCTTCACAACGCTAATATTTCTCACAATAAAATCATATAAATCAAGGCGCAAGATTTGACTTTAAAGGGCGAATTTGATAATATGTTTAAAGATTAAGCCTCTGTCCATCACCTAGGATATAAATTCCCAATTATGAATAAAAAACCCTTAGTTTCTATTATTCTTCCCGTTTGTGACGCAGAGAAATATTTGGAAGAATGCATCAAAACAATTAAAAAACAAAGCTATAAAAACTTTGAGGTAATTGCAGTGGATGATTTATCAAAAGATCGCTCCTACGCTATCCTTCAAAAAACCAGAAAAAGAGATAAAAGGTTTCGAGTCTATAAAAACAGGAACAGATACGGGCTGTCAATTACCCTTAATAGAGCTTTAAAACGCGCGAAGGGACAATATATAGCTTTCATGGACCCTAATTCCATTAACTATTACCACAGGCTTAAATCCCAAGTATCACACCTGCTTGAGAATTCAAAAGTAGCGGCAGTAGGAGCACAGTGTAAGTTTATCGATAAGAACGGGAAGGTAATCGATAAAAGCTACTTTCCCCATGAACAGGAAGAAATCGAGAAAAACCTTCTATCCTCGGGGACAGTCCAGCCAGAAACTGTCATGGTAAATAAGGCCTTGCTTCCTCGCGACCTTCTGAGATTTGAGAATGAACCATACCCTTTCCTATATACAAACCTGCTCATGAAAATCACTAATTACGCAAGCGTGGTAAATCTAACGCGTCCTCTTATCTACTTTAGATTGCATCATGATAACTATCATTTAGATATGGCTAAAATAGGAAAGAGGTTTGACTTCCTGAAGCTTTGGGTAAAAACCAGATCAAACTCCGATAAAAAGCCTCCTTTAAGATCTATCTTTACCCCGCTCCTGAAAGAAATTTAAGTTATCCCCGAAGTTATCCACATTTTTTTATCAATAAACGAATAGCTTGTCTCTACAACCCAAATCACGTCTATTTTACTCCAGGCCTAGGGTTTTTTATGCTTTATATTGCTATAGGATTGACACACTTGACAACCTATGGTAGAATTCGAATTGATATGGTTTTCTCTCTTTTAAGACTCAAAAAGAAGAATTTAAAGAATGCTTCTGACTACAAACAGGAGGTATTGATTAAGCAAGGCCGCGAACAATTTAAGAAGCTCATTGAGAGGGGAACGGAATTACCGGTATTTCTATTGTAGAATAGAAAGAGCATCGCTTTCGTTACATAGATTTGTATAAATTCAGGTACGAAAAGCAATGCTCTTAAATTAAGGCAATTAGTTTTTCAGGCAGGAATAAAACTAAAAGCCATTGATTAGATAATAAACACAAAGGATTTTAATTGTCAAGAAAAATATTCGAGGCTAAAATTAATCGATTTAGTTGATATAGTCTGATAATTTTATTAATCTCGTCGAAGCTTTAAGCGGAGGCGGAAAAGGGATTTTTTATAGATTGATATGGAGATACGGGTATTGCCTGTCCCGTTAAATCGCTCCGTGAGGCGTGAACGAACAGTTCTGAAAAGCCGACCGGCAAAGATTATTTGGGAGGCAGGCCCCGCACATTTCATTTAGAGGTTTTGATGAGGGTAGGGGTTTTGGGCAGGAACTCCTACTCTCTTTTGAACTTTTCTAAATAGAAATATGCGGGGTAAATACTCGTATCTCTTTATCAGTTCACAAGATTTCCCTCGTGTCCGCCATAAATCGCTCCGTGAGCCATGAACGAATAGTTCTGGAAAGGCGAACGGTAAGATGAGGCGGATTTTTTGTGGCAACCGGAGGCTAAGACTAGATTTTTTTAGCGAAAAGTATGCGGCCGGCGGTAGTTTGAATCACCCTCGAAACAATAACGTCTACGTGTCTTCCCACATCAGAACTTGCCCTTTCAACTACGACCATAGTCCCGTCATCCAAATACCCTACTCCCTGACTTGGATCTTTTCCTAAATGCAAAAGCTTTATGTAGAGCGCCTCTCCCGGAACTGCTTTAACTTTAAGAAAATTTGCCAAAGTATTTATATTTATTGCCACGACTCCCGAAATGCTGGCTTTCTTTTCCAAATTATAATCACAGGTTATAATTCTCCCTTTATAGCTTTTAGCTACAGTAATAAGCTTCTCATCTACCTCTTCCTGACCATTTTTACCATTTTCAGAAATTACATTTACTTTAATGCCCCTTGTTTTCTTTAGCTTCTCGAGAAGCGAGAGCCCTTTTCTCCCCCGTTCTCTTTTAACCACATCTTGCGAGTCTGCGATATGCTTAAGCTCCAAAAGTATGCTCTCTGTTATAACTATCACTCCTGAGATTAAGCCAAGAGCAGCAACGTCAAACACGCGTCCGTCAATAATGGCCGACGTGTCCAGGAAATAACCATTTTCTATTTTCTTTTTCTTCTTTCCATTCCTTCTCGGCGCATGAGGCATCATGGGAAGGCTATGTATGAGACTCTTAGCCAGTTCATCTGCGATTTGAGCCACTACTTTCGGAGAAAATGGATTTCTATGCTCCTCATGAACCTCTTCCTGCCCTATTCCTTTATTTTTTGATTGTTTTGCCATATTATCAAAATTTACAATTTCTAATTCTCATTTTTCAATCAATGAATCAATGTAACAATGAAAATTCAATGTAAATTGAAAATTGCTAACTGAAAATTATTTGCTTATCTTTTGTATTGCCTCGTTCAAAGTTTTATATTTATCCGCTCCAATTATGTTTTTAAATCCAAGTTTTTTTGCCTCCTTCGCTCTTTTTTCAAAATCAGAAACCCGCCTTAGTTCTCCCAAAAGCCCTACTTCTGCTACTGCTACCGACCTTCCTAGGGAAATATTTTTAAAGCTTGAGAAAACCGCAAGGCAAATTCCCAGATCCGCAGCGGGGTCAGAAAGTTTTAGACCTCCGGCTACATTCACGTATACATCCATTGTATCAACAGGCACTCGTCCGTGTTTTTGCAAAACTGCAAGAAGGAGTTCCAGTCGTCTCGAGTCTATACCAGACGCCACCCTGCGCGGCATAGGAAGCTTTGAGAACACGGTTAATGCTTGGATCTCGACTAAGAATGCTCTTGTTCCCTCCAAAGTGACTACGAGGACACTACCGGGCGTGTCCGCCTTCTTACTATCAAGAAATGTTTGCTCAGGATGCTTTACTTCTACCATTCCGCGTTCATCCATAAGAAAAACCCCCACCTCATCTATTGGTCCGAATCTATTTTTAAGAGAGCGAAGAATTCTGGTCCTCGTGAATTTTTCTCCTTCCAGGAAAAGAAGCGTATCCACCATGTGGGACAAAACCATGGGACCTGCCACCATTCCCTCTTTCGTAACGTGCCCCACGATTATTATGGGAATTCCCAAAGTTTTTGCTGCCTTTATAAATTCTGCGGTGGCAAATCTTACCTGACCAACGCTTCCTGAAAGTCCGGTCAAATTTTCAGACTGCATTGTCTGAATTGAGTCTATAATCACAAGGGTAGGATTGACTTTTTCTATTACTTCAAGCGCTGCATCGGTATCGGTGAGCGAGATTAAATAAAGATTTTTTGGATCAGTACTGCTTAATCTTTTCGCTCGAATCTTTACCTGCTCTTCTGATTCTTCGCCTGAAATATAAAGAATTTTGCCAGTAGCTTTCATCGCTAACTGAAGAAGAAGCGTAGATTTCCCGATTCCGGGATCTCCTGCAAGAAGTATTACAGACCCCTTAACAATTCCGCCTCCCAATACGCCATCAAGCTCTGAAAAGCCCGTTGTCATTCTATTTTTCACCTCAAATTTAACTTCTGATAATTTCTTGGGCGTCAGATCTTCTCTCTGAGCAGGAGAAAATCCCTTCGTAGGAGCTATGGACGCATGCTTTATTTCGCGAAGCGTATTCCATTCCCCGCACTCAGGACATTTTCCCATCCATTCGGGGCTGTCATAACCGCATTCCTGACAGACAAACGAAACTTGTGATTTCATATTTTAGATAGTAGATACTAGTAACTAGTCACTAATAACTAATAACTAGCGATAACCGATGGGCTTCGCTTTAAGTACCGGAACGAATTCTATTCTTCGTCTTTTCTTGTCTACTCCAGAAACGGTCACATTGATCTCTGATTCTGCGCTTATTGAAAAGCCGGGCGGGATCTTCTCTTTTTTTATAATTCCCTCAAGTCCTTCTTCAAGATCCAAAGTTATTCCAAAATCGGATACTTTCTTTACCCGAAGTGATAGCTTTTTATCAAGAGGGTAGTCTTTAATCTTATCACCAAACGTATCTTCAGTTAACCTTTTTAAGGATAATGAAAGCCTTTTTTCTTTCGGGTCGATTTCAATTACTTTTGCCGTAAGCTTATCCTTTACTTTAAAGTTTTTTGACAAATCATCTATTTTTTCCCAGGACGCCTCCGATACATGAATTAACCCTTCTATTTGTGTTCCATCTTTTCCTGTCACTGAAACAAAAAGTCCAAATGGTGCAATATTGGTAACTGTTACAGGAAGAGAGTCTCCCGTCTTAAAGCCTGACGCCACCTTTTCAAAATCTTTAGACCCTACCGCCTCTTTCTGGGAAAATATAACTTTATGCGCGGCTCTTTGAGCCTCAATAATTACAGCTTTTATTGTCTGACCGGAAAGACTTGCAGGCTCTTCAAGAAATACCGTCTGAGAATTAGGAAGAAAACCCGATATTCCGTCTTCCGTTCTAGCCAAAAATCCACCCTTTGTGATTCCGGTAATTAAAACGTCAAGCTGCGTCCTATCTGCTAAATACTTATCGATCTTAACCCATACTTTGTCCTCCATAAAACGTCTCAAAGACACCACAGGATACCCCAGGTCTGACTCGGGATTTAGAATACTTACAGAAATAGTGTCCCCCACTTTAAGCTTGGACAAAAGATTTCGCAGGAGTGCTTTATCTTTTTCAAGAACTACGGCTTCAGTTTTCGCACCAATATCTACAAGAATTTCTGAAGAAGTAAGTTTGGTTATGACGCCTTCTAATACTTCGCCTTTTTTAAAAGAGCGGAATTTGGTCTGGGTTTTGGCCATAAGATCGGCCATTGAGACTGCTTGTCCTGAGCCAACCGAACGGGCTTTAGTCGATGATTTTGAGGATGAATTGTTGTTTACCACTCATTAAAATTCCTTTCATATATAGATTTTTAAAGTATACCACCGATTGGAGGATCAAACAAGAAGTCAAAGTCTGGGACCTTCAGGACTTTGCTGCGGATGCGATGCGCCAAAACCTTCCCCTTCAGATCTAATTATGTCGTCGCGATCTTCCTTTATAAGATCTCTTTTTGATACTTTATGATCAATATCGGCTTGAGGATTTGGTATTTCTTGCGATGGAATTCCAGCATCTTTTATTTTTAGCGGTGGCCTTGCTCGTTCATTCATAGGGGCAATATAATACATCTGAAACTTTGGCTTTGTCAACAAAAAAACACGGATTATCTTCTTGGCCTAAAGGGAATTACGTTTGGGCCTGGAGCCGGTGGAGCAGGCTCTGGGGCATCTTCATAAGAGGGAAAGATTAATTCTCCCTTTGGTCTTCCTTTAGAATCTGCGATAAGTATCCTGTCACCGACTTCTAATATGTCTGTTATTGCCCCTTCTGTTCCTAAAGCCCTATTTATTACATAAGTTTTTGTTGTGTTTTTTAAATCAGCTACGCGCTGTGCTTCGTCATACACTTTTCTATGCATAATCAGGGTGACTTTTACCTTGTCGGAAGGAGGCTCTTTTCCTTCTGTTTCCGGCTCAACTGGTTCTGGCGGTAATACTTCTATCACGCCGAGATTATAGGATCAGCTGCTATGTTTGTCAACAAAAAACCGCCTATGATGATTAGTTATACTCGGAGAAGTCCTTTTTCATTATCGCAAGCATCTCGCTAAATAATTCTTTATAATCTTTACTGGATATTCTAACAGCTTTTTGAAGAATTCTAAGTACTTTCTGATCGTCTACATCTTGATTAAATCCAAGTTTAATCATTTTAGGCAGAACAAAATTCGAAATAGACTCCTCAGAGGCTAAGTTTTCAGGATTCACTACGTCAAATAACGTTTGAATAGTTTTAAAAAAGAGTTCGTAATCTATATTTGAATATTCACTTAATACTTTCGAAATCATTCTTAAATCCACGCCATGAAGTGAATCTTTATAAAGATCAATTATTTCAGGATGGTCATTTAGTAAATTCAAATCAAGAGCTGCCTCCATAAAATTATGAGATAAATCAAACATTTTTTTATCACTGTTTGAATCTACTAATTTAGATAGATCGGGAGCAAGTTCTTTACCTTTAACATATGAGTATCCCCCTTTATAAAAATGGCTATATTTATCTGCTCCAACCTCGTTACTATGTAACTTCATGCCTAAAGCCAAATCAAGCATATCTTTATGATTTTTCTCAATGTAAGAATAAAAATCATCGAGACTGTCATGCAGATTTTGGGGTGGAAATTTGTCCCGATTTACCCAAACAAGATCTGGAAGAACCGAGCCAATTACTAGCAAATGTGTTTTCTTTTTTGAGATCGTGGTCGCGGCATAGATGTGCACGAGAGGAAACATGGAGGAATTATAGCACTTTCCAACAAAAAACCACCCATTCGGCGGCTTCATTCAGGCTTGACGTCTAGAAATTTTTCTAGTCCGTCCATCTCTATATAGTTTACAGTTAGAGGAATTCCGTGATTTATAAGATAAATCCCAATGTCAATTTCATCATCAGCCTGATCCGTCAGACTTCCTCCCGTTAGAAGCTGTAGTCCATGTAGCCACTCATGGAGATAAATAAGTGCGACATCATGCCATAGTTCTTCCGGTACTTCAACTCCTGGAGAAGCTGAGAGCTCTCCTAACTCTATTTCCCGCTGTTCTATATGAAACCAGGAGCTTAACGCTATCCTAGTTCTTATTCCTCGCAGTTTCTCATGTGAAGGGGGCTTACTTAATAAACGCAAGCCTCTCCCTTCCCTAATTCCTATTCCAAACCGTCGTGGAATCTCGGGATCTTGAAGGCTCCTGATCGCATCCTGATACCTGCCTTCTGCCACCATTTTTCCTGCTGAAAGAACATAATTTTCGTATCTTGAAAAAGGTGATTTTTCTCGATCTTTTGCAGCTGATTGCGGAGTTGGCTTAAACGGTCCATCTGTCATAGGCCCGAAATAGTATCACTAGCGGTTGGGATTGTCAATTCAACAAAAAACCGCCTTTCGGCGGCTTTCTGTAGCTATGTTCTACGTTTCCATCTAGCTATTTTCTTCTCCGGGTATCTGACCAAGCGATCTGTAAGCATACCCCAGCGGTCTCGGACAAAGTGAGCACTGGTTTTTTCAACAACAATTACTTCTCGCTTCCATTCCTTAGTTTCTCTAATAGGTTCGTGAAGTTGAACTATTAAATGACTTGCTTCCGAAAGCTTGGTGCCTCCTCTTCCTTTTGGAGAGAGCAACACTTGCCTATCCCGTAACCACATGCTTGGTATCGATAATGCCACAGATTGAACTCCCGCATGGGGATCTATTCGACTTAGATCGATTGCGATCGGACCCCAAGGAGAAATATGGGTACCAGTTACATCAGGAATGCTTATCGTTTCACTCGAGACGACACTGGGTTCGATATCCCCCAATCTTCTTGGTCTATCTCTTTTAACTCTTGTTAATTCTGGCGACATAGAATTCACCTCCTTTCAAGACCACAAAAAAACCTCCCTTACGGGAGGTTGTCCACAACAGAAATTACAACCTCCCGTTAAGAGAAGTTGTAAAAGTATCTGGTGTTAATAATTTTGGTTTTCATAAATACTGTTTGTGCTAACGATCCTCGGCCTTGATCTATTGTCCCAGGAACGAGTCCTAGTATCGTCAACGCTGGTCCGTTTTACGACTTTGTTCGGAATGGAAAAAGGTAGTTCCAGACCGCTCTAAAGACCGAAGAACCTTAGCACAAATACATTCGACTACGCTCAGTATTAGTGCTGAGTGAAATCGAACGCACAAACTATGTACTATTATATATTAATATGTCAAATTGCTTTCGTCGCAAGGTACCGTACGGTGCCTTGCTCCTTAAAATACAAAGAGAAGAATAGCGTCAAATATAAAAACTACCTTATCGATCATTAGTACGGGTAGGCTCAACATATTACTATGCTTACACCGCCCGCCTATCAACCTCCTGGTCTTGAAGGGATCTCACTCGCGCACAGCGCGAGAATTTCTAATTCTTAATTTCTAATTTCTAATCAAATCCAAATGGTCAAATTCTGAAAAATTGAAACAATGAAAATTCAATGTAAATTGAAAATTTTAAATTGAAAACTCTTGCGCTGCGCGCAAATCGATATCTAATCTTGGAGTCTGCTTCCCACTTAGATGCTTTCAGCGGTTATCAGTAAGGAATCTAGCTACCCAGCGATGCTTCTTTAGAAACAACTGGCACACCAGGGATTCCTCCATCCCAGTCCTCTCGTACTAGGGACGGCTCTCCTCAAATATCAACGGTTGTCCTGGATAGAGACCGAGCTGTCTTACGACGCTCTGAACCCAGCTCGCGTACCGCTTTAACTGGCGAACAGCCAGACCATTGGGAGCTTCTCCACCCCCAGGATGCGATGAGCCGACATCGCGACTTATTACTAAGTGCATTGACTATACCTTCATCCTTCACACCGGAAATCCGAAATTCTAAATCCGAAATTCGAAAAAGTTTCGAGCTTCGATATTCGTGCTTCGAGTTTCCTTTACTTAAAGGAGCTAGTCTAATTATGGAAGCTATAGATTTGTCCGATGTTACTTCGGACAGAGACTTCCATCCGTGTTCGTTTGAAACCAAACACAAGTCGATACGGGGGAGGTGCCATACGGTACCTCCTTCCCTCGGTATTGTCCTGAGCGACTGTTCGAGTCGAAGGAGTCCACCGATATTAACTAGTTGATTTTATTATTTCTACGCGTTCTCTAAACGCGTTGTAGAATAACCAGACTTATAGAATTACTTCTATAGGCGCCCCAATGTTATTTAAGGTGCCAAACCGCATCGTCGCTGTGGACGCTTGGATGCGATCAGCCTGTTATCCCCGGGGTAGCTTTTATCCGTTAAGCTCCGAGCCTACCACTAGGCTACGGAGGATCACTAAGACCGACTTTCGTCTCTGCTCGACTTGTAGGTCTCGCAGTTAAGCTGGCTTATGCCTTTGCACTATCATTACGATTTCCATCCGTAATTAGCCAACCTTTGTACAACTCCGTTACGATTTAGGAGTCAACCTCCCCAGTTAAACTGCCCACCAGACACTGTCCCTTAGCCGGATTTTTGTGCGGCGATAAGGTAATGATTGCATATTCCGAAGAGAGGTATTTCACTATTGGGAGGTACCAGACGGCACCTCCCTCCCTCCTATTCTAAACAGTCAAAATAAACTTTCAAATGCCAAGATACAGTAAAGCTCCCGGGGTCTTCTTGTCCAAGGACAACTAGGCCGCGTCTTCACAGCCAACTCAATTTCGCCGGGTAAATGATTAAGACAGTTACTCAGTCGTTCTACCATTCGTGCGGGTCGGAACTCGCCCGACAAGGAACTTCGCTACCATAGAACAGTTATAGTTACTGCTGCCGTTTACTGGAGCTTAAGTAAAAAGCTTAATTCTTTTGGAACATCACTCTCTACTTTTGACTTACCAGCACTGGGCAGGTGTCAGCCCCTATACGTCAGCTTTCGCTTTTGCAGGGACCTGTGTTTTAGATAAACAGTCGCTAAGTAGTCTTTTGTTGTAGCCTCGAGATTAATCGAGGCAGGGCATCTCCCAAAGGTTACGCCCAGCTTTTTTGCCGAGTTCCTTAATCATTTTTCTCCCGATCGCCTAAGTGCACTTACACTTGCCCACCTGTGTCGGTATTCGGTACGGTAAAATATACATTTTCTAGGTACCGTATGGCACCTGGCCAATGAGACTTTTCTCGGAAACTGAAAGCTATTGAATTGTTTCCCGATAAATCGGGGTCCTCTCCGTTGTAGCTTAATTAAACAGACTAAAGGATTTTCCTCGAAGTCCTATCTCGCTACTTAGTCCCGCCATTGGCGGGATCAACTCTTCCACTTTCGTCCTCCCCTTGGAATTCATATATCTTGTAGTCGAATTTTAAACGACTTATCCATCGGGCTATACCCCTTTAACGAGGCACCCCCTTAGGGCCGACTAACCCTCCGCTGACTTACATTGCGGAGGAAACCTTGGGCTTTCGGCGGCACAGTTTCTCACTGTGCTCTCGCTACTCATACCGGCATTCTCACTCCTATCCGCTCCAGTAGGCCTCACAGCCACACCTTCACTGCAGAACAGGACGCTCCCCTACCATGCTCGCGCGCTACGCGAGAATTTCTAATTTCTAATTTCTAATTTCTAATCAAATCTCAAATGTTTTTAATTTTAAAAATTGGACAAATGAAAATTCAATGAAAATTGAAAATTGTTACTTAAAAATTCTTGTGCAACGCACAAGTATCTTCAACTTCGGTAAAAAGCTTAATCCTCGATAAATTTTCGGCGCCAAAAATCATCCTCCAGTGAGCTATTACGCTTTCTTTAAATGATGGCTGCTTCTAAGCCAACATCCTGGTTGTCTATGAATTTTGACTTCCTTCAAAACTTAGCTTTTATTTAGAGACCTTAGATGGAAGTCTGGGCTTTTTCCCTTTTGACACATCAGCTTAGCCCGACATGTCTGACTAGAATGAAAAAATTACTGTGTATTCGGAGTTTGATTGAAGCCTACATCTTGCGACGCAGGAATTCATTCAGTGCTCTACCCCACAGTACCTATAACATTCCGCTATACCTAAATATATTTCGGGGAGAACCAGCTATCTCCGGGTTCGTTTGGCATATTGCCCCTAACCTCAAGTCATCTCA